>NZ_QKZL01000004.1 GCF_003253995.1 Palleronia aestuarii
AACGGCTTTACGTAGGCGGGCGGGATGAGCCTGACGTCATGGCCGAGCCGTGTCAGCTCCCGCCCCCAGAAATGCGCGCCACCGCAGGCTTCCATCGCCACGAGGCAGGGCGGCAGCTTGCCGAAGAACTCGAGCACCGCGGCCCTTCTGAGCTTCTTGCGAAAGACCACGCCACCTCTGGCGTCAGCGCCATGGACCTGAAACACATTCTTCGCGAGATCCAATCCGACCGTGGTAATCTCCGACATGACCGCCTCCCAAAATGGATTGTTGCGATCCCACCCTGGCACGTCGATGCCGTCGGGGGGCGGTTACAGCATCAAGGCCCATCCGCGGCCCGCGCGCGAATTGCCGCGTCGATCAATGGAATGAAGAAGCAGAGCGACTTGCCTGATCCCGTACCTGTTGTGACGACAAAGCCTTTTCCGGATTGCGCCATGCCGAGCGCCATGTCCTGGTGCACATAGAGCTCGATCGGGGCTCCATCATTGCGGCGGAAGACTTTTGCCGTGTCCGCAAGAATTGTTCCATCGATGGCCCGCTCATCAACCGAGGCTCCGGGTCTGAACCGGGGGTTAAGACTGATAAGCGGTTCGCGGACATATCGGCGCTCATTGTAGGCCCGATCGATTGCGAATTGAAGATCTTCGGAGCGAATGTTGGCGAAGGAGCGAGAGAAATTCTCATATCGCTCGATCGACTTCTGATTCAGGGAAAATACGTCCATTGTTTTTTATCATGCCTCCGCCTCATCGCTTCATAATCCAACCGTTGCAGGCATTTGTAGTCTTTTCGTGACCTTGGCACGCCGTCAACTTTGGCTCAGCCTCAAGCGACAGCTTGGTGCCGCAATCGGGAGGGCTGGGAGACGTTTGAAATGCTACGCCGCCGCCTCGTCGCTGATGGCAACCGAGAGTTTGCCCAGATAGGCCCGGAAGCCTGCAACCGAGGTTAAGCAGCGAAATCCGGCCGCGCTTGCCAGCGAGATGAGCTCTGCGCTCTCGTCCACGTTGCATCGCCGACCACGCTCCCAGATCGAGGATCGTGCACATCACGGAGACCCGGGCGACCAAGCCGAAGTTGCGCGACAGCAAAAAGAATCCCGACAGCGTGCTGCGCAACAAGGAAATCCACACGATCGCGTTGGCGCTCGTCGCGCGCGCCACCCGGTGTGTACCTCTTGATCCCGCGCACAGAGTACGCCACACTTCAGGACCCACCGCCGGAATCCGGCCGGACTCTCAGGGAATTTTCTGTGATTTCAAGGGTGTTTGCGCTGGCGTTTCGGCCCCTACCGCCGGAGCGATTAGAACTAACCAGAACCAGATTGACATCGCTTCACTGACCCACGCTCGTCGAGCAAACGTGTTGATTGTGCTACAAGCGTGCTACACAGCCAACCACACGCCCGCAAGTTACTAAAAATTTAAAGAGGATTTTATTGTCGCCACGATCCACAATCAGAGCCACTTTGAAAGATCGCCGATCGAGGAGTTCCGGGATTGGGTAGACTCCCTTGAGATCGACATCTCGCGCATTCAGTGCCCCTGTAGGGACATCCCCAATGCCAGCGCGAACGTTGTCGCGATGACGCGGCGCGGCTGACCTACCTTGGGCAGCGTATCAAGTGGCGTGTCGTCGGGCAGCAGCAAAAGGGATAATTAACGACACACCGGCGGCCGGTGATCCGGCCGACCGCCCGGGCCTGCCGGCCCTCAAGCGGCGGCGCCCCGGGAGGCGCCGCCTTGGATCACGGCTGAAAGATTTCTTCCGCCAAGCGGAAGCCTTTTGCAAGATCGAGCACCCGCATGATCCCGTCGCGAAACTCGCGCATACGCCCGATCGACGGCGCAAGTCGCGTAATCCCGGCGTCGCGGGAGATGATCTCGTATCCCCCGCGGATGTGATTGCCATCTGCCTGCCAGCCGACACGAGTTTCGTTCGAGACGTGCCGCTCGAGATCGTCGATCAGCGCATCGAGATCGCGGACGAAGGCCTCGTCGAAAATCCTGCCGCCGGCGACCCGCCGCGCCACGTGCTGCGGATACGTCCGTTGGACCGGCGACAATATTGGAATGATGATCTCGCGCAGATCGGTACTCACGGCTCGCGCCTCCGCCAGCGTATTGGCGATAAGGTGGGCCAGGCTGTCAGCCCCGGTTTCTCGACTCCTCATCGTGCACCTCCCGGTTGCCGGACCTGTCGCCGAACACGTCGATGTTCGACGGTGAAGTTGCGCGGAGGGCGCAGTTGTGTGCCGCCTTTTGTGGCGGTCGCGGTCGGTCCGCCGGAGTGCCGGCGCTCGATCTGGATTTTCATGCAGATTTCCTTCATCGATGACGGGGCGGCCCGATGCCGCCATGGAAATCGTCATCGTCAAGCACCGCCGGGCGGGAGAAGCCCGGCGGCGGCGGATACGGCGCAGCACTGAACGGTTACCCATAAAGTGTGTGCGGGTGATCCGGTCCTGCATGGGTCGTGCCTTATCTCTCCTTTCCAATGCTCCCGGGCTGTGCCCGCTGCCCGGTGCCGGCAAGCCATGCGGATGCCAATCGCTCGGCATCCGAACCCGCGCGGTGCGGGATCGGCAAGCGATCGAGCGCCCGGTAAACGCGTTCCACCCCAAAATCGTCAAAACAGGAGGCCACCAGTCGGTCGAAATCGACCAGTGGAACCGCCGAACCCTGGTTGGTTGTCGCCAGAAGCTTGTTAAGTCATCTGCCTCCCGTTCGGGTTTCCGGCTCGATGGCCAGATCAAGACCTCACTCGATCTTCAGTCGTTCCTCCTTCTTTCGCGCCGACCCGTCCGTCTCTGGTTCCGGCTCTCGCCCGAGGAGCCGGAACCAGGAAACGGATGATTAGTGCGACAATCCTGTTCTCAAACACCCTGGCCTGCCTCCATTGCATGGCCTCGATGGTGTGACCGCCCCCCGACTGCATCGGTTGTATTAAGGTGGGTCACCCGGTCATGATATTGTAGAGATTCTGCCTATCACTGGCTGTCGATGTTGCGGCATCTTTCGGCTGGCATTGTTTCGAATCTGTCCGTGTCGGCATTCAAAAAATCGTCTGAAGTGGAGCAAGGCAGAATTTCCTTCCAATGCTATCAAATTGCTGCGCCTCGCGGATCTGGCGGCCTCTCGCTATTCCGGCGTGACTCTCGAAGAAATCTCACAAGCCTTCCATGTCCACGGACGTACCGCGCAGCGGATGGTCCGCGCCCTGATCGAGACCTTTCCCCACGCGGTCGAGGTCCACGACGGTCCGGACCGCAAGCGGCGGTGGCGACTGAAGGAGATGCTGGTCGCGCGGATGCGCCTGAGGGGGGCGGAGGAGCTGGAGGCGCTGGAACCCGGCATCACAGCGCTCGAGGCGCAGGGCGACCAGCGCGAGGCTAATGCGCTCTCCAGCCTGCGCGACGGGCTTCTGGCGGCGCTGCCCCCAACCGCCGCGCGGGCGGCCGAGGCCGATACCGACGCGATGCTTGAGGCGCACGGGGTCGCGGCGCGGCCCGGGCCCTTCGTCCAGATCGACCCAGGAATGGCAGAGGCCGTGGCGCACGCGCTCAAGGGGCCATGGCTGTTGCGGTTCTCGTACTCCGGGAGGGCGCGCGAGGTGGAGCCCTATGGCATCCTAATCGGCGCGCGGCACTACCTGGTGGCGAAGCAGACGGGCGATGACGCGGTGCTGCGCCATTTTCGGCTGGACAGGATGATCGATGTCGAGGCGACGCAGACACCCTTCGCACGCGATCCCAAATTCAGGCTGGCCGCACATGCGGCGCGGGCCTTCGGCTCGTACCAAGCCGAGGAGGAACACGGCGAGGTCGTCCTGTGGTTCTCGGAGCAGGCTGCCGACCGCGCCGCGGATTGGCGGTTTCACCCGACACAGAGCAGCCAGCACTTTGCGGACGGGCGGCTGGAGGTGCGATTCACCGCCTCGGGTTGGCTCGAGATGGCCTGGCACCTGCTATCCTGGGGCGATTCGGTGGAGGTCGTTTCCCCCGACGGTCTGCGCATGCTGCTCGCCGATCCGCAACGGAACGGGGACGTTCTACTCTGAGATGTTCACCATGCGTTCAGCGAAATTACCTCCAAAGCCGGTCAGGCGTGCCTGCTGCACGACAGGATCTGTCGTACTTGTCCCTCATGGCTCGATACATCGAGCCCGCCCGCCGACCCTGCCTGCCGTTCAGGAGTAATCCATGACCTTCCGTTTCATCCACACCTCCGACCTGCATCTCGGCACCAAGTTCGCCAACATCCCCGAGCCGCCTGATGGCAGCATCCGCGGCCGGCTGCGCGAAGCCCGCCACGGTGCCATCGCCCGCATCGCCACCGCCGCGCGCGCCCATGGCGCAAACGACATCCTCGTTGCCGGGGATACCTTCGACACCCCGACGCCCTCGCTGCCCGTCGTGCGCCAGGCGATCGCGGCGATGGCCGAGGATGCCGGCCTGCGCTGGTGGCTGCTGCCCGGCAACCACGACAACCTGCGCGAGGCCGAGCCGCTCTGGGACATGATCGCGCGCGAGGCGCCGGGCAACGTCCGCTGCCTGACCGCGCCCGAGCCGGTAAGCCTGTCGCCCGAGGCAACCCTCCTGCCCTGCCCCGTCGAATGGCGCTCCTCCGGCGCCGACGCGACCGAGGCGCTGGTCACGATGCCCTCGGACGAGGGAACGCTCCGCATCGGGCTGGCGCATGGCGCGGTGACGGACTTCACGGACGAAGCCGCGAACGTCCCGCCGGACCGCGACCGGTCGGCGCGGCTCGACTACCTGGCGCTCGGCGACTGGCACGGCCGGATGCAGATCGGGCCGCGTGTGCAGTACCCGGGCAGCCCGGAACAGGACCGCTTCAAGCATGGTCGGCGCGGCGTCTGCCTGGCGGTCAGCATCGACGGCCTCGGCGCCGCGCCCCTGGTCGAGGAGATCGAGACGGGCGCTTTCCTCTGGCAGGACCTCGACCTGCCCCTCACGCCCGGCCAGGACGCCGCCGCGGCGCTGCTGGACCTGCTGCCGGCAGAGGCCCGCCGCGACCGGCTGGTGCGGGTCAACGCGTCGGGCTGGGCCGGCCTGCCCGAGCAGGTCGAGCTGACGCGGGCGGCGGGCCACATCGGCCCCGAGTTCGCACATTTCGAGTTGCGGACGGGCGCGCTCCAGACACAGTACGAACTGGCCGACCTCGACGAGATCGACCGCGGCGGGGCGCTGCGGCTCGCCGCCGATGCGCTGATGACCGAGGCCGAGGGCGAGACCCATTCGCGCGAGGATCGCGAGGTGGCGGCCGATGCGCTCGCCCGGCTCTACGCCTATGTGAAGGAGGCCCGTCAATGAAGCTCCGCGCCATCACCCTGAACAACGTCCGCCGGTTCACCGCGCTGACGGGCCTCACCGGCATCGGCGATGGGCTGAACGTCCTCTGCGAGCCGAACGAGCACGGCAAGTCGACCCTGTTCGACGCCGTCCAGGCCCTGTTCTTCAAGGCCCACGGCGCCAACGACAAGGAGATCAAGGCGCTGAAGCCCCATGCGGGCGGCGCGCCCGAGGTGACGGTCGAGGTCGAGACCGATGCCGGCACCTTCACCATCGCCAAGCGCTGGACCTCGCGCCCCGCGGCGACGGTCCACCAGGCCGGCCGCCTTGTCGCCCAGGCCGACGAGGCCGAGGCGTGGATCGCCCGGCTGGTCGGCGGCACCTCGGGTGGCCCCTCGGGGCTGGTCTGGGTGCGCCAGGGCATGACCGGCCTCACCGGCGGCTCGAACCGGGAGCAGGCGGCGGCGCTGGAGGCACGGCGCGACCTGATGTCGTCGGTCTCGGAAGAGGTCGAGGCGATGACCGGCGGCCGACGCATGGACATGGCCCTGGCACGCTGCCGCGAAGAGCTGTCGGTGCTCGCAACCGCGACCGGGCGCGAGAAGACGGGCGGACCGTGGAAGGCGGCGTCGGACCGGGTCGAGGCGCTGCGCCTGCGCCGGTCGGAGCTTTCGACCACGGCGGCGGCGCTGCACGACGCCCTGGACCGGCGCAAGCGCAAGCGGCGCGAACTGGCCGAGATCGAGGCACCGGACGCTTTGGCCGCACGGAAGAAGCGTCTCGACGATGCGACCAAGGCCCACACCGTGGCCGAGCGCCATGCCGAGAGCGTCGAGGCCGAAGCGCGCAAGGTGACGACCGCCCGCATGGCCGTCGCCGCGGCGCAGTCCCGACTGGAAGCCCTGCGCGTCGCGCTCGCCGAACGCGACGAGGCCGCCGGGCTCGCGACCGGGGCTGCCGCGGCGAAGGCCGCAGCGCAGGCGGACCATGCCGCGGCGCGCACCGCCCTGACCGCCGCCGAGGCGACGCTGGATCAGGCGAAGACCGCACTGAAGCAAGCCGAGGAAAACCACCGCCGGGCCGGGCGCCAGCAGGCCGCCCGGGATGGCGCGCAGCGCCGCGCCGAGCTTGTCCAGCGCATCGCCGAGGCCGAGGCAACGCGCAAGCTGAGGGAGGAAGCCGAGGCGGCCGCACTCACCGGCCCCGACCAGGCGGCGCTGCGCAAGCTGGAGAGCCTGTCGACGGCCCTCGCCACTGCGCGGGCGACCCGCGACGCGATGGCGACGCAACTGGTCGTCACCTACGCGGCAGGACGCGACGGGGCGGTGACCCTCGACGGCCGGGCGCTGGATGGCGGAACCCCCTACCCCATCCCGCGCGGCGCGAGGCTGGCGGTCGACGGGCTCGGCGAGATCCAGATCCGTCCCGGCGCCGGGGCCCAGGAGGACGACGCCGTCGAGCGGGCCGAAAAGGCGCTGGCGAAAGAGCTGGACGCGCTTGGGCTGCCCGATCTTGCCGCGGCCCGGACAGCCGCCGAGGTTCGCGCGCAGGCGGCGGCGCAGGCGCGTGAGGCGAAGGCCCGGCTCGAGGCGCTGGCGCCCGCGGGCATAGAGAAACTTCGCGAAGTGCTGGCGCGCATCCCGGAGGCCGAGGAGGATGCCGAGGCGCTCGACCCGGCCGCCACCGAGGCAAGGCTCGGCACGGCAGGGTCGGTGATGACCGCGGCGCAGTCCACCCAGGCAATCGCTTCCGAAGCGATGGCGAAAGCGCGGGAGGCATTGGCCGGCACCGACGCAGCCGAGGCCGGCGCCCGCGATCGCCTGAGCCGGGCGGAAACCGCCCTCGCCGCGCTCAGTGATGCCACGGTCGCGGCGTTCGACGCGGCCATGCGGCAGGCCGTTCAGGAACTCGAGGCGGCCGAGGCGATCCACGCGGAGAAGCTGCGCGCCGCGCCCGACCTGGCCGCCGCCGAAGCGGCCCTGAGGCGCGCGCGGTCGGTCGAGGATGCAGCGCGCGCCGACATCGCCCGCCTGCGCCCCGAGATCGCGACGCTGGACGAGCGCATCGCCCGCGGCTCGGGAGAAGCGGTCGAGGAACGGCTGGCGGAGTGCGAGCAGGAACTGCCGGCCGCAGAGGCGGAGCTTGCCCGCCATGCCCACGAGGTCGCCGTCCTGCGCCGTCTCGAAGCCGCCCTGACCCACGCCCGCACCGAGGCGCGCGAACGCTACTTCGCCCCGGTCGCGGCCGAGCTGAAGCCGCTTCTGCAACTCCTATGGCCGGACGCAGAGCTGACTTGGACCCAGGACACCCTCCTGCCCGAGGCGCTGACCCGCAACGGCCAGGCCGAGCCGATCGACATCCTTTCGGGCGGCACGCAGGAGCAGGTCGCCCTTCTGGTCCGCCTCGCCTTCGCGCGGATGCTGGCGAAGGACGGCCGCCACGCCCCGGTGCTGCTCGACGACGCGCTGGTCTTCACCGACGACGACCGAATCGAACGCATGTTCGACGCCCTGCACCGGCAGGCCGGCGATCTCCAGATCATCGTCTTCACCTGCCGCCAGCGCGCCTTCCGCGAGCTCGGCGGACAGACGCTGCGCCTCGCCGCCCGGGACGCGGTCGAGGCGGTTGCATGAAGCGCGAGGGACACGGCGTCCGCCTTTCCGCCTCGGACCTGATGCGCTTTATGTCGTGCGCCCATGCCAGCTTTCTCGACCTCGAGAGGCTGCACGGGCGCGGGCCGAAACCGGCGGAGGACAGCGAGGACGCCGCCCTGCTCCAGAAGCGCGGCGATGCGCATGAGGCCGCCCATCTGGGGAGCCTCAGGGAGGCCGGCGGTGTGGCCGAGATCGACAAGGACCTGCCGTTCGATGTCGCGGTCGGGGCGACGCAGGAAGCGCTGGCAAGCGGCGCTGCGGTGATCGTCCAGGGCGCGCTCGAGGGCGGGACCGGGCGGCTGTCCTGGGGCGGCTGGTCGGACTTCCTCGAACGGGTCGAGGTCCCCTCCGGTCTCGGCCCGTTCTCCTACGAGGTCGCGGACACCAAGCTGAAACGCAAGCCCGACCCGAAGCACCTGCTGCAACTGGTGCTCTACTCCGACCTGCTCGCCCCGCTCCAGGGCCGGGCGCCAGAGCACGCGCATGTCCTGCTCGGCAACGGCACCCGCGCCACCTTCAGGCTGGCCGAATACGCCGACTACGCTCGCGGGGCGCGCGGCAGGCTGGAGGCGTTCGTCACCACCCCGTGGCCAACCCGACCGGTCCCCTGCGCCACCTGCGACCTCTGCCGCTGGCGCGAACATTGCGGCTCCGTCTGGGAGGCCGAGGACAGCCTCTACCGCGTCGCGGGGATCACTCGGACGCAGGTGGGCAAGCTGGAAGCGGCGGGCGTGACGACGATGGCGGCGCTCGCGGGGCGCAACGAACGCGTCCCCCGCCTGGCCGAACCGACGCTCGACCGGCTGCGCCTCCAGGCCCGGCTCCAGACCGACCGGGCCGCGAAGGGGCCCCACCATGTTCTCCGCTCGCCCGTGCCCGGGAAGGGCTACGAGTTGCTGTGGCAGCCTGATCCGGGGGATCTCTTCTACGACATTGAGGGCGACCCGCACTATGCCGAGGCCGGCACGGATGGCCTCGAATACCTGCACGGCATTTGGGACGGCGAGCGCTTCACCGCGCTCTGGGCCCACGACCATGCGGAGGAGCGAAACGCTCTGATTCATCTGTTCGAAATCTTCGACGCCCGGCTCTCGGCCCACCCGGGCGCGCACATCTGCCACTACGCCGCCTACGAGATCACCGCGCTGCGCAAGCTCTGCACCCGGCACGGGTACGGCGAGGCGATGCTGGACCGCTGGCTGCGAGAGCGGCGGTTCTGCGATCTTTACGCGGTCGTGCGTGGCGGCATCGCGGCATCAGAGAAATCGTATTCTATCAAGGACATGGAGGCGCTCTACGACTTCCGGCGCGAGGGTGAGGTCAAGACTGCCGGTGGGTCCGTCGTTGCCTACGAGGCCTGGCGCGAGAGTGCCGACAGTGAGATCCTGGCCGAGATAGAGGAGTACAACCGGCTCGACTGCGCCTCGACGCAGGAGCTGCGCGACTGGCTGGTGACGCACCGTCCTGAAGCGCCTTGGCCCGAGGCTGCCCGGCCGCAGGAAGAGACGTTCGACGAGCGCGACGCCGAGGCGGAGGCGCTGCGGACGGAATTGATGCAGGCGGAGCTGCCGGAGGGTCGCGGGGCACTGCTCTTTGATCTGGCGCAGTTTCACGTGCGCGAGGCAAAGCCCGCCGCCTGGGCGGTGTTCGACGCAGCGGCGAAGCTGTCCGATGAGCTTTGCGACGACATGGACTGTCTTGGCGGGCTGACCGCGACGGGGCCGATCGAGAAGGAGAAGAGTTCAATCAAGCGAAGCTACCGTTATCCGTCGCAGGAAACGAAGCTCCGCCCCGGCAAGGATGCCTGCGTCCAGCTGGGAGAGACCATTGCCACCGTCTCGATCCTGGAGATGGATCGGCGCAAGCGAACCGTCACTATTAAGCTCGGACCTAAATGGGGTGCCGTCCTGCCCGACCGGCTGGATCTGTTGCCCACCTTCGCCATCCGATCAGCCCCGATCCCGAAGGCGATCATGGCGGTAGTGGCCGACCAGCTCGGTCCCCGCCGGAACCGCGCTGCCGAGGATCTGCTGTCGCGCAACCCGCCGCGCTTCGTCGGGACGGCGCCCCTGCCCGTCCGGGACGACGCCGACCCGCTAAGCGCACTTATCGCCGCGACCGAGGCAATGGACGAGACCATTCTGCCCGTCCAGGGCCCGCCGGGAACCGGCAAGACCTACGTCACCGCGCGGGCGATCCTCAACCTCGTCCGGCAGGGCAAGCGCGTCGGCGTGGCCTCGAACTCGCACGAGGCGATCCGCAACGTTCTGATGGGCTGCGTCGATGCGCTGGAGGACCGGGACCTGCCGTTCGAGGTCGCCGACGCCACGCTGGTGCACAAGGGCAAGCGGGAGGATGAGCCCTTCGAGGCCCCCTACGACCGCATTCACCTGGCGACGGACAATAAGGATGCCGAGCTGCTCTCGGCCGATGTCGTCGGTGGCACCGCCTGGCTGTTCTCGCGCGACGAGTTGGCTGGGGCCTTTGACTACCTCTTCGTCGATGAGGCCGGCCAGGTCTCGCTCGCCAACCTCGTGGCGATGTCGAACGCGGCCCGCAACCTCGTGCTGGTCGGCGACCCCAACCAGTTGCCGCAGGTCATCCAGGGCGCGCATCCGCATCCGGCGAACCTCTCCTGCCTCGACTGGATGCTGGACGGCGCCACCACAATAGCGCCTGAGCGCGGCCTGTTCCTGCCCGTCACCCGACGGATGCACCGGGACCTCTGCCGCTACATCTCGGACCAGTTCTACGAGGGCCGCTTGACGTCGCACCAGAGTACCGCGCGCCAGGCGGTCGCCGCCGACGGCCTGCCGGGCGTCGGCGCCTTCGTCGTGCCAGTCGACCACGAGGGGCGCGCGCAGGAGTGCCCCGAAGAGATCGCGGCGATCCGCGCCGCCTTCGAACGGCTGACCTCTGGCACTTGGACCGATCGCGACGGCACGACGCGCCCCTTGCGCAGGTCCGACATCATCGTCGTTGCCCCTTACAACGTGCAGGTGGGCGCGCTCCAGGACGCGTTGCCGGATGTGCGCGTCGGCACCGTGGACAAGTTCCAGGGCCAGGAGGCGCCGGTGGCCCTGATCTCGATGACCGCCTCCTCAGCCGAGGAGACCTCGCGCGGGCTCGATTTCCTGCTCGCCCGCGAACGCCTGAACGTCGCTATCAGCCGCGGCAAGGCCCTGAGCCTCATCTTTACCGCCCCGCGCCTGACCGAGACGCCCTGCGCGACGGTAGAGCAGATGCGGCTCGTGAATGCGCTCTGCGCGCTGCCCCGAAGGAAGATGGAGGAGACATGACCGAGACGAACCTCGCCATTCCCGATTTCGCCACGCTCAAGGTCCGACAGCGCAGTCTGAGGGACGACTGGCCCCAGCCGTTCGCCCTGCGCATTCATCGCGCAATCAGCTGGATCGGCCGAGCCGAGCAGGAACACGAAGACCGCGCAGCAGCCTTCCTGTTCCTGTGAATCGCGTTCAACGCCGCCTATGGCGGAGAGCGGTCAGAGCCCGGCGAGCGCGATGCCTTCGGCCGGTACTTCGAGCGCTTGACCGCACTGGATGCGCCGGGCCGGCTCTATGGTCTCGTGTGGTCCACCTTCCCCGGCCCGATCCGCCTGTTCCTCGAGAACCGCTACGTCTTCGCGCCGTTCTGGCGGTATCACCATGGCGAAGCGGGAGCCGAGGACTGGGAGGCCCGCTTCGACTTCGCCCGCCGACGCTTCCACACCGCGTTGCGACAGAAGGACACCGTGCTGATCCTGTCGATGCTGTTCGACCGGCTCTACGTCCTGCGCAACCAGCTGATCCACGGCGGCTCGACCTGGAACTCGGGGACCAGTCGCGACCAGCTGCGCGATGGGGCGGCGATCCTGCGGAGCTTCCTGCCGGTGATGGTGGACCTGATGATGGAGGCGCCGAACGGCGATTGGGGGTTGCCGATGTATCCGGTGGTGGAGGGATAGTAATTTGTCGAAAGTAATTAGTAGCTTGGACCATTCCGGGAGGTATTGGCCATGATGAGCTTCGCTGAGGCACTTGAATGCCTCCGCTCGGCGTGCATGGAAATCGACGGCAAGCCGCCGTCGACCGGCAGCTCCCGCAAGTCAGGCCCCAATCCAGGGGCGACCGCACCGGGCTGGTACCTCGACGTCGCCGACGAGGATCGTGGCGAGACGACACGGGAGATCGCCTACCTGCTGGCCTATGTCCGCATCTGCGGTAAGCGCTTTCCTTTACACGGCATTCAGCTTCGAGACGGCTGGATGTGGCCAGACCGTGCCGTCATCCGCAAGCTCAGCCGGCATGGTTCCGTGAGCCTTACGTCCGAAGGCATAAGTCTGACGCCGGCCGGACGACGCAAGGTCGAACGTTGGCTCGGTCCAGAACCGCGGACGGACGAGGCAATCCGGATACCGGAGGCCGTCCTCGACCGATGGATCGCCCGCCTCAGGGCAGCCTATCCCGGGTTCGAGACATTCAATGCGCCCTGCAAGGCGTTCGATGACGATGAGCGTGGCTACAAGCTCCGGACTGCGGAGGCGCTTCAGGCCGCCTTGTCCCACCCATCACGTGAGGATCAGGTCGCCGGCATCCTCAAGGCCCTGCAAGGCAGCAACCTTCTCAACTGGCGCGTGACCGCGCCAATAAAGTCCACCGGAAACGCCGGCCGTGCCGCGACGGACCAGGCCCTACTCGACATGGCCAGTTCTGCAATCGGCCCTCCAACGCGACACGGCGAAGCGCTCGCTCTCTTCGTGGAAATCTGGACCAGCAACGTCCCCGGTAGCGGCCAGCGCGACGCCGCTCGTCAGATTGCAGAACTACTGCTGATGCATCTCGCGCCGAGCGATGGCATCTATATCCGGGCGACGGTGCGCGACGACTTCTGGCGCGAGGCAACCGGCGAGCGCTTTCCCACAGTCGAGAGCCCGGCCGAGAACTATCGGCTCGAGTTCGGCTTCATGCAAGCGGTTCGACGAGCCTTCGAGGTCCGCGGCCTCGCACCGCGCGACTTCATCGATGTCCAGAGTGCACTTTGGGTCATCCACAACCATGCCGGCAAGGACGCGCCGGAGTTCCCGAAGCCGGAGGCCGAAATGGAGCCCACGAACCTTATCCTCTACGGCCCTCCCGGCACAGGCAAGACACACGAGACGGCCGCTGAGGCAGTTCGGCTTTGCGGCGAAGCAGTCCCCGATGATCGTGAGGCGCTGATGACCACCTACCGCCGTCTCTGTGCCGAAAAGCGGATCGAGTTCGTGACCTTCCACCAGTCCGTGTCGTACGAGGATTTCGTGGAGGGTCTGCGCCCGGAGACAGGGTCAACCGACGTCGTGGACGAGTCGGGAAATCCCGGCGCCGGCTTCTCACTGGTGCCGCGTCCCGGCATCTTCAGGACGATCGCAACGCGGGCGGGCAGCAGCAGCGGCCGATCTTCGCCTGACAACGCGATCCGATTGGGAGACCGCCGTGTATTCAAGATGTCGATGGGTGAAGCCGCCAATCCCGAGCATGCCGCGATCTTCGACGATGCCATTTCCGGGAATTACGTCGTCGCCGGCTGGGCCGATATCGACTGGAGTGACGCGGCCTATTCAGAACGCAGCGCCATCCTCGAACGCCTGCGGGAAGAAGGCATCGAGGAAGGTAAGCTGACGGCGCTGTCAGGGTGGGTGCAGACACCGAACATCTTCCGCAACGGGATGCGGACCGGAGACATAGTCATCGTGTCGAAAGGCAATTCGCTCTTTCGCGCTATCGGGGAAGTCACGGGCGATTACAAATTCCATCCCCGGGAGGAGGGGGACTATGGTCACCGGCGCGCCGTTCGCTGGCCCTGGGTCGATCGTACCGGCGTGCCGGTCAATGAAGTCTATGCTAAGACCTTTATTATGAAGACGGTCTACCAGCTGACCGAGAGTGACCTGAATGCTCCCGCGCTGGAGCGCTACATGAACAGTCAAGCCACGGCAGAGCCGGGACCGCCGGAATCCTTCGTCCTCATCGTTGACGAGATCAACCGAGCCAACATCTCGAAGGTCTTCGGCGAGCTCATCACGCTGATCGAGCCCGACAAGCGGCTGGGCCGCACGAACGAACTGAAGGTCCGCCTGCCCTATTCCGGCGAAGACTTCGGTGTGCCGGCCAACCTACACATTCTCGGCACAATGAATACTGCGGACCGCTCGATCGCGCTGCTCGATACTGCGCTCCGGCGCCGATTCGAGTTCCGCGAGATGATGCCTCTGCCGGACGAACTCAAGGTCGTCGCCGGCATCGACCTGCCGCGCCTGCTGAAAACATTGAACGAACGCATCGAGTATCTCTACGACCGCGAGCACCAGATCGGGCACGCCTATTTCATCGGATGCACCACCCGCGACGAGATAGACGTAGTCATGCGCCATAAAGTGATCCCGCTGCTCGCCGAATACTTCTTTGAGGACTGGGGCAAGGTGGCGGCTGTCCTGGGTGATGCCGCGCCCGAGGGCAGCGCGCCGATGGGGGGCTTCCTTCGGCGCGAGGCGCTGTCGCCGCCGCCCGGACTGGATGCGGACGGAGACGGGGCGTCAAGGTATCGGTGGACCGTGCGGGAAGACGGGTTCGACTATGCGCGGCTGGCGGGCGCATGATCCGACGCAGCATCCGGGAGTGGGAACGGATCGGCTTCGGCGAGGGCGTGGAAGAAATCCCGGACCGGATCGCCTCGGGACTCGCCGCCACGGCCGCGCGGTCGGTCTTTGCCGGACGTGGCGCCGAGGGCGTGCTGGAGCACGGGCGCCACGCCCTGCGCGCGCGAGGTGTCGTCGGGATCATTTCGACCCCCGATTGCCAGCTCGAAATCCTGCCGAAAATCGAAGCCACCGGCGAAGCGGATACCGACGACGCAACCCTTCGACGACGCCTCGTCCACATGCTGGCCGTGGCCCATGACCTGCGCATCGACACCGGCAGCGCAGCGCAGCTCGGCTGGCAGCGCGACACCCTGCTGGAAATCCTGATCCGCATCTTCTGCGGCAAGCTGATCGACGCGGTCCGGCACGGGATGCCGCGCCGTTACATCGAAGAGGAGGGCGACCTGCCCACGCTGCGCGGCCGGCTCGATGTCACCCGGCAGTTCTCGACCCTCGTCGCCCAGCCGCAGAAACTGGCCTGCCGCTTCGACGCGCTGTCGCCGGACATCGCCCTGAACCAAGTGATGAAGGCCGCGGTGGCGAAACTGTCGCGCCTGTCGCAGGCCACCGACAACCAGCGCTCCCTGCGCGAGCTCGGTTTCGCCTACGCCGACATCGCTTCCGTGCCGGCCTCGGCCCTCCGCTGGGACCGCATCACCCTCGACAGGACGAACGGCCGGTGGCGCGAGCTGGTGGCTTGGGCGCGGCTGCTGCTCGGCAACCGCTTCCAGCAGACAAGCGCGGGTCACGTTGACGGTCACGCGCTGCTCTTCGAGATGAACGCCCTGTTCGAAGCCTATGTCGCGCGCCTGGCCCGCCGAGCCCTTTCCGGAACGCCGCTCACAGTGTCAACACAGGGCGGGTTCGCGCATTGTCTTTACGAGGGGGAGCGCGGCAGGTTCCGCACCCGTCCCGACATCATCCTGCGACACGAGGGCCAGCCAGTCGTCGTCCTCGACACCAAGTGGAAACGGATCGCGCCGCGCATCGACGATCCCAAGCAGGGCGTCAGCCAAGCCGATGTCTATCAGCTCATGGCCTATTCGCAGCTCTACGACTGCGATCGCGTCATCCTCCTCTACCCGCACCACCATGGGCTGTCGGACGACCTGATCCGGGATGCCTTCTCGGTGGCGACTCCTGGATCTCGAAATCAGCTTCATGTCGCGACGATGGACATCGCGTCGGGGGCTGCCGCCGGCGCGATTGCACTTGCGGGATTGATCCGTGACCTGCTCACGGACGGCGATCTTCTGGTCCCCTTCAACCGATAGATGGCAATGCCCTAAGACCGATCCTGCAATGGTGAAGCTCACCGGCTCGGAACTTGCAAGTTGCAATCCGCTACAAAACTGCTACAACCTCCTGCGACCCCTCTTAAATGACTGAAATTGGATGATATTTTCAGAGTCGCTCCGATCCATCATCGGTGCGACCGAAAGACGGGCGGCGATGTCGAGGTTGTGTGCGCTTTCGGAATGCGTCATTTGCCGGGCGGCCACCTTCGCTGCTGTCGCGCTATCAGGTGGTGTAGATCATGGCGTCCGCAACCCACCCTCAGGGCCGGGCATGGATCACGGATGGCGCGGGATGTCCATCCGTTCCGAATGCGCTGCCGCGGGGCGCAACGGGCCGTCCGGCCTGGCGGCGCCCACACGAAGGCGGGCGCGGTGAGGTCAGGACAGAGCGGTCACGGCGCGCGCTGTCATGACCTTGGTCAGATGCGCGCGGTAAGCACCGCTGCCGTGCAGATCGGAGATCATGTCGGCATCGTCGACCTTCAGATCCTTGACCGCGTCGGCGGAGAACGTCTTCGATAGGGCTTCTTCCGCCTCCGTCCAGCGAAAGACGCCGAGTTCGGAAGCTCCGGTCACGGCGACGCGGACGCCCGCGTCGTATTTCGCGACGAAGACCGCGGTAAGCGGGAAGCGCGAGGCGGGCTGGATGAACTTCTCGTATCGCGCGGCCTGCGGGATCGGGAACGTGACGCCCGTGACGATCTCGCCCTCCTCGAGCGCCGTCATGAACATGCCTTCGAAGAAGTCGTCCGCCGCGATCTCTCGCCGGTCGGTCTTGATCGTCGCGCCGGAGCCGAGCGCCGCCGCCGGGTAGCAGGCCGACGGATCGTTGTTCGCAAGCGAACCGCCGATCGTCCCGCGATTCCGCACCGCCGGATCGCCGATCCGCGCCGCGAGCGAGGCAAGGCCCGGATAGGCCTCCTTCGTCTCCCGCGCGACGGTCGCATGGGTGGTGGCACCGCCGACATGGACCTGATCGCCCTCGATCCTTACATATCGCAACTCGTCGATCCCGAGGAGGCTCACGAGCTTCGTCGGCGCGGCGAGACGCGCCTTCATGGTGGGCAGGAGCGTCTGGCCGCCCGAATAGGGCTGCGCTTCCTCTTCCTTCAAGGCCGCAACGGCGTCCTCGATCGATGTCGGCTTGACCAGTTCGAAATTGTGCATGTCCTGTCCCTTCCTACCGCTTGGCCGCGGTAGCATCCTGAATTGCTTGCCAGACCCGCGAAGGTATCAGCGGCATGTCGATATGCCCCACGTCATAACCCCCCCGCTGGAGCGCGTCGATCACCGCGTTGACTACCGCCGGAGGCGACCCGATCGCGCCTGCTTCCCCACACCCCTTCACGCCTAGCGGGTTGTGGGTGCACGGGGTGGCGCAAGAGGCGTCGACGGTAAACATCGGCACGTCACCCGCCCGGGGCATCGCGTAATCCATGTAAGAGGCGGAGATGAGCTGTCCCTCGGCATCGTAGGCGCAATTCTCCATCATCGCTTGCCCGATCCCCTGCGCGACCCCGCCATGGACCTGCCCGTCGACGATCATCGGATTGATGACGTTGCCGAAATCGTCCGCGGCGGTGAAGGCCAGAACCTTCACATGGCCCGTCTCCGGATCGACCTCCACCTCGCAGCCATAGCCGCCAGAGGGATAGGTGAAGTTCGCCGGATCGTAGAATGCCGTCTCCTCGAGCCCCGGCTCGATTTCCTCGAGCGGATAATTGTGGGGGACATACGCCGCCAGCGTGACATCGCCCCAGGCCACCGACTTGTCGGTTCCGGCGATCGTGAACTGCCCGTCCTTCAGCTCGATATCGCCCTCCGATGCCTCCATCAGATGCGCGGCGATGCGTTTGGCCTTGGCGATCACCTTCTCCGCCGCGCGCACCATGGCCGAGCCGCCGACCGCGATGGAGCGCGACCCGTAGGTCCCCATCCCCATCGGCGTCCGGGCGGTGTCGCCGTGGACGATGTCGACCTGAGAGGCGTCGATGCCGATCATCTCGGAGATCACCTGCGCAAAGGTCGTCTCGTGCCCCTGCCCGTGGCTGTGCGATCCCGTCATGACGCTGATCGAACCCGTGGCGTTCACCCTCACCGTGGCGCTCTCGTAAAGTCCCGCCCGCGCGCCGAGTTGACCCACGAGGTTCGACGGCGCGATACCGCAGGCCTCGATGTAATGCGCGATGCCGAAGCCCCGAAGCTTGCCCCGGGACTTGGAGTCCGTGGCACGTGTTTCGAAGCCGGAATAATCGGAAAGCTCCAGAAGTTTGTCCATCGTGGCGTGATAGTTGCCGGTATCGTATTCCACGGCGACCGGCGTCGCATAGGGGAACGCCGTGATGAAGTTCTGCCGTCGCAACTCCACCGGCGAGACGCCGAGTTCCCGCGCCGCCTTATCGACGACCCGTTCGAGCTGGAACGTCGCTTCGGGTCGGCCCGCGCCACGATAGGCGTCGACCGGCACGGTGTTGGTGAAGACCGCCTTCACGTTCACGTAGATGAGCGGCGTCTTGTAGTTCCCGGCCATCAACGTGCCGTGCAACCAGGTCGGCACCGACGGCGCAAAAGTCGAGAGATAGGCGCCCATGTTGGCGAGCGTGGTCGTGCGCAGCGCGGTGAAATTGTTGTCCGCATCGAGCGCGAGCTCGATCTTCGTCACGTGATCGCGGCCGTGCGCGTCCGACATGAAGGCTTCCGACCGGGACGACGTCCACTTGACCGGCCGGCGCAGGGCCTTGGCCGCGAAGGTCACGAAGGCCTCCTCGGCATAGTGGAAGATCTTCGTGCCGAACCCCCCGCCCACGTCGGGCGCCACCACGCGCAGCTTGTGCTCCGGGATGTTGAGGACGAACGCGCCCATTAGGAGACGGATCACGTGCGGGTTCTGCGAGGTCGTGTAGAGCGTGTGCTCGTCGGTCGCGGGGTTGTACTCGCCGATCGCGACGCGCGGCTCCATCGGATTTGCGACGAGGCGGTTGTTGACGAGTTCAAGCGTCGTGACATGCGCCGCCGCCTTGATCGCCTCGTCCACCGCCTCCCGATTATCCTCGACGAAGCCCCAATCGTAGCAGAGGTTCGACGAGAGATCGTCGTGGACGCGCGGCGCACCGTCTTCGAGCGCGGCCTTCATGTCGCAGGCGGCGTCGAGCATCTCGATATCGATCTCGAGGGCATCGGCGGCGTCGCGGGCCTGTGCCTTCGTCTCCGCGACCACGACGGCGATCGGGTCGCCTACGTGCCGGACCTTGCCCTCGGCAAGGATCGGGTGCTTCGGCTCCTGCATGGGCGTGCCATCGCGCGATGTGATGAGCCAGCCGCACGGCACCCCGCCCGCGCCCTCGAAGTCTTTCGATGTGAAGACCTTGAGAACGCCCGGCATCGCCTCCGCCCCTGCGACGTCGATCGACCTTATTCGCCCATGCGCCACGTCCGACCGCACGAAATGCGCGTAGGTCTGGCCGTGAACGTTGATGTCATCCGAATACCGCCCGGCCCCCGTCAGGAACCGAATATCCTCGCGGCGCCGCGTGCTGTCGCCGATCCCGCCGTCCTTGGGCATACGCCTCTCCTCCCCAAACTCGCTCCCGCTCCGGGCGGGTCCGTCTCCCGCAGCCTCCTACTCGGCCGCGAGCGCTGCGCGGTCCACCTCCTGACCGCTCGCCGCCATGATCGCCTTGACGATGTTGTGATACCCCGTGCAGCGGCAGATATTGCCGTCGAGATACTCCCGGATATCGGTCTCGCTCGGCTTGGGATTGTCCCTCAGGAGCGTTGTCGCCGCCATTACCATGCCGGGCGTGCAGAACCCGCATTGCAGGCCGTGATGATCCTGGAACGCCTGCTGGATCGTGTTCAGCGAGCCGTCGGCATTCGCCATGCCCTCGATCGTCGTGACCTCCCGACCGTCGGCCTCGGCCGCGAACATGGAGCACGCCTTCACCACCTCCCCGTCCACATGGACGAGGCAGGCGCCGCATTGCGACGTATCGCAGCCCACATGCGTTCCGGTAAGCCGCAGATCATTGCGCAGGAACTCCACGAGCAACGTGCGTCCCTCGACGGACCCCGTGACCTCGCGGCCGTTCACCTTCATCTTAATGTCGTTCATCGCCTCTCCTCTCGCCGCGCGGCTTCAGCTTGCGGCCTTGCCCCGGCCGAACCAGCCCTTTTTCGCCTCGGGCGCTTCCGCAGGCGCATCGTCCTCCGCGGGGCCCTCGACCACATTCTTGAAGTTCGTGAAGAACTGGTCGGCCATCTTCTTCGCGAACCCGTCGATCACGCGGCCGCCGAGCTGCGCGAGCTTGCCGCCGACCTTGGCCTCCACGTCGTATTCGAGAACGGTGCCGTTCGCGTCCTCGCTCAGCGTCACGTCGGCGCCGCCCTTGGCGAAGCCGGCAGCGCCACCCTTGCCCTCGCCCGTTATGCGGACACGCTCCGGCGCCTGCATCTCGGCGAGCACGATATTGCCCTTGAACGTCGCTTTCACCGGCCCGACCTTCTGCACCACGGTCGCTTCGAACCCGTCGTCGGGGTTACCGGTCATCTCCGTGCAGCCCGGTACGCAGCGCTTCAGCACCGCAGGGTCGAGGATCGCGGCCCAGACCTCCTCGCGAGGCGCCTCGATCGTCCGACGTCCACTCAGTTCCATCTCTCGTCTCCCCTCGCCGCCCGACGCACTCTCCAGAACTGCGGGAGGGCGCACTGACGGCATCTTGCTCTGGCCGGTCGCGCCCGTAGCTGATCGCCCACCGCTCCTGACGTCAAGCCAAATGGACGGAAAACGCCGTTTCCGGATCCGCCGGGTCGCCGATGGAATGAGCGGGGGACCTTTCGCACGTCCCGGTATCTCCCTGCGAGATGGACCCCGAAGGCACGGCAAACGGCATGGCGTGACGAAAACGTCGCACCGTCAGCGTCAACTCCACGAGATACTTCCGAAGTGCCTCAGGCTAACGATTCGCAAAGGATATGTCGGCGAAATGATCTCAGCATAGAGATCGAGGATCGAACGATGACCAACATGCCCGCCCCCGCCCCTGCGCCGAAACCGCCGGTCCAGGAATTCCCGCAGCAGCCCATGCGTTTTACGGACTGGGCCTCGATCTGATCGCGGGACGAAGCCCGTTCGCGACCTGCGAGGAACAGTTCCGGGGCGGCGATGGCCGTCCCGACGAACGGCTCCCTCGACCTGAACCGCGCCATCCCATTGATGCGCTGACGCTCGATCGGGCCTAGCCTTCGAAGGATGTCGAGCGTCTTCCGCCCGCGCGGCAACGATGGAAGGAACTCCATCGGCCGGGGCGCAGTTGGAAGCGGATGACCGCTCATCCGCATATGCATCGTCTGGAACGATTGGAGCGCCTCGCAAGCAGGCTCGACAGCGCATTCCGGATCCCCGGGACGAAGATACGGTTCGGCTACGACCCCATACTCGGTCTCCTGCCGGGTGTCGGCGATGTCGCCGCGCTCGTACCCGGCGTCTACATCATCAACGAGAGCCGCAAGTTGGGCGTGCCCACGCACCTGCTGATCAAGCAAGGCGTCAACATGGGGATCGATACGCTCGTCGGCAGCATTCCCCTGCTCGGCAGCGTGTTCGACGTGGGATTCAGGGCCAATCGCCGCAACGTGGCCCTATTGCGCAAGCATCTCGAGGATCTGCACGGTCCGACCGCGTCGACCGGCGCTTCACCACCTCATGGTGCGCCGATCGACAGGTAGGCGACTTGTCGTCAGCCCACGATCTCGAGTTCGGAGAAGAAGAACGCGATCTCTTCCTTCGCCGTGTCCGGCGCGTCCGAACCGTGGACGGAATTCTCGCCGACGGATTCCGCAAATTCTGCCCGGATCGTCCCCGATTCCGCATCGGCGGGGTTGGTCGCGCCCATGACTTCGCGGTTTTTCGCGATGGCACCCTCGCCCTCGAGGACCTGCGCCACGACCGGCCCCGAGGCCATGAACGTGGTCAGCTCGTCGAAGAAGGGCCGCTCGGCGTGGACCTTGTAGAATTCCCCGGCCTGCGCCTTGGTCAGTTGAAGACGCTTCTGCGCGACGATGCGCAATCCCGCATCCTCGAACTTCGCGTTGATCTTTCCGGTCAGGTTCCGGCCGGTCGCATCGGGCTTGATGATCGACAGGGTGCGTTCGGTGGCCATTCGGATGCCTCATCTTCTGGCAGGGCAGACCCCATGCCCGCCCACAAATTGCGCGCCCTGCTAGCATGTGGCCCTCCGCTTGGAAACCCGGCGTGCGAACGTACGCCGGACGGAAGCCCACGCCATCCTGCTGCGGCGGCGCGACCCGCGTTTCGAGGGGCGATCGACGAATCCGGGGGTTAGCCGTTGAAGATTCCGCTTCTTCCCACATATGGGTCGGACCCGAAACCGATCCGGGAATGGTTTGATGAACAATACGCTGATGCACTGCCTCTATGTGAGCCGGGCCCTCGTTCCGGCTGACGCGGCAGAGGCCGCATCGATCTACGGATCGGCCCGGCAGCGCAATCCGCAGCTGGACGTGACGGGCTACCTGCATCGCGAAGGGCCTTATTTCGCGCAGTACATCGAGGGGCCGGGCTATGCGATCGAGCAACTCGTTCCACTCATCCGCGACGATCCGCGTCACGACCGGTTCCGCATCCTCTCGCATGGCGAAGCGGAGACGCGGGTCTTCGGTTCTTGGCACATGGCGTTCACCGACGAGGGGATGAACCCCTATGCGACGTTCGCCGCCGGCTCCGCGCGGCCGACGAACATCGCGATGGCGCGTGCCGAGGATCTGGAGGCGTTCTTCCGTGCATCCGCCGACATCATCGAGGCGGAAAACTGGGGTGGCCCCGGTCCACGGGATGAAAAGGTCATGTCGGTCCGTCAATAGCCTTCGCGGCATCGCAGCACGGCGCTTTCCCAGCCGGGGCGGCTCTGCTAAGGGGCAGCCATGCTGCAGATCGATGATATCACATTCTCCGTCGAGGGCCGGACCCTCTTCGAAGGCGCCACCGCCGCGATCCCCGAGGGCCACAAGGTCGGCGTGGTCGGGCGCAACGGGACGGGCAAGACAACGCTTTTCCGCCTCATCCGGGGCGAGCTCGCGCTCGAAGGCGGCGCGATCTCCCTGCCGCCGCGCGCCCGGATTGGCGGCGTGGCGCAGGAGGTCCCGTCGTCGGAGACCTCGCTTCTCGACACCGTGCTCGCCGCCGACAGGGAGCGCCACACGCTCATGGCGGAGGCCGAGACCGCAACCGACCCCGCGCGCATCGCCGACATCCAGACGCGTCTTGCCGATATCGATGCGTGGTCGGCGGAAGGCCGGGCCACGTCGATCCTGAGGGGCCTCGGCTTTACCCAGGATGAAATCGACATGCCCTGCTCCGCCTTTTCCGGCGGCTGGCGGATGCGGGTCGCACTCGCGGGCGTGCTCTTCGCGCAGCCCGATGTGCTGCTTCTCGACGAGCCCACGAACTATCTCGACCTCGAAGGCGCGCTCTGGCTCGAGACGTATCTTACGCGCTATCCGCACACGGTGATCATCATCAGTCACGACCGCGGGCTCCTGAACCGCTCGGTCAACGCGATCCTGCATCTCGAGGCGAAGAAGCTCACGCTCTATCAGGGCAATTACGACACCTTCGCCCGGACGAAGGCCGCAAAGGCGGCGGTCGAGGCGGCGCAGGCCAAGAAGACCGACGCCCGCCGCGCGCATCTACAAAGCTTCGTCGACCGCTTCCGCGCGAAGGCCTCCAAGGCCAAGCAGGCGCAGAGCCGCATCAAGATGATCGAGAAGCTCGAACGCGTGCAGACCCCGCAGGAAGCGGCGCTGCGCGCCTTCAGCTTCCCCGAGCCGGAAGAGCTTTCGCCGCCCATCGTCAATCTCGAATCCGCCTCCGTGGGCTACGGGGAGCGGGTAGTTCTGGGCAAGATCACGCTCAGGATCGACCAGGACGACCGCATCGCGCTGCTCGGGCGCAACGGGGAGGGCAAGTCGACCTTCTCGAAGCTACTCGCGGGCAAGCTCGACGCGATGGGTGGCCGGATCACGACGTCGTCGAAGCTACGCGTGGGCTATTTCGCGCAGCATCAGGTCGACGAGCTGCATATCGACGAGACCCCGCTCGACCACATCCGCCGTCTGCGACCCGAGGAGAGCCCTGCCCGCCTGCGCGCCCGGCTCGCGGGATTCGGGCTCGGCGCCGACCAAGCGGAGACGCTGGTGGGCAAGCTTTCCGGCGGGCAGAAGGCGCGTCTGTCGCTCCTCCTGGCCACGCTCGACGCGCCGCACATGCTGATCCTCGACGAGCCGACCAACCACCTCGACATGGAGAGCCGGGAGGCGCTGGTCGATGCGCTCACCGCCTATTCCGGGGCGGTGATCCTCGTCAGCCACGACATGCACCTCCTCTCCCTCGTGGCCGACCGCCTGTGGCTCGTGAAGGACGGTCGCGTGACGCCCTACGACGAGGATCTGGAGGCCTACCGCCGGATGCTCCTTTCGGCCGACCAGCCGAAGAAGGCGGAGAAGCCGAAGCAGGCCGCCCCGAAACCGAGCCGCGATGACATCCTCTCGCTCCGCGGCGACGTGCGCCGCAACGAGCAACGCGTGGCCAAGCTCTCGGAGATGCGCGACAAGCTCGCGAAGAAACTCGCCGATCCGTCCCTCTACGAGCCCGGCAAGGCCGGAGAGGCGGAGGTCTGGCAGCGCAAGTACGCCGAGGTCATGGAAGGGCTCGACCGGGCGGAAGGCCTCTGGATGGCCTCGCTCGAACGTCTGGAGCATGTAGAGACGTGAACGCTAGGCGGCCGGAGGCGGCAAACGCCGGCGGGGATCGAGGCCGCGGATGAGCCTCGATTTCTATGTTACTGCCTTTGTGACGCTTTTCGTGGTCATCGACCCGATCGGAACGACGCCGATTTTCGTCGCCCTGACGCAGGGGATGGATCGCACCCGCCGCCGGGCGGTCGCGATACGCGCGTGCCTCATCGGGCTCGGGCTCCTCTTTCTCTTCGGCCTCTTCGGCGACGCCTTGCTGGGGTTCATCGGCATCTCCATGCCCGCCTTCCGGATCGCGGGCGGCCTCCTTCTCTTCCTCACCGCGCTCGAGATGCTGTTCGGCAGGCGCACGCGGCGGCGCCAGGATCAGACCGAAGCGGCCGAGCCCGAACCAGTCGAGGACCCTTCCGTCTTTCCACTGGCAATCCCGCTTCTCGCAGGTCCCGGCGGCATCGCCTCGATCATCCTGCTGACCGGGCAGACGACCGGCGATCTCTGGGCCTCGGCAGGGATTTTTGGCGTGATGCTCGTGATCTTCGCGATCGTCTTCATCCTGTTCCTGCTCGCAACCCCGATCGAGCGGGCGTTGGGGGAAACCGGCATCCTCGTCGTCACGCGGCTTCTCGGGATGCTGCTCGCCGCCCTTTCGGTCCAGTTCGTGATCGACGGCCTCCGCTCGGTCGTGGCGAGCTTCGGTTGACACCAGCGTCATCGCGCATGGATCTCGGGCCATTCGTCCCTATCTTCGGCCCATGACCGGAGATTCCATTGCATCGCTCCTCTATCTCGCGCTCCTGGGCGCTGTGATCGGCGGCTATTTCATCGCGTCCGGCCGACGGAACATGGGCCGGACTGCACAGCAGGCGGCGATCTGGGGATTGATCTTCGTCGGCGCCGTCGCGATCGCGGGCCTCTGGAGCGACCTACGCGACACCGTGTCGCCGCGGCAGAGCCTGAGCCTAGAAGGTGATGTGACGCTGCCACGCAGTCGCGACGGGCACTACCGCATGACGCTCGGGATCGACGGCACGCCCGTAGAGTTCATCGTCGATACCGGCGCAAGCGACCTCGTCCTCAGCCGCAGCGACGCGGAACGCGTTGGTCTCGATCCCGACAGTCTCGCCTATCTGGGTCAGGCTCAGACGGCGAACGGGACCGTACCGATGGCACGGGTCTATCTGGACGAGGTCGAACTCGCCGGCGCGGTGGAGCGCGACGTTCCGGCCTCCGTCAACGGTGGCGAGATGGACATGTCGCTTCTTGGCATGAGCTATTTGCAGCATTTCGGTCGGATCGAAATCTCGGGCAACACCCTGACCCTGAGCCGCTGATCGCCGTTACGCCTCGGCCTTCTTCTCCCAACGTCCGGCCTCTTCCGACCAGTATTGTGCGGGAACCTGCGCGCGGGTCAGGGAACGCCATTGGGCACGTGCCTTCTCGAGCGCGGCAGGATCGTCCCCGTCGAAGATCACGCAAACCCGATCGAGGCGATGCACCTCGTCCGGCGCGACCTCGGCTCCGTCCACGCACATCAGACAGGCTACGTCCTGCGGCAGGTCGCCCGCCGTCGTCAGCAGGATCGGCTGCGCTTCGTCCGCATCGCCCCCGGAGAGGCCATGCGGCAAGAACGACGCCTCGTCATAGGTCCAGAGCGCGGCGTCGAGTTGCTCCATCCGCCGGGGATTGGCGCCCCGCACCACGATCCGCCACCCCGCGCCCCGCGCCTTCTCGAGGAGCGTCGGCAGCACCGCCTCGAGCGGGCGGCGCGTGAGGTGGTAGAAGTAGGCGGCGCCCATCAGCCCTCGAGCGTGTCGCGCACGAGCCGGTCGAGGGCCCGTACACCCCAGCCGGAGGCTCCCTTCGGGGCGTAGGGGCTGTCGCCATCGGTGCTCGCCACGCCCGCGATGTCGATGTGGCACCAGGGCAGGCCGTCCTTGACGAAGCGGTGCAGGAACTCCGCCGCCGTGATCGAACCCGCGGGCCGCCCGCCCACGTTCTTGACGTCGGCTATGCGGGACTTGAGCTGATCGGCGTAGGCCTTGCCGAGCGGCATCCGCCATGCGCCCTCGCCTTCCGCTTCCGCCGCGCCGAGGAGCTGACCGCAGAGTGAATCGTCGTTGGAGAAGACACCCGCATTCTCGTGGCCGAGCCCGATGATGATCGCGCCCGTGAGCGTCGCGAGGTCGATCATGCCGGTGGGCTGGAACCGATCCTGCGCGTACCACATGATATCGCAGAGAACGAGCCGGCCTTCGGCGTCGGTGTTGATGACCTCGATGGTGTCGCCCTTCATCGAGGTCACCACGTCGCCCGGGCGCGTGGCGCCACCCGACGGCATGTTCTCCACGAGCCCGACGATGCCCACGACGTTCGCCTTCGCCTTCCTGAGCGCGAGCGTCTTCATCACGCCCGCCACGACGGCCGAGCCGCCCATGTCCATCGTCATCCCCTCCATCCCCGCCGCGGGCTTGAGGGAGATGCCGCCCGTGTCGAAGACGACGCCCTTGCCCAGAAGCGCGAAGGGCTGTTCCTCGCCACCACCGGACCAGCGCATGACGACGACCTTCGAGGGGCTGTCGCTGCCCTGCCCCACGGCGAGGAGCGCACCCATCCCGAGTTCGGCGAGCTTGTCCTCCTCGAGAACCTCCACCTCGAGCCCGTACTCGGCGAGCGCCGCAAGCCGTTCCGCGTAGCTCGTCGTGGTCAGGACGTTCGCGGGGGCGTTGACGAGATCGCGCGCGAAGAAGACCCCCTCGATCGCCGCGGAGAGATCGTCCGCGGCGGGGCGCAGCTCGTCGGGTTTCGCGCACATCAGCGTAACCGCCCCGAGATCGGGGGCCGGATCGCCGCTTTTGAGATCGGCGTAGTCGTAGCGACGCAGCAGGACGCCTTCGACAACTCGGAGCAGGCCACGGCGGCTTCCCCCGAGGATCGTGATCGCCTCGCGGCCCGCCGCCTTGGCGATCGCCACGCCGGTCTCGCGCGCTTCCGCAGGCGTCGGCCGGGTCGCGAGGCGCGCGACGATCACGCCCTGTGCGGCGAGCCCGACCGGCCAGGCGAGTTCGCGGACCTGGCCCGCCTCGATCTTGCCCCAGGCCTCGCTCTCCACGAAGCGGGCGAGCGCTCCTTTCGTCTGCCGGTTCACGCGCCGCGCACCGGGATCGAGCTTGCCGTCGGCGTCCACGAGGACGGCAATCCGCCCCTCGGTCGAGGCGACGGTGTCGAGGTCGGTTTCGGCAAGGCTGAACGCGGCGGGACGGGTCATCTGCGGCTCCTGACAGGCTTCTTGGAGCCGATACCTAGTCCCGGCGCAACGTGAAGGCCAGATCGCAGTTTTCCCTTCCCGCGCCCTGGGATAGTCTGCCGCGCGAGGCAGTCGAGGATGAAGACGCGTTGGGGCGACTGGACAGATACCTGCTGGCGCAGTTTCTGACGCTCTTCGGCTTTTTCAGCCTCGTCCTCGTGCTTGTCTACTGGGTGAATCGGGCGGTCGTCCTTTTCGACAGGCTGATCGCCGGGGGGCATTCCGCGCTCGTCTTCCTCGAATTCTCCGTCCTGAGCCTGCCGAACGTGATCCGGCTCGTGCTGCCCATTTCCGCCTTCGCGGCAGCGGTCTACGTGGCCAACCGCATGCGAGGAGAGAACGAGCTCGTCGTCGCGCAGGCCGCCGGCCTCTCGCCGGTGCGGCTCGCGCGGCCGGCGCTGGTCTTCGGCTTGTTCTGCGGCGTCGTCGTGATGACGCTGTCCCACGTTCTCGTGCCTTTGTCGCTCAGCCGGCTCGGCGAGCGCACGGCCGAAATCTCGGAGGACGTGACCGCGGGCCTTCTCACGGACGGGGAGTTCCTGCATCCCGCCGATGGCGTGACATTGTACATTCGCGAGATCACGCCGCAAACCGAGCTTCTGGGCCTGTTCCTCTCCGACACGCGCGTTCCCGGGCGGAGCGTGGTCTATACCGCGGAGAGTGCGGTTCTCGCGCGGACGGAAGTGGGACCCAGGCTCGTCATGTTCGACGGGATGATCCAGCGGCTGACCCAGCCGGGGCGTAACCTCGTCACGACGCGCTTCGATGACTTCGCCTTCGACATCGCCTCCCTGATCGACACGATGCCGCAGCGCTCTCCGGATATCGACGAATTGCCGACGCTCACGCTTCTCGGCGCGACGGACCGCGTCGCGGCCAAGACCGGGGAACCGCGTTCCCGGATCCTCTACGAAGCCAACGAACGCGTCACACAGGGACTCATCGCGATCGTCGCGCCACTGATCGGGTTCGCCTGCATGCAACTTGGCGGGTACACGCGGTTCGGGGCCTGGCGACAGATCATCGGCGGCATCTGCTGCGTGATCGCGATCGACCTCGCGGACAATCTCGTGGCCGATATCGCGCGCGACGACGCGGCACTTTGGCCGGTCACCTATCTCCCCCCGCTTATCGGGCTCGCTCTCGCCTTCGGGATCCTCGTCATCGCGGGAGGTCCGGCGCAGCGTCGTCCCTTCGCCGGATCGGCACCAGGATGATCCTGCACCGCTATTTCGCTCGACGTTTCCTCACGACCTTCCTGATCGTCGCGGCGATCTTTCTCGCGATCCTCGCGCTCATCGATCTTGTGGAACAGGTCCGCCGGTTCTCCGGAGACGACGTATCTTTCCAGGGCCTGATCTGGCTCACCTTCCTCAGCGTGCCGGAAACATTCTACCGCATCCTGCCACTGATCGTGATCTTCGCGACGCTCACGTTGTTCCTGAACCTCGCGCGCACGTCGGAACTCGTCGTGACACGAGCGGCCGGCCGCTCGGCGCTCTCGACCCTGACTGCGCCGGTCCTTGTCGCACTGCTTCTCGGCGCGGCGTCGGTCGCGGTGATGAACCCGATCTCGGCCGCGACCTCGCAACAATACGAACTCGTCGCGAATCGCGCCTCCGGGGGCGATACGCGGGCCCTGTCACTCAGCCGGGAAGGTCTCTGGCTGCGCCAGGGCACGGATGGACGGCAGACCGTGATCCGCGCGACGCGTGCCAATCTCGACGGCACCGTGCTCTATGGCGTTACATTCGTGGGCTTCGGCGCCGGAGGCGGGCCGTCCTTCCGCGTGGAGGCGGAGCAAGCTCGGCTGCGGGACGGCGCCTGGCATCTCACCGGGGCAAAGGAATGGCGCTTCGACAGCCCCAATCCCGAGCTTTCGGCCATGAACTCCGACACGATCACCCTGCCGTCCTCGCTCTCGGCGAACCAGATACTCGACAGCTTCGCGACGCCCGAGGCGATCCCGATTTGGCAATTGCCGCACTTCATCGCGGATCTCGAACAGGCCGGGTTTTCCGCCCGCCGCCACAGGGTCTGGCTGCAGATGGAACTGGCGCTTCCAGTGCTGCTCGTCTCGATGGTACTCGTCGGCGCGGCGTTCACCATGCGGCAGACCCGGGTGGGGCGCACGGGGCTCATGGTCCTGTCCGCACTCGCCCTCGGGTTCGCCCTCTTCTTCATCCGCAATTTCGCGCAGATCCTCGGCGAGAACGGCCAGATCCCGATCCTGCTCGCGGCCTGGGGACCGCCGGCGGCCGCGGTCCTCCTGCCGCTCGGACTTCTGCTTCACTGGGAGGACGGGTGATGCGCATCTTTCTCACCGCCTTGTGGCTCATGGTCATGCCGCTCTCTGCCGGGGCGCAGGATCTGGCGTCGCTGGTCGCCGACCGTGTCCGGGTCGAGGGAAACGCGCGCCTCGTTGCGGAGGGGGATGTCGAGATCCTCTTTCGCGACACGCGCCTGACGGCCCCGCGCATCGTCTACGACCGGGAAATCGACAGGATAGATATCACGGGGCCGATCGTGATCCACGACGGCGGAAGCACGCTTGTGCTCGCCGACGCCGCCTCGCTCGACGCGGATCTGAGGAACGGTGTCCTGCTTTCGGCCCGCCTTGTCCTCGACCGGCAGTTACAGTTGGCCGCGACGCAGGTCGCCCGCCTCGACGGGCGCTACACGGAACTGCTCGATTCCGTGGCCTCGAGTTGCGAGATCTGCGCGGCCAATCCGACGCCCTCATGGGAGATCCGCGCCCGCCGGATCGTGCATGACCAAGAGGAACGGCTTCTCTACTTCCAGGACGCGACCTTCCGGCTCTTCGGCGTTCCGATCGCCTATTTCCCGCGTCTGCGTCTGCCGGACCCCACGCGCGATCGCGTGACCGGACTTCTCATCCCCCGGGTGCGCTCGACGAGCCAGCTCGGGACCGGATTGAAGTTCCCCGTCTTCGTCACGCTTGGCGACCATGCCGATATCACCCTGACCCCCTATCTCAGCTCGAGCACCTCGACGCTCGAGGGCGTGTACCGCCAATCCCTGCGTTTCGGGGACGTCATCGTCGAAGGGGCGGCAAGCAACGACGATCTCGTGACCGACGATCTGCGTTGGTATCTCTTCGCCGAGGGGGTGTTCGACCTGCCGCGCGGGTTCCGGCTGGAATTCGACGTGGAGGAGGTCTCGGACAGAACGTATCTCATCGATTACGACTATTCCGAGCAGGATCGCCTCGCGACGGAAATCGAGATCGTGCGCGCCCGGCGTGACGAGTTCGTCTCCGCGAGCCTCGCGAATTTCGAGACGCTGCGTGACAGCGAGATTCCGATCCGCGACCAGCTTCCCTCGCTTTACGGCCAGTTCGAACTCGAACACCGCGTCCCCGTCGGGCGGGGGGAGATGCGGATCCGGCTCGATGCGGCAATCCTAGACCGCGAGGCCGATGCGGATCAGATCGGGCGCGACGTGACGCGGATCGGGTTCTCCGCGGAATACGGTCGCGGGTTCGTCCTGCCGTCGGGCCTCGTCGGACGCCATACGATCGGCTTCGACGCGGACAGTTACGAAGTGGACAACGACACCCGCTTTGAGGGCACGTCCGGCCGGATCACGCCGTCGATCTCGACGGAGCTGCGATGGCCGCTGGCGCGCTCGGGGCCAGGAGGGACGCGGCAGCTTCTCGAACCCGTGATCCGGGTCGGCTGGGCGGATTCTTCCGGCGATCCGGTCCCGAACGAGGACAGCGTTCTCGTGGAATTCGACGAGGGCAACCTCTTCTCGCTCTCGCGTTTTCCCGGTGACGATCGGATCGAGGAGGGTCTGAGGGCGAATATCGGTCTCGGCTATACCGTGATCGCGTCGTCCGGCTGGTCGTCGAACCTGACGGTGGGCCGGATCCTGCGGCCCGACGACGCGACCGAGTTTCCGCGCGGCACCGGCCTCGATGCCCCGCGATCGGATTGGTTGACCGCCGTGCAGATCGATCTGGGAGAGCGTCTCGACGTGACGAGCCGCGCGCTCTTCGACGACGGGTTCTCGCTGTCGAAGAGCGAGGCACGGATCGCCTATGCCGATTCCAGCCTGTCGCTCGAATCCGGTTATCTCTGGCTTGAGGAAGAGCCGCGCGACAACCGACCCTTCGACACCCACGAGGTTTCGCTCGACGGCGCACTGCGGCTCTCGCGGCATTGGACCGGGACGTTCGGCACGCGCTACGATTTCAACCAGGATCGCTCCGCCCGTGCGGCATTGGGTCTCGAATACCGGTCGGAATGCCTCATCGTCGATCTGTCGCTGTCGCGTCGTTTCACCTCCACCGACACGCTCGAGCCCACGACCAGCGTGGGCTTCGGCCTGCGCCTCGCGGGGATCGGCGACACGCGGTCCGACGAGAGCTATCGCAAGACCTGCAATGGATGATATGGCGGGGCGCGATCCCGACCCGGAAGGCAATTCGACCAAATGATCCGACTTATCTGCCTGATCTTCGTCTCCGCCCTGGGACTGGCCGCCGGGCCCGCACCGGCGCAAGGTCTCTTCTCCCCCGTCGTGACGGTGAACGACCGCGTGATCACCGCCTTCGAGGTGGACCAGAGGGCACAGATGCTCGATCTCTTCCGCACGCCCGGCGACACGCGCGCGCAGGCGATCGACGCACTGATCAACGAACGGCTCCAGATGGCGGAAGCCGACAGGGTCGGCTTGGAGATCTCCGAGGAAGAAGTTCTGGACGGGATGGAGGAATTCGCGGGGCGCGCGAATCTCAGTCGGGAGGACTTCGTGGCGAACCTCGCGCGCGACGGGGTCGACGAGGAGACGTTCCGCGATTTCGTCCGCGCGGGCATCGCCTGGCGCCGGATCGTCCGGGCGCGATTCGGGGGACGCGTCGACATCCCCGAGGACGAGGTGGCCCGCGAAGCCGCGGCGCCGCCATCGTCGGAACTGCGCGTTCTGCTGAGCGAGATCATCCTGCCGGCCAACACGCCCGAGCGCGCGGCGGAGGCCGAGCGGCTCGCTCCCCAGCTTGCCCGGATCAACGGCGCGTCCGATTTCGCGGCGGCCGCGCGCGAGTATTCCGCCTCGCCCTCCCGCGACCAAGGCGGCGCGCTCGAGTGGCTCGAAGTCTCGAACCTGCCCCCCGTCCTGCGCAACCTTGTCGTGTCGCTATCCCCCGGAGAGGTGAGCCCGCCCGTGGGGGTCCCGAACGCGATCGCGATCTTTCAGCTCCGCGCCCTGGAGGAAGTGCCGTCGCGGGCGGCCGTACGCGAGCTCGATTACGCCGCGCTTTATCTTCCCGGCGGGCGCACGCCAGAGACGCTGCAGCGGGCCGCCCGAATCGCGGCGCGGGTCGATACCTGCGACGATCTCTACGCCGTGGCGCGTGAAGAACCCGATGCGCCGCTGCAACGCGATACCAAGGCGCCCGCGGAGATTCCCGCCGATGTCGCGCTTGCACTCGGGCAACTCGATCCCGGGGAGAGTTCGACCTCTCTCACCCGGGCGGACGGACAGACGCTCGTCTTTCTCATGCTCTGCGACCGCCTCTATTCCGATCCGGAGGAGATCGATCTCGATGCCATCCGCAATTCGCTGACGAACCGCCGGATATCACGGCTAGCGGACAATTACCTGGCGGAGATGCGGGCGAACGCCACCATCGTCACGGAATGAACGCCGTCGCACCCCTCGTCGTGACGTGCGGGGAGCCGGCGGGAATCGGCCCCGAACTTGCCGTCGCCGCATGGCGGGCGCTCGGAACCACGCTTCCCTTCGCATGGATCGGCGACCCGCGGCATCTGCCTTCGGGCGCACCTCATGTCGAGATCGATCATCCCGCAGGGGCGGATGCCGCCGCCGAACGCGGTTTGCCGGTCCTGCGGCACGATTTCCCCGCATTGGCCGTCCCGGGAACGCCGGATCCCGCGAACGCGGCCTCCGTCGTCGCGGTCATCGCCCGTGCCGTCGATCTGGTCCAGTCGGGAGAGGCCGCAGCGCTCTGCACGCTGCCCATCCACAAGAAGGCACTGATCGACGGGGCGAATTTCGCGTATCCCGGCCATACCGAGTACCTCGCGGCGCTCGCCGGCGTCGAGAGGGTCGTGATGATGCTTGCCTGCGACGCCCTTCGCGTGGTGCCGGCGACGATCCATATCCCTGTCTCGGATATCCCCCGCGTCTTGTCGCCAGCCCTACTAGAGGAAACGATACGCATCACCCATTCTGCGCTCATCCGCGACTTCGGGATCGAAGTGCCCCGGATCGCGGTGGCCGGTCTCAATCCGCACGCCGGGGAAGGCGGTGCGATCGGACGCGAGGATCTCGAGGTGATCGCGCCGGTGATCGATGCGCTGCGTGCAGAGGGGATGGAGGTACGCGGTCCGGCCTCGGCCGATACGATGTTCCACGCCGAGGCGCGGGCGCGGTATGACGCGGCCGTCGCGATGTATCACGACCAGGCACTGATCCCGATCAAGACGATCGATTTCTCCGGCGGGGTCAACGTGACACTCGGCCTGCCCTTCGTTCGGACCTCGCCCGATCACGGTACCGCCTTCGACATCGCAGGGACCGGCACCGCCGACCCAACCTCGACGCTCGCGGCCCTGCGCCTCGCGGCGCGCATGGCGCGGAACCGGTAAGGCGGTAGCGGGGGCATGGGCACCATCGACGACCTCCCGCCGCTCCGCGCGGTGATCGCGGCGCATGGCCTCGCGGCCCGCAAGTCGCTCGGGCAGAACTTCCTGCTCGATCTGAACCTCACGGCGAAAATCGCGCGGCAGGCGGGCGATCTCGGTCACGCCGACGTCCTCGAGATCGGTCCCGGCCCGGGCGGGCTCACACGCGGGCTTCTTGCCGAAGGAGCGCGCAAGGTCGTTGCGGTGGAGAAAGACGCGCGCTGCATCGCCGCGCTGGAAGAGATCACCCAGGCCTATCCCGGACGGCTCGAGATCGTGTCGGCGGATGCGCTGGCCTTCGACCCGCGCCCGTACCTGACCCCGCCCGTCCGGATCGTGTCGAACCTGCCCTACAATGTCGGGACGGAACTCCTGACGCGCTGGCTTGATCCTGGCACGTGGCCGCCCTTCTGGACGAGCCTCACGCTCATGTTCCAGCGTGAGGTTGCGCAAAGGATCGTGGCCGCGCCCGGATCGAAGGCCTACGGCCGGCTCGCGATCCTGTCGCAATGGCGCAGCGAAGCGCGGATCGTTCTCGACGTGCCGCCGGAAGCCTTCACACCGGCGCCAAAGGTGCGATCCGCCGTCGTCCATCTGACCGCCCGGCCGGAGCCGCTTTTCGAGGCCGACGCTCCGACGCTTTTCAGAATCACCGCGGCCGCTTTCAATCAGCGGCGAAAGATGCTTCGGGCGGCCCTGCGGGGGCTTTCGCCCGACATCGAAGACGTGTTGCTGAGCGCGGGCATAGCACCCACGCGCCGCGCGGAGGAATTGTCGATCGAGGAATTCTGCGCGCTTGCCCGCGCGCTCGCGGCCGCCTGAGCGGCGCTACTCGACCGCTTCGCTCTCGCCAGACCCGGAGGCGGGTGGCTCGTCGCCGGCCTTGGCGCGCGGCTTGCGGGCCCGCCGCGGTTTCGGCTTGCTCTCCGGCGTTTCCACGAGACCGCCATCGTTCTCCGAGCCGGTGTCGATCACGTCGTTCTCGACGGAAGCGGGCTTTTCCTTGGGTGCCGCGGCACGACGGCGGCGCTTCGGAGGCTGCTCTTCCGCGGCCGGGGCAGCCGGGGCAGCCGGGGCCGGAGCGTCGGGCTGCGCGGCAGGCTGGACGTCCTCAACCCGCGGGCTTTCCTCGTCGCGCTGCTCCTCGGCCGCCCTTTCCTCTTGGTGACCACGACGCCGGTCGTCGCCGCGCTGATCGGAGGAATGGATCGACGCATCGTCGTTCTGCGCCGAATTGCCCTGGTTCTGCTGCCGGTCGCGCTGTTGCTGATCCCGCTGCTGCTGGTCACGCTGCTGCTGATCCTGCTGCTCGCGACGCTGGTCCATCTCACGCTGTGCCTCGGCGAGCATGCGGGTGTAATGCTCCGCATGCTGCGCGAAATTCTCCGCAGCGACCCGATCGTTCGAGAGCTGGGCGTCGCGCGTGAGCTGATTGTACTTGTCGATGATCTGCTGCGGCGTGCCGCGCACCTTACCCTCGGGGCCGGAACTGTCGAAGACCCGATTGACGATATTGCCGCCGCCGGAGGGACGGTTACGGTTCGACTTTGACCGCGAGCGTGACTTCGAAGATCTCATATAAAAAGCTTCCAGCCTTGATTATGGCATGCGCCTGATCCTTCCAGTGCGACCGTCTCGGGACGGGTGGCTGGATCGGCGGCGATGTTCTGGCGATGCCAGAGGGGAACGCATCCCGCGTCCCATCCACTGCATCTTCGAAAGAACATGGCAGTGGCGTGATGACAAGGGTTTTTTCCATTCCTGCGCAATTTCCGGCCGTTTCAGCCGATAAGACGCCCGGATACCACGCGATCCCGCCCATCCAGATCGGGGTGGATAGCGACCGAGCCGAAGCCGGCGGTGCGGAAGAGTTGCACTACGTCCGCCCCCTGCTCCGCGCCGATCTCCACGAGGAGCGCACCGTCGGGATCGAGGTGATGCCGCGCGCCCGATAGGATAGCGCGATAGGCGGCGAGCGCATCCTCCCCAGGCGAAAGCGCGCCGAACGGATCGTGGTCGCGGACCTCTTCCGCCAGGCCGGGCAGATCGGCCGCAGCGATATAGGGTGGATTCGACACCACGAGATCGAATCGTCCCGTGACCGCGCCGAACCAGTCCGACAGGCGCCATTCCGTCCGGTCCGCGACGCCAACAGCCGCGGCGTTGCGCCGCGCGACATCGAGCGCGGCATCGGAAATGTCCGTGCCGAGCCCGGTCGCACCGGAGGTTTCCGCGACGATCGTGGCGAGGAGACAACCCGATCCGGTCCCGAGATCGAGGATACGCCGCGGCCGCCGCTCCAGCGCGAGAAGCACGAGGCTCTCCGTCTCCGGTCTCGGATCAAGGACGTCCTCGGTGATCTCGAACTCCCGACCGAAAAAATCGCGCCGTCCCAGGATGCGGGAAACCGGGCATCGCGCCGCACGCCGGGCGATGGCCGCGTCGAACCGGGTGACGATGTCCGGCGTGGCGGGCTCGTCAGCGACGAGCGTCAGGCGGTCGCGCGAGATACCGGCGGCAAAGGCGAGGAGGTGCCGCGCATCCCTCGGCGCCCCCTCGATCCCCGCCCGCGCCAAGGCGGCGGCGCCCTCGCGCAGGAGATCGGCCAGGCGCGGCGGGCTCACGCCTCCAGCTCTGCCAGCCGTGCGGCCTGGTCCTCCGCGATCAGCGCGTCGACGATCTCGCCGAGATCGCCCTGCATCACCTGATCGAGCTTGTAGAGGGTGAGATTGATGCGGTGGTCCGTCATCCGGCCTTGCGGGAAGTTGTAGGTCCGGATCCGCTCCGATCTGTCGCCGCTTCCGACCTGCGCCTTGCGGTCGGAAGCGCGCGCCTCGTCCATCCGCCGTCGCTCCGCATCGTAGAGACGCGCACGCAGCACCTGCATCGCGATCTCACGGTTGCGGTGCTGGGATTTCTCGGACGAGGTGACGACGATACCGGTGGGAACGTGCGTGATGCGCACGGCACTGTCGGTGGTGTTGACGTGTTGCCCGCCGGCGCCGCTCGCCCGCATCGTGTCGATCCTGAGGTCGGCCTGATCGATCTGCAGATCCACCTCCTCGGCTTCAGGCAGAACCGCGACGGTGGCCGCGGAGGTGTGGATACGACCACCCGATTCCGTCGACGGGACGCGCTGGACGCGGTGCACGCCGGATTCGTACTTAAGGCATGCGAAGACGCCCTCTCCGCGGATCGTCGCGACGAGTTCCTTGAGACCGCCGAGCTCCGTCGCCTGCTCCTCCACCACCTCGAACCGCCAGCCGCGCCGGTCGGCGAATCGCTGGTACATCCGCATGAGATCAGCGGCGAAGAGAGCCGCTTCCTCTCCACCGGTACCAGGGCGGATCTCGAGAATCGCGGGCCGCGCATCGGCACTGTCGCGCGGCAGGAGGGCGAGGCGGAGCTTCTGCTCGAGTTCCGGGATCTGCTTGCGCAGTTGCGGAATCTCGTCCTCCGCGAGCACGCGCATTTCCGGATCGGCGAGCATGGCCTCGGCCTCGGCGAGATCCTCGAGGCTCTGGCGGTAGCGCGCGATCTCCTCCACGACGGGGCGGAGCTCCGCGTATTCTCGGCCGAGCTGCGCGATATCGCCACCACCCTCGGCCATCCGCGCCTCGATGTATTCGAAGCGTTCGGTGATCTGGGCAAGCTTTTCCAAGGGGACCATGGCGCTTCGTGGCGCGAACGCCGGGAGGGGTCAAGGCCGCTCGGCGATCCTAGCCGATCCCAGCCGCGTCGAGCCAGCCGCGGATGCGCCGTTCGTTCACGCCCATGTCGGACTTTCCCACGACAAGATGGCCACGAATCTGCAACAGGTCGCCATCGCGCCAGATGTTGGTGATGTCGGGAAAGCCGAAGACCCGGGAGCGCGTGACGAAGCTCACATGCCCCGCACCCGGCGATCCCGCGAGCCGTTCCGTCCGCGGCGCCGCATCCGCCACCTCGACTAGGCGATCGAACGCGCCTGGATCGGCATCGATGTCGCGCACGGCGTGGAAGCCCCCGGTGAACGGGTGATCGCCCGACGGTTTCGACGGGCCGGACACGTGATATCGGTCCACAGGCAGGGCCAGACTGCGCGCCCAGAACGCGACGCTGCCCCCTGCGGCCGCGAAGCCGACAAGGACGGCCAGGGCGATGGAAATGCTCATGCGCATGCTTTCGTCAGAGAGGCTGGCGGCATTCGACGAGCCGGGCGAAGAAGGAGGCCCCGAGCGGCGCGATCTCGTCTCGGAAATCGTAAGCCGGGTGGTGGCAGATCGGCCCGCCGCCCATGCCGAGCGTCAGGTAGGCACCCGGGCGGACCTCGAGCATGTAGGCGAAATCCTCCGCCCCCATCGAAGGGCGCAGCGCCCGATCGACCTTGGCTTCGCCGACGATCTCGGCCGCGACATCCGCGGCGCGCATTGCCTCGGGCCCGTGATTGACGGTGGCGGGATAATCGCGGCGGTAGGTGATGTCGATCTCGACGCCGAAGGCCGCGGCGAGTCCTGCGCAGATCTCGGACATCCGGCGTTCGGCGAGATCGCGCATCTCCGGGGTGAAGGTGCGCACCGTGCCGCCGAGCCGCGCCTGCCCCGGGATCACGTTGAAGGCGGTGCCGGCATGGACCTGCGTCACCGAGACGACGAGACGATCGATCGGATCGGCGTTGCGGGAGACGATCGTGTCGAAGGCGGTGGCAAGGCGGAGCGCGGCCGGGACCGGATCGACACAGGCATGCGGCCAAGCCGCGTGACCGCCCTCGCCGCGGATGGTGATCGCGAATTCATCGACCGCCGCCATGACCGGGCCGGGGGCGGTGTGGAACTCTCCCAAGGGCGATTCGGGCGCGTTGTGGAGGGCGTAGACCTCGGCGATGTCGAACCGGTCGAGCACCCCCTCCTCGACCATCACGCGGGCGCCGCCACCCTGCTCCTCGGCCGGCTGGAAGAGGAGTGCGACGCGGCCCTTGAAGCGACGTGTCTCCGCGAGGTAGCGCGCGGCACCGAGGAGCATCGTCGTATGACCGTCATGCCCGCAGGCATGCATCGCGCCCGGCGTCTCGCTTGCGTAGGGCACGCCCGATTGCTCCTCCATCGGCAGCGCGTCCATGTCCGCGCGCAGGCCGATCGTCGGGCCCGGACCCTCGCCCTCGATCACCGCAACGATGCCGGTCCTGGCGATGCCTTCGTGAATTTCGTCGACACCGAAGTCGCGAAGCCGCTCCGCCACGTAGGCGGCGGTCTTATCGCAGGAGAAACCCAGTTCGGGATGGCGGTGCATCCAGCGCCGCCACTCGATCATGTCTTCGGCATAGGCAGCGATTCGATTGAGGACGGGCAATGGACTCTCCGCGCGGTGGTGAGGAATGATCGCACCGTTTCCGAAAAGAGGAGGGCCCGCAATGGCCGATCCGATCCACGACATGCCTCCGGGCCTGCAGAAGCTCCGGGAAGTGATGGCGCGGCTCCGCGACCCCGAAAACGGCTGCCCCTGGGATCTTGAGCAGGATTTCCGCTCGATCGCGCCCTACACGATCGAGGAGGCCTACGAGGTCGCCGACACGATCGAGCGGGACGCGATGGAGGAACTGCCCGGGGAACTCGGTGACCTCCTGCTCCAGGTGATCTATCATGCCCGCATGGCCGAGGAAGGCGGGCATTTCGACCTCGACGATGTCGTCCACACGGTCACGCAGAAGATGATCGATCGCCATCCGCACGTCTTCGGGTCCGAGACACGAGACAAGAGCGCGGCAGAGCAGAGCGCCGATTGGGAGGCCGCGAAGGCCCGCGAGCGCGGAGCCGCCACGGGAACGCTCGACGGGGTGGCGCGGGGGCTGCCCGCCCTGCTCCGGGCCGTGAAACTGCAGAAACGGGCAGCGCGCGTGGGCTTCGATTGGGACAATACCGAGGCGGTCATCGCAAAGATCGCGGAGGAGGCCGGCGAACTTAACGAGGCGCGTCGGACGATGTCTCCGGAGGCGGTCGCGGACGAGTTCGGCGATCTCCTCTTCGCCGTGTCGAACCTCGCGCGCCATCTGGGCGTGGACCCCGAAGCGGCGCTACGTGGAACCAACGAGAAATTTATCCGCCGGTTCGTCTTCATCGAGGCCGCCCTAGCGGAACGCGGAAAACGACCGGCGGAGAGTGACTTGACCGAAATGGACACGCTTTGGGAGGCGGCGAAAGCGAGAGAGCGTGATGGCAAGGCGGCGAACGCATCTTGACCTGATCAAAACAGTCGGATTTGAGTCCGCCGTGTTTACACCAACCAACGGGATCATCATGCGCCTTCCAGTTCTCCTCGGCCTCGCCGCTGCAACCGCCCTCCCGGCCGCGGCGGAGGTCAACATCTACTCGTATCGGCAGCCTGAGCTGATCCAGCCGCTTCTTGACGCGTTCACGGAAGAGACCGGGATCGAGACGAACGTCGCCTTTCTCAACACCGGTGTTACGGAGCGGCTTCAGGCCGAAGGCGACCGGTCGCCGGCCGACATTATCCTGACGGTCGATATCAGCCGGCTCGCGGGCGCCAAAGAAGCGGGCGTGACCCAGGCGGTGCAGTCGGACGTGCTCGAGGAGAACATTCCACCGAACCTGAGGGATTCGGAGGGCCACTGGTTCGGCGTCACGCTGCGCGGCCGGATCGTCTATGCCAGCAAGGATCGCGTCGCAGAAGGCGAAATCACCACCTACGAGGATCTCGCGGATCCGAAATGGCAGGGGCGGATCTGCACGCGGTCGGGCACCCACGTCTATACGCTCGGGCTCGTCTCCGCGCTCATCGAGCATGACGGGGAAGAGGCCACGCGAGAATGGCTCGAAGCCGTGAAATCCAACCTCGCGCGGGCGCCGCAAGGCAACGACCGGGCGCAGGTTCGCGCAATCTGGGCCGGCGAATGCGACATCTCCCTCGGCAATACCTACTACATGGGTGCAATGCTTGAGGATCCGGAACAGCAGGAATGGGCGAATTCCGTTCGCATCGCGTTTCCTCGTTTCGAGGATGGCAGCGGCACCCATGTGAACATCTCCGGCGTGGCGATGACCAAGTCCGCACCGAACCGCGAGGATGCCCTCGCCTTCATGGAATTTCTTTCATCACCCGAGGCGCAGAAAATCTATGCCGAGGCGGTCTACGAATACCCGGCCGATCCGGAAACGCCCGCGGCCGACCTGGTACAGGGCTGGGGTGATCTCGATCCCGACACGACCGCGCTCGACGCCATCGCGGCGCATCGCGGCGAGGCCTTGCGGCTTGTGGAGAGCGTCGATTTCGACGGCTGACGGAACGACTGACTGGCGCCGCCCCATGACCGGGTGGCGCCGACCTTGCCCATGGGGCGCTTGATCGTTTCCGTATGATGGTGGCGCGGTTGACGGGGCTCGAACCCGCGACCCCCGGCGTGACAGGCCGGTACTCTAACCAACTGAGCTACAACCGCGCATCGGCACGGGAGACATGGCGGGGGCAATGGTGGCGCGGTTGACGGGGCTCGAACCCGCGACCCCCGGCGTGACAGGCCGGTACTCTAACCAACTGAGCTACAACCGCCCATTGCCCGCCCGGACGTGTCGTCCCGAACGTGAGGGGCGTTCTATGGACAGGCCTATCCGGCGTCAAGCGCGTTCGCACGATCATTTGCCGAAGCGAAGCGCCGCAACGAACGCCAGATCACCGGCCGCGTCCGCGTTGGACATCCCAGAACCGGTTCGGTGAGAAGACCACCTTCGAAACCGCCCATTGCCCGGTAGAACCGGCGCGCGGCGGTGTTGGCCGCGATCACGGTAAGCCAGACCCCGCCCTCGCCCGTCGCAGCGAGCCGCTGACCCGCCGCATGGAACAGGGCTTGGCCAATGCCCCTGCCCCGCATGTCCGGATGGACGTGAAGGTTATCGATATAGGCCCATCCATCCCGTTTCTTGGTTCGGACAAAACCCAGCACCTCCCCGTCGGACCGTGCGACTTCTACGTCGGCCGGCAGCACGGTCCAGCGACGCTCCATCTCCGCGTCGAGGCGATCAAGAGCGGCAGAGGGAAGGAAGGGGGCGTAGGCGGTCCGCCAACTCTCGGTATGAAGACGCTTGATGTCGGAGAGATCGGATGAGGTCGCCGCTTCGATGCGCATCATTGAAAGGGTCCCGTCAGGCGTTCCGAGATACCGTGGCGTTACGCCTTCGGCCTTAGTCGAGCTTGCGATCCTTCATGGCGAACCGCTCGACCTGGGCGGAAAGCAGGAGCAGGTCCGCGACGGAAACGGCTTCCCATTCCCCGGCATTGGCAAAGGCGACCTTCTCGCAGAGACGAGAGGCGAGGACCAGCCCGACACGCGACCGGGTCTCCGATGGTAACGAGGCGCTTCGCTTCTCAAAATCTTCGAGGACCTGATCCAGGATATCGTGTTCCCAATCTCCCTCGTGAAACTTGCCGATATGCATGAACGCTCATAACCCTTCCCGAAACACGACCAATTTACTGAACGGCAACAGTGACCGGATCCGAACTGTTACACAACGTCCCCGATTGCTGCCGTGAGTTGCATTTGCCTCCCAGGTTGGGTGGCCTCCCGGCGACAGTCAGAGTCGCTGGCAATCGTCTTATCAAATTTGCGTAAAGTTGCACACGCATGAAGAGAAAAAAGTGACCGTACGGAAAGCACTTCGGCAAGGCCGTGGCCTAGGCCGTCATATCGCTTCAATCCAACACAATTCCGTCTGACATTCCGACACCAAATGAGCGGATTTCCGCTCACTGAGAGGGGTGCGGAGGACCTTTGCCCTGCAACAGCTGCGCAGGACAGCAGTTCTAGGCTTCGCCGAAGCTCCAGGCACCCCCGCCGAGGGTGGGCGCGGCACGGTCCGTGCGAAGCGGGCTGCGCGAAAAGCTGAGCGGTGTCCGCAATCCTGGCACGCCTTCCGGCGCGATTGCGAGCGCGCGAGCTTCGATCTGCGGATCGGCGAGGGCTTCGGGAACCGTGTTGATCGGCCCCCCAGGAATGCCGGCCGCTTCGAGGCGGGCGATGAGGGTGGCGCGGTCGAGCGTGGCGATCCGGTCGGAGAGGATCGGAACGAGTTCGTTCCGTGCGGCGACACGGTCCGGATTCGTCGCATAGGCGGGATCGGTGCCCACGCCGTCGAGATCGAGGGCGGCGCAAAGCGCGCGGAACTGGCGATCGTTGCCGCAGGCAATGACGAGATGGCCGTCGCGCGCGGCAAAGACCTGGTAGGGAACGATGTTCGGATGCGCATTGCCGAGCCGTCGCGGAACGACCCCGCCGAGGAGAAAGTTCGCCGCCTGGTTTGCGAGGACAGCGACCCCGCAATCGAGCAGGGACAGGTCGATCCATTGCCCCCGGCCCGAGCGCGCCCGCTCCGCAAGCGCGGCCTGAACGGCGATCGTTCCGTAGAGGCCGGTGAAAATATCGATCCAGGCGACCCCGACTTTCTGGGGCTCACCGTCGGGTTCGCCCGTGAGCTCCATGATCCCGCACATGCCCTGGATGAGCACGTCGTAGCCGGGCTGCCGCGCGCGTGGACCGGTCTGACCGAAACCCGTGACGGACGCATAGACGAGACCGGGATTGGACCGCGCGAGCGTCTCGTAATCGAGACCGAACTTGGCAAGACCGCCGGCACGGAAGTTCTCGACCAGCACATCGGCATCGTCGATGAGCGCGCGCAGCCGTGCCAAATCCTCCGCATCGGTGAAATCGCAGATGACGGATTGCTTGCCGCGATTGGCCGCGTGGAAATAGGCGGCGACACGTTCGGTCCCCCCATCCGCGCAGGGTCGATCGATGAACGGGGGACCCCAGCGGCGGGTGTCGTCTCCCCCCGGCGATTCGACCTTGATGACCTCGGCACCGAGATCGGCAAGCGTCTGCCCGATCCAGGGGCCCGCGAGAATCCGCGCGAGCTCCACGACTTTCAATCCCGCGAGCGGGTATTCCTGACTGGTCATCGGGCTCAGGCGAAGGCCGCGAGACCGGTGATCGCCCGTCCGAGGATGAGGGCATGCACGTCGTGCGTTCCCTCGTAGGTGTTGACGGTCTCGAGGTTCTGGGAATGGCGCATGACGTGGTATTCCGACATGATCCCGTTGCCGCCATGCATGTCCCGCGCGACCCGCGCGATGTCGAGCGCCTTGCCGCAATTGTTCCGCTTCACGAGGCTGATCATCTCCGGCGAGAAGCGCCCGTCGTCGAGCAGGCGCCCGACGCGGAGGCTCGCCTGCAGGCCGAGGGCGATCTCCGTCTGCATGTCGGCGAGCTTCTTCTGGAACAGCTGCGTCGCGGCAAGCGGGCGCTTGAACTGCTTCCGGTCCAATCCGTAGTCACGTGCGCGGAACCAGCAATCCTCCGCCGCGCCCATCGTCCCCCAGGAGATGCCGTAGCGCGCGCGGTTGAGGCAACCGAAGGGGCCACCCATGCCGACGATACCGGGCAGGAGCGCATCCTCTCCGACTTCCACGTCCTGTAGCGAGATCTCTCCGGTCACAGAAGCGCGAAGCGAGAGTTTCCCCTCGATCTTGGCGGTCTCGAGTCCCTTCGCGCCGCGTTCGATCAGGAAGCCGCAGACCTTGCCGTCGTGCTCTTCCGAGGTTGCCCAGACGACAAAGAGGTCGGCGATGGGCGCGTTCGAGATCCACATCTTCGCGCCGGAAATGCGGTAGCCGCCATCGGTCTTGACCGCCTTCGTCTTCATGCCTGCAGGGTCCGATCCGGCATCGGGCTCCGTCAGGCCGAAGCAGCCGATCATCTCGCCCGCGGCGAGCTTCGGCAGATAGCGCTTCTTCTGCTCTTCCGATCCGAACGCGGCGATCGGGTACATGACGAGGCTCGATTGCACCGACATCATGGAGCGATAACCGCTGTCGATCCGCTCGACCTCCCGCGCGACGAGACCGTAGGCGACATAGGACGCGCCGACCCCGCCATATTCCTCCGGCGTCGTCACACCGAGCAGGCCGGCCTCGCCCATCTCCGCGAAGATCTCGGGCTCGGTCCGCTCTTCGAGATAGGCCTTCTCCACCCGCGGCATCAGCTTGTCGGCGGCAAAGGCAGCCGCCGCATCGCGGATCATGCGCTCGTCTTCGGTCAACTGATCGTCGAGGAGGAACGGGTCCGACCAGGAAAAAGACTGACCCTTGTATGCATCCTTCGGCATTCTCGTTCTCCTCTCTGACTGCCGCGGGGGCGCTGCAGCTATTCGGACAAGTATAGAACGGCGGGCCCCGATGGGAAAGATCGCCCGCCGCGTTCAGGCGCCGCGGTAGTTCGGGCTCTCCCGCGTGATCGTTACGTCGTGGACGTGACTTTCCCTGAGCCCAGCATTGGTGATCCGGACGAAGCTGCACTTCGTGCGCATCTCCTCCACCGTGGCGCATCCGGTATAGCCCATCGCCGCGCGCAAACCGCCCACGAGCTGATGGATTACGGCGCTGGCCGTGCCCTTGTAGGGCACCTGTCCCTCGATCCCCTCGGGGACGAGCTTGTCGGAAGCCGCGTCCTTCTGGAAATAGCGATCGGCCGAGCCGCGCGCCATCGCGGCAAGGCTGCCCATGCCACGGTAGGATTTGAAACTGCGGCCCTGGTAGAGGATCACCTCGCCTGGGCTCTCGTCGGTGCCCGCGATCATGCTGCCCACCATCGCAGAAGAGGCGCCGGCGGCGATCGCCTTGGCGAAGTCGCCGGAGAACTGGATGCCCCCATCGGCGATGACGGGCGCGTCGCCCGCGCCGGAAACCGCGTCCATGATCGCGGTCAGCTGCGGCACGCCCACGCCCGCAACCATCCGCGTCGTGCAGATGGAGCCCGGACCGATCCCGACCTTGATCGCATCCGCACCCGCATCGACGAGCGCCCGCGCGCCGTCCGCGGTCGCGACGTTGCCCGCGATGATCTGGACCTCGTTCGAGAGCGCCTTCGCGCGCCTGACGGCCTCCGCCACGCCCTCCGAATGCCCGTGCGCGGTGTCGATGACGATGATGTCGGCGCCCGCATCGACGAGCGCTTCCGTCCGCTCGAAACCAGCATCGCCCACGGTCGTCGCCGCCGCCACGCGCAGCCGTCCCAGGCCATCCTTGCAGGCTGCGGGGTTCAGCACCGCCTGCTCGCTGTCCTTCAGCGTGAGAAGCCCCGTAAGCTTGCCCTGCCCGTCGGTCACGAGGAGTTTCTCGATCCGGCGCTTCTTCATCAGGAGCCGTGCCTCGTCGAGATCCGCGGGCTCCTCGAGGATGGCGAGATCGCGCGACGTCATCATTTCCGAGACGGGCGTGCGATCGTCGGAGGCAAAGCGCATGTCGCGGTTCGTAACGATCCCGACGACGCGGCCCGTTCCGTCGATCACCGGGAACCCGGTGACGCGGTAGCGATCCTGTAGCACCTTGGCATCCGCGAGCGTCTGCTCCGCGCTCAGCGTGATGGGGTTGTAGACCACGCCGCTCTCGAAGCGCTTGACCCGCCGCACTTCCGCGTTCTGCTCGTCTATCCCGAGATTGCGGTGGATCACGCCGATGCCCCCCGCCTGCGCCATGGCGATCGCCATCCGCGCTTCAGTCACGGTATCCATGGCCGAACTGAGAAGCGGGATGTTCATCGCGATATCGCGCGTCACCTTCGTCCGCGTGTCGGCGGTGGAGGGCAACACACTCGATGCCGCGGGGACGAGGAGGACGTCGTCGAAAGTCAGCGCCTCGCGAATCTCCATGGGATTCTCCTTCGGAGCCTTCGTTTGACGCGGCTCTATTTCACGGAGCCGACCGGAAGGAAAGCCCTGCCCCCATCAGCGTCGCGCGCGCCGGACCGCCCCCTGCCGCTCGGCCCGATCGCGTAGAGGGCCGGCAGCGTCTCGATCTTCGCCCCGGTCCCGAGCTTGAACCGTGCGAGACCCGGCGCGGCACGCCGGTCGATCTGGCCGAGATCGAGCCGAACCACGCCAAGGCCCTGCAAATGCAGGATCGCGCGCCACATCAGGAGATTGTGGGCGTGACAGGCCGGGGACGTCTCCGACCGCCAGCCGAGGAAATACGTGGCCCCCTGCCCGTGCAGGAGGAAACTCATCGCCGCGAACGGTGACGTCTCGGGACCCGCCTCGATCGTGAAACTTCTGCCGGGTGCGAGCTTCTGCCAGGCGGCGATCCATCCCGACGTAAAATTTCCGTATCCCCGGCGCTTCTGCTGCGCGCGCTCGGCGGCGACGAGCCAGACCGGAATCCCTGTATCGAGACGTGTCTCAAGCCCAGAGCGTTCGGCCACATTCAGGCGGTTGCGCCATTTCTTCTGCAAGGCCGCGCGCTGATCGGCTCCGGGATCGAGACGAAGCACCGCCATCTCCCGCGGGGTGGACAGGCGGGGCGCCCATCGCTGAGGCCTTGCCTCGGATGGTGCGACCAGCAAATGCATTCGTTGTGCAGAGAGCGCTTGGCGTAGGCTGGTAAGATCCCCCGGAGCGGATCCGTCGCCCGATATCCAGCGGATACCGAGGGGAAGATAGCCGATGCCGACAGGACCGAGCGAGCGACAGATCACCTGCGCGAGGCCATGCCTTTCCCCGTCACGAAGCTCGAACCGCCGGCAAGTCGCCCCGTGGCGTGCAGCGACGGCGCCGTAGGCCCAGCCATGCTGCAGTGCGGCCCCTCCGACCTTCGTCTCCCATTGCGACCGTCTGAGCGCAGTGTCGGTGATCTCCATCCGCTATCGATCGAGGGACGGGGTTAACGAATTCTAAAGATCACCGGTAGCGTAGCGATTTTCCGTCCAGGAAGAGATGGACTTTCGACGGATCGGCGGTGAGACGCACCTCGTTGCCCCTTAGATCGGAATGAATGCCGGAGAGTTTCGCGATCACCGCGGCATCGCCCTTTTCCATGTCTTCGAGGTCTGCGTTGCCAGTCTCGAAATAGAGCAGCGTCACCTCGCCGAGCGCCTCGGTGATGTCGACCTTGCCCTCGAAAATGTAGTCCTCGCCCTTCGATTCCCTGAGGTCTTCCGGACGGACGCCGACCTTGACCTGGGCGCCCATGTCCTCGTCGCGCGTCGGGTAGGTGGACACCGCGGTTCCTCCGCCATCCATGGCCACCGTCGTCCGCTCACCCGTTGCCGTAATCTTGCCGGGCAACATGTTCATGGCGGGCGATCCGATGAACTGCGCGACGAACTCGTTCTCGGGCTTCTCATAGAGTTCGAGGGGCGTACCGACCTGGCTGATCCCGCCACCTGCGAGCACGACGATCCGGCTCGCCAGCGTCATCGCCTCCACCTGGTCGTGCGTGACGTAGATCATGGTCGAGTCGGGCATCGACTCCTTGAGCTGTGCGATCTCGATCCGGGTCGCGACCCGCAGTGCCGCGTCGAGGTTGGAGAGCGGCTCGTCGAAGAGGTAGACCTTCGGGTCGCGCACAATGGAACGTCCGATGGCGACCCGCTGGCGCTGTCCGCCCGAAAGCGCCTTGGGCAGCCGGTCGAGATACGGTTCGAGCTGCAGGATCCGCGCGGCCTTCTTGATGGCGGCGTCGATCTCGTCCTTCGACTTCTTCGCGATCTTCAGCGCGAACGCCATGTTGTCGCGCACCGTCATGTGCGGGTAAAGCGCGTAGGACTGGAAAACCATCGCGATGCCCCTCTGCGCGGGCGGGACGTTGTTGACCACGCGGCCGTCGATCTGGAGCTCTCCGCCGGTGATCTTCTCCAGGCCCGCAATCATTCGCAGGAGCGTCGACTTCCCGCATCCCGACGGGCCGACGAATACGACGAGCTCGCCCTGCTTGATGTCGAGGTTGATGTCCTTGAGAACCTGAACGTTCCCGTAGGCTTTCGCGACGTCCGTCAATTTCAGATCTGCCATCACCCTTCCTCCCTAAATCCCCTCGTCGGCCGCCGCGAACGCCCCCTGATGGGGTCCCAGCCGAATCTCGCGGCCCGTGAACTCGGCGTCGAACGGAACGCCGTCGAGTGCCGTCCATATGCCCTCCGGCAACACGACATCGATCGGCGCATCGCTCAGGTTGAAGGCTATGAAGATTCGGCGCAATCCATCGTCTCGGATCAGACAGAGCCGTTCGGCATCGGCCGCGACGATCTTGAGCTCACCCTTCGCCAATGCCGGAACGGTTTTCCGGAACGCGATGAAGGCGCGATAGAAGGCCAGCGTCGAGCCGGGATCGCGATCCTGCACCGACACGGCCCGCTCGAGATGCTCGACGGCCATCGGCAGCCAGGGCCGTGCATTCGAGAAGCCGCCGGTCGGGGTGTCCGTCCAGGGCATCGGCGTCCGTGCGCCGTCGCGACCCTTGAATTTCGGCCAGAACCGCTTGCCATACGGATCCTGCAGATCCTCGTAGGGCACATATGCCTCGGTCAGACCGAGTTCCTCTCCCTGATAGAGGCAGATCGTGCCCTTCAGCGTCAGAAGGATCGCGGCATAGAGCTTGCGTTCGGCTTCCGAGAGGCCCCACCGGGAGGCGTAACGCTCCGTATCATGGTTCGAGAAGGCCCAGCACGCCCAGCCTTCGGTGACGATGCGGTCGAACCGCTCGAGCACGTGGCGGATACGGTGTCCCGACGGATAGGCACTGGCCAGGAAATCGAAATCGTAGGCCATGTGCAGACGGCCGTTCGAGGTATAGTCGCGCTGCGTCTGCATCCCGCGCTGGCTCTCGCCGATCTCGCCCACGCTGGTGATCGCAGGGTATTCGTCCATCACCCCGCGCAGCCTTTGCAGGAACGCGAGGTTCTCGGGACGGGTCTTGTCGTAGAGATGATCCTGGAAGTTATAGGGATTGACCGACGGCGCGGTGTTATCGTTGCGGTCTTCAGGCGGCAGGGCAGGATTGTCCCGCAACTCTCTGTCGTGAAAATAGAAATTGACGACGTCGAGCCGGAACCCGTCGACCCCCCGATCAAGCCAGAACCGCGCGACCTGCAACAGTTCCTCCTGAACCTCCTCGTTGTGGAAATTCAGGTCCGGCTGGTCGGTCAGGAAGTTGTGCAGGTAATACTGCATCCGTTCCGCTTCCCACTCCCAGGCAGTGCCGCCGAAGATCGACAGCCAGTTATTGGGGGGGCTGCCGTCGGGTTGCGGATCGGCCCAGACGTACCAGTCCGCCTTCGGATTGTCGCGCGAGGACCGGCTCTCCCGGAACCACCGGTGATCGGAGGAGGTATGGTTCATCACGAGATCGATCAGGACCCGGATGCCGAGCGAATGGGCGCTCTGGATGAGAGCGTCGAAATCTCCCATCGTGCCGAAGAGCGGATCGACGTCACGGAAGCTCGAGATGTCGTAGCCGAAATCGCGCATCGGCGATTTGAAGAAGGGCGAGATCCAGATTGCGTCGATCCCCAGCCGCTTGAGGTAATCGAGCCGGTGGATGATACCCGAGAGGTCCCCCACTCCATCATCGTTCGAATCCTGAAAGGACCGAGGATAGATCTGGTAGATCACCGCACCGCGCCACCAATCGGGTTCGGCCGGTCCGGCCTCGATCGGCCGGTCGGTACGACGGTGCAGGTCTTCCATGATCTACTTGACGGATCCGGCGAGAAGCCCGCGCACGAGGAAGCGCTGCATGGAGAAGAAGACGATAAGCGGCACGGCGATCGAGACGAAGGCCGCGGTCGCGAGGATCCCCCAATCGCCCCCGCGCGAGCCGAGCAGGTCGTCGGCGATCTTCACAGTCATCACCTTGGACGCGTCGTCCGACGGCAGGAACACCTTTGCGACGAGAAGATCGTTCCAAGTCCACAGGAACTGGAAGATCGAGAAGGCCGCGAGTGCGGGAAGGCTCAACGGCAATATGATCTTCACGAAGAGCTGGAAGTCCGTCGCGCCGTCGACCTTAGCGCTTTCGATGATGTCGCGCGGCAATCCGACCATGTAATTTCGCAGGAGATACACCGCGAGCGGCATGCCGAAGGCCGTATGCGCGAACCATATTCCCATGAAGCTCTGCCCGATCCCGATCCGATTGTGCAGATCGAGCATGGGAACGAGCGCAAGTTGCAATGGCACGACGAGGAGGCCTACGACGAGCGCGATGAGAAGACCGCGGCCCGGAAAATCCATCCACGCGAGGGCGTAGGCCGCGAAGGCCGCGACGAGGATCGGAATGATCGTGGCAGGCACGGTAACGGTCAGTGTATTGATGAAGGCCCGGTCCATGTTGTCGGCGGTCAGGACCTGCCGGTAATTGGCAAGCGTGAATTCCGGTGGCGATTCCGCAGCGAAATAGACGCGCTGCCCCCTGTCGCCCGGATCCTCCGGCGTCTCCCAGCGGTAGGTGCCATCCGCGTTGACGGTGAGCGTCTCGCCGTCGCCGAGATCGGCTGTAGTGCCGGCCTCGAATTCAGTCGGATTGACCCCCCGGGTCCCGAACGCGACCACATCGCTCCCGCCGTCCGGGAAGTAGCTCGCCGCCTCCTCGTCGTCGTAGATGTTGCCCGTCACGACGAAGAGGTCACCCTCCTGCTCGGCCGTGCTCGCCGTGCGGCCACGCGCGGTGAGCTCGACCGGAAAGGGCGCCTCCCACCAGCCCGAGGCGGAGATCTGGTCACGTTCCCTGAAGGACGACACGAAGAGGCCGATCGTCGGCACGAGCCAGATCACCACGAGAAAGACGACCGAGATGTGAGTGGCCCAGGTCAGCGAGGATTTCGTTCCGGCGATATTGTCCATGTCACCGCATCTCCCTACGGGCCTGCCGGATGTTCCAGATCATGACCGGCAGGACGGTGATCATGATGACGATGGCGATCGCGGAGGCATAGCCCTTCGACGTGACGAAGTAGTCCATCATGTAGCTCGGCAGGATTTCCGTGCCGAAATTGCCACCCGTCATCGTGTAGACGATGTCGAAGACCTTGAGCACCAGGATCGTGATCGTGGTCCAGACGACGACGATCGTCGACATGATCTGCGGGACCTTGATCTTGAAGAAGAGCTGCCAGGGATTGGCGCCGTCGAGGATGGCCGCCTCGATCGTCTCCTCGGGGATACCGCGCAATGCCGCCGAGAGGATCACCATGGCGAACCCGGTCTGGATCCAGATCAAGATCACCATGAGGAAGAAGTTGTTCCAGAACGGAATTTGCAGGACGTCGATCGGATTCTCGAAACCCAGGGACGCACGGATCGCGTTGATGAGACCGATTTCCGCGTCGTTGGCGTAGACGAACTTCCAGATCAGGGACGCGCCGACGAAGCTGATGGCCATTGGCATGAAGATCAGCGACTTCGCCAGGTTGCCCCAGGAAAGCTTGTCGGTGAGCTGTGCCGCGACGAGCCCGATGAAGGTCGACGCCGCCGGTACGAAGAGAACCCAGAGGAGGTTGTTGAGGAACGCCCTCGTGAAATCGCCGCCCGAGAAAAGCAACGCGTAGTAGGTGAGCCCGACGAATTCCTGCCCGTCCCGTCCGTAGAAGGAACGGATCAGCGATCCCACCACGGGATAGACGAGATAGAGGCCAAGAACGAAGATCGCCGGGAAAAGGAACAGCCACGGCCGGACCTGGTTGGCGCGATTGATGTTGCGCCCGGCATTCTCTCCCTTGGCGGGGAAGATCACCTTGTCGAGGACGAGGTTGGAAAAATAGAAATAGGCGATGCATCCGCCGACACCGATCAGGATCGTCAGGATCCCCTGCAGAACGACTGGCATCTCATCCGTCTCCCGTCCCTCATACCGTCACCGGCATGCTCGTTTCCGGATCCTGCGCGAGGCTCGATTTCCCGCGCAGGCGCTCGTTCCGCCGAACGGGATCAGTTGAGCTGATCCCAACGGTTCTGGATCGCGGCCGCGACGCTTTCGGCATCGGAACCCGACTGGAAGTCGACCATCCCGGTCCAGAACGCCCCGGCGCCGATCTCGCCCGGCATGAGGTCGGACGCGTCGAACCGGAACGTCGTGGCGTCGGTCAGGATCTCGTTCAGGCTACGTTGCGCGTCGGTCGGGAAGACGGCGGCGTTCGCCTCCGTGAAGGGCGTGAGGAAGCCAGATTGCGCCATCCAGAGCTCATGGGCGATGGGGGTCTGCAGGAATTCGATGAAGGCTTGCGCCGCCTCGGAATCCTCGGTGATCGCGAACATCGTGCCCGCGCCCAGAACCGGCTGGCCCAGATCCTCCTCGCTCGACGCGGGGAAATAGAAGAAGTCGGCATCCGTTCCGAGCTCGGTGCCTTCGGGGAAGAAGGTCGGTATGAACGTCGCCTGCTTCAGCATGTAACATTCGGGCGGGAACGAGAACAGGCCGGAGGGCGCATCGCGGAAATCGATGGTCGCCACCGCGGCGGCGCCGCCATTCACGAAGTCGTCGTTCTTCGAGAAGTACCCGTATTCCTCGATCGCGTTGACCACCGCAGGATCGTCGAACGGGATCTCGTTCGACACCCACTGGTCGTAGGTTTCGGGGCTCGCCGTGCGCAGCATCAGGTCCTCGACCCAGTCGGTCGCGGGCCAGCCCGTCGCGGCGCCCGACCCGAGACCGATGCACCAGGGGGTCACGCCGTCGTCGGCCATCTGCTGCGTCAGTTCCTTGAGCTCCTCGTAGCTTTCCGGAATCTCGTAACCGGCTTCCTCGAATTGCTCCGGGACGTACCAGACGAGCGATTTAACGTCGATCTTGTAAGGAAAGGCGAAGAGTTCTTCCCCGTCGGGCCCCGAGAAAGTCGCGAGATCGACCCAGGAATCGCCCGCCGCGTAATTCTCGGCGATCCAGCTCGACGTCTCCTCCCCAAGCGGCGTGATCTCACCCCGCCGCGCCAGGTCGGCGATCAGGCCGGGCTGCGGAAAGACCGCGATGTTGGGCGCGGAATTGGCTTCGGTGGAGATCACGATGTCCTGCTCGAAACTGTCGGAGCCGGAGTAGTTGACCGACGCACCGGTCGCCTCTTCGAAATAGGCGATGACGTTCGAGAAAAGCGCGTCGTCCGCCCCAGTCCACGGTCCAGTGATGTCCATCGATTGACCGCTGAGATCGTGACTGTCAGCGAAGCTCTGATAGCTGTCCCAGTTAAACTCGCCTTCTCCGATCGGAAATTCCAGTGATTGCGCGACGCTCATGCCGGTCGTCAGGGCCAGCACGGCGGCGCCGGAGATCAGTGTCGTCTTCATCGAAATCCTCCCGGGATCGTATCGATCGCACCGAAGGAAAAGCGAGTTCCTCGCCTCCCCCAAAGCGCTTTGAACATGCTTGACCGTGGGACATGCTGCCGACCAAGTCAACGGGCGCGTGGCAATCATCTGTTCGCCCAGTATTTTTCTGCATCTGCTCTGTCGCGGTGCAGCGAGCATGGGCTTTGACGCGGCCGCGGGAGCATCCTACGCTCGGGGAGGAACCAAAGCGCTTTGGGCTTGGGACGATCATGAACCTCAAGCAGCTCGCGGAGCTTCTCGATCTATCGCAGACGACCGTGAGCCGGGCGCTGAACGGCTACCCGGAGGTCGGGGAACACACGCGCCGCCGTGTTCTGGAGGCCGCGCAGACCCATCATTACCGGCCGAACAGCTGGGCCAAACGACTTGCCACGGGACGTTCGAACGCCGTCGCACATATCCTGCCCATGCGATCCGAGCACGAGGTGATGAATCCGGTCTTCGCGGATTTCATCTCCGGCGCGAGCGCGGTCTATGCCGAAGCCGGGTTTGACATGATCCTCTCGATCGTCGACCATTCCGAAGAGCTTTCGGCCTACCGCGACCTCGCATCGCGTCATTCGGTCGAGGGGCTGCTTGTCCACGCGCCGCATGGTGACGACCCGAGGATCGCTTTGCTCAACGAACTCGGTCTTCCTTTCGTCGTCCATGGTCGCGTCTCCGCCTCCACGCAAGCCTACAGCTGGCTCGATCTCGACAATCGCCAGGCCTTCGAACGCGGGACGCGCCACCTCCTCGATCTCGGGCATCGGCGCATCGCGCTTCTGAACGGGCTCGACGTCATGGATTTCGCGCAGCGCCGGCGCAGCGGCTTCGAGGCCGCGCTCGCAAGCCGGGGGATCGACCCGGACCCCGATATCGTCTGCGGATCGGAGATGACGGAAGCGTTCGGTCATTCGAGCGCATCGCGGATGCTTGGGCATCGCGATCCGCCCACGGCATTTCTCGTCTCGTCCCTCATCATCGCCATCGGCGTACGCCGCGCCTGCGAGGAGCACGGTTTCGTACTCGGACGCGACGTTTCGCTCGTCAGTCACGACGACGATCTGGGATATTTTCGCGATCTGTCCGGTGAACCCTATTTCACCGCGATCCGGTCCCCCGTCCGCGACCACGGGCGTCGGGCGGCCCGGATGCTCCTCGACATCATTCGTACCGGTGACCGCCGCCCGCGAACCGAACTCCTGCAGGCGGAGTTGCACCTAGGTCGGTCCACCGGGCCGGCCCCCGTCCGTCCCGTCAATCTCGCCAGAGGATAGCATGCTCGATTACACCCGCGCCGATTTTCCAGAAGGTTTCCTTTTCGGAGCCTCGACCTCTTCCTATCAGATCGAGGGGCATTCGTTCGGCGGCGCCGGCCCGACCCACTGGGACACGTTCGCGGCGACCCCGGGCAACGTGGCGCATGCGCAGAACGGCGCGGTGGCCTGCGACCATTACAATCGCCTCGACGCCGATCTCGACCTTCTGAAGGACGCGAATTTCGACGTGTACCGCTTCTCGACGTCGTGGGCGCGCGTGCTTCCCGAGGGGCGCGGGACCGTCAACGAGGAGGGGCTCGACTTCTACGACCGGCTGGTCGACGGACTTCTCGAACGCGGCATCAAGCCCGCGGCCACGCTCTATCACTGGGAGCTGCCCGTGGCGCTCGCCGATCTCGGCGGCTGGCGCAATCGCGACATCGCCTCCTGGTTCGCCGAATTCACCGAAGTGGTCATGGGACGGATCGGCGACCGACTCTGGTCCGCGGCGCCGATCAACGAACCCTGGTGCGTGAGCTGGATGTCGCATTTCCTGGGCTTGCATGCGCCCGGATTGCGCGACATACGCGCCACCGCGCGCTCCATGCATCACGTTCTTCTGGCGCATGGCCGCGCGATCGAGGTGATGCGGGGTCTCGGCATGTCCAATCTCGGCGCCGTATGCAACTTCGAGTACGCCGCCCCCGCCGACGAGAGTGCGGAGGCGCAGAAGGCCGCCAAGCTTTACGACGGCTATTACAACCGCTTTTTCCTCGGGGCAATCTTCAACCGCCGCTACCCCGAGGATGTACTCGAGGGGCTGGGGCCCCATCTGCCCGACAAATGGCAGGACGACATGGAGCTGATCGGGCAGAAGGTCGATTGGTGCGGGATCAACTACTACACCCGCAAGCTTCTCGCCCCCGATACAGGCCCCTGGCCCCACCACAAGGAGGCCCCGGGTCATCTCCCGAAGACGCAGGTCGGGTGGGAGATCTATCCCGAAGGACTCTACGAGCTCCTCACGCGCATACAGGGTGGCTACACCCGCGATACGCCCCTTTACATCACCGAGAACGGTCTGGCGAATGACGACCGGGTGTCGAACGGCGAAGTGAAGGACACGAAGCGCATCGATTTCCTGAATGCCCATCTGAAGCAGGTGAAGCGCGCCTGCGATGCCGGCATTCCGCTGAAGGGATACTTCACGTGGTCGCTCATGGACAATTACGAATGGTCACTTGGCTATGCCCCGCGGTTCGGTCTGATCCATGTCGATTTCAAGAGCCTCGAGCGAACGCCCAAGGCATCCTACCATGCCTTCGCCAAGGCACTGGCATGAACGTATTGTCACGGGAGGGGCGTCGATGAGTGATGCGCGACTGCCGAATGTCGTCGCGGATGTCGGCGGCACGAATACCCGGGTGGCGATTGCGCATGGCGGCGACGTGGACATTGCCACGATCCGGCGCTTCCGCAACGCCGCCCATTCCGATCTCGGCGCCGTGCTCGCCACCTTCCTCGCCGAAGGGGATCACGGGAAATGCGCGGGCACCTGCGTGGCCGTCGCGGGGCCGGTGATGGACGGGATCGGGCGGCTGACCAATCTCGACTGGGTCATCGACCGCCCGACCCTCGCCGAATGTACCGGCGCCGGAACCGTTGCGATCCTCAACGACCTCCAGGCACAGGGCCACGCGCTCGACCACATCGCCCCCGCCAGTCTGAAGCCCATCGTCGAAGGCCCCGCGGAAGGAACGCATGACGCGAAGCTCGTGATCGGTTGCGGCACCGGCTTCAACGCGGTCCCGGTGTTCCGAACCGAAACCGGACGCTACGTCCCGCCCTGTGAATGCGGCCACGCCACGCTGCCCGTCCTCTCCGACGAGGATGTGAGCCTCGCCCGTTATGTCACCACGGCGCATGGATTTCCTGGGATCGAGGATGTCCTGTCCGGTCGCGGCTTCGAGCGCGTCTACGCCTGGGCGAGCGGTGAGGATCGGCGCCTCGGCTCCGCGGAGATCATGGCCGCGATCGAGGATGGGTCGGACCCGGACGCCCTGCGCGCGGCGAAGGCGTTCTGCCGTACCTTCGGACGGGTGACGGGCGATCTGGCACTGACCCATCTTCCCTTCGGCGGCATCTACCTCATCGGGGGCATGACGCAGGCCCTGGCGCCGCACCTCGTCCGGTTCGGGTTCGCGGAGGCGATGCGGACCAAGGGAAGGTTCTCGACATTCATGGAGCGCTTCGCCGTCTGGACGATCGAGGACGATTACGCGGCGCTGACAGGATGTGCGCACCATCTGTCGGGCCTCATGGACCCCGTTCCGCGCGCCGATCTCTAGACGGGTCCGCGATCAGCTGCCGACGGCTTGGGGCTCTGGCTCGACATGGCCCTTCTTCGTGGCTTTCGCGTCGGGATCGGGCGGGGTGAACGTATTGGCCCGCGCACGCCCCCAGCGTTCGAGATAGCCGTATTCGTCCTTTTCCCCGTCCACGAGAAACTTCACGGGCAGGTACGGCCAGGCCATCTGTCCGGTGATCATGTCGCCGTCCGCCTCGCGCTTCATGAAATGGTGCGGCAGGAAGGCCCGCGGATCGTCAAGGCCAGCGGCCTCCGCCAGTTCCACGAGGGCTCGCATCGTCATCTCGTGGAAATTCCTTACACGCTCGGCCTTGTCGGCGACGACGAGGGCGCGCTGGCGCAGCGGGTCCTGCGTGGTGACGCCGGTGGGGCAGCGATTAGTGTGGCAAGCCTGAGCCTGGATGCAGCCCACGGCGAACATGAAGCCGCGCGCCGAATTGCACCAATCGGCCCCTTGGGCGAAGGCCCGCGCGATGTCGAAGGCGTGGATTAGTTTGCCGGACGCTCCGATGCGGATCTGATCGCGCAAGCCGGCGCCGCGAAGGGTATTGTGAACGAAGGTCAATCCCTCGGTCAGAGGCATTCCCACGTGGTTCGCGAATTCGAGCGGGGCTGCCCCAGTCCCTCCCTCCTTGCCGTCGACGACGATGAAGTCTGGCGCGATCCCGGTTTCCAGCATCGCCTTCACGATGCACATGAACTCGCGCCGGTGGCCGATGCAAAGCTTGAAGCCTACTGGCTTGCCACTGGAGAGATCGCGGAGACGCCCGATGAACTCGCAGAGTTCGACCGGCGTGGAGAACGCGGAATGACCGGCGGGAGAGATGCAATCCCGTCCCATCGGCACGCCGCGCGCCTCCGCAATTTCCTTCGTGATCTTGGCGGCGGGCAACATGCCGCCATGGCCGGGCTTCGCGCCTTGGCTGAGCTTGATCTCGATCATCTTGACCTGATCGCTCCGCGCCTGTTCGGCGAAGAGGTCGGGATCGAATGCGCCATCCTCCGTGCGACAGCCAAAATAGCCCGATCCGATCTCCCAGATCAGATCGCCGCCGCCCGAGCGGTGATAGCGGCTGATCCCGCCTTCGCCCGTGTCATGCGCGAACCCCCCGGCCTTCGCCCCGCGATTGAGGGCGGAGATGGCGTTGCCGGAGAGCGAGCCGAAAGACATGGCGGAAATGTTGTAAAGCGACGCGTCGTAGGGTCGCCGGCAATCCGGCCCCCCGATCGTGACACGGAAATCGTGCCGATCGAGCCGTGTGGGCATGATCGAATGCGTCATCCAGGCGAAGCCGCCGGAATAGACCGATTGCTTCGTTCCGAAGGGCCGTGCGGATTCCGCGTTCTTCGCACGCTGGTAGACGATGGAGCGATCCTCGCGGCTGAACGGCTCCTCGTCCTGGTCGGACTCGAGGAGGTATTGCCGGATCTCAGGCCGGATCTTTTCGAAGAAGAACCGCATATGGCCAAGGATCGGATAGTTCCGGAGGATGGCATGATCCTCCTGCGTGATGTCCCTGATCCCGACGGCGCTCGCGATCCCGAAGATCACGACGCCGCCCCAGAACCAGAAGCCCGCCGTAAAGACGCCGACGATCGAGACGACGAACATCACGATCGCACCCAGAAGCGGTGCATAGCGGTGCATTGGCCCGATCCGGGCTACCCAACTGCGCATATCATCCCCTTTCGAACACCAGGCCCATGGAATCGCGCAGAACGATCTCGCCACCTTCGTAATCGGACCCGATCGGCGGCGTTCTCAGGATGCAGCGCCAGCCATCCCCTTCGAGGCCGGGAATGGGCAGCGAGAGGGGATCGAACGGATCGCTCTCTCCGCCCTCCATATGGGTGATCGTGAAGATCTCCGATGAGGGGCCCTTCCGGTAGCAGGTGAAGATCGTACGCCCATCCACCGGCTGAAGGTAGTCGAAGTGGTCGTCGGGCCCGAGATTATCGCGCAGCCAGGAATTGGCCCTGCGGAAGCGCCGCAGCCGCAGCATGAAGTTCGTCTGCGCGGAATGGAGCGCCGAGACGGAGTTCGACACGTTGCAGTACTCGTGCATGTCGTCCATCCAAGCGCGCGCGATCCGCTTCAGATCACCGATGGTGAAGTATCCCGGCCCGGCCAGCGGCGGCTCCACTCCGTTCAGAAGTTTTGCAATGTGATCGAGATCGTACTCGGTGACATCGACCAGCGCCGGCAGGAACTCGAAGAACCGCGCGAGATCCGAGCGGGTCTCAAATCCGAGCTCCTTGAGGCGCCGGAAATTGCCCGGCACCGAATAGGAATAGCTGTCGACCTGCCACTTGAGACTGATCGCCTCTTCCGCCACAACCTTGACGCCGTAGCGGTCGTCCTGATTGCGGATGAAGCCCCAGTTCGCGCGCGCCGTCGCATTGAGAAAATCCATCGGCACGCCCGGAAACGCGCCATAAGTCAGGACGCTGACCGCAGGGTTGTCGTAGGCCTTCTCGAGGATTTCCTTCTGCGTATCGCCTAGGCGGGTGTTGATGTTGAGCTTCGGGTTGACCTGTGTACCCCGTCGGAGCGTGTCGTGGTTGGCGGTGCCCGAGATCCAGTTCGAGCCGCGCGACAGCATCTCCCTGATCCTCCACCATTTCGACAACCAGTAGCCGTAGATGAAGGGCGTATTATGCGCGAAGGTGAGCGGTCCCCACTGGAACACGTCGTCGTCCGTCTGGGTCTCGATCACCGCACGATAAGTCGAGCTCAGCTCCCAATCCTCCTGCGGCCACGGCCGCCCGTCCTCGAAGACGAACCAGGGGCGGTACTGCACCCCGGCCACTTCCTGCACGATGTCCGACATGCACTGTAGGTAATCGTCGTCGTGCTTCAGCTTCTGCTCGCCCGGATCCCACCATTTAAAATCCTGCGCGCCGTCGACACGGACGCCGTCCGCCCCGAAATCCACTTTACGCCGCTGCATTTCCAGGAGGATCGCCCGCACCGCCGGATTGCGGTAATCGAGGTTCTGGCCATACATGTTCGGCCCGGCGAAGAAGTGGTGGTTCAGCGCCTTAAGACCCTGATTGTCGGCATGGCCGAAGACCACGTCGAGGATCAGCATCTTTGGCTTGCCCGGGAAATTGTGGAGAGCCGCCGCGAAATCGATGAGTTCGTCCGGCCGCCCGCTCTCCAGCAATACGGGATTGACCGTGGCCATTCCCGAGATGACGATGTCGTAGCCCCAATTGGTGGTATCGGGTCGGACAAGGTCGATGACGAGCTGGCCATCATCCGTCACGGGCGCCTCGGACCAGAAATCGAGCCCTTGTTCGTGCACCGTCGTCGGTTCGACCGGCAGGAGCTGCACCGCATCGTAGCCGAGGAAGATCTCGTCCATCGGGTCGATGGGGAGATCCTTCTCCACCCGCTCGGCCAGCCTGCGGTATTGGCGCGTAAGGCTCGCGAGGGATCCACCCGCCGTTGCGGTCGGGACGTGGATCTGGAGAATGTTGACCGGGGGGCCGAACTTGTGCGGCGCGTCACCGGCGAACCGTTCGAAATAGGCGGCGTCGGCACGGTTGGCCTGCATGGCGGCCACGTCGTAGAGTTCGGCGGGCGCGAAGGCGCCGAACGGCAGAGACATCGCCAGCGGATCGAGGATGCGGTGCCATCGATCCTGCGGATCGCGCCACACGAGCGCGTAGAAATCGCCCCCTGCATCGCGGTTGCCGGCCCGCATCCCTGTTGCCGCGGCAAAGGTATGCGCCTCGTAGCGTGCCACGGGCAACAGGATACGCTCGAACGGCACCTCTTGGTGGGATCGCGTCAGATCGAGCGGCCCGAACGGCGACGAGATCTCGAGGAATACGTCGCCATCGGGGATGCGGTGGTCGAGCAGTTCGGGTGTCCAGAATCCGAACGTCGCCAGTTCGCCGTCGTACTGGCCACCCATTGTTCTGGCGATACGCTCATGCGCGTCGAAAGCGGTGGGCGCCGTCGTGAGCGCCAGGCGGCATTTGTTCGCCAGTCCCTCGGCAGCGTTCATGTCCGCGGCGACGCGATCCTTCAATCCCATTCCGTGCGTTCCTTCCTCAGGCACGCACGTCCGGCTCGTCGCGCCCGGTTTTCTCCGTTATGCCGGCGATCTCGTCGGCGGCGGCGATGATGTCCGCGAGCGCGTCCTGCGTATCCTGCCCGAAGCGAGCGGAATCTTCCGTCTCGTCCTCGAGATAGACCCTGAGCGTGGCACCCTGCGTTCCGGTCCCAGATAGGCGGTAGACGATCCGGCCGCCACCCTCGAAGAGAATTCGGATGCCCTGATGTTCGGCGACCGAGCCGTCGACCGGGTCGGTATAGGCGAACTCGTCCGCCGCTTCGACCCGGCGCCCCGCGATCTCGGTCCCCGGCAGATCGGCGAGCTTGGCACGAAGGTCGTCGAACATCGCATCGGCGATCCCGGTTTCGACGCCTTCGTAATCGTGCCGGGTATAGAAATTACGCCCGTAGTCCGCCCAATGCTCGTTCATCAGAACGTCCACGGACTTGTCCGTCGCGGCCAGGATGTTGAGCCACAGGAGCACGGCCCAGAGGCCGTCCTTCTCGCGCACGTGATCGCTGCCCGTGCCCGCGCTCTCTTCTCCGCAGATCGTGATCCGACCGTCATCGAGAAGATTGCCGAAGAATTTCCAGCCCGTCGGCGTCTCGAAGCAGTCGAGCCCTTTCTTGCGCGCCACGGCGTCGAGCGCACGGCTCGTCGGCATGGAGCGTGCGACGCCCTTCAGCCCATTTTCGTAGGCGGGTGCCCGGTGGGCATGGGCCGCGAGGACCGCGACACTGTCGGATGGCGTGACGTAGCGACCCGGCCCCATGATCATGTTGCGGTCGCCGTCGCCGTCGCTTGCCGCGCCGAAATCCGGTGCGTCCTCGGCCGACATCAGCGAGACGAGTTCTTCCGCCCAGATCGGGTTCGGGTCGGGATGACCCCCGCCGAAATCGGGCTTGGGCCGCGCGTTGATCACGCTCCCCGACTTCGCGCCGAGGCGATTCTCGAGGATCTCCCTGGCGTATGGCCCGGTGACCGCGTGCATCGCGTCGAAGGCGATCCGAAAGCCCCCGTCGAGGAGCCGCCGAATGGCCGGGAAGTCGAAGATCTGCTCCATCAGGTCGGCGTAATCCCTGACGGGATCGATGACCTCGATCTTCATTTCCCCAAGCGTCGTCTCGCCGAGCGTCTCGAGATCCACATCCTGCGCTTCCACGATGCGGTACTCGGAGATCTCTTTCGTCGCAGCGAAGATTCGGCCCACGACGGTTTCCGCCGCGGGGCCGCCATTGGGCGTGTTGAACTTCACCCCGAAATCCTCGTCCGGCCCGCCGGGATTGTGGCTTGCCGACAGGATGATGCCGCCATCCGTACCGCGCTTCCGGATCAGGTTCGACGCGGCGGGCGTGGACAGCAGCGCCCCCTGCCCGACGATCACCTTGGCCGCACCGGAGGCTGCCGCCATCCGCAGGATCACCTGCGCGGCGCGGTCGCTGAAGTACCGGCCGTCGCCGCCCAGGACCAGCGTCTTGCCGTCCACCCCGCCGATCCCGTTCCAGATCGACTGGATGAAGTTCTCCAGGTAATGCGTTTCCATGAAGGTGCGGGTCTTCTTCCGCAATCCGCTCGTCCCGGGCTTCTGGCCCTCAATGGGCTTCGTCGGGATCGTCAGGATCTCCATCTCGTTCCTCCTATCTGTCGACCTCGGACATGATCTGCGCCGTCCGTTTAACCGCGTCGAGCCGTCCGAGCGTGCCGGCGTCCTCTCCCACGCGCCTACGCCAATTCGGATGGTCGTCGACCGTGCCGGGGAGGTTCGGCTGCTCCACCTTGCCGAGAATGTCCTCGATCTGGAGCGCGACGAGGCGGGAGGTCGTGCTGCCCACGAAGCGGTGCATCGCATCGACGCCGGCGTTCTGCAGCATCCGGTCGAGCGTCTCGACCTCCTCGCGCCGCTTTTCCATCGATTGCCGATGCGTCTCCACATCCATCGAACCGAGATCACGGCGCCAGTCGATGTCGCGGCCTTCCCGCCAACCGAGCCAGGTCGGAAGGTCATGCGTGCTGAACGAGGTCAATGCCTCGGTGGTGTAGTGTTCGGGGTCGCGGAAGCTCGGGCGGTAATGTTCCCAATGCTGCTCGAACTGCACGACGCGGCAACCGAGGATCCCTGCATCGCGGAGCGCCTGCTGCAAACCGTCGGGGATGTTGCCCAGATCCTCGCCGACGATCACCGCGCCCGCACGCGCTGCCTCGATCCGCGCCACGGCCAGCAACGCGTCGCGCGGCATCCGAACATAGGCCCCGGGGATCCCGTCCTGCACCGGCACCCAGAAGGCGCGGTCGAAGCCGAGGATGTGATCGATGCGCAGGATCTTCGCATGTGCCAATTGCCGCCGCAGGATCGCGGAGAGGGGACGGAACCCTTCGGCGATCAGCGTATCGGGTCGCAACGGCGCGAGCCCCCAGCTCTGTCCATCGGAAGAGAAGGCGTCCGGCGGGGCCCCGAGCGAGACGTCCCGCGCGAAGAGCTCGGCATCACCCCAGGTCTCCGCACCGGCCGGATGCGTACCCACGGCCAGGTCGAGATAGAGGCCGTAGGTCATCCCCGCCTCCTTCGCCGCCTGTTCGACCTCGGCAAGCTGCCGGTCCGCCCGCCGTTGTAGCCAGGCGTGGAAGTCGAGCCGCTCCGCATTCTCTTCCGCGAAGGTTTTCGACGCCTCCGTATCCGGGCTGCGGTACTCTTCGGGCCAGGCGGGCCAGTAGGAGCCGAACCGTTCCGACAGGGCCTGATGCAGACAGAACCTTTGTAGGTCCGCATCGCCGTCACGTCGCCAATCGCGCGCGTCGTCGGACGATGCGCGCCGCCATTCGGCCTCGAGCGCCTTCATCCGGATGGGGATCGCCGTCCCGTAGTCGATGAGCGCCGCGTCGTCGCCATCACCGGCCTCCTCCGCCGCGATGTATATTGTCGAGAGCCGTCCGCGGTGGGAGGGGGAATAGGGACTGATCGCATTCGGATCGGCGGGAAACCCTGCATGGATCGGATTGACGCCCACGAATGCGGCGCCCGCCCGGCCGAGCGACCCGACGGCCTCGGCAAGATCGGCGTAGGTCCCGATCGCGCCATCGCGGCCGATCCCGTAGAGCGGCAGCGTGACGCCCCAGCAGCGTGGCGGCTCTGGCAGACGTGCGGGCGCGCAGAGAATCCAACCCGTCGCGCCCTCGCATCTAATCTCGTGGACCCCGAGGGGCAGCTCGCCGAGTTCGCCGCCCGATCCCCTGCGCGTCGAGCCGTCCTCGAGCAGGATCTCCCATTCCCGCTCGCCGATCGACTCGATCCTGTCGAACGACCCGACATCGACGATCGTGTAGTCCGGGATCGGCCTGCCGGCGTCGCGCTCCTTCAGCATCTCGAGGTGACGCGCGGCACCGACGGGACCCGTCGGAACGCCCATCGCTTCGAGAAGCGCATCCCGCGTGAGCGCAGAAATCTCGTGCACGGTCCCCGTCGCGTCCCGATACTCCGGAACTATTCCAAGGCGACCGGCAAGATCGTCTCGCGGATCAATCATCGGTTCTCGTCGTCCAGGGTGAAGACCGCGACCGCGTTGGCAGGCATCTCGATCGTTCCGCGAGAATGCTCCTCCGTCATGTCAGGGCGCGTCGTGTCAATCCTCCAGACCCAATCCAGACCTTCCGTGGGTTCGGGCAGTTTCGTCTCGACCGCCTCGCCCGCGTTGAAGACGATGAAGATCGCGCTCTCCGTCTCGGCATAGAACGGGGTGCCGCTGGCCATCCGAAGCTCCATCGCGATGCAGTTCAGGCCCGGATCCGTCCAGTCCTCGTCGCGCATCTCCTCCCCATCGGGACGCCACCAGAACAGGTCCTCGCGCCCATCGACCGCACGCTCGCGGGCATGGAGGAACATCTTCTGCCGCAGGACAGGGTGATCCTTGCGGAAACGGATCAACAGGCGGGTAAAGGCGTGGAACTCCGGATCGAAGCTCTCCCAGTCGATCCAGCTGATCTCGTTATCCTGGGAATAGGCATTGTTGTTGCCCGATTGCGAATTACCCGCCTCGTCGCCCGCGAGGAGCATTGGCGTTCCCTGGCTCAACATGAGCGTCGCCATCATGTTGCGCTTGCGCTGCGCACGTTCCTCGAGGATCGCTTTCTTGTCCGTCGGACCCTCGACGCCGAGATTATCGGAATAGTTTTCGCCGTGGCCGTCCTTGCCGTCCTCGCCGTTCTCCTCGTTGTGCTTCTCGTTGTAACTAACGACATCCTCGAGAACGAAGCCATCATGCGCGGTCAGAAGGTTCACAGATGCCGTCGCGGGACGGCCGGAATGGTCGAACTGCATCGCCGAGCCGGTAAGACGGTCGGCAAGCGCCGGAGCCTCCCCTTCGTCGCCGCGCCAAAAGCGGCGCACGGTGTCGCGGTACTTGTCGTTCCACTCCATGAAGGGGGGCGGAAAAGCGCCGAGTTGATACCCGCCGGGCCCGATATCCCAAGGCTCCGCGATAAGCTTCACGCGGCTGAGGACCGGATCCTGCCGGATCGCGTCGAAGAATGCGGCACCGCGATCGAAACCGCCCTCGTTCACCCGTCCTAGAGTAGAACAGAGGTCGAAGCGGAACCCGTCCACATGCATCACCTTGACCCAGTATCGCAGCGAATCCATGATCATTCGCAGCACCATCGGGTTGTCCACGTTCATCGTGTTCCCGGTTCCGGTGTCATTGGTATAGTGGCGCTTGTTTTCCTCGAGACGGTAGTAGCTCGCATTGTCGAGCCCACGGAACGAGAGGGTGGGCCCCATCTCGTTGCCCTCGCAGGTGTGGTTGTAGACCACGTCCATGATGACCTCGAGCCCGGCGCTGTGGAACCGCGCGACCATCTGCTGAAACTCATTGATCTGACCGTTCGCCATGTAGCGCGGCTCGGGCGCGAAGAATCCGAAGGTCTGGTAGCCCCAGTAGTTCGTCAGACCCTTCTCGTGCAGGAAATGGTCGGTCAAGAAAGCCTGCGCCGGCAGAAGTTCGACGGCCGTGACCCCGAGATCGGTGAGGTATTCAAGCATCGGATCGGACGACATGGCGAGGAACGTGCCCGGATCATTCACGTCCTTCCTCAGGGCCGTCAGGCCCTTCACATGCGCCTCATAGATGACGCTTTGGTGGATCGGCGTGCGCGGCGGCGTGTCGAGACCCCAGGAGAAGGCCGGATCCTCCACCACGCTGCGGGGCATGTAGGGGGCGGAATCGCGCGGATCGAGCGACAGGTCGAGCTGCTTGTGCCCGACGGTGTACCCCATCAATGCCTCGTTCCAGACCGGATGGCCCGTGAGCCGTTTGGCGTACGGGTCCATCAAGAGCTTGGCGGGGTTGAACCGATGACCGTTTTCGGGATCGAAGGGTCCGTGGGCCCGAAGGCCGTAATGCTGGCCGGGCCGCAGGCCGGAGATATAGCCGTACCAGACGTCGCCATCCCGTTCGGGAAGGTCGAACTGATCGAATTCCTCGCCGCTTTCGGCGTCGAAGAGGCACAGAACCATCCGCGTGGCGTTTTCCGAGAAGACCGCGAAATTGACGCCGTCTCCGTCGAAGGTCGCGCCGAGCTGGCCCGGACGGCCTTCGCTGATCTGAAACTTGGATTTCATAGGGGTCGCACGACGCTCCGATAAAGGTCTAGGTATTGCTCGGCCGACTCCCCCCAACCGACCGGATGGCGCATCGCGTTGCGCACCATCCGCGACCACGTATCACGATTTCCGCGGAGGACCACCAGTCGTCTCAGCGCATGCGCGAGACTGTCCCTGGATCCGGGCATGAAGGACAATCCCGTGGCGACGCCCGTCTTCAGCGCGGCGTCGTTCGCGTCGATCACCGTGTCGGCAAGCCCGCCGGTATGGGCCACGACCGGGATCGTGCCGTAGCGAAGCCCGTAGAGCTGCGTCAGCCCGCAGGGCTCGAACCGCGACGGCACGATGATCGCCTGCCCCCCGGCGATCATCTTGTGGCTCAGTATCTCGTCATAGCCGATCCTGACCGCAACGCTTTCGTGCGTCGCGGCGGCATCTCTCCACGCCCGTTCAATCCGGGCTTCTCCGGTCCCGAGAAGCGCGATCTGTCCGCCCCGGTCGAGGAAATCCGGAAGCGCCTCGATAAGCAGGTCGAGGCCCTTCTGCTCGGTCAGCCGCGAGATCACGACCGCGAGCGTTCCATCGTTATCCGGCAGCCCCAGCTCCCGACGCAATGCCGTCGTGGCCCGCGCCTTGCCCCGCTCCGTTCGGTAGGAGATCGCGTGATCGTTCTGCGCGGGGTTCCAGGCGGTCTCGTCGATGCCGTTGAGGATCCCGTGAAGATCATCGGCGCGATGCCGCATGAGCCCGTCGAGGCCCATGCCGAATTCGGGCAGCATCAGTTCGTGGGCATAGGTCGGACTGACCGTCGAAATCCCGTCGGCCCAGACAAGCCCGGCCTTGAGGAAACTCACGTGCCCCCAATACTCGAACCCCTCGCTGGTGAAATCCGCCGGATCGAGTTCGAGCGGCTCCATGAGGTCGGCCGCAGCCAACCCCTGGAAGGCGATATTGTGGATCGTCAGGATCGAGGCCACGTCGATCCCGGACTTCTTGAGGTAGTAAGGCACGAGCCCGGCCTGCCAATCATGACAATGGACGAGATCGGGGGCCCATCCGGGCAGTAGCCCCCGCGCGATCTCCGCCCCCGCCCGGGCGAGCGCCGCGAAACGCTGCGGATTGTCCGGCCAGTCCGTTCCGTCAGGACCGAGGTAGATACCGCCATCGCGGTCGAAGAGATGCGGCGCGTGGAGAACGAACACCCGCAGACCCGCGAGTTCCGCGGAGAGTATTTCCGCAGGTCCACCCTGCAACGCATCGAGACGCGCGATCTGACGGTGATCGGTCAGATACGATACGACCTGCGGATAGCCCGGCAGCAACACCCGCATGTCGACATCGAGCGGCGCGAGCGCGGCGGGCAATGCCCCCGCGACATCGGCCAGACCGCCCGTCTTGACGAGCGGCGCACATTCCGAAGCGACCGACAGGACGCGCATCATCTGGCGGCGGACCAGGCAGCCACCATCGGCTTGGTGATGAGGGTCACGCCGCCCGGCGACACCTCGAAGAACTTCGAATCCTCCTCCGGATCCTCGCCGACGACCATTCCCTCCGGAATCTTGACCCCTCGATCGACGATCACGCGGGTGAGCCGTGCGTGGCGTCCGACGGTGACGTGAGGCAACACGACGGCCTGCTCTAGCTGCGCGAAAGAGTTCGTATGGACATGGGTGAACAGGAGGGACTGGCGGATTTCCGTCCCCGACACGATGCACCCGCCCGAGACGAGAGAGGAGATCGCGATACCGCGGCGATCCGCTTCGTCGTGGATGAACTTGGCGGGCGGCGCTGTCTCCTGGTAGGTCCAGATCGGCCAGTTCGTGTCCCAGAGATCGAGTTCCGGGTCGAAATTCGTCAGGTCGATATTGGCGCGCCAGTAGGCATCCAGGGTCCCCACGTCGCGCCAATAGGCCGACGCCCCTTCGGCGTGACGCACGCAGCTTTCGGTGAACCGATGCGCCTGCGCGCGGCCGTTCTCGACGATGTGGGGAATGATGTCGCCGCCGAAATCATGCTTGCTTTGCACCTGGTCGGCATCCTCGCGCAGCATCTCTCGAAGGAACGACCATTTGAAGACGTAGATGCCCATCGATGCAAGGGTCTGCGTGTCGTCGCCGGGCATGCCGGGCGGATCGGCAGGCTTCTCGAGGAAGGACGTGATGCGCAGGTCGTCATCGACAGCCATCACGCCGAAGGCGGAGGCCTCCTCCCGCGGCACGGTCAGGCAACCGACGGTGACGTCTGCGCCGGTCTCTACGTGTTCCGCGATCATCATCTCGTAATCCATCTTGTAGATGTGATCGCCGGCGAGGATCAGGATGTACTCGATCCCGTAGCTGTCGATGATGTCGATGTTCTGCGTGACCGCGTCCGCGGTGCCGACGTACCACTTGTCCTCCGACACCCTCTGGGAGGCCGGCAGGATGTCGAGATACTCGTTGCGCTCCGCCTGGAAGAAGGACCAGCCGCGCTGGCAGTGCCGGATCAGGGAATGAGCCTTGTACTGGGTCGCGATGGCCATCTTGCGAATGCCCGAGTTCAGAGCGTTCGACAGCGCGAAATCCACGATCCGGGTCTTGCCTCCGAAATAGACGGCGGGCTTGGCGCGATTGTCGGTCAGTTGCTTGAGCCGGCTCCCGCGTCCACCAGCGAGAACAAAGGCCATCGACCTCGTGGACAGCCTGTCATTCGGTTTCTCCATCTCGTCCGTCCCCTCCCGGTTTGATTTTTATTTGAGGCGCCGTTGCAGTTCAGGCGTCCCTGATCAAAATCTGCGTGCTCAGCGGCGGAAGGTAAAGCGTGGAGGATGCGGGCTGGCCTTGGTAGCCGTCCCCGGACGCGGTGATGGCGCCCATGTTCCCACGATCTCCCCCGCCGTAGATCCCGGCATCCGTGTTCAACGCCTCCCGCCAGCGCCCTTCCGCGGGCAGTCCCATGCGGTAATCCACACGTTCGACCGGCGTCATGTTGCAGATCACGGCCACGTCCGGATCCGGCCCGCCCGAGCGCCGCACCCACGAGAAGATCGATTGCTGGGCATCGCCGCCCTCGATCCACTGGAACCCCGAGGGATCGCAATCGAGTGCGTGCAGAGCCGGCGTGGCGCGATAGAGCGTGTTGAGATCGCGGACCAGCCGCTGGATCCCCGCATGACGCGGATCGTCGAGAAGGTCCCACCGAAGCTGGGCGTTATGGTTCCATTCCTGCGGCTGTGCGAACTCGCAGCCCATGAAGAGAAGCTTCTTGCCGGGATGACCCCACATGAACCCGTAATAGGCTCGAAGATTGGCGAACTTCTCCGCCTCGTCGCCGGGCATCTTGCCGAGCATGGAGCCTTTGCCGTGGACAACCTCGTCGTGGCTGATCGGCAGGATGAAGTTCTCCGTGAAGGCGTAATGGATCCCGAAGGTCATCTGGTTGTGGTGATACTGTCGGTAGATCGGCTCTTCGCCCATGTACCGCAGGGTGTCGTTCATCCAGCCCATGTTCCACTTGAAGCCGAACCCGAGGCCGCCTGCATCGACAGGGCGCGAGACGCCCGGAAAGGATGTCGATTCCTCGGCGACCGTCATGATGCCAGGCGCATCGCCGTAGGCCGCGATATTCGCCTTCTGAAGCATCGCGATCGCCTCGTAATTCTCGCGCCCGCCATCCTTGTTCGGCACCCACTCGCCTTCCTTGCGGGAGTAGTCGCGATAGAGCATCGAGGCCACGGCGTCGACGCGAAGGCCATCGACGTGGTATTCGTCGAGCCAGTAGAGCGCGTTCGACACGAGGAAGTTCGACACTTCCGTACGGCCGTAATTGTAGATCAGCGTGTTCCAATCCTGATGGAAGCCCTCGCGCGGATCGGCATGTTCGTAAAGATGGGTCCCGTCGAAGAGGCCGAGCCCGTGCGGATCGGCCGGGAAGTGGCCCGGAACCCAGTCGAGCAGGAGGCCGATCCCCTTCTGGTGCGCCGCCTCCACGAGATTGCGAAATTCGTGCGGTTTGCCGTGACGGATCGTCGGCGCGAAAAGCCCGACGGGCTGGTAGCCCCATGACCCGTCGAAGGGGAATTCGCTGATCGGGAGCAATTCGATATGGGTGAAACCCATGTCGTGGACGTAGCTGACCAACTCCTCCGCCGCTTCCTGGTAGGAGAGCGACCGTCCGCCCTCTTCCATCCGCCGCCGCCAGGACGGAAGGTGCACCTCGTAGATGGAGATCGGCGCCGTGCGGCTGTTGCGGCCGTTCCGCTCCGACATCCAAGCATCGTCCTGCCAGCCGTAGCCGGAGATGTCGCGCACGATCGAGGCGTTCTCGGGCGGATGCTGCGAGCCGAAACCGACGGGGTCGGATTTCAGCGGCTGCATCGTCCCATCGGGGCCGAGGATCTCGTACTTGTACGCCTCTCCCTCGCCGATATTCGGCACGAAGATCTCCCATACACCCGTCGCGCCGCGGCGGCGCATCGGGTGGCGGCGCCCGTCCCAGTGATTGAAAGGGCCGACGACGGAGACGCGCTGCGCATTCGGTGCCCAGACGGCGAAGTGAGTGCCGTACTGGCCCTCATGCTGAAGCACATGCGCGCCGAGCACCGTCCAGATGCGCTGATGCGTGCCCTCGCCCAGGAGATACTCGTCAAGTTCGCCGATCACCGTGTCGAAGCGGAAGGCGTCCTCGAACTCCCACTCGCTCCCGTTCGCGATGCCCTTGAGCCAGTAATGCCCGTCACCCGGGACCTCGCCGGAGAAGACCGCCGCGCCCTCGACGACCCGTTCGAGCGGATGGCTTCCGCTCTCCGTCATCGCCATCATCCGCTCCGCCCCCGGATCGAAGCAGGTCACGTACCGGACGCCGTCCGCGTGGTGCGGCCCCAGAACGGCGAAGGGATCGAGATGCCGGCCCTCGTGCAGGGCCCAGGCATCGTCGGAGGATATGGCGGGAGGCGTGGCGGCTTTGTGCTGTGTCATGAAGGCTCAGGCTACTCTCTCTGTCTCCCGACACAAGCGCCGCCTCCCGCGTGTGGTTCCTCTATTCCGCCGCGATCGCGCGTGCGTGCCAAATATCGTCCATGTAACCCCGGATCGTCCGGTCGGAGGAGAACCAACCGGATCGCGCCGTATTCAGGACTGCCATGCGGATCCACGCGTCACGGTCGCGATAGGCGGTCTCGACATCCCGCTGCGCCCGGTAGAAATCCGTGAAGTCGGATGCGACGAGGAAATAGTCGTGACCGCTTACGTTATCCACGATCCCCTCGAAGCCCTCGCCGAACGTGCCCGACCGCACCGCATCGAGCGCGCGCGCCAGCCGCGGGTCTGCTTCGATCGCCTGTGCCGCATGACCCTCTACCGCGCGGCGCGCTACCACTTCGGACGCGTCCATGCCGAAGAGGAAGAAGTTCTCCGCTCCCACGAGGTTGCGGATCTCCACGTTGGCCCCGTCGAGCGTGCCGATGGTCAAGGCGCCGTTCAGCGAGAACTTCATGTTGCCCGTCCCGGACGCCTCCTTCCCGGCGGTCGAGATCTGCTCGGACAGCTCCGCCGCGGGGATGAGGCGCTCGGCCAGTGTCACGTTGTAATTGGCGGGATAGGCCACCTTCAGGAGATGCGACGTATCGGGATCGGCGTTGATCTTGTCCGCGACCGCGTTGATGAGGTGGATGATCTCCTTGGCGAAGAAATAGCCGGGCGCGGCCTTGCCGCCGAAAATCTTCACGCGGGGAACCCAGTCCCCCTGGGGATCGTCGCGGATCGCCTGCCAGAGCGCGATGGTCTCGAGAATATTGAGGTGCTGGCGCTTGTATTCGTGGATGCGCTTGATCTGCACGTCGAACATCGCATCCGGATCCACCGGCATGTCGCGCTCGGAGAAATACTGGGCGAGATCGGCCTTGTTGGCCCGCTTGGCGGCATCGAAGCGCTCGCGGAACGCCGCGTCGTCGGCCAGCGGCACGAGCTTCTCGAGCTGTTCGAGATCCTCGATCCACGCGTCGCCGATCGCCTCCGTGATCAGGCCGGACAGCCGGGGATTGGCAGCCTGTACCCAGCGGCGCGGCGTCACCCCGTTCGTCTGGTTCACGATCCGCTCGGGATGAAGACGGTGCAGTTCCTCGAAGACGGTCTTCTTCATGAGGTCGGTGTGAAGCGCGGAGACGCCGTTGACCTTGTGCGCCATGCCGAAGGCGAGCGGCCCCATGAGGACGTCGCCGTCGCCCCGCATCGCGACCTTCCGGTCGGGATGGGACCTCTGGTGGTCCGCGTCGATGGCCTCGATGAGCTGCATGTGGCGCGGAAGAAGGTCCCACATCAGCCCCTCCGACCACCGCTCGAGCGCCTCGGGCAGAAGCGTGTGGTTGGTGTAACTGAGGCAGTTCCGCGCGATCGCGATCGCGTCCTCGAGCGCAAGGTTCTGCTCGTCGTGGAGCAGCCGGACGAGCTCCGGCCCGGCGATCGCGGGATGCGTGTCGTTGAGCTGGATCGCCACCTTTTTCGGCAGAAGGTTCAGATCGCTGTACTCGCTCTTGAAACGCCGCAGGATGTCGCGCAGGGACGCCGCCGTGAAAAAGAACTCCTGCTTCAGGCGCAGTCGTTTCCCCTCGTCCGTCGTGTCGTCCGGATAGAGCACGCGGCTGATCGTGCGGGCCAGCGCCTCCGCCTCGGCCGCACCGTAGAAATCGCCCGCGTTGAACCGGCCGAGGTCGAACATGTTCTCGGGCTTCGCCGCCCAGAGCCGGAGCGTGTTGGCCCAGCGCCCCTGCCAGCCGATGATCGGCGTGTCGTAGGCTTCAGCGATCACCGCTTCGGACGGGGTCCAGACCGCGCGTCCGTGCTCGTCCCGTACCTCGCCGCCGAAACCGATGCGGAACGCAGATTCGGGGCGTTCGAACTCCCAGGCATGGATCTGGTTCAGCCAGTCCTCCGGCGCCTCCATCTGCCGCCCCTCGTGGAAGCTCTGCTTGAAAAGGCCGTGTTCGTAGCGGATGCCGTAACCGTAGGCCGGGCAACCGATGGTCGACATGGATTCGAGAAAGCACGCCGCGAGCCGGCCAAGGCCGCCATTGCCGAGCGCCGCGTCGGGCTCGTCGGACAGAACGTCCTTAAGATCGAAACCCAGTTCGTCGAAGATCGCGTCGGCCTGATCCATCAGGCCGAGATTGACCGTGGCATCCTCGAGAAGCCGCCCGATCAGGAATTCCATCGACAGGTAGTAGACGCGCTTGGCCTGGCGCGCATAGGCGGTCCGCGTCGAGGCAAACCACGGATCGACGATCCGGTCCCGGACCGCGAAGCTCAGCGCGAGACGCCAATCCGTTCTCTGCGCATGCGCTTCGTCCTTGCCGAGGGAATATTTTAGATGCCGCAGGATATCGTCGCGGAAGCCATTCGTGGCGCTCATGGGTCTACCTTGCTTGGGGCGCCTGTCAGGCGCGTCTGGAGGATGAGCCGTTTCCGACCGCAGGGCACTCCGCGTTTGCAATGGTTCACGATGCCTGACAAGCGAATATGATCAACAAAGCATAATCGCCCTTAGCGGGAAATGATTTCCCGTTTTACACCTCTAAGTCAAGCTTCTCGCGCAGGAACGCCAATGCCACGCTGAGCCCGTCGGGCGCGATCCCGTGCGCGGTTCCCTTCGACACATGCGCGAAGACATCCAGTCCCGCATCCTGCAACGCCTGTGCAGCCTCCGGGAGCGAGGCTGGCGGCACGACCTCGTCCTGATCGCCGTGAATGAGGAGAACGGGCGGCCGCGACACGACCTCCGATGCGAGCGCCTCTGGCCGCAGGAGCCGGCCGGAGAACCCGACGAGCGCACCCACGGGCCGGCTGCGGCGAAGCGCCACGTGCAGCGCGATCATCGTGCCTTGCGAGAACCCGACGAGAACGAGCCGGTCGGCGGCGATCCCCTCCTCCTCCAGGACCGCGTCGAGATAGGCGTCGAGATCGGCCGCCGCCGCATCCATCGCGAGGTCCGCCGCGGCCGGATCCGATCCGTCGAGCCAGGGAATGGGAAACCATTGAAAACCCATCGGGTTCATCGCCGAGCGCTCCGGCGCGTCCGGCGCGAGGAACACGGTGTCCGGCAGATGCGGCGCAAGCGGTTCCGCAAGCCCGAGAAGGTCGGCGCCATCCGCCCCGTACCCGTGGAGGAAGACGAGCACCGATCCGGTCCGGCCCGATGCGGGGCCTCGTCGCTTGCTGTCCAGGATACGCGTCATCTGACCCCCTCACGGTTCTTGGCCTGCGCGTAGTAGGCCCATAGACCCCGCGCCGCAACGCCCCGCCAGGGCCGCCAGGGCTCCGCCATCTTCCGCAGCGCCCCCTCTCCCGGTCGCGCGGGCAGATCGAAGAGGAGCCGCGCGCCTTCCTGCAGGGCGAGATCTCCGGCGGGAAACGCATCGGCCCGGCCGAGCGCGAAGAGGGCATAGATCTCCGCAGTCCAGCGCCCGATTCCCGGCACCGTCACGAGCGTCGCGACGATCTCGTCCGTGGGCGCGGACGCGAGCGCGTCGAAATCGATCCCAGCTTCCGCCAGCGCTCGAAGATAGCGCGCCTTGGGTCGGCTGAGCCCGCAGGCCCGCAGCGCGTCATCATCGGCCTCGAGGATGCGCGCGGGATCGTGGAACCCCGCCGCCTCGACCCGTCCTCCGATCGCGGCGGCCGAGGCGACGCTTACCTGCTGGCTCACGATGGCGTCGACGAGGGCGGCAAAGCCCGCCGGACGGAGCCGCGTGGGCCAGGGCCCCGTGACGGCGCGCGCCCGGGCGAAGCGTGGGTCCAGCCGCGACAGCCATTGTTCCCCTTTGGCCACACAAGGAAGGCCGACGATCACGCGCTCATCCAAGCCGGCGCACCCAGGTCAGCGCGGCCGCGACCGTCTCGAGCCGGATGCCCTGCGGCTGCAGTGGCCGGCGAATCATCGCGACGGGAATGCCGAGATTTCGTGCCGCATCGAGTTTCGCACGGCTCGACGAGCCGCCCGCGTTCTTGACCACCAGCCAGTCGATCCCGAGCCTGTGGAAGAGCGCCTCCTCCGCGCCGACGGAGAAGGGCGGTCGGCCAAGCACCCATCCTCCGTGGGGAAACGGAAACGGCTCACCCGGCGGATCGATCCGCCGGGCGAAAAGCGTCCGGTCGGAGATCGGGGCGAAGAGCGGCAGGCTCTGACGGCCGGTGGCGAGGAACACGGTCGCATGCGGCGGAACGTGGCGTGCCGCGTCCGCCTCGTTATTGAGAAACGTCCAGGTATCGCCTTCGGCGGGGCGCCAGGCGGGCCGCAGGACCTGGGCGTACGGAATGCCTTCTTCGGTGCAGACGTCCAGGGTGCGGTGGCTCATCGCCGCGGCGAAGGGATGGGTCGCGTCGAGCACGGCACCGATCCGCTCGCGCTTGAGATAGGCCGTGAAGCCCTCGCGGCCGCCGAAGCCGCCGATTCGAGTCGGTACGCCCAGAGAGACGGGCGTCCGCGTCGCGCCCGCGAGCGAGGCCACGACCTGCATCCCGCCCTGACCCGAGACGGCGGCCGCGAGTTGCCGCGCCTCGGTCGTTCCCGCAAGGAGGAGAAGTCGCACGGAGATCAGGCCCGCGCCAGGATCGTACCCCGGCGGTCGCAGACGATCACGTCTACCGCGATGGGTGCCGCGCCGATCATGACGCGCAGCTCCTCCAGGGCATGGTCCGCCACGGCGTGGGCGAGCGGCGGGCCCGCGATCTCCAGTGCCTGCAGGACGGTCCCCGCATGCGCCACCTCCGGATTGCCGGCCCAACCGGCCAGGACGTGAAAGTCCACGGTCGAGCGCGAGGAATGCAGATCCCGCGCGCCCTGCCCGAGCTTGGCGAGCTTGGCGATGCCGCCTCCGATGGTCAAGCGATCCACCGGATGGCGCACGAGATACTTGACGAGGCCACCGACGAAATCGCCCATGTCGAGCATCGCATGGTCGGGCAGGTCGAATTCCGACTGGACCGCCTTCTCGCTCTGCGCGCCGGTGCTGCCCGCGACATGGCCGAGACCCGCGGCGCGCGCGACGTCGATGCCGCGGTGGATGGACGCGATCCAGGCGGCGCAGCTGAACGGACGGACGATCCCGGTCGTCCCGAGAATCGAGATCCCCCCCACGATGCCCAGCCGCGGGTTCCAGGTTTTCTCGGCCAGCGCCTCGCCGCCGGGAACCGAAATGGTGATCTCGATATCGGGCTCGTATCCGTGCTCCGCGGCGAGAGCCTCGACCTCAGCGATCATCATGGAGCGCGGCACGGGGTTGATTGCGGCCTCGCCCGGAGGGATCGGCAGGCCCGGCTTCGTCACCCGTCCGACGCCGGGCCCCGCGCGGAACACGATGCCGCCGCCGGGCGAGGCGCCGACGCGTGCCACGATCAGCGCGCCATGCGTCACGTCCGGATCGTCGCCGGCATCCTTCACGATGCCCGCCTCTGCCCAGTCCGGACCCGCCTCGCAATGCGCAAGCGTCCAGACCGGAATTTCACCGCGCGGCAGGCGGATCGAGACCTCGTCGGGAAAGCGTCCGGTCCAGAAGCGCAGGAGCGCCGCCCGCACCGCGGCGGTGGCGCAGGCGCCCGTCGTCCATCCCCGGCGAAGTGGTGTTTGCGGTTGGCGCTCCATCGCCGCGACTATGGCGCCGCGCCGGGCGGGACGGAAGGGACGGGGCGCGGATGTTTCGGCTTTCGCCCCCCACGCTCGTGCGCGATAATGCCGCGATGTCACCGATCCCGCCCTTGCCGCCGCATGACTGGCCCTCATTCGAGCCCGGCTGGGTCTGGCTCTGCGGCGCGGGGCCGGGCGATCCGGGACTCCTGACCCTCCACGCGCTCAATGCGCTTCGCCAGGCTGATGTGGTCGTCTACGACGCGCTCGTGGGAGAGGCGATCCTCGACTGGGCGCCGCAGGCCCGCCACGTCTACGCCGGCAAACGCGGCGGCAAGCCCTCCGCGCAGCAACGCGACATTTCCCTGATGCTGGTCGACCTTGCGCGCGCCGGCCGCCGGGTTCTGCGCCTGAAAGGCGGGGATCCGTTCGTGTTCGGTCGCGGCGGGGAAGAGGCGCAGACGCTGGTGCAGTTCGGCGTGCCGATCCGCATCGTTCCCGGCATCAGCGCCGGGATCGGCGGGCTGGCCTATGCCGGCATCCCGGTGACCCATCGCGACGTGAACCAATCCGTGACCTTCGTGACGGGCCACGACCAGACCGGCACCGCACCCGCTGCACTCGACTGGTCGGCGATCGCGCGCGGCAGCCAGGTGATCGTCATCTACATGGGCATGAAACACCTGGGCCAGATCGCCGACGCCCTGATCGCGGCCGGCCGTCCCGAAGACGAGCCCGTGGCGATCGTATGCTCCGCGACCACCGCGCAGCAGGCCGTGCTCGAGACGACGCTCCATCGCGCCGCGCGGGACGTCGCGGAGGCCGGGATCGAGCCGCCTTCCATCATCTGCGTCGGCCGCGCGGTCCTCATGCGGCAGGCGCTCGACTGGCAGGCGATGCTGGAAGGCCAGGCGCCGCGCAATCTCGACCCCCTGGATCGCGGACGCCCGGCCGAAAGCGCGTGAGCAAACAATGCCCGGCCTGATCCTCGCCGCGCCCGCCTCCGGCAGCGGCAAGACAACGGTGACACTCGGCCTTCTTCGGGCCTTCCGCCGCTCGGGCGTTTCGGTCCGGGGCGCGAAGTCTGGCCCCGACTATATCGATCCGCGCTTCCACGAGGCCGCCTGCGGCCGCCCCTGCCCCAATCTCGACGCCTGGGCGATGTCGCCCGACCGGATTCGCGCGCTCGCGGCGGGTGACGGGCTGCTTCTCGTGGAGGGCGCGATGGGCCTTTTCGACGGCGCGCCGCCGGACGGGCGCGGCGCCGTCGCGGATCTGGCGCGCATCCTGGACCTGCCCGTGATCCTCGTAGTCGATGCCGGGCGCATGGCGCAATCCGTGGCGCCGCTCGTCGCGGGGTTCGCCGCGCACGACCCCGACGTGCGGCTTGCCGGGGTCATCCTCAACAACGTGGGATCGCCCCGGCACGACGCGATGTTGCGCGCAGCACTCGCGTGTGGGCCCGTTCCCGTCTTGGGCAGCGTCGCGCGCCATGCGGGCCTTCGGCATCCGTCGCGGCATCTTGGGCTCGTCCAGGCCGAGGAACGCGGCGATCTCGAATCCTTCCTCGACGGTGCCGCGGAGATCATGGAAGCGGGCATCGATCTTCCGGCACTCTCCGGTCTCGCCGCGCCGCTCGCACCGGCAGAACGCGTACCGGCGGCCCCGCCGCCCGGCCAGCGGATCGCGGTGGCACGCGATCAGGCATTCGCCTTTGCCTATCCCCACATCGTGGACGATTGGCGTGTGGCCGGCGCGGAACTGCACTTCTTCTCGCCGCTCGCCGACGAGAGGGTGCCGGAGGCCGATTTCGTTTATCTGCCCGGCGGCTATCCCGAACTCCATGCCGGTCGCATCGCCGGGAACGACGTCTTTCTCCGCAGCCTCGCCACTTCCGCAGAGAGCGTTCCGGTCTACGGCGAATGCGGCGGCTACATGGTCCTCGGTGCGGGGCTCGTCGATGCGGACGGCGCGCGGCACGCCATGGCCGGTCTCCTTCCGCTCGAGACGAGCTTCGCCGAACGTCGCCTGCATCTCGGATACCGAACGCTCGAGGCGCGGGAGGGACCGCTCACGGGGTGCTGGAGAGGCCACGAGTTCCACTACGCGACGGTACTCCGCGAGGTCGGAACGCCTCTTTTTGCGGCCCGGGACGCCCTCGGCGAAGAGAGGTCGATGGGGCTCGTCGCTGGAAGCGTCTTCGGATCCTTTGCGCATCTCATCGACCGCGCGGAGCCTCTTTCCTTCGGCCCGGACGCGGCGTAGGGCAAGGCCATGACCCAAGCGCCCGCCACCGCCCGCCGCAACGTCGCGATCCTCGTGGCTGCGCAGGCCTTCCTCGGCGCACAGATGCCGATGATCTTCGTCGTGGGCGGGCTCGCCGGGCAGTCTCTGGCCGCCAATCCCTGCTTCGCGACGCTGCCCATCTCGCTCATCGTTCTGGGCTCCATGCTTTCCGCGCAGCCGCTCGCCGCGATCATGCAGCGTTTCGGGCGCCGCACGGGCTTCTTTCTCGGTGCCGCGGGGGGCGCGCTCGGGGCGGCGGTGGGCGCGTGGGGCCTGGTTCTGCAGAGCTTTCCGGTCTTTCTCGCCGGATCGCTACTCACCGGCCTCTACATGAGCGCGCACGGGTTCTACCGCTTCGCCGCCTCCGATACCGCGTCGGATGCGTTCCGCCCCAAGGCGATCTCCTACGTGATGGCGGGCGGGCTCGGCTCCGCGATCATCGGGCCGCAACTCGTCAAGCTGACGGCCGAAGCGATGATCGTTCCCTTCCTCGGCACTTATCTCGCGGTGATCGCGATCAACGCGCTCGGTGCCTTTCTTTTCCTCGGATTGCGCATCCCCGTACCGCCCCCGCCGGAACCCGACGCGCCGAAGGGTCGCTCCCGCGCGGAGCTTCTGCGCACACCGCGGATCGCCGTCGCGATCATCTGCGCGATGGTGAGCTACGCGCTGATGAACCTCGTCATGACCTCCACCCCGCTCGCGGTCGTCGGTTGCGGCTTCGAGAACGCCGCCGCGGCCGATGTCGTCTCCGCCCATGTGCTCGCCATGTACGCGCCGAGCTTCTTCACCGGCCATCTCATCGCCCGGTTCGGCGTGGAGCGGATCCTGGCCACGGGCCTCGTGATCCTCGCCGCTGCGGGCGTCGTCGCGCTTTCGGGCGTCGCGCTTGGCAACTTCTTTGTCGCGCTCATACTCCTCGGCCTCGGCTGGAACTTCGGCTTCATCGGCGCGACGACGATGCTCGCGGGCGCGCACCGCCCCGAAGAGCGAGGTCAGGTTCAGGGCATGAACGACGCCATCGTCTTCGGTTGCGTGACGCTGGCGTCGCTCTCTTCGGGCGGTCTGATGAACTGCGCCGGCGGTAGCGCAGTGCAGGGATGGACGGCCGTGAACGTCGCCATGATCCCGTTCCTGACCCTCGCGGGCGCCGCGCTCCTGTGGCTTCGCCTGCGGCCCGCGCGGGCCTAACACCTCAGCGCGGACGCGGGGGCCGCGACGGGCTCAGCACCATCCCCGGAGCGGACAGGCGTTCCTCCGGTCCGACCCAGGCATAGGCGAGGAGACAGGGGTCGCGTATACCGGTCGTGATCCGGTGTTCCACGCCCGCACGATTGAGGATCAGCGACCCGGGCGCATAGACGGCCGCGTCGTTCTCCGACCACGCGCCCGAGATCGAGATATAGCTCTCCTCGATCTCCTTGTGGCTGTGCTGGGGATAGGTCGTGGCCGGTGCGAACAGCACGAAGCCGAGGACGAGTTTCGTGGACAGGACCGGCCCGCGCGGCCCCACGACGTCGCAGAAGGCGTATTTCCGCGCCAGCGCCTTCGGCACCTTGGCATAACCGTATTCCCAGCAAAGCTGACCACGGACCTCCCGCATCGCGCGCGCCATTCCCTGCATCGCGGCCCGCTCTCCAAGGTCCAGCGCGCGGGCGAGATGCGCGGTGACGGGCTTCGTCTCCGGCGTGCGCTCGACGATCTCCGGATTGGAGGACAGCACGGCGGAGAGGCGGTCTCGGACCTGCTTGTTGTGCGAACGGATGGAGGCACTGCCGCCGGTCGAGCCATACCGGTAAAGCGCCTCGAACTCGCGCAGGAGGTAGAGCCAGTCGGGATGGTCCTGAAGCCGCGATACGGCCCCCGACGCGGTCTCGATATCGTTCATGAGCAACCTCACTCGATTGGAGCCGGTCTGCACATAGGTTCGCCCGCGGCTTGGGTAAATCCCGATATTCGAACGTCAGCCGGAGATCGCGAGCCGTATGAGGCGCAGCCGCCGTCGCGTCTCGCTCCGCGCGAGCGTTCCCGTCTCGACTCGGGCCGGCTCCGCGACGGCGCGCGCGAGGATCGGGGCGGCTTCCGAGGCGGCGAGGGCCGCTGGCCGCGCCGGGCGGCTTACCCGTTCGATGCCGTCGAGCGCGTCGGCAGCGAGCGTCCGGATCGCCTCTTCCGAGGGATCGACGAGAGGCCTCACCCCTCTTGCCTGCAGCGCCGGAACGGCGACGAGCCAGGCCGCGAGCCCGCCCGCATAGCCAAGCGCGCGCACGGCGGCCTCGTCCCGCGCCCCGAGCGCACGGGCAGCAGCCCACATCAGCCCGCCCGCGCTGTCCTCGAGATAGGCGCGCATCTGCGCGTCGCTCGCAAAGGGTTCACGTGCGATGTCCCAGCGCCGCGCGGCCACCGCGCAATCGAGGATGCCGGCGCCTTCGGCATCGAGGACCTGAGCCAGGGGCGTCACGACCTCATGGCGACGCGGGGTCTTGCCCGCCGCGATCTCGTCGAGCGCGTCGCGCCACCATTGCAGGCGCATCTCGGCGATCATCGGCTCCTGCGTCATCCACGGAGCACGGGCGATCTCGAGGTTGAACGCATAAAGCGGAAAGAGCACCCCGCGCGCCGCGGGCGGAGCCGCCATCGCGGAACGGAAGCGATCTGGATCGCCGCGGCGGACGAGTTCGGCGCATTCGTTGACACTCATGAGGGCTGCACCAGAAGAAGGGCGTAGGCGATGTCGTCACGACCGGCGCGCCACGCCGCGATCTCGCGCTCCGCGGCATCGAGCACCTCCGCCATCTCGCCCGTCGCCTCCGGGCGATCCGCCGCGATACGTGCTTCGAGGGGCCGGAAATAGGCCTCCCACGCTTCGCCTCGCACGAAGCGCACGGCCCGGGTTTCGTAGCCGGCCGCCGCGACCCTGGCCTTCAGCCCGTCAATCCCGGTGATGGAGGGGTATTCCTCCGACCAGAAGGCCCGTGCGGCATCAGAAGGTGGATCGGTGAGGTAGCATGGCTCCGAGAACGCGATCGTGCCGCCTTCCGAGAGCGCGCTTCGCCAGCCGCGAAGCCCCTCCGTCACGCCCAGGAAATAGAGCGCGCCGGCACACCAGATAAAGTCGTAGGGACCGTTCGGCGTCGCCATGTCGCCCTCCCGGATCTCGACCTTCGGCATGTCGCGCGTCCTGTCCTTCGCGGCCCGGACGAAAGCGGGGGCCTGCTCGATCCCGACGATCCGCGCCTGCGGGCGCAGCCGCGCGAGCGTGACCGTATCCGCCCCCGTCCCGCATCCGGCATCGCAAATCCGCGCATCCGCCGAGAGATCGACTTCGTCCAGTGCCCAGGCCACGTCCTCAGGAAGGCCCGGCCCCTGCCGGTCGAGGGTGGAATAAAGCTCGAGGAAGGCGTTCATGAACCCGGCTCTTGCGGCGTGCGACCGGCCACAGAGCATGCGGCCGTTCCGAGCCAAGGTGAACCGCGCAAAACACGATCCGGCTGTACATTCGATTGATCGGGCATCCGGCCTGCGATGTGGCAAGATCGGATCGGCGGATCAAGCCCTGCCGTGAAAATGTCGCGGGGGAAGCCCGCAGGCGAAAAGGCAGGCGCACTGCGCCTGCCCCCGCTCCGGCACGCGATGGAACAACGATCCCGAAGCGCCCTCATCACTCTTGACGGACATGGTTCACGCTGGGGCAAGTTGGTTAAAAAAGTACAAACGTGTTTCGGATCGCGGGGATCTACCCGGTCTGACGCGAGGCGTTCTCCGACTTCTCCTCAAGCGCCAGCCATTCCGCTTCCGCCTCCGCGAGCCGCGTCTGCCGCGTCGTCAGGGCGTCCGTCGCCTTGGTGAACTTCTCGGGCTCCCGCGTGTAGAGTTGCGGGTCAGACATAAGCTGCTCGAGCTTGCCGATCTCCGACTCGAGTCGCGCGATCTCGTCCGGGAGGGCCGCAAGGCGGTGGCTTTCGGTGAAACTGAGCCCAGCCGGGGCTTGCCCAGCGCCGCGGGCGTGCGCGGGCTCGGATTGGGCGGCCTGTGGCGCCGGATCACGCGCCTGACGCTCCATCTCGGGCCGCTGGCGGCGGTAATCCGACCACCCGCCCGGATACGCATCGATTCGCCCCTGCCCTTCGAAGGCGAGCGTCCGCGTCGCCACGCGGTCGAGAAAGTCGCGATCATGACTGACGAGAAGGACCGTGCCGTCGTAATCGCCGATCAGATCCTGCAGCAGATCGAGCGTCTCTATATCGAGATCGTTGGTCGGTTCGTCGAGCACGAGGAGGTTCGATTGCCGCGCCATGATCCTGGCCAGGAGCAGCCGGGCCTTCTCGCCCCCCGAGAGCGAACGGACGGGCGCACGGGCCTGCGCTTCGGCGAAGAGGAAATCCTTAAGATAGCCCATGACGTGACGCGGTTGTCCCCGCACCATCACCTGATCGGCCGCGCCCGAAACGCGCATCTCCGGCGATCCCGTCAGACTGTCCCAGAGGCTCATCTCGGGGTCGAGCTGGGCGCGCGCCTGATCGAAGACGGCGACCTCGAGATTGGTGCCGTGGACGATCTCCCCGGTATCGCTCTCGATCTCCCCGGTCAGAAGCTTTAGGAGGGTCGTCTTGCCGATCCCGTTGGGACCCACGAAGGCGATCCGGTCGCCACGCTCAATCCGGATCGAGAACGGTGCGACCAGCGTCCGTCCGTCATACGCCTTGGAGATCCCCTTGGCCTCGATCACCCGCTTCCCGCTCTTCTGGCCCCCGTCGAGCGCCATGGCGGCCACGCCCTCGCGCCGGACCATCGCCGAACGCTCGTCGCGCAAGGCGTGCAGCGCGCGGACCCGGCCCTGGTTGCGCTTGCGACGCGCGCTGATGCCCTCGACGGCCCAACGGGCCTCCGCCTTGATCTTGCGGTCGAGCTTGTGACGTTCGACGTCTTCCGCGTCCCAGACGGCGTCGCGCCAATCCTCGAAAGCCTCGAATCCCTTCTCCTGACGGCGCACGGCGCCGCGGTCGATCCAGAGCGTCGCGCGCGTGAGGGCCCGCAGGAAGGCGCGGTCGTGGCTGATGAGGACGTAGCCCGCCCGTGTCGTGCGCAACTCCTCCTCGAGCCAGGCGATGGCCTCGATGTCGAGATGGTTGGTGGGCTCGTCGAGAAGCATGAGTTCCGGCCCCTCGGCGAGGAGCTTCGCGAGCGCCGCGCGCCGTCGCTCCCCTCCCGAGGCCGTGGCGGGATCGCCGGCCGGGTCGAACTTCAGACCCTCGGCCACCATCTCGACCTTGTAGCTCTCCGCCGGATCGAGGCCGGACGCGGCGAAATCACCGAGCGTCGCGTACCCTTCCATCACAGGGTCCTGCTCCATGTAGCCGACGGTGACGCCGGGCGCGAGCGAGCGCGCCCCGTGATCGGGCTCGACGAGCCCCGCCATCACCTTCATCAGCGTCGACTTGCCCGAACCGTTGCGGCCGACGAGCGCCACGCGGTCGCCCTGCTGCACCACGAGGTCGAGCCCGTCGAAGACCGGATCGCCGCCGAAGGTGAGGGAGATGCCCGAAAGCTGAAGGAGGGGTGCGCGCGCCATGCCGCCGACCTAGGCGTGCGGGGCCGCCGCGTCAACGCGTGCCATCATGTCGGCAAGGCTCAGCAAGGCGCGACGTCGGGTCTTCGGGATCGCGGCGACGTCGAGCGCCGTGAAGACATGGATCGTGTCCATCGCGTCGTCGATCACCGCGTGGCCACCGACCCAACCGCCCATCGCAAGGTAACTGCGTAGAAGCGGCGGCAGCGCGGCGAGACCTTGCCGTGCCGCGACGGGCGCATCGGTCGCGAACCGGATCGACCGGGCAGAGCCTTGCGGACGGATTTCGTCCGGTCCGAGGTGGTGCCGTCCCAGCAGGTCGAAGGCCGCACGATGACGGTCCGGATCGGTTCCAGCAAAGGAGGCGCAGCCAATGAGAAGCCCCGCCCGTTCGCGTTCCACGATCCGCGCGAGCGCGGCCCAGACCACGCGCAGGATGTCGGCCGCCGCGCCCGACGGCGCGACGCAGAGGCGCCCGACCTCGATCACGGCGCCCCGCCTGCCGAGGAGCGGATCGAGATCGTAATATTCGGCGCAATACGTCTCCTGCAGGGTGCTGCCATCCGCGATCGGACGCAGCCTGCAGGTTCCCAGCGGAACGCCGCTCGCCGGGTCTTCGATGATGAGGTGCCGGGAGACCGCGTCGAACCGGTCCGGACCACCGCGATCGGCGCGAAACGCTGCCCGGCGCAGGGCGAAAGCCTGCGCGAGATCCGCATCTCCACGGAGGAGAGATGCCCGGAACGGTGCATGGAACAGAAGTTCCCGCGCATCCCCATGCCCTTGGAGGATCGCCATTCCTGTCCTACGTCTCTGCACGGAAGACAGCGCGGGGCCGCCTCGAGGGGCTCCGCATCAAAAGGGAAGAAACGAGATGGAAAAGATCACCAAGACCGACGCGGAATGGCGCGCCGAACTGGACGACCTGGCCTACAAGGTAACGCGCAAGCACGGCACCGAGCGTGCGGGCACGCACGAGGATTTCCCGAAGGATCCGGGTACCTACAACTGCGTCTGCTGCGGATTGCCGGTCTTCGACCAGGAGCACAAGTTCGACAGCGGCACCGGCTGGCCGTCGTTCTGGCAACCTGCCGAGGACGAGAACGTCGGTATCTCCGAGGACCGCAAGTTCTTCATGAAGCGCACGGAGGTGCATTGCGCGCGCTGCGAGGCGCATCTCGGTCACGTTTTCCCCGACGGTCCGGAGCCCACCGGCCTGCGGTACTGCATCAATGGCGTGGCGCTCGACTTCGCGCCGAAGGCGGAGTGACGGGCAGGCGTCAATCGACGAAATCGGCAGCGTTGAGATTGCCGACATTGCCGAAGAGCTGACGCAGGAACCCGATTTCCTGCGTCCCGCCATCGGTCGTACGCCGCGACAGGCGGACGACGCGTCCGTCCTCGAGACCGAATCGCTCGATGTTGCGCAGCACCCCCCCGTCGGTGAAGGAAATGGCCACGACCTCCCGGTCGATCTCTTCCGGCGCAGCATAGCCTCTGTGCCGGAAGCGGCTCTCTACGTAGTACCAGCCGCCGGTGTCGAGAATGCCCGTCGAGGTGGGACGCCCCACCGCCTGGGCGACCTCTTCGCGCGTATCGCGGCCGACCTGCAGCGTCGCCATCGACTGGTCGGACGGCACGTACCCGTGATTTCGGTAGACTGCCGCACAGGCAGTGAGTGTAAGGACGAGGAGGATCGCGCCCACGCCGCGCATCGCTGCTGCCATGACCTTCGCGCCCCTTGTCTCATGCTGCTCGCACTCGTATCCGGGACTTACGCAAACCGCGGCCACGACACAAGAATGGAACCGCCATGACCGACGCACAGCACCGGACGCGGCTCCGCCTTGGGTCCGGCCCCCGACGGGACGCGATCGAGTTCGCGCTCGGTCCGGCGGAGATCGACCTCGCCGCCCTCGCGGAGCTTCTCGATGTCATCTCGATCCGCAAGCTGCGCTTCACGGGACTCCTGCGGCCCCAGGGCCAGTCGGGCTGGGAACTCGACGCCGAACTCGGTGCGACGATCGTGCAATCCTGTGTCGCCACGCTTGAGCCGGTCACCACGCGGATCGACGAGACTGTCCGTCGCCGTTACGTCGCGGGCAGCGTGCCGCACGATCTGCCGCTGGAACAGGAAATCCCGGAGGATGTCGATGAGGAGCCCCTGCCCGCGAGCCTCGATCTCGCGGCGCTCGCGACCGAGGCGCTCGCGCTCGCCGTTCCCCCTTTTCCCCGCGCGGACGGCGCACCGCCCGCCGATCTCGATACGGCCCCCCCAGGGGCGGAGCCGATCCGCGACGAGGAATTGAAGCCCTTCGCGGGCCTGAAAGACGCCCTGAAGCGCGGAAACTGACGGCTCAGCCGGTCTCCACCTCGATCTCGACTTAGCATTGGCATGATTCCGAAATCTCGTCGGAGATCCCCGTGACCCAGGGCGGGTGCGGAATGGCGCTGATCGCACCTCACGGACCCCAGAGCCGCGAAAAAAGTCGCTGTTTGACCGACGGCATCCGCCCGATCGCAGTCGGCATACGGCCTGACGTCACCTCTACTTAAGGGGTCTTCTAGCCGAGCGCGTAGCCGGTTCCGCGCACCGTGCGGATGAGGTCGGCGTCCCCGTGGATCCCGAGAGATTTTCTGAGCCGTCCGACATGAACGTCGACGGTGCGGCTGTCGACATAGATCTCGCGGCCCCAGACCCTGTCGAGAAGATGCTCGCGGCTCCAGACCCGTCCGGGTTTCTCGATGAGGGTCGACAGGAGGCGGAACTCCGTGGGTCCGAGCTTCACGGGCTTGCCGCCGCGCGTGACGCGGTAGGTCTCGGGATCGAGGGTGATGTCCTCGAAGCTCAAGGCCTGTCCCACGGCCGCGGGACGGGTCCGGCGCAGCATCGCCCGGACACGCGCGACGAGTTCCGCCACCGAATAGGGCTTCGAGACGTAATCGTCCGCGCCGGTCTCGAGGCCGCGGACGCGATCCGTTTCCTCGCTACGGGCAGAAAGCATGATCACCGGAACGGACCGCGTGTCCCCGCGACGCTTGAGCTGGCGACAGATCTCGATCCCGGAAATGCCGGGCAGCATCCAGTCGAGCACGACGAGATCGGGCTGCGCCTCGTCGAACACGGTCATCGCCTCGTCGCCGCTCGCGGCCTGAGCGACGGTGAAGCCGCCCGCTTCGAGGTTGTAGGCGAGGATCTCGCGCTGCGAGGCCTCATCCTCGACGATGAGGACGGTCGGTTGATGCGACATGGGATCAGGTATCCACCCGCGCGACGGATGTGATGTCGCTCTTCGGGCGCGCCTGTTCGGGCAGTTCACCCGTCACCGAATAGATCACCTGGTCAGCGATCGAGGTGACGTGATCGCCCATCCGCTCGATGTTCTTGGCGATGAAATGGAGATGCATGCACGCCGTGATGTTGCGCGGATCCTCCATCATGAAGGTCAGGAACTCGCGGAAGAGGGCATTGTACATCTGATCGATATCGGCGTCGCGGTTGCGCACGTCGAGAGCGGCCGCCGCATCGCGCTGGATATAGGCGTCGAGCGCGTCGTGCAGCATCCGTTCCACCTCGCGCGCCATCCGCTTGATCGATTGCGGCGCCCCCTCCACGGGCGGAAGATCGAGCAGAACGCCCGTGCGCTTGGCGAGGTTCTTGGCGTAATCGCCGATCCGCTCGAGGTTCGCGCTGATCTTGATGACGCTGAGCACGGTCCGCATGTCCGATGCGATGGGCGCGCGGAGCGCGACGAGACGGGCGGCTTCCTCGTTTACCCTGTCCTCGAGCATGTCGATCTGCTTGTCCGCCTCGCGGACGCGCAGTGCAAGTTCCTCGTCGCGCGTGGCGAGCGACGTCGCGGCGTCGAGGATCGCGGCCTCGACCTGCCCGCCCATCTTCATCACGAGCGCCTGGATCGCCTCGAGATCGCGGTCGAAGGCGGAGGAGATGTGTGTCTGGTTCATGGGTTCCGTTCCTAGCCGATCCGGCCGGTGATGTAGCTCTCGGTCCGGCGGTCCTGGGGATTGGTGAAGATCTGTCCCGTCTCTCCGTATTCGACCAGATCGCCGAGATGGAAGAAGGCGGTCTTCTGGCTGACGCGGGCGGCCTGCTGCATCGAATGGGTGACGATCACGACGGAGTAGTTCTCCTTCAGCTCGTCGATCAACTCCTCGACCTGTCCCGTGGCGATCGGGTCGAGAGCCGAGCAGGGCTCGTCCATCAGGAGAACCTCGGGCTCGGTCGCGACGGCACGCGCGATGCAGAGGCGCTGCTGCTGGCCGCCCGAAAGCCCCGTCCCCGCAGCGGAGAGGCGGTCCTTCACCTCCTCCCAGAGCGCGGCGCGGCGCAGCGCACGCTCGACGATCCCGTCGAGATCGGCCCGGTCCTTTGCGAGACCGTGGATCTTCGGCCCGTAGGCCACGTTGTCGTAGATAGACTTCGGAAACGGGTTCGGCTTCTGGAACACCATGCCGACCTTGGCGCGAAGCTGCACCGGATCGACCTTGCGGTCGTAGATGTCCTCCCCGTCGATGCGGATATCGCCTTCCACGCGGGCCACGTCGATCGTGTCGTTCATGCGGTTGAGGCAGCGCAGGAAGGTGGACTTGCCGCATCCCGACGGACCGATGAAGGCCGTCACCGTCTTGTCGGCGATCTCCACGCTGACATCCTTGATGGCATGCGTGTCGCCGTACCAGACCTGCACCCCCCGGGCCGAGATCTTGGTGTCTTTCATCGTGCTGTCTCTCTCGATCAATCGCATGTCGTTCATGGTATCACTCCTACCAGCGGCGTTCGAACCGGCGGCGCAGGACGATCGCCAGCGTGTTCATGATGGCCAGGAAGACGAGCAGCACGATGATCGCGCCGCTCGCGCGCTCCACGAAGGCCGGGTCGGCACGTTGCGTCCAGTTGTAGATCTGCACCGGCAGGGCGGAGGCGGGATCGAAGAACCCGTCGGGCGGCGCATCGGGGAATTCCCGCACGAAGGCCACCATGCCGATCAGGAGGAGCGGCGCGGTCTCGCCCAGGGCCTGCGCGAGGCCGATGATCGTGCCGGTTAGGATGCCCGGCGCCGCGAGGGGCAGGACGTGGTGGAACACCGATTGCATCTTCGAGGCCCCTACGCCCAGTGCCGCCGCACGGATCGAGGGGGGCACCGACTTGAGCGAGGCCCGCGTGGAGATGATGATCGTGGGCAGCGTCATCAGCGTCAGAACGAGCCCGCCGACGATCGGTGCGGATTGCGGCAGCCCCGCCCAGTTGATGAAGATCGCGAGGCCGAGGATGCCGAACACGATCGACGGCACGGCCGCGAGGTTCGAGATGTTCACCTCGATGATGTCGGTGAAGCGGTTCTTCGGCGCAAATTCCTCGAGATAGATGCTGGCCGCGACCCCGATCGGCAGCGCGAGGACGAGCACGATCAGCATCATGTAGGCCGAGCCGAGGATGGCCACGCCGAGCCCGGCGGCCTCAGGGCGTTGATCCGACGCGTCGGGATTGGTGATGAAGTTCCAGTTGAAGCGCTGAACGAGCGCGCCGTCCTCCTTGAGCGCCTCCGCGAGGCGAAGTTGCTCGGGCGAGACGTTGCTGTCGCGCTCCGCGCTCGCCATCGTAACGCGGCCCTTGAAGAACGCGTCGATCCGCCCGTTGGCCAGGAGGTCGAACTCCCTGACCGTGCCGACCTCCTCGGGATTGGCGAGGACGAAGTAGCGAACCTGCGCGGAGGCCTCGGAGGAGACGATGTCGGCGGCGTCGCCCGCGTCGAGCCCGTCGATCGAGATACCCGCCTCGGCCATCTTCGCCTCCATCGCGTCCTCGATCAGCGCGTCGTATCCGAAGCTGATGACACGGGCGATGTCGGCCGGATTGCGATTGCCTTCCGGGTCGAGCACTTCGGCGCTCAGAGGAACGTCGAGCGTGATGTAGGTCTGCCGGAACGCGCCCGCGCCGTTGATGGCGATGGAGACGAGGAGGACGACCAGCGCGAGGAGGCCCAGGCAGACGGCCGTGAGGCCGTAATACTTGAACCGTGCCTCCGCCGCGTTGCGCTTCCGCGTCCGGGCGTCGGGCGTCAGGATCGAGCTGCGCGGCGGCGATCCGGAATGGGCTGCATCGGTCATTCGTATTGTTCCCGGTAGCGGCGCACGATGTAGAGCGCGAGGACATTGAGCGCGAGGGTGATGACGAAGAGGGTCAGGCCGAGCGCGAAGGCCACCAGCGTCTCCGGGCTGGCGAAGTTCGTGTCGCCGGTGAGCTGGCTCACGATCTTCACGGTCACGGTCGTCATCGCCTCGAACGGATTGAGGTCGAGCCGGGCGGCGGCGCCTGCGCCGAGGACCACGATCATCGTCTCCCCGATCGCGCGCGAGGCCGCGAGCAGCACGGCGCCGACGATGCCCGGAAGCGCCGCGGGCACGATGACCTGGCGGATCGTCTCAGATTTCGTGGCGCCGAGCCCGAGGGAGCCGTCGCGCATGCTTTGCGGCACCGCGTTGATGATGTCGTCGGACAGCGAACTGACGAAGGGGATCAGCATCACCCCCATGACGAGGCCCGCGGTCATAACCGAAGAGCTCGAATTGCCGAGCCCCAGCGGCTGGGCGAAGTAGTCGCGCAGGAGCGGCCCCACTGTCAAAAGGGCGAAGAGGCCGTAGACGATCGTGGGAATGCCGGCGAGCACCTCGATCATCGGCTTGGCCACCGCCCGCATCCGGCGCCCGGCATATTCGGAGAGATAGATCGCGGACATGAGCCCGATCGGCACCGCGACGAGAAGTGCGATGAACGAGATGTAGAGCGTGCCCCAAAGGAGCGGCAGGATCCCGAGATCGGAATTGCCGCGGAAGTTCGGCGACCAGTTGGTCCCGAAGAAGAACTGCACGGCGGGGTATTGGCGGAAGAAGTTGATCGATTCGAAGAGCATCGACAGCACGATGCCGAGCGTCGTGAGGATCGCGATGCTCGCCGCGGCCACGAGGAGAACGAGGATGCCCCGCTCCACGATATTGCGCGCCCGCAAATTGCGATCCGTCCTGAGATAGGCCAGCACGAATCCCGCGGCGGCGACGAGCAAGACGCAGACGGTCATCGCCATCGTGCCGCGGTTCGACCATTCCCGGTAGCTCTGCGCGGCCTCGAGAACTTCGGGGCGCACATCGGCGCCGAGCGCCACGCCGATCTCGGCTAGGCTCTGACGGATGTCGTTGTCGGAGGCGGAAAGCTCGCTCATCTCCTCTTCGCTGATCACCCCGAGATTCACGAGACCCTCGAGCCCGCCCGCGACGCGGCGCACGTCGCTCATCACGAGACCGCGGGTGCTCGTCTCGGGAATGGCGTCGTCGGGGATGATCGACGTGATCCGCTGGTCGATCACCATGGGCTGCAGGAGCGTCCAGAGGATCAGGAGCAGGAGGGCCGGGACGAGGGCGGAGAGCCCGACGTTCAGCCCGTAGAAATTCGGCAGGGAGTGCAGCCTGCGACGGTCGCCATCCGCGGAGGCGAGCGCCCGCGCCCGGCCGGAGACGTAGCCCCCGGCGGCGAGCAGGCCGATGATCACGATGAGCCAGAAGACCGGCATCGGAGATGTCCTTTCGCGGGCCGCCGCAGCGGCAAGGCGATGCGATCGCGGCGACCCGGATTGGGGCCGCCGCGATCAGGCGTTCACATGATCTCTTCGGAAGAGAGTTTCTGCTGCGTCTCGGCTAGTTCCGGATCAGGAACGAGACCGTAATCGGAGAGCGGACCGCCGGGACCGGCGACCTGGTCGTTCACGAAGAACTCGGCATATTCCTTGAGGCCCGGAATCACGCCGATATGCGCCTTCTTGACGTAGAAGTAGAGCGGCCGGGAGACGGGATACTCGCCGCTCGCGATGGTCTCGGTCGACGGCTCGACGCCGCCCATCGTGGCGACCTTCAGCGCGTTCATGTTGTTCTCGTAGAAGGACAACCCGAACACGCCGACACCGTCGGGGTTCGATTCGATCCGCGCGAGCGTCTCGGTGTAATCGCCGTCGATATCGACCGCGAGACCGTCGGTGCGGACCGCCATGCAGGCATCCTCGGCGGCGTCCTCGTCGCCCCCGTTGATCTCCATGATCTGCTCCATGGCGCCCGAATCCTCGCAGCCCTGGAGGATCACCTTTTCCTCGAACACCTCGCGGGTGCCGTGCTTGGTGCCGGGGATGAAGGCCATGATGCCCACGTCGGGCAGAGTGTCGTCGATCTCAGCCCATGTCTGGTTGGGGTTCGATACCATTTCGCCGTCCTGGGGCAGTTCGGCGGCCATGGCATTGTACCACTGGGCGGGCTCGAAGGCGGTGAAGTCGGGGCCGTCCTGGCGGCTTGCGAAGACGATGCCGTCATAGCCGATGCGCACCTCGATGATGTCGTTCACGCCGTTGGCGGCACAGGCCTCGATCTCTTCCTCGCGGATCTGGCGGCTCGCATTCGCGATATCGATCGTGTTCTCACCCACGCCCTCGCAGAAAAGCTTGAGCCCGGCGGAGGAGCCGCCCGATTGGACGACGGGGGTCGGGAAATCGTAGCTTTCGCCGAAATATTCCGCGACGATGTTTGCATAGGGCAGAACCGTCGAGGATCCGGCGATCTGAACCTGGTCGCGGCTCTGCGCCGAGACGGCGACCGTCGAGGCCGCCAGGATCGCAAGCGACGACGAGAGGATTCTGGACTGGAACATGGATACTCCTTTGGCGGTCGATCACCTCAACCGTGATCTCGAGCGCTTCCCTAGGCGCCTTCGGAGTCGCTTTTGTAACGGCTTTGTAACAGTTTCATGACGATTAACGTTTTGTCGCGATTACCCCGTCTCAAGGAGGCGACATCGGCAACAGGATGCTGAAACAGCTTCCGCGGCCGGGCGCGGAGGCCATGCGCAACCGTCCGCGATGACGATTGATGATGTGCTTGACGATCGCCAGCCCGAGACCGGTCCCGCCGACGGCGCGAGAGCGATGCGTGTCCACGCGGTAGAACCGCTCGGTGAGGCGCGGCAGATGCAGCTCGTCGATGCCCGGCCCGTCGTCGCTGACGTCGATCTGCATGCCGGGGCCGCGGAATTCCGGGAGATCGTCATGCGGGGTCATCGTCACGGTGATCGTCTCGCCACCATACTTGATCGCGTTCTCGATCAGATTGCCGAAGACCTGCCGAAGCTGATCCGCATCGCCGGGAACGGACCGCACATTCTCGGGCGGCGTGAAGAGGATGACCGCGCCCGCCTCGTCGGCGACCGGCGTCAGCATGCCGATGACGGAGGTGACGAGCCCTCCGAGATCGATCGGCTCCGTCGGCCGGATACGGGCCTGCGCCTCGACCCGGCTGAGCGACAGGAGATCGCTCACGAGCCTGTTCATCCGCTGCGCCTCGCGCTCCATCGTCTCAAGGAACCTGTCGCGCGCCGCGGCATCGTCGCGCGCGGCGCCGCGGAGCGTCTCGATAAAACCGAGGAAGGCCGTCAGCGGCGTGCGCAGCTCGTGGCTTAGATTGGCCACGAAGTCGCGGCGCATCTGCCCCGCCTCCTCCGCCGCGGTCCGATCCTCGAAACTCACGAGCAGGCTCTGCCCGCTCGGGGCGACATGCGCGCGCCAGGTCGTGTCGCGGCTACCCTCCCGGTCGAGATAGGCGACGCCGCGCGCCTTTCCGTCCCGCCGGACCGCCTCGATCGCATCGAGGATCGCCGGCTGGCGGAGACCGGTGACGTAGTGCCGCCCGGCGAGGTTCGGGCCGAGGAGCCGTGCGGCCCCGCCATTCGCGGCCTCGATTCGCTCGTCCCGCCCGATGAGGAGAGCCGGGAACGGCAGCGCGTCGAGGATCTCGGCCCGGACGGTATCGGGCACGGCCCTCAGCCTCCGGCGGCAGCCCGGACCGCGGCCTCGAATTCGGCGCAGAGAAGCTCGGCGGGCTCCACCCCAACCGAGACGCGGAACGAGCCTTCCGACAGGCCCAGCGCGGCCCGGCCTTCGGGTGTCAGTGCACGGTGCGACGAGGTCGCGGGATGGCTGAGCGTCGTGCCGATATCGCCGAGCGTGGGTGCGAAGGCGATGTTCTGCGCGGCACGGACGAGCCGGTTCGCGGCCTCCCGGCCACCCGCGATCTCGAACGTGACCATGTTGCCGGTCCGCGTGCCCAGAAGCGCGTCGATACGGTTGTGGTCGGGATGGTCGGTCCGGCCCGGATAGACCACGCGCTCCATCCCCGGCAGTCCGTGGAGATGATCGGCGAGCGCGCGCGCATTCTCCTCTGCCCGGTCGTAGCGCAGTTCGAACGAGTAGACGCCGCGCTCCGCGAGCCAGCAATCGAACGGGCTGGCCGTGAGCCCGAGCGTGACGGCGAAGCCCAGCATCCGCGCGTTGAGTTCCGGATCGCGCGCGACAACATAGCCGAGCGTCGCGTCCGAATGGCCCGCGAGAAGCTTGGTCACCGAATGGATCACGATATCCGCGCCGTGCTCGAACGGACGGATCGCGCGCGGCGTCGTGAAGGTGTTGTCGACGGCGAGCAGGATCCCGTGCCGCTTGCAAAGCGCCGCGATGCCGTCGAGATCGGCGACCCGGAGCGTCGGGTTCGACACGACCTCGATCAGGATCATCTTCGTTTCGGGCCGGATCGCGGCCTCCATCGCCGCCACGTCGGTCGGATCGGCGAGGCTCGTCGCGATCCCCAGCCGCGGCAACTCCGTTCCCAGCATCCGAAGCGAACGCCCGTAGAGCTGGTCGGCCCCGATGAGATGGTCGCCATCCTCGAGGAGCCCCATGAGCGCGGCCGTCACGGCGGCCATGCCGGAGCCCACGACGAACCCGCCCGACGCACCCTCTAGCGCGTCGATCTTGGTCGCCAGCACCTCCGCGTTCGGATGCGCCTCGCGCGCGTAGGAATAGCCGCGGTCGCGTCCCTCGTAGAGATCGTCGAGCCGGTCTGGGCTCTCGGCCGCATAGACGACCGAGGGCTGAAGCGGGGTGCCCACGGGGCGGCTCGAACTCGCGGGCCATGCCGTGCGGCGGACTGGGGTGGTCGGCATCATGTCTCCATGCTCATGGCGCGCCAAGTCAGGCACGCTCCTCGAATTCGCTGTTGAGTGCCCGGACGGCCTCGACGAGATGCGGCTGCTGCGAGATGCGGAGACGCTCGGCGCTCACGATCGTCCTGAGGCGATCCTCCGTCCGCTCCAGATCGTCGTTGATGAGCACGTAATCGTATTCCGGCCAATGGCTTATCTCGTCCCGGCTCTTCTTCATCCGCGCGGCGATGACCTCCGCACTGTCCTGCCCGCGCTGTCGCAAACGCCGTTCGAGTTCCCGCATCGATGGCGGCAGGATGAAGATCGAGAGCGTGTGCTTTCCCAGTGCGGAGGCGCGGATCTGCTGACCGCCCTGCCAATCGACGTCGAAGAGCACGTCGCGCCCCGCCCCGATCGCGGCTTCGACCGGCGCAGCGGGAGAGCCGTAGAGATGCTGGAACACTTCCGCGTGCTCGAGCATCTGCCCGCGTTCCACCATGGCCATGAAACCTTCGCGGTCCCGGAAGTAGTATTCGCGCCCCTCGACCTCTCCCGGACGCGGCGGGCGGGTGGTCGCGGAGACGGAGAAGCGCAGCGTGGGATCCCAGGCCATCAGGCGCCGCGCCAGCGTCGTCTTCCCCGCGCCGGAGGGCGAGCTCAGGATGATGAGGAGACCGCGGCGGTGAGCGGGATCGGGCACGGGCGTCATTCCACGTTCTGGACTTGCTCGCGCATCTGTTCGATCGCCGCCTTCAGGTCAAGCCCGCTCCGCGTGAGCTCCGTGTCCTGGGACTTGGCGCAAAGCGTGTTGGCCTCCCGGTTGAATTCCTGCAGCAGGAAGACGAGTTTCCGCCCGGCCGGCGCCTTCCCTTCGAGAAGGGCGCGGGCGGCCGCGACATGGGCGGCGAGACGGTTCAGCTCCTCGGTCACATCCGAGCGCGTCGCAAGGATCGCCACTTCCTGAGCAAGGCGGTCTGCATCGACCTCCACCAGATCGAGCATGCGCGTTACTTGTCCGCGCAACGTTTCCGCCGCCACATCGCGACGCGCGGCGACCCGCTCGGCCGCTCCATCGAGAAGCCGCTCGATCTCGTCGAGATGGTCCGTAAGCACTCGGCCGAGCAGTCGGCCCTCCGCGGCGCGCATGGCGACGAAATCGGGCAGAACCGTGTCACGCAGATGCACGAGGAGCGCGTCACGCAATCGAGGCGGCATGGCCTCGGCCTCGCCACTCCTCTGTGCGAGGGCAATTATGTCGGTGGCGCGGCAAGGCGCGGTAACGATTCCGCGGGTGGTCGCGAGCTCTTCGACCGCCCGCACCCGGTCGAGGATCTCCGTGAGCCGGTCTATGTCTGCAGCCTCGTGCCCCGCTTCATTCTCGCGCTTCAAACGCAATCCGACATTGATCGAACCGCGGGACGCAACCCTTTCTACGGACGCGATTATTTCCCGTTCCAGCCCCTCCACCCAATCCGGTGTCCGGACCCGCACCGAAAGGTCGCGACCGTTGACCCCGCGGACCTCCCAGGACCACGACCAGGGGCCTTCGGATCGTCCGGCTGCGGCGTAGCCGGTCATGGAGACGATCATACGCGTTAACCCTTCAGATAAAATGCGACAGATTTTGGGCAGCGGGCATAGTATGACCTCATTCGGGGGCGACGGAACGTGAGCCGCGTATCACCCGCCAGAGTGTGGGACAACGAAGACCGATACGCGGTCGAAAGCCAAAGGGGCCGACGATGGAAGACGAGAGCAAGATTGGAACGCCGAAAGTGGTATCGATCGCGAAGTTCCGCACGGACCCCGCGACGGAGTGCCAGAACGCGCTGCGCACGTATTGGGAAGCGCTCTGCAACGGCCGCATCATGCCCGATCGTCACGACGTCGATCCGCGCGGACTGAGCGACATCCTCGACAAGGTCTTCCTCATCGAACGGATCGCACCGCGTCAGGCGCAGTTCCGCGTCGCGGGCCAGCATCTCGCCCAGACCCACGGCTTCGATCTTCGCGGAATGCCCGTCTCCACGATCTTCACTGCTGCCGCCCGCGCCCGGCTCGAAGATGCGCTTCAGGCGCTCTTCGATGAGCCTGCGGAGATCACGCTGGAGCTCATGGGGCCCCGCACCGGATTCTTCACCCGGATCACCGCCCATCTCACCCTCCTGCCGCTCCGCGGTCCGGACGGCGAGGTGACGCGCGCGATCGGTTGTTTCCAAGCGACCGGGAGCGGCCGGGAATCCTCGGCACCCCGCTTCGATATCGCGAACGAGGAACGCCGGACGCTGATCGGCTATGCCGATCCCGAGCGTCAGCCCATCGGCGGTGCGCCGGGCGTCTTCAGTGGTGCCGACGCGATGCGCGCTTCGCAGCATCGGAAGGCAGGCGATCGCCCGGCCCTGCGGCTCGTGACCTCGAACTGAAGTCGACGCCGCGCACCGAATGCGCGGCGCCGGGGCGCAGAACTAGAAGGACGTATCTCGTCGTATGACCCGGTCGCGGACCTCCGGACGCAGCTCACGCATCCGGAGCGGAACCGGGATCAGACGACCGCGGCGCGGGCGTGTGCCTTGCCGTGGCTGCGCAGCTCCTCCGCGACGAGGAAGGCAAGCTCGAGTGCCTGGCTCGCGTTGAGCCGCGGATCGCAGGCGGTGTGATACCGGCTCGAGAGGTCGCCATCGGTCACGGCCCGCACGCCACCGGTGCATTCGGTGACGTCGAGACCCGTCATCTCGAAATGCACGCCGCCGGGAATCGTGCCCTCCGCCTTATGGATGGCGAAGAACTCCTGAACTTCCTTCAGCACCGAGTCGAAGGGACGGGTCTTGTAGCCCGAAGCCGACTTGATCGTGTTGCCGTGCATGGGATCGCAGGTCCAGACGACCTTGGCACCCTCCTCCTCGACCGCGCGAATGAGCTTCGGGAGGTGATCGGCGACTTTGCCGGCGCCGAACCGCGCAATGAGCGTCAGCCTTCCGGCCTCGTTCGCGGGATTGAGGGCTTCGATCAGGCGCTTCAGATCGTCGGTGGTCAACGTCGGTCCGCATTTCAGGCCGATCGGATTCGACACGCCGCGGCAGAAGGCGACATGCGCTCCGTCGGGCTGCCGCGTCCTGTCCCCGATCCAGAGGAAATGGCCCGACCCCGCGATCGTCTGGCCGGTGGTCGAATCGACGCGCGTCAGCGCCTCCTCGTATTCGAGGAGAAGCGCCTCGTGGCTGGTGTAGAAGTCGACCGTCGAAAGCTCCGCGTTGCTGTCCGACGTGATCCCCGCCGCGGTCATGAAGTCGAGCGAATCCTGGATGCGGCTGGCGATGTCGCGGTACTTCCCGGCCTCGTCGTCGTCGGTGAAGCCGAGCGTCCAGGAATGCACGCGATGCACGTCCGCGTAACCGCCGGTCGAGAATGCGCGCAGCAGGTTCAGCGTACCGGCCGCTTGCGTGTAGGCATCGAGCATCCGCTGCGGATCGGGGATCCGGGCCTCCGGCGTGAAGGCAAACCCGTTGATGATGTCCCCGCGATAGCTCGGAAGCTCCGTGTCGCCCTGCGTTTCGGTGGGGGCGCTCCGCGGCTTGGCGAACTGACCCGCAATGCGTCCGACCTTCACCGTCGGCACCTTCGCACCGTAGGTCAGCACCATCGCCATCTGCAGGAGCACGCGGAACGTGTCGCGGATCGTGTCGCCGGAGAAAGAGGCGAAACTTTCCGCGCAATCGCCGCCCTGAAGCAGGAACGCCTCGCCCCGGCTGACGGCGGCGAGCTCGGCCCGAAGCCGCCGCGCTTCGCCCGCGAAGACGAGCGGTGGATAGCCCGCGAGCTTGCGTTCGACCGCGTTCAGCGCGTCCGTATCGGTATACTCGGGCATCTGCACCCGCGGCTTGGCGCGCCAGTCCGTTTTATGCCAATCACCCATCGTCCTGCTCCCTGTTCCGGCGGAGTGAGGGTATAGGCAGCAGAGCGCATCTTGGGAACCGTCAATATCCCGGGCGGTCGTCTTCGCGGGCTTGATAAGGCCCCGCAAAGCTGGTTCTGTCGGCCGCGGCACGAGCAAGAGAGACAGATGGGCCCCGAGGACGACGAGATCACGCTCCTGTCGGAACCGGGCAAACCCCGCCGATTCGTCTTCGTGCTCCTCAACAATTTCACGCTCCTCTCCTTCGCCTGCGCCCTCGAGAGCCTGCGCATCGCCAACCGGCTTGTCGGCCGTCCGCTCTACGACTGGACGCTCGTGAGCGAGACGGGGGAGGCGGTCTGCTGCTCGGCCGGAACCGCCTTCGCGATCGACGGCATTCTGCCGGAAGTGGCGCACGATTCGACGATCCTCGTCTGCGGCGGGACCGACATCGCCGCCTCGACCTCCCGGCGCGTCCTGAACTGGCTGCGACGGGAAGCGCGGCGCGGGCCCGTGGTGGGCGGGCTCTGCACCGCGGGCTACACGCTCGCGCGGGCGGGACTGCTCGACGGCCGTCGCGCCACGATCCACTGGGAGAACCACGACAGCTTCGCGGAGGAGTTCGACGAGGTCACGCTGACGAAATCCGTCTTCACGATCGACGGCAACCGGCTGACGACGGCGGGCGGCACCTCCTCGATCGACCTGATGCTGAAGCTCATCGCCGACGATCACGGCGAGGATCTCGCCAATGCCGTTGCCGACCAACTGATCTACAACTCGATCCGCACTGACCAGGACACGCAGCGCCTCAGCGTTCCCACGCGGATCGGCGTGCGCCATCCGAAGCTCGGGCAGGTGATCCACATGATGGAAGCCAACATCGAGGAGCCGATCAGCCCCGCGGCACTCGCCCGCGACGTCGGCATGTCGACGCGCCAGCTCGAGCGGCTGTTCCGCCGCTACCTCGCCCGTTCGCCCAAGCGCTACTACATGGAAATGCGGCTGCAGAAAGCGCGCAATCTCCTGATGCAGACGGACATGAGTGTCATCAACGTCGCGCTCGCCTGCGGCTTCACCTCACCGTCGCATTTCTCCAAGTGCTACCGGTCGCATTACGAGACGACGCCTTACCGCGAACGCGGCACGCACGGTACGCGGGCCCAGGCCTAGCCGCCCGTGGGAAGTCCATCGGCCGATCTCGTCATAGCGATCCTTGCCGCCGGCGCGTCCTCGCGGATGCGTGGCGGCGACAAGCTGCTCGAGCCCGTCGAGGGCCGCCCGCTTCTCCGCCTCCTCGCCGAACGCGCCGTCACGCTCGGCCTTCCCGTGATCGTCACCCTGCCCCCCGACGCTCCAGCGCGTCATGCGGCGCTAGGCGGCATACAGGCGCGGCCGCTCGTGGTGCCCGATGCGGCGACCGGCATGGCCGCGTCGTTCCGGGCGCTGGCGCGGGAAGTGCCCGAGGAGACCGCGCTGATGATCGTGCTGGGCGACATGCCGGAGATCACGTCGGACGACATGGGCCGCATCGTCGACGCATGGCGCGCGGATGGAGGTCTCCGGGTCGCACGGGCCACGACGCGGGACGGATCGGAGGGCCAGCCGCTGATCCTGCCCGCCCGGCTCGTCCCGGCCCTCCGCGGGCTCGAGGGAGATCGCGGCGCGCGAGCGGTCGTGGCCGGGGAGGACAATGTGAAGGTTCCCCTGCCCGGAAGCCGCGCCACCGTCGATCTCGACACGCCGGAAGCCTGGGCCGCCTGGCGCGCCGACGGGCCTAGCCGATGACGCCGATGCGGTTCATCGCGCGGGCGTAGAGCCACAGAAGCAGGCCGAGTACCGCGGCACCCACGAGGATCCAGAGGGCTTCGGGACCGGCGACGTCCTCCACGTCGGGCGTGGCGAAAACATAGGCCCAGATCGCCAGGACAGTCAGCGCAATGAAGCTGATGAAGAGCATGAGCGGCGCAAAGCGCGCACGGACCGCCATCAGAAGCGCGCCGAGAAGCCCGGCCCAGACGGATACCGCCCAGGTCCCGTCGATCCAGTCGGGCATCCGCTGGACGTATAGTTCCTGCCGCGCGCTGAGATTCTGCATCCAAAACGGCCAATCCATCTGCGTCGCGGTGTAGTCGAGGCAGCCGAAGAGGTGCCAGAAGAAGGCGAGCGTGACGATCAGCCAGAAATGCCACGGTGTCGGATGCATCGATGTCCCCTCGATCGTTTTGTCCAATCTGCCCCGACCCGGCGGCCGGGTCCAGTCCTTCGCGGGGGGTGAGCGCCGACAGAGTCTTTGCGACGAAATGCCGCTTTCTTAATCATCTATGAACTTTTCTAGCAAAGGTTGTATTGTGTCATGCGGAGAGTGTCGTCATGCCGATTACCATCGAAGAAACACTCGCGCTGAGCTTTACCCGCCTTCTTCCGGTCAAGCGCCGCCTCGGGCAGACCTTCTACGACCGGCTCTTCGAGCAGGCGCCGTCCCTGCGACGTCTCTTTCCCGAATCGATGGCGTTGCAGCAGGAAGCGTTCTTTTCGACCCTTTGCGCGATCGTGCGGGAAGCCGGTCACCCCGAAGGCCTGCGACCCCGACTGCTTGCGCTGGGAGAACGGCACGCGGCCTACGGGGCCGAGGCGGAGCATTTCGGCCTCGTGGGCGATACGCTGCTTGAGGCCCTGCGCGAGACGATGCCCGGCGGTCTCTCGGCGGTGGAGAATGCGGCCTGGAGCGAAGCGATCGCGTCGGTTTCGGAGACCATGATCGAGGGGCTCGAGGCGGAGAGGATGCGGAGCAGCGGTCCCGTTCGCGCCGCTCGGCCTTGACGCCACGGCCTCATTCCGACGCCCATCCAAGGCCCCAAGCGATCGGCTCCGAAGACCTCCGCACCTGCCCGTACAGTTGACGCGGCGGTCGAATTGTCCTTCAAGCAAGGCCGAAAGGCTCCTTTCGGGGCAATGATGCAAACGGAGGTCACACCATGACAGTCAAGGTCGCCATCAACGGGTTCGGCCGGATCGGCCGCAACGTCCTGCGCGCCATCATCGAGGCGGGCCGCGACGACATCGAGGTCGTGGCGATCAACGATCTCGGCCCCGTCGAGACCAATGCCCACCTGCTGCGCTACGACAGCGTCCACGGCCGTTTCCCGGGCAAAGTGACGACGGGCGACGACAGCATCGACGTGGGCCGCGGCCCGATCAAGGTGACCTCCATCCGCGATCCGAAGGAGTTGCCCTGGGAGGGCGTCGACGTGGCGCTCGAATGCACCGGCATCTTCACCTCTGCGGAGAAGGCCGGGATGCACCTGGAGAACGGATCGACCCGCGTCCTCGTCTCCGCCCCCTGCTCGGACGCCAACAAGACGATCGTCTACGGCGTGAACGAAGGCAGCCTGACGGCGGAGGACAAGGTCATCTCCAACGCGTCCTGCACCACGAACTGCCTCTCGCCGGTGGCAAAGGTGCTGAACGACGCGATCGGGATCGAGCGCGGGTTCATGACGACGATCCACTCCTACACGGGCGACCAGCCGACGCTCGACACGATGCACAAGGATCTCTACCGCGCCCGCGCCGCGGCGCTCAACATGATCCCGACCTCGACGGGCGCCGCGAAGGCCGTCGGCCTCGTCCTGCCGGAGCTTGCAGGCAAGCTCGACGGCGTGGCGATCCGGGTGCCGACGCCGAACGTCTCGGTCGTCGATCTCACCTTCACCGCGTCGCGCGACACGAGCGCGGAGGAGATCAACGAGGCCATCCGGAGCGCCGCCGACGGACCGATGAAGGGCATCCTCGGCTATACCGACGCGAAGCTTGTCAGCATGGACTTCAACCACGACGCCCATTCCTCGATCTTCCACATGGACCAGACGAAGGTGCTCGAAGGCACGATGTGCCGGATCCTCAGCTGGTACGACAACGAATGGGGCTTCTCGAACCGCATGGTCGACACCGCCGTGGCGATGGGCAAGCTCTGATCTCGAGACATTTTCTCGCCGCGTGTTGCACCTGCAGCACGCGGCTTGATCCTGAAAATCGGCACTCGGCACACCGTCCGCAGGAAAACCGAGCAGTTTCAGGGGGATGTTCGCGGTAACATCCAGTTTACCCGCTCTGCAATTGCTGCATGGCAGCATAGCCGTTTGCGCGCGTTGTTCACGATCCTCGCCACATCCATCTTCGTCTCAAGGCACAAGACGTGCCGCAGATTCATACCGACGAGGATAAGACCATGAACTTCCTGAAGACCCTCGGCGAGGCCGCCCGCAAGCGCAACGCCTATCTCCGCACCCGCCATGCGCTGCGGACCCTGCCGCTCGATACCGCGCTCGATCTCGACATCTATCCCGGCGACGCCGACCGCATCGCGCGCCGCTCCGTCTACGGGGCCTGATGCACCATCCGCGCCGTCGCGCGCAGTTCAGCCACAAATGACCGGGCAGGCATCGCGCCTGCCCGTTCGCGTTCCGGGGTTCAGCTCCGGGCCCCGCCCACGAGTTTCCAGAGGGCGGGCAGGAGCAGCGCCGCGAGAGCGAGCTTCAGCGCGTCGCCCAGGAGGAAGGGTGTGAGGCCCCATGCGAGGATCGGCGCGTCCCAGCCGTAGAGCTGTCCGAGCCACGCGAGACCCGGCAGGTAGATCAGGGCATTGCCGATCAGCATGGCAAGCGCCATCCAACCCGCGCTCCGATCCCAGCCGCGCCGCGCCAGCGCACCGAGCGCCAGCGTCGCGAGGACGTAACCCACGAGATAGCCTCCGGTGCTGCCCGTCATGTAGGCGATCCCGTTCAGCTCCGCGGTGGAGCTCTGGAACACGTCGAAGCCCAGCGCGCCTACGAGCATGTAGCCCAGGATCGTGGCGAGGCCGAGCCGCGGACCGTAGGCCGCGCCGATCGACAGCACCGCGAAGGTCCCCATGTTGATCGCCACAGGCGAGCCCGGCACCGGCACCTTGATCTGCGCCATGAGCGTCAGCAGCGCGATCCCCGCCACGACGAGTGCCCCTTGCCGGACGCGTCGTCCCGCTTCCGACCGGCCCCCGATCGCCTCGACCAGCACCTGTCCCGTTGCCGCATGAGCCATTCTGTCCATCCTTGAAGTACCGACTTCGGGGGATTTGACACGGGCCCGGCATTCGTCGCAAGCGCGATCAGTCGCGATCGTACCGGCCGATCAGGGTATATTCCTTCCGCGGGCCCGACACGCGCCACTCCGCGGTCCAGCGCGGCCAGTCCGATAGATCGTAGCGCACGTGGTAGCGATCGGGCGGGCAATCGTGATGTGCCTCGGGCGCGCTCAGGTCCGGATCGAACGTATGGAAGGCGCGCCCGTCCGAAAAACGAACGGCGATCCGGGCGCCGGCCTCCTCCCAGCGATAGGCTTGCCGCGCCTCGAAGGCGGCTTCCGCGGAGAACCGCAGGAGGCCCGCTTCCGAATAGTCGAGCCCGCCTTCCACCGGGGCGAAGGTCGCCCGGCCGTGGAACTGCCCCTCTCGGCCCCCGCGCGCATCGAGGATTCGCCGGTCGAGCCGCCATTCTCCCGTGAAATCGAAGAGGTCCGGCAGCACCGCCTCCCTTGTCGGCATGGTTGGCGCAGTCTAAGAGGCGCGCGCCCGTCCCTCAACCGAAAGGCCCGCGCCATGATCCCCCGCTATTCCCGCCCCGACATGGCCGCCATCTGGGAGCCCGCGACGAAGTTCCGCATCTGGTACGAGATCGAGGCCCATGCCTGTGACGCGATGGCCGATCTGGGCGTGATCCCGCGCGAGAACGCCGACGCCGTCTGGAAGGCGAAGGACGTGGAATTCGACGTGGACCGCATCGACGCCATCGAGGCGGAAACGCGCCATGACGTGATCGCCTTCCTCACCCATCTCTCGGAGATCGTGGGGGCGGACGCCGCGCGTTTCGTCCATCAGGGCATGACGTCGTCGGACGTGCTCGACACGACGTTCAACGTGCAGCTCGTGCGTGCCTCCGACATTCTCATCGCCGATCTCGAGGCGCTGCTCGTCGTCCTCAAGCGTCGCGCCCTCGAGCACAAGGACACGGTCCGCATCGGCCGGTCGCACGGCATCCACGCGGAGCCCACCACGATGGGCCTCGTCTTCGCGCGCTTCTACGCGGAGATGGACCGCAATCTCAGCCGCATGCGCGACGCGCGGGCGGAGATCGCCACGGGCGCGCTGTCGGGCGCCGTGGGGACCTTCGCCAATATCGACCCGGCCGTGGAGGAGCATGTCTGCGACAGGATGGGCCTCGTCCCCGAACCCATCTCCACGCAGGTGATCCCGCGCGACCGCCACGCCGCCTTCTTCGCCACGCTGGGCGTGATTGCGTCGTCGATCGAGAGCATCGCGACGGAGATCCGCCATGGCCAGCGCACCGAGGTGCTCGAGCTCGAGGAGTTCTTCTCCAAGGGGCAGAAGGGCTCCTCGGCGATGCCGCACAAGCGCAACCCGGTCCTGTCGGAGAACCTCACTGGCCTCGCGCGGCTCGTGCGGATGGCCGTGGTCCCCGCGATGGAGAACGTGGCCCTCTGGCACGAGCGCGACATCTCCCACTCCTCGGTTGAGCGCAACATCGGGCCCGATGCGACGGTGACGCTCGATTTCGCCCTCGCCCGCCTCACGGGTCTCGTCGACAAGCTCGTCGTCTATCCCGCGCGGATGGAGGAGAACCTGCACAAGTTCCGCGGCCTCGTCATGTCGCAGCGCGTGCTCCTCGCCCTGACGCAGGCGGGCGTGAGCCGGGAGGACGCCTACCGCCTCGTGCAGCGCAACGCGATGAAGGTCTGGGAGGAGGGACGCGACTTCAAGACGGAGCTCCTGGCCGATCCGGAAGTGACCGCCGCGCTTTCGGAGGCCGAGATCGAAGAGAAGTTCGACCTCGCCTATCACACGAAGCACGTGGACACGATCTTCGCGCGGGTGTTCGGCGAGCCGTGAGAGAACGTCTTCTCTCTCTCGTCGAAGCGCTGCTGGACTACGGGCCCGACCCCGTGTCGCAGCGCTACTACGAGTGGAAGACCCGCCTATATCAAAAACTCGCGCGCGAGCAGGTGGCGCAGACCTACATCCCGCGCCGCCGCCGCTGAACCGCGACAGGCCGTCGCTTCCTTTTCTCCGCCATCATGCTACGCTCGGTTCATTGGACAGCCATGAAGGAGTGTTCCGATGACGATCAAGACCGCCCTGACCGCCTTCGCCCTCGTTCTCGCGCCCGGCCTCGCGCTAGCCGAGTGCGACTGGTCGAAACAGACCGCCTCGATGTCCTGCGCAGACGGCATGACCTACGATTCCGCGACACAGGCCTGCGTTCCGACGACGAGCTGACGAGACTCGATCCGCGGCGGAACAATCCGGCATTTTCCGCCGCGGATCAAAGGTTGCTTAACCGGCCCCCGTTAAGCGTTTCCGTGATCGCGCGCGATCATGAGGAAATCTGGGGGTACGAACGGCATGGCGACAGATGTTGCGCTGAGATCGATGTCGCAGGAGCCGGTCGAAGCCGCCGGCCAGACGCGTCGCATCGCCGGATTCCCGACCGCCAACGAACTGACCCGTCGCCAGAAGGCGGCCATCGTGGTGCGCCTGCTTCTGGCCGAAGGCGCCAAGCTGCCGCTCTCCGAATTGCCCGAGCCGCTCCAGGCCGAACTCACCACCCAGATGAGCCAGATGCGTTTCGTGGACCGCACGACGCTCCGCGAGGTGATCGAGGAATTCGCCTCCGAACTCGATTCGATTGGCCTGAGCTTTCCGGACGGCCTCGAGGGCGTGCTGAAACTTCTCGACGGAGCGATCTCGCCGGAGATGGCCGCGCGGCTGCGGATGCAATCGGGCGTTATCTGGGGCGACGATCCATGGGACACGATCGCCCTGATCGAACCCGAACGCCTGCTGCCGGTTCTCGAGCGCGAGAGTGCCGAGGTGGGCGCGATCATCCTGTCGAAGCTCAAGGTGATGACCGCCGCGCAACTCCTGGGTCAGCTGCCCGGCCCGCGCGCGCGGCGTCTCTCCCTCGCCGTGTCGGAGACCGCGAACGTCTCGCCCGATACCGTGCGACGCATCGGCCTCGCGCTCGCGGCCGACCTGCAGGCCGAGCCGCCGCGCGAATTCCCCGCGGCCGCCGTGGAACGGCTGGGCGCGATCCTCAACTTCTCGCAATCCGTGACGAGGGAAGACGTGCTCGCGGGCCTCGACGAGGAGGATTCGGAACTGGCCGAACAGGTCCGCCGCACGATCTTCACGTTCGAGGACGTGCCCGCGCGGATCGCCGAGCGCGACGTGCCGTTCATCGTGAAGGCCGTCGATCAGGATCAACTCGTCATCGCCATCGCAGGCGCCACGCCGCGCACGCAGGCCGCCGTGGACTTCCTGCTCGCGAACATGTCGAAACGGATGGCCGACATGATGCGCGAAGGCGCCGCGGATCTCGGCAAGGTCGCCCCGAAGGAGGCGGAGGCCTCGCAGACAGCGATCGTTGGCGCGATCCGCGACGCGATCGAGCGCGGCGAGATACAGATGATCGATCCGGATGCGGACAAGGATGACGCCGCCTGAGGCGTGGACAGGACCGGGACCGCGGCCTAGGGTGCGGTCATGCAACCCGACGTTCCCTCGCATTGGCACGACATGGGCGGCGGCCCCGCCGGGTCCGTACCCCGGGCCGAGCACGATTTCGCCCTCTGGGAGAAACGCGTCGACGCCCTCATGGTCCTGATGTCGAACAAGGGCCATTTCACCGTCGACGGCCTGCGACGCGCGCTCGAGGAGATGGGCGAGACGGCGTTCGAGACGATGAGCTACTACGAACGCTGGATCGCGGCCATCAACCGCAACCTCGTCGCGGCGGGCGCCTACGACACGGCGGAGCTCGCGGCCCGGATGGAGGAGGTCGCCCGGCGCGGCGCGACCTACGGCGATGCCCAATCGCGTTGAGCCGGGCGCGCGCGTGCGCGTCCGCGACTGGTCGCCGCCCGGCCATGTCCGCGCGCCCGCCTATCTGCGCGGCCGGACCGGCATCGTGGAGCGCGCGCTCGGCGCCTTTCCCAATCCCGAGCGGCTGGCCTACGGACTTCCGGCAGAGGAGCGCGGGCTCTGGCGCGTGCGCTTCACCATGGCCGAGCTCTGGGGCGCGGCGGCGGAAACCCCCGAGGATACGCTCGACGCGGAGATCTACGAGCACTGGCTCGAAACGGGAGAGCCCCATGCCGCATGACCACGCGGAACACCTGTCGCCCTCCGGCCACCCCTACCGCCCCGACGACGACGGGCCCCTGTCCTACTGGCAGGTGATGGAGATCGCCGTGCGCGAGCTTCTCGTCGAGAAGGGCCACGTCACCCCCGAAGAGATCGCAGCGCAGATCGAGGCGATGGACGCGCGCAGTCCCGCGCAGGGCGCGGCGCTCGTCGCGCGTGCCTGGTGCGATCCGGCCTTCCGCGACCGTCTGATGGCGGATGCCTCCGCGGCGAGCCGGGAGATGGGCTTCGACATCGGCGCGCTTCACCTCGTGGCGGTCGCCAACGACGCCGTGACGCACAACGTCGTCACCTGCACGCTCTGCTCGTGCTATCCGCGAAACCTGCTGGGCCTGCCGCCCGACTGGTACAAGTCGCGCGCCTATCGCAGCCGCGTGGTGCGCGAGCCACGTGCCGTGCTGGCGGAATTCGGCCTAGACCTGCCTCCCTCGGTGCGCGTCCGCGTCCACGACAGCACCGCCGACATGCGCTACGTCGTGATCCCTGACCGGCCCGCGGGCACGGACGGGATGTCGGAAGAGGCGCTCGCGGCCCTCGTGACGCGCGACAGCATGATCGGCACCGGCCTGCCCCGAACGCCCGCGTGAAGGCCGGCGGCTCGGATCCGGGCCGTGGCATCGCGCTCATGCTGTCGGCCGTGCTCTGCTTCACGGTGCTCGACGCGACCGCCAAGTCGATCGCCGAGGATGCGGGCCTCGTCATGGCGCTCTGGTCGCGCTTCCTCGGGCAGGCGGTGGTGGTCGCGCTGATCGTGGCACCGCGCGGGACGGCGCTTCTGAAGACGCGCTATCCGAAGCTCCAGGTCCTGCGCTCCGCCTTCCTCCTGATGGCCACGACCTTCTTCTTCGCGGGTCTCGTCCGGATTGGGCTTGCGGAGGCCACGGCGATCTTCGATGTGAGCCCGGTCCTCATCACGCTCGGCGCGGCGCTCTTTCTCGGCGAGCGCTTCGGCGTGAGACGGGCGGCGGGCGTCACGGTATCGCTTGCGGGCGCGCTCGTCATCATCCGCCCGGGCACCGACGTGTTCACCGCCGGGGCGTTCCTGCCGCTCTGCGCGGCGGTCTGCTATTCGGGATACGCGCTCGCCACGCGCTTCGTCGGCCGCGACGAGAACGCATGGACCTCGCTCTTCTACACCGCACTCATCGGCGCGGCGGCCCTCTGCGTGATCGTCCCGTTCCACTGGCAGACGCCCGCCCCGCCCACGATCGTCAAGATGCTCGCCATCGGGTTCTTCGGGGCGGCGGCGCAGTTCCTCTTGATCCGCGCGCTGCAGGTGGCCGAAGCGAGCGCCATCGCGCCCTTTTCCTACACCGCCATCGCCTTCGCCTCCCTCTGGGGGTTCCTCTTCTTCGGCGAGGTGCCGGACGGGATGACGTTCCTCGGCATGGCCATCATCGCGGCAGCCGGACTTTACGTCTGGCATCGCGAGGTCCGCTCGGCTACCCCCGGGCCCGAGACGCGCCCGGAGGCCCAAGCCCGTGGAACATACCCCTAGACGCTTCGACCGTGTTCAGGACATCGCGATCCGCGCCCTGCTCGGCCTCGTCCTGGCCGTGCCCTACCGCTACCGCATCCCGCTCATGGGGCGCCTTTGCAGCAGCGTCATCGCGCCCATCGCGGGGTGGCGGCGGCGCATCCGCTCCAACCTCGCCCATGCCTGCCCCGACCTGCCCCCTGCGGAGGTCCGCCGCCTGCAGCGCGCCGTGCCCGACAATGTCGGCCGGACGCTGATCGAGATCTATTCGGGCGCCGAATTCAAGGCGCATGTCGCGGGAACGCCGCTTTCGGGCCCGGGTCTGGAGCCCCTTCGCGACGCGCGGGAGGCGGGCCGGCCCGTCGTGCTCGTGACCGCCCATCTGGGCAATTTCGACGCGTTGCGCGCGGCGCTCTTCCATCAGGGCGTGCCGCTCGCGGCTCTCTATCGCGAGATGAACAATCCCCATTTCAACGTGCATTACGTGGCCGCCCTCTCCGCCATCGGCACGCCGCTCTTTCCCAACAAGCGGCGCGGTGTGACGCAGTTCGTCCGCCACATCGCCGACGGCGGCGCGGTTGGGATCCTCACCGACGTCTATTCCCGCAAGGGGGCGGACGTGACGTTCTTCGGGCAATCCGCGCCCACATCCGTGGCGGCCTGCGACTGGGCGCTGAAGTACAACGCGCTGGTGATCCCCTGCTACGGCATCCGCAAGCCCGACGGGCTCAGCTTCGACATCCGGCTCGAGGCCCCGGTCGAGCACAGCGATCCGGTGACGATGACGCAGGCCATCAACGACAATCTCGAGCTGCAGGTGCGCCAGCACATGGAGCAGTGGTTCTGGGTCCATCGCCGCTGGAAACCGGAACGCCGCCGGAAGGGCGCCACGCGCGACCGCAGATCCGCCTGACGCGCCGCCTATTCCAGCGACGCCGCCGCCACGATCTGCCCGAAGCCCTCGTATTGCACGATGACCGCGACGGGCCCCTCGGCCGCGACCTCGAGATGAAGCGGCGCCTGACCGTCCCAGGCGCCGAGCGTCCGCCATTCCCGCACGACGTTGGCGTAGTCGATCGTCAGGCCCGCATTCTCACCGCGCGTGATCTCGACCCGCTCCGCGGGGCTGTAGCGGACGAGCTGCACGACCGTCTCCTTCTCGAGCGGATCGGTCGCGACCGCGTCGATCACGAGCGAACCGCCCTTCCGCGCGAGGTCGATCGAGACGGGATCGGGGCGTTCCGCGTGCTTCTGGATCAAATCCATCAGCTGGACCGGCTTCGCGCCGACGACGTGGTCGGTTCCCGACACGATCATCTGGGGCGTAAAGATCGTCCGCGACCCGGCCACCCGCGCATAGGCCTTCTGCCGTTTCGTGAAGTCGGGATCGGCGAAGATGTCGACCCAGCCGATGTAGTCCCAGTAATCGATGTGGAGCGCCAGGGGCAGCACGCCCTCGTGGTCCGCGAGATCGGCGATCATCGCGTCCGCCTCCGGACAGGCGGAGCAGCCCTGCGAGGTGTAGAGTTCCACCACGACGGGCTGTTCGGTGGTTCCGGCGAACGCGCCCGCGAAGGGCACGAGGCCCAGAAAGACCGCGATCACGGCTGCGCGCATGTTGAACTCCGATCCGCGGCTGGTCCGGCGCAAGCTAGGAGCCGTGCCGGGTTGAAGCCAATCAAGGTTTTGCGAGAGACGCGCGACCCGTTCGTGTTGCATACTGTCGCATACAATGCTAATTGGACCCGTGCTCGCCCCCGTGCGTTGGGGCAACGGAATGCCATTCTCTCAGCCCATTGCCAAGGAGACCCGAAATGCCAATCGAGGTTGGACACGATCAGACCAAGACCCGCACGGATCTGACCGTCGGGGACAAGAGCTACGTCTATTATTCCATCGACGCCGCCTCGAAGGCAGGCTTGGGCGATTTTGCGAAGCTGCCGGTGTCGCTGAAGGTCGTGCTCGAGAACCTACTGAGATTCGAGGACGGTGACACGGTCACGCAGGACGACATCCGCGCCTTCTCCGACTGGGTGTCGAACGGCGGCAAGACCGACCGCGAGATCGCCTACCGCCCTGCCCGGGTGCTCATGCAGGACTTCACCGGCGTGCCGGCCGTGGTCGACCTCGCCGCGATGCGCGACGGGATCGTGGCCTTGGGCGGCGACGCGCAGAAGATCAATCCGCTCAACCCCGTCGACCTCGTCATCGACCACTCGGTGATGATCGACGAGTTCGGCAACCCCCGCGCCTTCCAGCACAACGTGGAGCGCGAATACGAGCGCAACATCGAGCGCTACACCTTCCTCAAGTGGGGCCAGAAGGCGTTCGACAATTTCCGCGTGGTCCCGCCCGGAACCGGCATCTGCCACCAGGTGAACCTCGAATACCTCGCCAAGACCGTCTGGTCGGACACCGACCAGGACGGCAAGCTCGTGGCCTATCCCGACACGCTCGTGGGTACCGACAGCCACACGACGATGGTCAACGGCGCCGCGGTCCTCGGCTGGGGCGTCGGCGGGATCGAGGCGGAGGCCGCGATGCTGGGCCAGCCCGTCTCCATGCTCATTCCCGAAGTGGTCGGCTTCAAGCTCACCGGCGCGATGCCGGAGGGGACGACCGCGACCGACCTCGTGCTGCGCGTCTGCGAGATGCTCCGCGAGAAGGGCGTCGTGCAGAAGTTCGTCGAGTTCTACGGCGACGGTCTCGACAACGTGCCGCTGGCCGACCGCGCCACGATCGGCAACATGAGCCCCGAATTCGGCGGCACCTGCGCGTTCTTCCCGATCGACGCGGAAACCATCCGCTACCTCACGCAGACGGGCCGCGAGCGCGACACGATCGACCTCGTCGAGGCCTATGCGAAGGCCCAGGGCATGTGGCGCGAGACGGGCGCGGAGCCGGTCTTCACCGACACGCTCGAGCTCGACATGTCGACCGTGAAGCCCGCCATCTCCGGGCCGAAGCGGCCGCAGGACCATATCGACCTCGACGCCGCGGCCAAGACGTTCCACGCCTATATCGAGGGTCAGCGCAAGGAGCCCGATGGCGGCGAGAAGTCGGAAGTTCGCTGGGAGGCCGAAGGCGGCCAGCCGGAGCCGAAGGAGATCCCCGGCGATACGGGCCGCCACCAGCGCGCCCATGTCACGATGACCGACATCGACGGCGAGGAGAAATCGTTCGAACTGCATGACGGCTCGATCGTCATCGCCTCGATCACCTCCTGCACCAACACCTCGAACCCCTACGTCATGATCGGCGCGGGCCTCGTGGCGAAGAAGGCGCGGGAGCTGGGCCTCGACCGCAAGCCCTGGGTCAAGACCTCCCTCGCGCCGGGCTCGCAGGTCGTCTCCGCCTATCTGGAGGAGACCGGGCTGCAGGAAGATCTCGACGCGATCGGCTTCAACCTCGTGGGCTACGGCTGCACGACCTGCATCGGCAATTCCGGGCCGCTTCAGGAGGAGATCTCCAAGGCGATCACCGACAACGACCTGATCGCCGTCTCGGTCCTGTCGGGCAACCGCAACTTCGAGGGCCGGATTTCGCCCGATTGCCGCGCGAACTACCTCGCCTCCCCGCCGCTCGTCGTGGCCTATTCCCTCGTGGGCGACATGAACGTCGACATCACGACGGAACCGCTCGGGCAGGACAAGGACGGCAACGACGTCTTCCTCAAGGACCTCTGGCCCTCGCAGTCGGAGATCGCGGAGCTCGTGGAGAAGACCGTGACCCGCGAGAGCTTCCAGGAGAAGTACGCCGACGTCTTCAAGGGCGACGAGAAGTGGCGCGAGGTGGAGACCACGGACCAGGAGACCTACGACTGGCCGGCCGGTTCGACCTACGTGCAGAACCCGCCCTACTTCCAGGATATGGGTCACGAACCCGGCAAGATCGAGAATGTCGAGAATGCCCGCATCCTCGCGCTCTTGGGCGACATGGTGACGACCGACCACATCTCCCCGGCGGGCTCGTTCAAGGAGACGACGCCGGCGGGCTCCTACCTCACGGAGCGGCAGGTGCAGCCGCGGGAGTTCAACTCCTACGGTTCGCGGCGCGGCAATCACGAGGTGATGATGCGCGGCACCTTCGCCAACATCCGCATCCGCAACGAGATGCTCGACGGGGTCGAGGGCGGCTATACCAAGGGCCCCGACGGGGAGCAGATGCCGATCTTCGACGCGGCGATGAAGTACATGGAGGGCGACACGCCCCTCGTCATCATCGCGGGCGAACAATACGGCGCGGGCTCCTCGCGCGACTGGGCGGCCAAGGGCACCGCGCTCCTGGGCGTCAAGGCGGTGATCGCGGAGAGCTACGAGCGCATCCACCGCTCGAACCTCGTCGGCATGGGGGTGATCCCGTTCGAGTTCTCCGATGGCGACACCCGCAAGTCGCTCAAGCTTACGGGCGACGAGCAGATCTCGATCCACGGGCTGGAAGAGGAGTTCCGCCCGAAGGCCACGGTGCCCTGCACGATCACCTATGCCGACGGCACGACGAAGGAGATCGAGCTCCGCTCGCGGATCGATACCGGGATCGAGATCGACTACGTCAAGAACGGCGGCGTGCTGCACTACGTCCTGCGCCGCCTCGCCGACACCGCCTCGGCCGCCTGAGACCGCGGCCCAGGCCTGCTCATGAAGGGGGATCGGCGTCTGTCGCCGGTCCCCTACGTCATTCTGCCGCTAAGGGCATGGAGCCGGTCTCCTCGGCGGTCCCATGCCCGTCGGCGCGGTTTTTTAAAACCGCCTCCTCCCGGATCATCTCGGGCAGGAGAAACAGATCGATGATCCACCACGTGAAATGCGCGCCGAGCAGGATATGGACGCCGAGAAAGAGGGCGGCGGACCAACCCACTGCTGTCAGGAGTATCATGGCGACGCCGCTCTCGATCCGCCCGAGGTAGAAGCGATGGGCGCCGAGACCTCCGGCGAGGATCAGCAGCAGGTAGCCGAGCGCCATCGATTTCCGCGCCGTCCCAACTCCGCCTGCCGCAGTATTTCCGCCCGATGTTCGTCCCATCCACACATCCCCTTTGCAAATCGGGTAGGGTGTAGGCTCGATCGGGTTTTGATCGCATTAAGACGCACGGAGCCCGGCAGCAGTTTTCGCGTCGAGCCAGTGGCGGCTTCTATTCCCCGCGCGCTTCCGCGATCGCGGGACGGATCTTTCCCTCGAGCGAGCGCTCGGTGATCGGCCCCGCGAAACGCAGAAGGACCCGTCCCTCGCCGTCGATCACGAAGGTCTCGGGCACGCCGTAGACGCCCCAGTCCCGCGCCGTGCGGCCCTCCGCGTCTTCGCCTACCGACGTGTAGGGATCGCCGAGTTCGGAGAGGAACGCCTCCGCGTTCTCCGGTACGTCCTTGTAGTTTATCCCGTGGATCGCGATCCCCTCCGCAGCCAGCCCCTCGAGCGCCGGATGCTCCACCCGGCAGGGCGCGCACCAGCTAGCCCAGAAGTTCACCAGCTTCACCCCGTCCGCCTCGAGCGCGGCGCGATCCACCTTCGGGCGGTCGCCGAGCGAGGTCAGGCTGAAGGCCGGCGCGTCCCGCCCGACGAAGGTCGAGGGCAGCGCATCCGGATCCTCCCGCTGCATGCCGGTGTAGAAGAGCGCCGCCAGCCCCACGAAGGCCACGGGCGGGATCAGCGCGAGAATGGGGAGCCTAGGCATCGTGCCGTCCCTCCGCCCGGTCGAGCGCCCGCTTGACCCGCGCCGCGCGCCAGAGCGTGAGCCCGACGAGACCGAGCAGCAGCACCGCGGACGCGGCATAGGCGGTCAGGACCTCGGCCGCGTATTTTCCCAGATCGGGCATCATGCCATCCTCTCGCGCAGTCGCAGCGCATGGAGCCTGCGCGCGCGTATCTCGGTCCGCGTCCGCATCAGGACGAGCGCCACGAACAGGAGCACGAAGCCCGCCATCGAGACGAGCAGCGGAAAATAGAACACATCGGCCACGTTCTCCTCCGCGTCGAGGCTGAGCGAGGCGCCTTGGTGCAACCCCTGGTTCCAGAAATTCACCGCATAGCGCGACAGGAGCGCGAAGACCGATCCGACGAGACAGAGGACGGAGGTGAGGTCCGCGGCCGTGTCGGGATCCTCGATCGCCTCCCAAAGCGCGATGTAGCCGAGGTAGAACAGGAACAGGATGAGGAATGAGGTGAGCCGCGGGTCCCAGGCCCACCAGGTCCCCCACATCGGCTGTCCCCAGACGGCGCCCGTGACGAGCGCGATCAGCGTCATCGTGATGCCCACGGGCGCCGCGGCCCGCGCGGCGAGCGCACTCACGTGATGGCGGCGGACGAGCCAGACGAGCGAGGCCACCAGCATCATCAGCCAGCCGTTGATCGCCATCAGCGCCGACGGGACGTGGAGATAGATGATCTTCACCGTCGCGCCCTGCCGGTAATCGTCGGGCGTGAAGAAGAACCCCCAGACGAGCCCCACGACGAGGCAGAGCGCGGCGAGCGCGCCCAAGGCCGGGGTCAGGCGGCGCGTGGTCGCCATGAATTTCGCGGGATTGGCGTAGGACCAGATCGACATGTGGAAATCCCTAACCTCGCCCCGCCGCCGCCTCAAGGCGCGAGAACGCCGCGGCCGCGTCTCGCGCGCCCCCGCTCACCTGAGATTGATCCGGAGCGCGCCCGCCGCGGCGAACGGCAGGAGCGCGAGACAGCCCGCACTCACCGCGGCCAGAAGAGCCAGCGGCGCACCGAGCGCCATCCCCTCCGCACCGCGCCGCGCGACGTCCGCCCCGAAGATCAGCGTCGGCACATAGAGCGGCAGGACGAGGAGCGAGAGGAGAAGCCCGCCCCGCTTCAGCCCCACGGTCAGCGCCGCGCCGAACGCCCCGATGAGGCTCAGGGCCGGCGTGCCAAGGAGCAGCGACAGCCCGAGCCAGAGATGGCCGGGCCAGGGCAGGTTCAGAAGGACGCCCAGGCCCGGCGCCGCGAGGCTGAGCGGCAGGCCCGTCGTCAGCCAGTGCGCCACCGCCTTGCCGAGCGCCACGCCCTCGAGCGGCACAGGCGCGGTGGCGAGCAGGTCGAGCGCCCCGTCCTCGCGGTCGAGCGCGAAGAGCCGGTCGAGCGACAGAAGGCAGGCGAGGAGCGCACCCACCCAGAGGATACCCGGCGCGATCCGGGCGAGCTCCGCGCCCGCCGGCCCGACCCCGAAGGGCACCAGCACCGTGAGGATGAGGTAGAAGGCGAGGCCGAGCCCGAAGCCGCCCCCGGCGCGGAACGCGAGCCGCAGGTCGCGCGCGATCACACGTCCCATGCGAGCGCCCCCTCCGCCGGCACGCTGCGCGCCCGGAACCCGGCGAGATCGAGCGGCACCCCCGCGATCCCGAGATCGACATGCGTGGCGATCGCCGCGATCCCGCCCCGGCCGAGATGCGCACGCACGACCTGCCCGAAGAGCCCGACCCCCTCCGCGTCGAGCGAGACGGTGGGCTCGTCGAGAAGCCAGACGGGCCGCCCGGTCAGAAGAAGCCGCGCGAGGCCCAGCCGCCGCGCCTGCCCCGCCGAGAGATGCTGCGCCGCGCGCTCCGACAGCCGTGCGAGCCCGAAGGCGTCGAGGGCCTCGCCGATCCCGCCCGTCCCGTGGATCCCGGCCCAGAAGGCGAGGTTCTCCGCGACCGTCAGCCCGCCCTTCATGCCGTCCGCATGGGCGCCGTAGGCGACCTGGTCGGGGCCCGGCGCGATCTCGCCCGCGATGGGCGCCTGCAGGCCCGCGATGGTCCTGAGGAGGGTCGTCTTGCCCGCCCCGTTCGGACCTCTCAGGATCAGCGCGGTCCCGGGGTCGGCCCGCACGGTGACGCCTTCGAGCACCGGCACACCGCCCCGCGCCACGGCCACGCCGTCGAGCACCAGGGGCGGCGCGTTCATCCCGCGGGCAGCATCGCGGCCGCGATCCGCCGCCCTTCGCCCAGGAGCACGTTGTAGGTCCGGCAGGCCGCGGCGGAGCCCATCACCTCGACCCCGAGACCGGCCTCCTCGAGCGCCTCGCGAAACGCGCGCGGCACCTGCGCGATCTCGCGCCCGGTGCCGACGAGGACCACGTCGACATCGCCCTTCGCGCGGATGAGCGTCGCGGTATCGCCGTAGCCGCCCCATTCGCTCACGCCGCCGGGCAGGACGACCACCGCGCCTTCGTGGACGGCGCCCCCGATGCGGAAGAAGCCCGGACCGTAGCCCTCGATCGGCTTGAGCCCGTCGAAGGGCACCTCGTTCAGTTCCATGCCTCGCTCCCTTGCCCGCTGATAGGTCCGTCGCAGGGTAGGCCGTCCGCCCGTCCCGTCAAAGCCCCCGGCTCAGGCGTCGATCTTCGCGAACTGGTTGCCGTCGTTCTTGTCGGGCTTCGTCCAGTCGCGCTTGACGCCGAGGAAGAGGACGATGTTCTTCGCCACGAAGACCGAGGAATAGGTCCCGACGACCACGCCCCAGGTGATCGCGAAGACGAAGCCCCGGATCACGTCGCCGCCCAGGACGAGGAGCGCGATCAGCGCGATCAGCGTCGTGCCAGACGTCATCACCGTGCGGCTCAGCGTCTCGTTCACCGAGAGGTTCATCACGTCGCGGAGCGGGCGCTGCTTGTACTTGATGAGGTTCTCGCGCAGCCGGTCGAAGATCACGACCGTGTCGTTGATCGAATAGCCGATGATCGTCAGGATCGCCGCGATGGTGGCGAGATCGAACCTGATCTGCAAAAGCGAGAAGAGGCCGATCGTCAGGATCACGTCGTGGAAGAGCGCGGCCACCGCGCCCACGGAGAACTGCCACTCGAAGCGCAGCCAGATATAGACGAGAATTGCGCCGAGCGAGGCCGCCACGGCGAGGAACGCCGTCTGGATAAGCTCGCCGGAGACTTTCGGCCCGACCGATTCCACCGACGGGAAGGTGATCGAGGGATCGACTTCCTGCAGCGCGCCCTCGACCGCCGCGATCGTCTGCTGCGTGACGCTCTCCTCGCCGTCCTGTGCCTGGATGCGGATCATCGCGACGTTCTCGTCGTTCCCGAAGGACGGATCGAAGACCTCGCTGATCGCCACGTCGCCGAGGTTCAGGGGCGCGATCGCGTCGCGGTACTCCCCGACATCGACGGCCTCGACGGATTGGGTGCGGATCGTCGTGCCGCCCTGGAAGTCGATGCCGAAATTGAGCCCCATTACCGCCCAGATGACGATCGAGGCCACCATCGCGACGCAGGACGCGCCGAACGTGACCGTCGCGGCCTTGAAGAAGTCGATGTTCGTCTCGTCGGGGACCAGCTTCAGGCGCATCTCAGACCTCGATCGTCTTCGGCCGGCGGCGGCCGTACCAGGTGGCGATCATCGCCCGCGTCACGAAGATGGCGGTGAAGACCGATGTGAGGATCCCGATCCCGAGCGTCACGGCGAAGCCGCGCACCGGGCCCGAGCCCAGCGTGAAGAGGATCGTGGCGATGATGAAGGTCGTGATGTTGGCGTCGATGATGGCCGACAGCGCCCGTTCGTAGCCGAGCTCGATGGCGCGCGAGGGGCCCCGCGCGGTTTTCAGCTCCTCCCGGATCCGCTCGAAGACCAGGACGTTCGCATCGACCGCCATGCCGATCGTCAGCACGATCCCCGCGATGCCCGGCAGCGTGAGCGTGGCGCCGATGAGGCTGAGAAGCCCGAAGATCAGACCCACGTTGATGAGGAGCGCGATGTTGGCGAAGAGCCCGAAGAGACCGTAGGACGCGCCCATCAGCACCATCACCGCGACGAAGGCCACGATGCAGGCGATCCGCCCGGCCTCGATCGAATCCTGCCCGAGTTCCGGGCCGATCGTCCGCTCCTCGAGGAAGGTGAGCTCGGCCGGCAAGGCGCCCGCGCGCAGGAGCACGGCGAGCTCGGTCGATTCCTCCACCGTGAAATTGCCGGTGATGATCCCCGACCCGCCGCCGATATAGCTCTGGATCACCGGCGCGGAGATCACCTCCTCGTCGAGCACGATCGCGAAGGGCGAGCCGATGTTATCGGCCGTGTAATCGCCGAACGCCCGCGCCCCCGACGGGTTGAAGCGGAAGGTGACGGCGGGCCGCCCGTTCTGGTCGAATTCGGGCTGGGAATCGGTCAGCTCCTCGCCGGTGACGACGGGGGTCCGCTCCAGGATCATGAACTGGTTCGGGTCGTCCATCATCGGCAGGATCATGTTGCCGGTGCCGGGATTGGCGTTGCCGTCCGTCGTGCGGCTCACCACCGCGTTGAAGGTGAGCTGCGCCGTGGTGCCGATCAGCGATTTCAGCTCCTCGGCGGAGCCGATGCCGGGCACCTGGATGAGGATCCGGTCCGCGCCCTGCCTCTGAATCGTGGGCTCGCGGGTGCCGACCTCGTCGACACGCCGGCGGATGATCTCGAGGCTCTGGCGGATCGTGCGGTCGTCGACCGCCTCGCGCTCCGCCTCGCTCAACTGTATCGTCAGCTCGGCGCCCGATCCCGCCACGTCGATGTCGTTCGACCCCGCGCTCGTCAGCGAGGAGACGGGCTCGGCGAAGCCCCGCGCGATCTCGAGCGCGCGCGCCATGCCCGAGGGATCGGAGAGGCGGATGCGCAGCACGTCGCCGCCCTCGTCCACCCGGCGGAACGTGCCCACCTCGTCGCGCGCGCCGCGCAGCGCGTCGCGCAGCTCCGGCCAGAGCGCGTCCATCCGCGAGGCATAGACGTCCGCGACCTGCACTTCGGCCAGCAGGTGCGCACCGCCCCTGAGATCGAGCCCCAGGTTGACGAGCCCGTGCGGCAGCCAGTCCGGCCAGCCTGCGGCCTCCGCCTCCCGCTCGGGCGTGGCGCCCGCCTGCACGATCGCCGCGCGCGCGTCGTTGGCCTGCTCCACCCGGCCGTAAAAGAGGTTCGGCAGGGCCAGGATAAGTCCCAGCGCCACCAGTCCCCAGATCACGATCCGGTTCCAGAGGGGAATGTTGAGCATGTCGCGCGCCTCTCGTGCGGGCAGGTCCTAATTCGGGAGGCGTCAGCTCTCGGCGGGTTCGGTCTTGGAACGGACCTGCGCGAGCGTCGACTTGATCACACGAACGCGCATCCCCTCGCCGAGCTCGACCTCGACCTCGCCGTCGTCGCGCACCTTGGAGACCTTGCCGACGAGACCGCCCGCGGTCACCACCTGGTCGCCGCGGCGCACCGCCTCGACCATCTTCTGATGTTCCTTCACCTTCTTCTGCTGCGGCCGGATGAGCAGGAAGTACATGATGGCGAAGATCAGGATCAGGGGGACGAAGCTGGCGAAAGCGCTGCCTGCGCCCCCGGCCGCTTGCGCATAGGCAGGCGTTGCGAACATGGTCGGTTCCTCGGGTCAGTGGGCGGGCCCGGTCGGCCCTGCGAAACTGCGCGGAACCTCTATCTGCGGCCGCGGGGCTTGTCCAGCAACCGCCCCGCACCCGCAAACGACGCCGCCTGACATCGATGTGAACGGAGCGGAGCCGCCCCCGGACGGGCCCCGTCACGCCACGAGGACCCTTCCCGCAAAGCTCGAGCACCAGACGAAACCACCGCCGCCCGCCTCGCCGCGTTCCGCGCACCCACCGGGGGCGGAGGTTCCCTTTGCAAAGCCCCGTGCCGCCGCGCAAGGTAGCCCGCATGCGCGCCCTCCTCGCCCTCCTCCTCCTGGCCCTGCCCGCCGCTGCCGATCCCGCGCGGGAGGCCACGGGCCGGCTCGCCGTCACCGTGACGGAGGCGCGGCCCAATTGCACCGCCGTGCTCGTGGCGCCGCACCGCGCCCTCTCGGCCGGACATTGCGTGGGCCGCGCCCCCAATCCGCAGCAGAAGTTCTTCGCCGACTGGCAACCCGACGGCAGCTTCGACGCGGCGCTCCCCGTCGCGGGGTTCGAGCGGGTGGAGGCGACGCCGCTCCTCACCCCCGAGACCCGCGACGTCGTCGTGATCGACCTCGCCCCCCGCGCGGACGCGCCCGCGCCGCTGCCCTTCGGCCCCGCCCCCGCGCCGGGAGAGACGGTCCGCGTCATCTCCTATCCCCGTAACCAGGCGCCCCGCGACACGCGCTGCACCGTCACCGCCCGGTCGGACGCGATCCTCTCGCTCGATTGCCCGGCCACCTCCGGCATGTCGGGCGCGCCCGTCCTCGTGGAGACGCGGGACGGCTGGGCGGTGGCCGCGATCCTGACCGCGCGGAGCGGGCAAGGCTCCCTCGCCCTCCTCGTCGACGACGCCCTCGCGGGGGATTAGGCTTCATTCGCGCCGCGCGATGGCCTATCGGGGGCCAAAAGCCAACCGGAGCCCGCCATGCACGACATCCGCCTCATTCGCGACGATCCCGAAGGCTTCGACGCCGCCATGGCCCGGCGCGGCATCGAGGGTGCCTCCGCCCCCCTGCTCGAGCTCGACGCACGCAGGCGCGCCGCCATCCACGCGGCGGAGACCGCGAAGGCCGCGCAGAACGCCGCCTCGAAGGAGGTGGGCCGGGCCAAGGCCAAGGGCGACGAGGCCCGGTTCGAGCAGCTCCGCGCGGAGATCGCCGCCACCAAGTCGGAGCTCGCCACGCAGGAGGCCGCCGCCCGCGACCTCGACGCGGAGCTCACCGACCTCCTGATGCAGCTCCCGAACGTGCTCGCCCCCGACGTGCCCGACGGCGCGGACGAGAGCGGCAACGTGGAGATCAAGCGCCATCTCGACCCGCCGAAGCTCGATTTCGCCCCGAAGGAGCATTACGAGCTCCCCGCCGCCGCGGGCCTCGATTTCGAGACGGCGGCCAAGCTCTCGGGCTCCCGCTTCGCGCTCCTTTCCGGCCCCATCGCCCGCCTCCACCGCGCACTGGCGCAGTTCATGCTCGACATCCACACGACCGAGAACGGCCTGACGGAGACGATCACCCCCGTCCTCGTGCGCGACGAGGCGATGCTCGGCACCGGGCAGCTGCCGAAATTCGCGGAGGACAGCTACCGCACCACGAACGGCTGGTGGCTCATCCCCACGGCGGAGGTCACGCTCACCAACATCGTCGCGGGTGAGACGCTTGACGCGGATTATCTCCCCCGCCGCTACGTCGCCCACACGCTCTGCTTCCGCTCGGAGGCGGGATCCGCGGGCAAGGACACCGCCGGGATGCTGCGCCAGCACCAGTTCGAGAAGGTGGAGATGGTCTCCGTCACCCACCCCGACGCCTCCGACGACGAGCAGCTCCGGATGCTCGCCTGCGCCGAGGGCATCCTGGAGCGGCTGGAGCTGCCCTACCGAACGATCAAGCTCTGCTCCGGCGACACGGGCTTCGGCGCCCGCCGCACCTTCGACATCGAGGTCTGGCTACCCGGGCAGGACACCTACCGCGAGATCTCCTCCGTCTCCACCTGCGGCGCCTTCCAGTCCCGCCGCATGACCGCCCGCTTCCGCCCGACAGGCGGCGGCAAGCCCGACTTCGTCCATACGCTGAACGGATCGGGGCTGGCGGTCGGACGGGCGCTCATCGCGGTTCTGGAGAACGGACAGCAGGCGGACGGGTCCGTGGTGCTGCCGGAGGCGTTGCGGGGGTATATGGGAGGCGCAGCCAAATTGCCGTGATATTTACCTGCAAAGTCTGCAATTTGTTCCTTATCTTCTCGAAAGGTCCTAGAACCTGAAGGTTACTTCTACTGAAAGTAACCCAATATTGAACTTGGTTGAATACTGTACCCGCCAACACGGTTTCGTGGAACGTCCAATGGTTGGTGGGACTCGGCATGTTTTTCAGTGTATTGGGCGGATCGCTCAGGAAGTCACCGAAAACTTTCTCACAGGTTCCATATCGTTTCTTAAAAGCTCTGGCGTTCTTGAGCGCTCGCCTCACGATGAGGTTCTCTACTCTTATCGTAGTCGTGATAATGATGCTCATGCTGAACGTCGCTACTCTTACCGCAACCGGGATAGCCGCGGCGGCTGGGTCGATTCTCGCACGGGCGGGTCTATCAACTGTCGCGGATGCAAATGCCACCAAGCTGAAAAAAGCCCAAGCCAAACTGGTCGAACAAGATAAAAAATTAAAATCGGTTAAAAAGCAGTATCAACAGCAAACCAGCCGCTTGGAGGCCTCAAAACGACAGGTTGCGTCGCAATCTGGAGAACTGGCGCAGGCGAGACAGGAGATGGATCGGCAGAGGCGCTCCATATCGGATTTAAGCGGACAAAATGATCGCCTTACACGAAAAATATCAGACCTTGAGACAGTTCGATATCGCGGCTCGATACGGACGACCAAGGATGCCGTCTCGGATTTTGCCCGTCGTATGTCGCGACGCACGACCGTAGCAGCGGGCCGCAACCTTGCAACAATTCCGGCGGAGGCCATTCCTATATTCGGAATAGCCGTCATTATTGGTGCAACCACGTGGGAGCTGAACGATTCCTGCGGGATGATGCAAGACATCCATGAACTCAATGTCGCATTCGACCCTTCGCTCGAAAACGATACTGAACATCTCGAAGTTTGTGGAATGAAAGTTCCCACGCGCGCCGAGGTATGGGACCGTGTGAAAAGCGCACCGGCAGAGACTCTAAGCGAGCATTATGAGCATTTGAACCTTCCTAGCCTTGAACTACCGAAATGGTGGAATTGGTTGATCTCGCGCGCCGAGCGCTTCGCCGCAATAATGGACTGATACGCCACACCGTAATTCGATTTGATGGCCTGCAAAAGTTTTAGAAATTCCGGCTACGTCCATGTTATTAACGCATAGAATTCTTAGGATCTGACCTCTCGTTTGACATCCGTTATTAGTGCGGTTCACCGACCTCCCCGTTCACCTCTTCACCCCCCCCTGTGCACACCCCGTGTACGTCGTATGCACAGCCGATGCACATGGGATGCACACCTGCGGGACACTGGCTGCACGCCCGGTGTACGTGCCGTGCACGTTAACCATACGCCTCCCCCGTCCACGTTAAGCTCGTTGCGCGGGCAGTCGGCGGAGGGGCGCACGAATTCCGCGCAGTCATGCCGCACCGCGGCATCGTGAACGGGTGGGTCACTTGAAGGGCGCGGGGCCATGCCTAACTCGCGCCCGACCGAAGCCGCCCGGAGACCCGCATGGACCCCCTCGAACAGGTCGAGACCGCGATCGCCCCCGTCGCCGCACAGGTGCCCGAACCCGTCTGGCCATGGCTCATCGTCAGTGTCGGAGCGCTGGCCGCCATCGCCGTCCACCGCTTCCTCTGGCGGGCGGTCCTGCGGATCGTGCGCGGCCGGTCGGGCCTCCTGCCCTCCCTCGTCCGGCGTCTCAAGCGCCCGTCACGCCTATTTTTCCTGGTCCTCGCGATCGGATTGCTCGTCAACGTCGCGGGGCTCCCCTCCGAATGGCGGGCGGGGCTCAGCCATGCCGCCGTCGCACTTCTCATCGTCATCGCGGGCTGGATCGTCAGCCTTGCCATCGACGTGTCCTGCGATCGCTTCCTCGCCCGGCTGAACTTCGAGGCCGACGAGATCAATTCCGGCGCCCGCTCCCAGGCCACGCAGATCCGCATGATCCAGCGTCTCGGACGGATCATCGTCGGCGTCCTGACCGCCGGGCTGGTTCTCTCGACCTTCGATTCCGTGCGGCAATTCGGCGTCTCCCTCTTCGCCTCCGCCGGCGCCGCGGGCCTCGTCCTGGGCTTCGCCGCCCGCCCCGTCCTCGCCAACCTCATCGCCGGAATCCAGATCGCCCTGACCCAGCCCATCCGCCTCGACGACGTGGTGATCGTCGAAGGCGAATGGGGATGGATCGAAGAGATTGCAGCGACTTACGTGGTGGTCCGCATCTGGGATCTGAGGCGGATGATCGTGCCGCTGTCGTATTTCATCGAGCAACCCTTCGAGAACTGGACCCGTGACAGCGGCCAGATCATCGGCGCCGTCACACTCCATCTCGACTATACCGCGCCGATGGGCGCGATCCGCGAGAAGGTGATGGAGACGGTGAAGACCTCGCGGTTCTGGGACGGCGACGTCGTGAACCTCCAGGTGATCGAGGCCGACCGCGAAAGCGTCCAGATCCGCGCGCTGATGAGCGCCCGGAACTCGCCCACCGCCTGGGAGCTTCGCTGCGACGTGCGCGAGCGGCTACTGGGCTGGCTGCAGGAAACCCATCCCGAGGCGCTGCCCCGCATCCGCGCGGAGCTCCAGCCCGACCGCAGCGCGCCCTCCATGCGGGAAGGCACACCGCTCAAATCCGTGCTGCAGGGGTAACGGAGACGCCGCTGCGCGCCGAGCGGATTGCCAAGCGCGCCGCCTTGGGTCACACCGGCGCGGATGGCTTACCTTCCCCTCCTGGCCGCGCTGGCCTTCGTCCTCTCCCCGATCGTCTCCGGCAGTTTCGGCGGCTTCGATCCGCAGGCTTTCCCCGTGCCGCAGGACGACCCGCCGGTCCAGCCCGCGGGATGGGCCTTCGCGATCTGGGGGGTGATCTATCTCGCCCTTCTCGCTCATACCGCGATCGGCGCCACGATCCGCCGGAACGCTCCGGAGTGGCGGGCGGCACGATTGCCCCTGACGGTGAGCCTTGCCGTGGGCGCGGCCTGGATCCCCGTGGCCAACGCCTCGCCCGTCTGGGCGACGGTCCTGATCCTCGTGATGCTGGGAACGGCGGTGCTCGCCTATATCCGCGCGCCCTCCGAACGGCTCGTCGCCCTATGGCCGCTCGGCCTCTACGCGGGCTGGCTTCTCGCCGCCTCCGCCGTCTCGCTCGGGCTTCTCGCGGCAGGATACGGCCTGACGGGAGAGGTGGTCGCCGCGGCCCTTGCGCTCGTTCTCGCCGTGATCCTCGGCTTCCAGCTGATGCGGGCCCGCCGCTCGGCCGCGCTCCCCGTGGCACTCGGCTGGGCCTTCGCGGGCATCGCAGCGCAGAACTGGGACGAATCCCTCTACGTTCTTTGCCTCGCCGCGGCTGCCAGCACGATCATGGCGGTCCGCGCCGTCCGGGCTTTCCTGCGTCCCTGAACGGTGCTCACCGCTCGTCGGCGCGCCCCTTGCCGAGATGTTTCCTCAGCCGCGAGGGCGTGGATTTCGTCCGGTTGCGATAGGGGTTCTGCTCGGCCTGAGACCGCATCCACAGGCGGATCGGCGTCCCCGGCATGTCAAACGTCTCCCGCAGGCCGTTGACGAGATAGCGTGTGTAGCTGTCGCTCATCTTCTCCGGATTGGAGCACATGACGACGAATCCCGGCGGACGCGTCTTGGCCTGCGTCATGTAACGCAGCTTGATCCGGCGGCCACCCGGCGCGGGCGGCGGATGCGCCTCGACCATGCCCGAGAGCCACTGGTTGAGCTTCGCGGTCGTCACCCGGCGGTTCCAGACGTCGTGCGCCCCGATCACCGTCTCGCGGAGCCGGTCGAGCCCCTTGCCGGTCAGCGCGGACACCGTCACGAGGCGCAAACCGCGTAGCTGCGGGAGCAATCTCTCGCACGCCTCGCGCAGCTCGATGATCTTGCGGGACTTGTCCTCTTCGGCGTCCCACTTGTTGACGGCGATGACGACGGCCCGACCTTCCCGCTCCGCGAGATCGGCGATCCTGAGATCCTGGCTCTCGAAAGGGATCGCGGCATCGAGGAGGACGATCACCACCTCCGCGAACTTCACCGCGCGCAGCCCGTCCGACACGCTGAGCTTCTCGAGCTTCTCCTGCACCTTCGCCTTCTTGCGCATCCCCGCGGTATCGAAGATCCGCACGGGCACGCCGCCCCATTCCATCGTGACGGAGATGGCGTCGCGGGTGATCCCGGCCTCCGGCCCCGTGAGGAGACGGTCCTCGCCCAGAAGAGCGTTGACGAGTGTCGACTTGCCCGCATTGGGCCGGCCCACCACGGCGATCTGGAGCGGCCGCTCGCGGGTCGGGATGCGCGGCGCGTCGGGCTCCGCATCCGCATCGACGTCGATGTCGGTCTCCGGCGCCTCGCTGCGATCGCTCCGTTCCCGCTCGGCATATGCATCGGCGATCGGCATGAGCTGGGACAGCAGGTCGTTCAGCCCCTCGCCGTGTTCGGCCGACATCCGCACCGGCTCTCCGAAGCCCAGCGAATAGGCCTCGATGACACCCGCATCCGCGGCACGGCCCTCGGACTTGTTGGCGGCGAGGATCACCTGCCCGCCGCGACGGCGCAGGATGTCGGCCACGGTTTCGTCGACGGGCGTCACGCCCGCCCGCGCGTCGATGAGGAAGAGGCAGATATCGGCCATCTCCACGGCCCGCTCGGTGAGCCGCCGCATGCGACCCTGCAGCGAGGCGTCCGTCGCGTCCTCGAGCCCGGCCGTGTCGATCACCGTGAAGCGCAGGTCGCCCAGCCGCGCCGCGCCCTCGCGCAGGTCGCGCGTGACGCCCGGCTGGTCGTCGACGAGCGCGAGGCGCTTGCCGACGAGCCGGTTGAAGAGCGTCGACTTGCCGACATTCGGCCGTCCGACGATGGCGAGTGTAAAGCTCATGACGCCCCCGATCCGCGTGAGATGAGCGCCCTATACGATTTGCGGCCTAGCGGAAAGCCAGAAGCTGACCGTCTTGCGACACGACATAAAGGGCTCCGCCCGCCACGACCGGGTTCGTCGCCGCGCCACCCGGCAATTCGATCTCCGCCAGCAACGCGCCCGATTGCGGGGAGAACGCGCGCAGACGGCCATCGCCCGACGCGACCCAGAGGCGGCCGCCCGCGAGGATCGGGCCGTAATGGGTGACGACGCCGCGGCGCCGGCTCAGACGCGACGGAACGAGATAGGGCAGTTCCGTGCCCCAGATGCGCTCGCCCGTCGCCGCGTCGAGCCGCAGGAGTTCCGCCTGATCGCTGACCGAGAAGACGGAGCCGCCCGCGACGAGGACGGGCGACATCGCGCCATCTCGCGCGGACCAGATCTGCTCCCCCGACCGCAGGTCGAAGGCGGCCGTCCGGCCCGAGGGGTTGCCCGCATAGACGCGGCCGCCCTCAATCACCGGATCCCCGGAAATGTCGCCGATCGTGGCATAAACCTCCCCAAGTCGCGTCCCCGCGACATTGGCGGTCCAGAGCCGGGTTCCCCCCTGCCGGAGGACGCCCGCGAGTTCGCGGCTCGCGAAGGGCAGGACGATCATCTCGCCCGAAATCGCGGGCGCCGCGCCGCCGACGACGCCGTTGAGGCTGGGCGTGCCCTGCTCGGTCCAGCGCACGCGGCCGTTCGCCACGTCGATGGCCCAGGCGGTCGCATCGCGCGCGACGACGTAGACGATGCCGCCCGAGACGGTGGGCGCGCCCGCCGCGGCGGCGCCGAGATCCTGGGCCCAGAAGCGCCGGCCCGTCGCCGGGTCGAGCGCCACGAGATCGCCGAACGCCGTCGAGACGAAGAGCCGCCCCCCCTCGACCGCGAGACCGGCGCCCGAGGCGTCGCCGGGATCGCCCGGCGGCGTGAGATCGACCGACCAGAGCGTCCGACCGTCCGTTCCGTGCGCCGTGACGCGCGCGCGGCTGTCGACGGTGAAGACGCGCCCGTCGGCGACGACGGGATCAGCGCTAATGCGATGGCGGCGGTTCTCACCCTGTCCGATCGGCACGGAGAAGATGGGCCGGGGCAAGGGCGACAGTGCCGCATGGGGGATGTCGTGGGCCGCATCGCTCGCCCGGTGGGTCCAGGCATCCCGCATAAGCGCCGCGGGCAGCGAAATCGGCAATGCCCGATCCACCTGCGCCTGGGCCGTCACCCGGTCCTCGCGCAGGTCGAGCCGTTCGCCGGGCAGGATCACGTCCTCTCCGCCGCAGGCGGCAAGAAGGGCGAGCGGCAGCAGTGCCCCGAACAGTCGCCCCGCGAACCGACGGGCGCGGATCGTCACGCCGCCTCCAGCGTGCCGCCGAGCGCCACGACGAGTTGCCGCGTCCGCGTGGCGAGATCACGCGTCAGTTCCGGGTCGCCCAGGATGTCCTGCAGGATGGCAAGCGACGCCTCGCGGTCGCCTGCGGCGAGCTCCGCCAGTGCGGTCTGCTCCAGCGCGAGAAGCCGGTAGGGCGCGCCGGGGATCGTCAGCGGCTCGAGCCGGTCGATGAGGTCCTGCGGCGCCGCCTCGCCCTGCGCGAGCATCACCGATTTGAGGACCGCCAGATCGCGGTAGAGCGGCGGCATGTCGGCATCCGCGGCGAGCGTGTCAAGAAGCTCCGCCGTCTGCGCCTCCGCCTCCGGGGTCTCGAGCGTGTCGGCCGCGAGCATCGCGAGGAGCGCGCGCCGCGTGCCCTCCGCGTCGATATCGAGAAGCGCCGCGCGCCGCGCCTCCGGCGAGGGCAGATCGAGCGCCGCAACGATCGCGTCCCCGAACTCCTCCGCGGAAGCCTGCTGCTGCGCCCGGCGGTATTCCCACAAGGCCGCCGCGCCGACCAGGATCACGACGATCGCGATCGCGATCCAGCCATAGCGCCGGATGACGTAGAAGAGGCGATCGCGGCGCAGCTCGTCGGAGACCTCGCTGATGAAACTATCGGTGTCGCTCACGAAATACCTCCGTCCTCGCGCCCTCTTATCCTGCGCGGGGGCGCGATGCCAAGGGCGAGATCCCCGCGATCCGGGCTCACCCCTGATGACGTGGCTTGCCAATCGCGTGACTGAACCAGTTCGTTCAGTTTCGGGGCTTACACGACGCGCACCATATGATTAGATGCCGCTCGCACCAGCGGCCCAGCGATGCTCAGAACCAGCGGGATCCCAAGATGCGTATCGTCTCCCTCCTCACGGCCCTGATCGTGGCCGCAAGCCTGTATCTCCTGGTCTTCGAGCGCGGCCGGGTGCAGGACTTCGCGGGCATGGACGCGGCGGCGGCTCCGGAAGCAGCAGAGGCGCAAGCTCAGGCGACGGAGGATCGGCGCTCCGTATCGGTGGTCGCGATCGTTTCGGAGGCGCGCGAGATCGACAACATGATCACACTGCGGGGCCGCACGGAATCGCGCCGCCAGGTCGACGTCATGGCCGAGACGAGCGGCCGGATCGTCTCGTCTCCCCTGTCGAAGGGCAGTTTCGTCGAGGCGGGCGATCTGCTCTGCGAACTCGATCCCGGCACGCGCGAGGTGGCGCTCGCAGAAGCACGCGCCCGTCTGAGCGAGGCGCGCGCCCAGCGCCCGGAGGCCGAAGCGCGCGTCGTCGAGGCGGAGGCGCGTCTCAAGGAGGCGCGGATCGAGCAGAATGCCGCCTCACGGCTCAGCGAGGGCGGATTCGCGTCCCAGACCCGCGTCGTCTCCTCCGACGCGGCGGTCGAATCGGCGCTTGCCGGTATCGCATCGGCAAAATCCGGCGTGGAATCCGTCGGTGCGGGTGTCCAGGCGGCGGAGGCGGCCGTCGCGGGGGCGGAAGCGGAACTCGAACGGCTGCGCATCCACGCACCCTTCGCGGGACTTCTCGAATCCGACACGGCCGAGCTCGGAGCGCTGATGCAGCCCGGCACGCATTGCGCCACCGTGATCCAGCTCGACCCGATTAAGCTCGTGGGCTTCGTGCCCGAGACGGCGGTCGACCGGGTCGAGGTCGGCGCGCCCGCCGGTGCACGTCTCGCCAGCGGACAGGAGGTCGCGGGCACGGTCACGTTCCTCTCCCGCGCGGCCGATCCGGAGACCCGGACCTTCCGCACCGAGATCGAGGTGCCGAACCCGGATCAGCGCATCCGCGACGGCCAGACCGCGGAGATCGCCATTTCGGGACAGGGGATCGCCGGCCATCTCCTGCCGCAATCGGCTCTGACGCTCGACGATGCGGGCGATCTGGGGGTCCGGCTTGCGCTGCCCGACGACACGGCTCGTTTCGCGCCCGTTCGTCTGCTGCGCGATGCGCCGGAAGGCGTCTACGTCGCCGGGCTCGACGACAGGGTGCGGGTGATCGTCGTGGGCCAGGAATACGTCAATGACGGAACGCCCGTCGACGTCACGCTCCGGGAGGCCGCTCCGTGACCGGGATCGTCGACTGGGCCGGCCGCCATGCCCGCATGGTACTGGCCTTCATCGTCCTCTCGCTCGCCGTGGGCTGGCTCAGCTACACCGGCCTTCCCAAGGAGGGCGAGCCCGATATCGAGATCCCGGCGCTCTTCGTCTCCGTGCCATTCCCGGGCATTTCGGCCGAGGATAGCGAGACGCTCCTTGTCCGGCCGATGGAGACGGAGCTCAGCGATCTGGACGGGCTGAGCTCGATGATCGCGACGGCGGCGGAGGGCTATGCCGGGATCGCGCTCGAATTCGAGTTCGGCTGGGACAAGACAAAGATCCTCGCCGATGTCCGCGACGCCATGAGCAATGCGGAGGCGAGCTTTCCTGACGGGGCGGAGCAATACTCGATCAACGAAATCAACTTCTCCGAATTCCCGATCATCATCGTCAACCTGACCGGTGACATCCCCGAGCGCACGCTCCTGCGCGTGGCGACCGATCTGCAGGACCGGCTCGAGGCGCTCGAGCCCGTGCTCGAGGCGGGGCTCGCCGGGCATCGCGACGAGATGGTGGAGGTCGTCATCGATCCGCTGCGGCTCGAGGCCTACAACGTCACCGCGGCCGAACTCATCCAGACGGTCCAGAACAACAACCAGCTCATCGCGGCCGGAGAGGTCGAGACCGCGCAGGGCGCCTTCGCGGTCAAGATCCCCTCCTCTTTCGACGATCAACGGGACATCTACGACCTGCCCGTCAAGGTGAACGGGGACCGCGTGGTGACGCTCGGGGAGCTTGCCGATATCCGCCTGACCTTCGAGGACCGGCAGGGGACCGCGCGCTTCAACGGGGAGTCGACGGTCGCGCTGCAGGTCGTCAAGCGCAAGGGCTACAACCTCATCGACACGGCCGCCCTCGTCCGCGAGGAGATTGCCGCTGCTGAAGCCGAATGGCCGCCGGAGCTTCAGGACGCGATCGAGGTCGGCACGTCGAACGACCAGTCCCGCACCGTCGACAGCATGGTCCGACAGCTCGAGGGCTCCGTCCTGACGGCGATCGCGCTTGTGATGATCGTGGTACTCGCCGCCCTCGGCATCCGCTCCGCGCTCCTCGTGGGTTTCGCGATCCCGACTTCGTTCCTGCTCTGCTTCATCCTTCTCGGCGCGATGGGGATCACCATCTCAAACATCGTGATGTTCGGCCTGATCCTCGCCGTCGGCATGCTCGTGGACGGCGCCATCGTGGTGGTCGAATACGCCGATCGCCGGATCTCCGAGGGGGCGGGACCGATGTCCGCCTTCACCGAGGCCGCGAAGCGGATGTTCTGGCCGATCGTGAGTTCCACGGCGACCACCCTCTGCGCGTTCCTGCCGATGCTCTTCTGGCCCGGCGTGCCGGGCGAGTTCATGGGAATGCTCCCCGTCACGCTGATCTTCGTGCTCTCGGCGAGCCTCGTCGTGGCCCTCATCTACCTGCCGGTGATGGGCGGCGTGGCCGGACGGATGAGCCGCTCCTTCGAGCGGGCGTCGGCATTCCTCCGGGCCACCTGCCCGTGGATCCTCCGCGCGGTCCTCGTCCCGGTCTCGGCCTATCTCGTCTTCCTGGGCGCGATGCAGTCGCTCAACGGCGGCTACCTCCTGCCCGATGGCGCACCGCAATCGCTTGGGCCGGCGCTCGGGGCGGCACTCTTCATCGGCGGCGCGTTCCTCACGGCCATCGCGATGGGATCGATCTCGAGGCATGGCGGAGAGAGCGTCGTGACGTCGGGGCGCCGGACGACCCTCTTCGGGCGAGTGATCCGTCTCATCGCCGGCAATCCGGTGATGCCCGTCGTCTCTATCCTGGCTGTCGCGGGCTTCGTCGTGGGCACGTTCGTCTATTACGGTCAGAACAACAACGGCGTGGAATTCTTCGTCGAGAGCGAACCGGAACAGGCGCTGATATACGTCCGCGCCCGCGGCAATCTCTCGCTCGACGAGAAGGACGCCCTCCTGCGCGACGCGGAGGAGATCGCGCTTGATACCGACGGCGTCGCCTCGGCCTTCGCCTTCGCGGGAGAGGGAGGTCTCGATTCCAATATCGGCGGCAGCGACGCGCCGCTCGACACGGTCGGGCAGGTCCAGATCGAACTCGTCGCCTGGGAGGACCGACCGGGTTACGCCCGGCGCAACGGCCTCGATCCCTCGACGCTCGACGGCAACGTGGTGCTCGACCGCATCGAGCGGAAGCTTGCCCGCCTCCCGGGGATCCAGACGGAGATCCTGAACCTCGCCATGGGCCCCTCGAGCGGCAAGGATCTGCATTTGCGCCTGACGGGCCGGGATTGGGTCGGTCTGCAGGAGGCGGCCGGCATCGCCCGTGCGAAGTTCGAGGCGACGCCCGGCCTCGTCGATATCGACGACACGACGCCCCTGCCCGGCATCGACTGGGAGCTCGATGTCGACGTCCAGAAGGCCGGTCAGTTCGGGGCCGACGTGGCGACCGTGGGCGGCATGGTGCAACTCGTCACCCGCGGCCTCCTTCTCGACACGATGCGGGTCGACAGTTCCGACGAGGAGATCGACATCCGCGTGCGGCTGCCCGAGGCGGACCGCGTCCTCTCCACACTCGATACGCTGAAGGTGCGGACCGCAGAAGGCCTCGTTCCGCTCTCGAACTTCGTCACCCGGAGGCCCGTCCCGTCGCTCGGCCAGATCGATCGCGCCGATCAGGAGCGCTTCTTCGACGTGCGGGCCGACGTCGCCCCGAACCTGCAGAAGCTCGTCGACGGCGACGGGACAACCGCCGCCGTTCTGCGGGCGGTACCCGATGGCGCCCCGCCGCCCGAGGGACCACGCATCACGCGGGACGACACGACGTTCTCGCTCGTGGATATCACGGGAGACGAGGACCCGGCCGCCTTGCAGCAGGGGCTCGACGCGGGCACGCTCTCCCTGCAGCCCGTCAATCCCAATGAGAGGATCGCGCTTCTCACCGACTGGCTCGAGACGGAAAACCCTCTCCCGGCCGGGATCGCCTTCACCTGGACCGGCGATCAGGAAGAACAGGCCGAGAGCCAGGCCTTCCTGCAGAAGGCGTTCCTGGGCGCGCTGGGGCTCATGTTCATCATCCTCCTCGCGCAGTTCAATTCGCTCTACAATTCCGTGCTGGTCCTCGTCGCCGTGGTGCTGAGCACGGCGGGGTGCCTGATCGGAATGCTGGTGATGGCCCAACCGTTCTCAATCATCATGACCGGTACGGGCATCGTCGCGCTCGCGGGCATCGTCGTGAACAACAACATCGTGCTCATCGACACCTACCAGGAATATTCCGCCTACATGCCCCGGATCGAAGCGATCGTCCGGACGGCGGAGGACCGGATCCGTCCCGTGCTCCTGACCACGATCACCACCATGGCGGGCCTCGCGCCGATGATGTTCGGCCTCTCGCTCGATTTCATCGCGGGCGGCTATTCCATCGACAGCCCCACCGCGCTCTGGTGGAAGCAGCTCGCCACCGCCGTCGTCTTCGGCCTCGGCATCGCCACGGTCCTCACCCTGATCTTCACGCCGTCGGCGCTGGCGTTGCGGGTCTGGATCGCGGAAGGCGCCTATCGCGGAATGCGCGGTCTTTCCGGGCTCGCGAACCGCTCGATCCGCGAGGATCGCGCACTGGGTCGGAAGGCCCGGCGAGCGGGTGCGCCGGAGATCATCTGGGACACCGACGAGGGGCAGAACCCCGTCACGGCCAAACCCCTGCGCGCCGCCGAATGACCTCTAGCCAGGCCAATCAGGCGGCCTCCTCCGCCTCCGTCTTCTGGCGATACCACAGCATGGCATAGCGCCCGCCCCGCTCGAGAAGCCGGTCGTGCCCGCCCCGCTCAACGATGCGCCCGTCCTCGAGCACCACGATCTCGTCGGCATCGGCGATGGTGGAGAGGCGATGCGCGATGACGAGCGTGGTGCGTCCGCGCCCCAGCGCGCGGAGCTGTTCCTGGATCGCCGATTCCGTCTCGCTGTCGAGCGCGCTCGTGGCCTCGTCGAGAAGCAGGATCGGCGGATCCTTGAGAAGCGTGCGCGCGATTCCGACCCGCTGCTTTTCCCCGCCCGAGAGCTTCAGGCCCCGCTCGCCCACCTGCGTCTCGTACCCCTCGGGAAGACCCGCGACGAAATCATGGATCCGCGCGGCCCGCGCCGCGGCTTCGATCTCCGCCCGGCTGGCCTCCGGGCGTCCATAGGCGATGTTGTAGAGGATCGTGTCGTTGAAGAGGACCGTGTCCTGCGGCACCACGCCGATCTGCGCATGCAGGCTCTCCTGCGTCACGTCGCGAACGTCCTGCCCGTCGATCCGGATCGCGCCCCCCGTCACGTCGTAGAACCGGAAGAGCAGCCGGCCGAGCGTCGATTTGCCAGCGCCGGACGACCCCACGATGGCGGTCGTGCCACCCGCCGGAACGGTGAGGGAAACGCCCTTCAGGATCGGACGGTCGGGGGCGTAGTCGAAATGGACGTCGTCGAATTCCACGCGCCCACCGGTAATCGCGATGGGCTTCGCCCCCTCGCGGTCGCGCACCTCCGCCGGCTGTTCCAGAAGGCCGAACATCTGCGCCATGTCGATCAGGGATTGCCGGATCTCGCGGTAGACGGTGCCGAGGAAATTGAGCGGCATGGTGATCTGGATCATGTAGGCGTTGACCATGACGAAATCGCCCGTCGTCAGCGCCCCCGATTGCACGCCCATCGCCGCCATCACCATGACGCCCACGAGCCCCCCTGTGATGAGGAGCGCCTGGCCGAAATTGAGAAAGGCCAGCGAATATGAGGTCTTGAGCGACGCGGCGACGTAGCGCTCCATCGCCTGGTCGTAGCGCGCGGCCTCCCGCTTCTCCGCTCCGAAATACTTGACCGTCTCGAAGTTCAGCAGGCTGTCGATCGCCTTCTGCGTCGCGTCTGTATCCTGCGCGTTCATCTCCCTGCGGATCTTCACCCGCCATTCGGTCACGACGAAGGTGAAGGCGACGTAGCCGGCGATCGTCGCGAAGACCACGACGAGGTACCAGACGTCGAAGAGCCAGGCGAGCACGCCGGCGATCAGGAGAAGCTCGAGAACCAGCGGGCCGATGGAGAAGAGCAGGAATCGCAGGAGGAACTCCACCCCCCTGATCCCGCGCTCCACGATCCGGCTGAGCCCGCCGGTGCGCCGCTGAATGTGGTAGCGCAGGCTGAGCTGGTGGATATGGGTGAAGGTCTCGAGCGCGATCGCGCGGAGCGCCCGCTGCCCCACGGCGGCGAAGACCACGTCGCGAAGCTGCTGGAACCCCACGTTCAGGAGCCGCGACAATCCATAGGCGACGGTCAGCCCGACCGCCCCCACCGCGAGCACCCAGCCTTCGCCGCTCGTCTCGCCCGTGAGCGCGTCGACCGCCGCCTTGTAGAAGAACGGCGTGACGACGGCGACGAGCTTTGCCGTGACGAGCGCGAGGACCGCGCCGACGACGCGGCGCTTCACCCAGGGCTCGTCCGCGGGCCAGAGATAGGGCGCGACGCGCAGCACGACGGAGAGGCCCCGTGCCTCGTTCTGGTCGGGTTCGGTTCGGGCCATCGTGGCTCCCTTGTGGCGGATGGAGTGTATCCTAGGGCGGCGGTGGGTCCGTCGCCACTTTCTCGCGCGCGGCGATGTCCCCGCCGGTGCGGCGCTCCCGCCGGAACGCCGCCGCGGAATAGAGCGCGAGCGCCGTCCAGATGAGACCGAAGGCCAGGAGATGGACCGCCGTCACCGGCTCGCCCAGGATCGTGACCGCGCCCACGAACTGGAGCGTCGGGTTGAGATAGCCAACCACTCCGAGGGTTGCGAGCGTCATGCGGCGCGACGCGTAGGAGAAAAGGATGAGCGGCAGCGCCGTGAGTGGGCCGCTCAGGAGAAGAAGCCCCGCATCGACCGGATCGACCATCGCTCCTTTTCCCGGCACCATCACCGCGATCCAGAAGAGCGCGATGGGCGCGAGGAGCAGCACTTCGGCCAGGACCGAGATCAGGGCGGGCGCATCGAGGCCCCGCTTCGCCACACCGTAGAGCGTGAAGGTCAACGCGATCGCGAGGCTGACCCAAGGCGGGGCGCCAAGCCACGCGGCCAGGATCATTACGCCAAGCGCCGCGAGCGCCGTGGCCGTCCAGCGCAGGGAAGATAGCCGCTCGCCGAAATAGACCCGTCCGACGATCACGGCCATCAGCGGCGCGATGTAATATCCCAGGCTCGATTCCACCGTCCGCCCGGACTGCACCGCCCAGATGAAGAGGAACCAGTTGCTCGACACGAAGACCGTCGATGCCACGAGGCGGACCCGCAGCGCCCGCGCCCCGAGAAGTGCGAGGACGGAACCGATCCGACCTTGCAGCGCGACGATCGCTCCGAAGAAGACCGCGGACCAGAGGATGCGGTGGGCCATCACTTCCGCGGCCGGGACATGCGAGAGCGCGGCGTAGTAAAGCGGCGACAGGCCCCAGATCGTGCAAGCCCCGATCAGCGCGGTGAGACCGCGAAGCGCCGTGCCGCGCGGCGACGTGTCGCCCCTCCCCCCGATGGACGGGGCGACGCTCAGGATGCCCCGCCGTCGAGCGCGGCCGAGAGGGGCGCGATCGCGATGCCCGCGGCCCCCGCCCCTTCGCGCCACGCCGTGACTGCCGCGAGCGTTTCGGGCCGGCCGCGCAGGACGAGGATGACGGGAGAGGATTGGCGCGCGCGCAGGGCCGCCTGTTCGATCGCGCGGGTGATCGCGATGTCATCCTCGCCCGGCCCCCCGATCACGCGATAGGCGGTGCCGCTCGCGACCCCGAGACTTTCGGCCAGCCGTCGGGCGCGATCGAGGCCGCGCGGGAGGGTCACGAGGCCGTGCCCCGTCTCCTCGATCCGGGCGACCACCTGTGCGGAGGCGGCGCGGTTGTCCTGGAGGCGACCGTCTGGATCGGACATCACAGCGACAGCCTCCGGCACCCGGCGCAGGCTCGCCATCAATCCTACCTCCGCGTCGCCCGGTGTAGCGCCGGGCGCGATGGCGGGAACGAGGACGATCTCGTGGCCCGCCTGCCGGTAGGCCTCCGACCGGGCTTCGGCATCGGGCGCCGCGGCGTCGATGCCGATCGTCACGTCAGGCGGCAGGTCCATCGGCATCGCCTCGGAATCGAGGACGATAAGCGAGAGCTGCGGCATGTCGGCATCCGCGTCGAACGGCACCGCGAAGCGCTTAAGCGCCGGGGCATCCGACGCCATCCCCGCGGCGCGGATCGCGGCGGGACGGCTCTCCCGGTCGAGGTCCGGCAAGCCGCCTTGCTGGGCCTCCGATCCAGTCCCGGACGGGGGAACGGGGCGCGGATCGCCCGTCTCCTCGCTGCGCCGTGCGCGCAAACGCTCCGCACCATCGAGCAGCGGATCGCCGGGTTCGCCGCGTCCGAGCTGCGCGAGGAGCACCGCCGCGGCCTCCGTTTCTCCCGGCAAGGGCGGGATCGCCGCGCGTGGCGAAAGTTCGGCCACGACAGGCAGCGGGACCGGTCGCGTCGCGTCCCGGCGAGAGGCCGCCGCCTCCCTCGGCGGGATCGGTCCCGGCAGCGCGGGCACCGCGCCACCCCGATCCGAGGCCGGACGCGACAGGCGCGACGGTGCGCCAAGCGTCCCCGACCCGGTCGCGTCCGTGGCGGACCGGTCCGCAAACCCCCTGGGCGCGATATCCGGACCGGAAAGAGAGGCCGCGACAGGCGGGCTCGAAGGCGGCGCGGCGGGCGAAGCGATGGCGGGAGGTACGGCCACGGTGATTGCGCGGTCCTCCGGTGTGGTGGGCGCCGCAGCCCGGGCGGCAGGATCCGGGCCCTCGAACGCCACCTCGTCGCCGTCTTCGATCTCGGGGCGATCGGTGGGCGGAGGGAGTGCCGTCTCCTCCTCCGCTTCCACGACGGCCTCGAGATGGACGGCGTTCGACATCCCCGGGCCCGCGCGCTCCGCGGCGGGGAAGTCGCCGCCCTCCTGCCGGGTCTCTCCCGCGGCTTGCGGCGCGGCCGCGATCTCGACATCGCCCACCACGGGGGCCGGAAGCGTCTCCTTCGGCGGGCCCGCGATCTGCAGGGCAACGAGCAGACCCACCGCCGACATGCCGCCGCCCCAGGCCAGACCTGCCCCGAATCCTCGCATCACACCTGCTCTCCTCGATGGCGCGACTTGGTCGCGCTTGACGCTTTACCGCGCCTTTGCGCATGTATAGCGCGTCCGCGACACGGGATCACCCCCGATCAGCGGCCAATGAAGGGACTGCCGGACGTGCTTCTGCTCATCGACAATTACGACAGCTTCACCTGGAACCTTGTTCATTACGTCGGCGAGCTCGGGGCGGAAGTGGAGGTGCGCCGCAACGACGCGCTGAGCGTCGCGGAGGCGATGGCGCTCCGGCCCTCGGCCATTCTGCTCTCGCCCGGGCCCTGCGATCCCGACCGCGCGGGGATATGTCTCGGTCTCGTCGCGGCGGCGGCGGAGGCCCGCGTGCCCCTGCTCGGCGTCTGTCTCGGCCATCAGGCGATCGGGCAGGCCTTCGGCGGCCGGGTCCTGCGTCACACGGAGATCGTTCACGGCAAGGCGGGCGCGATCCGGCACCAGGGCCAAGGCGTCTTCGCGGGGCTTCCCTCACCGCTCTCGGCGACCCGCTACCATAGCCTCGTGGTGGAGCGCGCGACCCTGCCCGACGCGCTGGAGGTGACGGCGGAACTCGAGGATGGGACGATCATGGGGCTCGCCCATCGTGACTTGCCCATCGAGGGGGTGCAGTTTCATCCCGAATCGATCCGCTCCGAACACGGCCGCGAGATGCTCAAGACCTTCCTCGACCGCGCGGCGGTTCCGGCATGAGCGGCGATCTGAAGCCGCTCATCGCCGCCGCGATCGACCGTCCGCTCACCCGCGACGAGGCGGAACGGGCATTCGGCATCCTCTTCGACGGGGAAGCCACGCCGAGCCAGATCGGCGGCCTCCTGATGACGCTCCGAACCCGTGGGGAGGCGGTTTCGGAATATGCCGCCGCCGCGGCGGCGATGCGGGCGCGCTGCCGTCCCGTCCGGGCGCCCGAGGGCGCGATGGATATCGTCGGCACCGGCGGCGACGGAAAGGGCACGCTCAACATCTCCACGGCCACCGCCTTCGTGGTGGCGGGCGCGGGCGTGGTCGTGGCCAAGCACGGCAACCGCAACCTGTCGTCGAAATCCGGCGCGGCGGACGCGTTGGGACAGATGGGGATCGACGTGATGGTCGGGCCCGATGTCGTCGAACGCGCGCTCGCGGAGGTCGGGATCGGCTTCATGATGGCGCCCATGCACCATCCCGTCATGGCGCATGTGATGCCCGCGCGGACCGAACTCGGCACGCGGACGATCTTCAACATCCTCGGACCGCTCACCAATCCCGCAGGGGTCCGCTACCAGCTCACCGGCGCGTTCTCCGCCGAGGTGCTGCGCCCGATGGCGGAGACGCTGGGCCAGCTCGGGACGGAACGGGCCTGGCTCGTCCACGGGTCGGACGGGACCGACGAGATCTCCATCGCCGGGCCCACCCGCGTCGTCCGTCTCGCCGGTGGCGAGGTCACGGAGACGGAGATCGCCCCGGAAGACGCCGGCCTGCCCGAGCATCCCTTCGAGGCGATCATGGGCGGCACACCGGAGGAGAACGGCCGCGCCTTCCGCGCCCTGCTCGACGGCGCCACCGGCGCCTTCCGCGACGCGGTGCTCCTCAACGCCGCCGCCGCGCTGGTCGTGTCGGGCCGCGCGGAGACGCTTCCCGCGGGTGTCGAAATGGCGCGCGAGAGCCTCGATTCAGGGGCCGCGCGCGGGAAGGTCGAAGCGCTTGCGCGGATCAGCCCGTCGCAGGGTCAATCGTAACCCGGATCATTCGACGTTGCCGGCAAGGCGCGCGAAGACCGACGGGAGCTGCTCCGGCAGATCCTCCGCGACGAGACCGGGCCCGAATGCCAGCGCGCATTCGATGTGCAGCCAGGCCCCCTTCGCCGCGGCGTCCATTGGCGGGAAGCCGCGCGCCAGCAGCCCCGCGACGAAGCCCGCCAGCACGTCGCCCGACCCCGCCGTCGCCAGCCACGGCGCGTAACGCTCGTAGGCGGCGGCGTTCACGACCGCATTGCCCGCCGCATCGGCGATGACGGTATCGGGGCCCTTGAGAAGAACGACGCATCTCGCCCGCGCGGCGGCCTCGCGGACGGCATCCACCTTCGAATAGGCCGGACCGTTCCTCGGCGTCTCGCCCAAGCGCCCGGCAATGTCGGGAAAGAGGCGCGCGAACTCGCCGGCATGGGGCGTGAGGACGCAACGCTCCGTCAGCAGCGCAAAGGGAGCCTCGCACTTCGAGAGCAGCGTTAGCGCGTCGCCGTCGAGGACGACCGAGCGCGCGCCGCGACCGCCTGGCGAAAGGGTTCCGAGGACCGCGTCGACGAGGTGCGCTTCCCTCTCCGCGGTGCCCAATCCGGGGCCGATCGCGACCGCGTTGATCCGCGCATCGCTCAGCAGATCGAGCAGCGCCTCCGCGTCACGGACGGGACGCAGCATGATCGCGTCGAGCCGCGCCGCGTTCTCGATCAGCGCGGCGGGCGGGCAGCCCACCGTCACCAGCCCGGCCCCGACACGGAGCGCGCCCCGCGCAGCCATCCGCGCCGCACCCCCGCGCCCCACGCCCCCGGAGAGGACGAGCGCGTGTCCGTAATCGTACTTGTGCGCGCGCGGCATCGCGTCCCGACGGTTGCCTTTCAGGAGGCGGAACGCAAAGTCCGTGCCGGCGAGGCCGATGGTCCCTTCCGGGCGGTGGAGGTTCAGGCCCAGTCCGATATCGACGACGCGAATCTTGCCGCACCAATCAGGCCCTTCGCTCAGGTAGTGCCCCGGCTTCGCGGCGTGGAAAGCCACCGTCAGGTTATGCCGCGACCTGAGGTGATCCGTGTCGGTATCGGCGTCCTCGCTCAGCGGTCGGCCCGAATCTGCGCAGAGTCCCGACACGATGTCGAGCGCGACGCGGGGGATGACCCCTTCGGAATGCTGGGTATCAAGCTTATTCAGCGCCGATTGGAGATCGTCTTCCAGGGGACGCGATAAGCCAATCCCGAAGAGAGCGTCCACGATGAGGTCGCAGTCCGACGTAGCTGCCGTTCCCAGGTCGGGGAGGCCCAGTGTCGGATGACGACGGACCTTCTCCCACCTGTCGAAAGCCGTGCGGGCATCGGGCGGCAGGGTGTCGGGATTGCCGTAGAAGCAGGTCCGCACCATCCAGTGACGCTCCGCGAGAAGCCGCGCCACGACGAATCCGTCGCCGCCGTTGTTGCCGGGTCCGCAGAGGATCAGGGCATGTCGCCCCCCGCGCTCCAGCTCCGGCCATTCCGCGAAGATCGCGTCCACCGCTGCACGTCCCGCGCGCTCCATCAATTCGAGCCCCGTCACGGCGCCACGGTCGATCGCGTCGCGCTCGACGGCGCGCATCTGCTCGGAGGTCAGTAGGTCCGCCACGATCTCTCCTTTTCTCCTTGTGCGCGATCAGCCCTCAGAGGATGCGATCGCAGCCTGCGCTGCACAAGGGCGGTGCAGGTTCGGAACGATCGCAAAAAAGCGTTTGCAGTTCGCCTGCGCGGACAGCACGTTGATGAAGAAATGAGCGTTATTAAGAACTCTCCCCGACCGCCCGTGAACCGAGGCCCCTGTCGCGTTGCAGGCCCCGGCATGGCATGGTCTCACGCAACATAACCGGACCCGGAGGAATCGGCCCAATGAAGAAGATCGAGGCGATCATCAAGCCTTTCAAACTCGACGAGGTGAAGGAGGCCCTTCAGGAGATCGGCGTTCAGGGACTGAGCGTGCTCGAGGTAAAGGGGTTCGGTCGCCAGAAGGGGCACACGGAACTCTATCGCGGCGCCGAATACGTCGTCGACTTCCTGCCGAAGGTGAAGATCGAGGTGGTGATCGACGACGCTCAGGTCGACGGCGCGATCGAGGCGATCGTCCGCGCGGCGAAGACCGACAAGATCGGCGACGGCAAGATTTTCGTCTCTCCCGTCGAGCAGGCTATCCGTATCCGGACCGGAGAGACCGGGCCCGACGCGATCTGAGCGCGGCCCGTCACGTCACATCACACGAAGAGAGAGGAATCCATGAGCAACTCGGACATGCTGAAGACCATCAAGGACGAGGAGGTCGAATACGTCGACATCCGCTTCACCGACCCCCGCGGCAAGCTGCAGCACGTGACGGTGATGTCCGACCAGGTCGACGAAGACTTCCTCGAGGAGGGCTTCATGTTCGACGGCTCCTCCATCGCCGGCTGGAAATCGATCGACCAGTCCGACATGAAGCTGATGCCCGACGCCGGCTCCGCCTACATGGACCCGTTCTACGCCGAGAAGACGCTCGCCGTACACTGCACCGTGTTCGAGCCCGACACGATGGAACGCTATGACCGCGATCCTCGCGGCACGGCCCGCAACGCCGAGGAATACCTGAAATCCTCCGGCATCGGCGATCAGGCGTTCATGGGTCCCGAGGCGGAATTCTTCCTCTTCGACGACGTGCGCTACCAGGTCAGCATGAACAAGGTCGCCTACGAGGTCGATGCGCAGGACGGCGCCTGGAACTCCGATCGCGCCTTCGAGATGGGCAACATGGGCCACCGCCCCGGCATCAAGGGCGGCTACTTCCCGGTGAACCCCGTTGACGACGCGCAGGACCTCCGCTCTGAGATGCTGTCGACGATGAAGCGCATCGGCATGAAGGTCGACAAGCACCACCACGAGGTCGCGTCCTGCCAGCACGAGCTGGGCCTCATCTTCGATACGCTGACGAAGCAGGCCGACGAGATCCAGAAGTACAAGTACATCATCCAGAACGTGGCGCACGCCTACGGCAAGTCGGCGACCTTCATGCCGAAGCCGATCTCGGGTGACAACGGCACCGGCATGCACGTCAACATGTCGATCTGGAAGGACGGCAAGCCGCTCTTCGCGGGTGACAAGTACGCCGATCTCTCCGACGAGGCGCTCTTCTACATCGGCGGGATCCTGAAGCACGCCAAGGCGCTGAACGCCTTCACGAACCCCACGACGAACTCCTACAAGCGCCTGATCCCGGGCTTCGAGGCGCCGGTGCTGCGCGCCTATTCCGCGCGCAACCGCTCGGGCTGCGTCCGGATCCCGTGGGCGGAAAGCCCGAAGGCCAAGCGCGTCGAGGCCCGCTTCCCCGACCCGGCGGCCAACCCCTATCTCTGCTTCTCCGCCCTGCTGATGGCCGGCCTCGACGGGATCAAGAACAAGACCCACCCGGGCGAGGCGATGGACAAGGACCTCTACGATCTCCCGCCCGAGGAGCTCGCGGACATTCCGACCGTGTGCCACTCGCTGCGCGAGGCGCTGACCGAGCTCGAGGCCGACATGGACTTCCTGACCGCGGGCGACGTGTTCACACGCGACCAGATCGAGGGCTACATGGATCTCAAGTGGGAAGAGATCTATGCCTACGAGCACTGCCCGCACCCGATGGAGTTCAAGATGTACTACAGCTGCTGACGGGCAGTTCGAGCTTTCGGATCAGGGCGCCAACGGCGCCCTTTTCTTTTGCGGCTCGTTCGGCGAACATAATGATCGCTGGAATCGACGAATCTTGTGATAGTAGTCGTGACGGTGTTTCTGTTTATCTTAAGCGATAAGAAAAAATTTACGACGTTTAGCCGGATTGGTGACCGGCACCGCCATATTGTTTGCAAAGTTTTCGGTAATTTGCCCTCGCGAGGCTCGGTCGATTTCAGGCACCTGACCATTCGAGAGGAAGGATCCCAACATGAGTTCACCACGTTCGATTTCCGTATCGTGGCAATTCACCGTCGGAGCGGCCCCGGATTTCTGGGCGCTTTCGACCATCGTCACGACGTGCCTGGGACAGGCCGATGTGAAGATACTGCGCCAGGACATCGCGATGCGCGGCGACCGCGTCGAGTTCGAGACCGACCACGGGAAACTGACGATCCTGTCGGAAGGCGACGGATACGTCACCGCGACCATGGATATCGATGCGATCTGCCCGCACGAAACGGCCCGCCAGATCTGTTTCCTGCTGAGCCGCCGCGTCGCGGGACGCTTCGCTCTCGCGAATATCCACTGGCATCCGACGATGCAGACCCTGCCCCCGGTCGATTTCACCTGGGGCGCGCTGCGGGACATGCCGTACCGGTTCGTCGCTCCCGCGAGCGAAGTCAGGCCCTCCTACCTCGCCTGAACGTTTCCGCGGCGGCTGCAGGACCGCTCAGGCCGCCGAACGCGCAAGATAGGTATGGATGGAAAAGACGACTGCCCGCGTCGTGGGCAGCCGGAGGAGGACCTGCCGTTCGGATCTGAGGAACGGCAAGGACGGGTGATGATCGCGCCGGGGAAGCCTGTCGCTCTTCGGCTGGTAGAGTGCGCCGCGCGCCTGGGGGAGGCGGTTGAACCGGACCAGGGGATGCCCGACCTTCACGCCGTCGAAAAGCCGCTGGACCCGGCGCGCCATGGCCCCGTCGTAATCGGCAACCGGCCCGTGAATGCTGGTCAGATCGCGCCCCATCTTCTCCGAAAGCATCCAGCTCGACGGGAAGCAGAGCACGGCGCCGCAAAGGACATGCCCTGTCTCGCCCGGCAGCAGCAGGCAGAAATCCTCCTGACACAGATGACCGATGCTTCCCAGTGGATCATCCGGGTCGAGGCGAAGGACGACGCCGTCCGGACGCCAGATCTCGTCACCCTTCCGCCGGTATCCATGCCGGAGGACGAGTTCGGCCACCACGAGGTCGAGAAGCTCCGACGCCGCCGGAATTGCCCTCGGATCGAGGGCGATCACGTCCTCGCGACGCAATGCGATGAGCTGCGTTCGCAGTACCATCTGCGCGTGGAACGCCTCGTCGATCCGCAGCCAATCGCCCTCCGGCATCGGACGCGTGCCGGGAAGGGCAAAGGCGACGGCATCCGCGGGAAGCCGATCATGGAGGATCTCGGGCCCCGCCGTCATCCCCGCCCCTCCGACGGGGTCAGTCGTGTCCTCGGCTACGCGGTGTGAGCCCGGCCTTGATCGAACGCGGACCATCTAGCTTCTCGGGAAAACGAAACAGCGATCACGCCGGATCATGAGCCATAGCGGCGTTCCGGGCTTCGGCAGGAAGACCGAGGGGACGATCGCGCTCATCGCGGAACCGTCGAGATCGAGGCGGAACTCCACGAGGCTTTCCTTCCCGATGAACCGGGACCGCACCACGATCGCCCGCGCCGGCGAGCCGTCGAGCGCCGTGGGATTGGGACCGCGGCCCGCGCGATCGAAGTCGATGCGGACATGTTGTGGGCGGATCACGATATCGACGCGCGTGCCGTCGGGTTGCCCCGGCGCGAGGAACTGGCCGAACGGCGTCTCGGTCAATGCCCCGTGAACCTCGCCGGGAATGACGTTGATATCGCTGAAGAACGCCGCGGCTTCCTTGTCGTGGGGCGAATTGTAGAGGTTGTAGGGCGCGCCGCGCTGCACGATGCGGCCACCCCGCATCAGCGCGATCTCGTCGGCCATGCGCATCGCCTCTTCCGGCTCGTGCGTGACGAGAAGGACCGCCGTCCCCTCTTCCCGCAGAACGTCGAGCGTGTCGTCGCGGATCCCGTCCCTCAGGCGGTTGTCGAGGCCGGAAAAGGGTTCGTCCATCAGCATCACGCGCGGCTTCGGCGCGATCGCCCGGGCGAGCGCGACACGCTGCTGCTCCCCGCCCGAAAGCTCGTGCGGGAACGCGTCGCGATGCGCGGCGAGGCCTACCCGTTCGAGGAGGCGATGGGCCCGCCGGTGCGTCTCCGCCCGCCGCCCCTTCAGCCCGAACGCCACGTTGTCGGTGACGCTGAGATGCGGAAAGAGGGCGAAATCCTGGAACATCAGCCCGATCGACCGACCTTCGGGCGGCACGCTCGTCACCCCGTCCGAGAGGACCCGGCCGTCGAGACGGATCGTCCCCCGATCCTGTGTCTCCACCCCCGCGATCATCCGCAGCGTCGTCGATTTGCCGCAGCCCGACGGCCCGAGCAGGCACAGCACCTCTCCCGCCGCGACCGAGAGCGTGACGTCGTCGACGACGGTGCGGCCCGCGAAAGCCTTGCTGAGCGACTGGATGTCGAGGCGCAACGGCTTCGCGGATCTCTCCGCCGCCGCCGCCGCCGCCCCCCTCGAGGCCATTGTTTCGGAAGGCACCACCCGCAAGCTCAGAGCGTGCTGTTCACGGCTCCACCATCGAGAAGCAGGTTCTGCCCGACGATGAACCCCGCATGGACGGAGCAGAGGAACGCACAGGCCGCGCCGAATTCCTCGGGCGTGCCGTAACGGCCCGCGGGGATCCCGGCCTGCCGCCGCGCGCGCGCCTCCTCCCGCGTGATGCCTTCCGCGTCCATGACGCCCTGATCGAGAGAGGTCGCGCGATCGGTGTCGTGGATGCCGGGCAGCAGGTTGTTGATCGTCACGCCCGATCCCGCGACCTGCCGCGACGTGCCCGCGACATAGCCGGTAAGTCCCGCCCGCGCGGAATTCGAGAGGCCGAGGACGGGAATGGGCGACTTCACCGATTGCGAGGTGATGTTGACCACCCGCCCCCATCCGCGGTCGATCATCGACGGCAGACAGGCCTTCATCAGGGCGATGGGGGTCAGCATGTTCGCTCCGAGCGCGGCGATAAAGTCGTCGCGGTCCCATTCCATCCAGGCGCCGGGCGGCGGGCCGCCCGCATTGGTGACGAGGATGTCGGGCTCGCCCGCCGCGCGCAGTACCTGTTCACGCGTGTCCTCGTTGGTGATGTCGGCGGCGACGATCGTGACCTTGACGTCGAATTCATCCCGGATCGCCTCGGCGGCCTCCTCCAGCGCGTCGATGCCGCGCGCGTTCATCACCAGATCGACCCCCGCCGCGGCGAGCGACCGCGCACAGCCGAGGCCGAGACCCTTCGACGACGCAGTGACGAGCGCCTTCTTGCCCTTGATGCCCAGATCCATCGCCAATCCCCTCTATGTGACATTCGGCGCATCCTCTCCCGAAGTGCCGCCGATGCCAAGCAGATCGCCGGCGAGATTGCGCCGCACGACAGCGGCGTCTATATCCCCGCCATGCTAGATCGCGCCCATAACCGTCCCGCCCTGCCGCCGGAAATCGCGCGGCGCCGGACATTCGCCATCATCTCTCATCCCGATGCCGGCAAGACCACGCTAACGGAGAAGTTCCTGCTCTATGGCGGCGCGATCCAGATGGCCGGCCAGGTCCGCGCCAAAGGCGAGGCGAGGCGCACGCGCTCGGACTTCATGCAGATGGAGAAGGACCGCGGCATCTCCGTCTCCGCCTCCGCGATGTCGTTTGATTTCGAGACCTTCCGATTCAACCTCGTCGACACGCCCGGCCATAGCGACTTCTCCGAGGATACCTACCGCACGCTCACCGCGGTCGATGCCGCGATCATGGTGATCGACGGCGCGAAGGGGGTGGAGAGCCAGACGCAGAAGCTCTTTGAGGTCTGCCGGTTGCGCGACCTGCCGATCCTGACCTTCTGCAACAAGATGGATCGCGAGGCGCGGGACACGTTCGAGATCATCGACGAGATCCAGGAGAACCTCGCCATCGACGTCACGCCCGCCTCCTGGCCGATCGGACAGGGGCGCGACTTCCTCGGCTGCTACGACATCCTGCGCGACCGTCTGGAACTGATGGACCGGGCCGACCGCAACAAGGTCGCGGAGACCGTGCGGCTCGACGGGCTCGACGATCCTAAGATGGCCGACCATATTCCCCCCGCGATGCTCGCCCAGCTTCGCGAGGAAGTGGAGATGGCGCGCGAGTTGATGCCGGCCTTCGACCGCCAGGCACTGCTCGACGGCACGCTGACCCCGATCTGGTTCGGCTCCGCGATCAACTCCTTCGGCGTGCGCGAGCTCATGGACGGCATCGGCCGCTACGGCCCGGAGCCGCAACCGCAGAAGGCCGAGCCGCGCCAGATCGCGCCCGAGGAAGAGAAGGTCACGGGCTTCGTCTTCAAGGTCCAAGCCAACATGGATCCGAAGCATCGCGACCGCGTGGCCTTCGTCCGAATGGCGTCGGGCCATTTCAAGCGCGGCATGAAGCTCACCCATGTGCGGTCGAAGAAGCCGATGGCAATTTCGAACCCCGTGCTGTTCCTCGCCTCCGACCGGGAGCTGGCGGAGGAAGCCTGGGCCGGCGACATCATGGGCATCCCGAACCACGGGCAGCTCCGCATCGGCGACACCCTGACCGAGGGCGAAGCGCTGCGCGTCGCGGGCATCCCGTCCTTCGCCCCCGAGCTTCTGCAGAATTGCCGCGCGGGCGATCCGATGAAGGCCAAGCATCTCGACAAGGCACTGATGCAGTTCGCCGAAGAAGGTGCCGCAAAAGTCTTCCGCCCGATGCTCGGATCGGGCTTCATCGTGGGCGTCGTCGGCGCGCTGCAATTCGAGGTGCTCGCGAGCCGGATCGAGTTGGAATACGGCCTCCCGGTGCGGTTCGAGCCATCGCAATTCACCTCCGCACGCTGGGTCTCCGGCCCTGCCGATGCGACCGACCGCTTCGTACAGGCCAACAAGGGCCATATCGCGCGGGATAACGACGACGACATCGTGTATCTCACGCGGCTGCAATGGGACATCGACCGCGTCGCACGTGATCATCCCGACGTCCGCCTGACCGCGACGAAGGAGATGATGGGCTAGAGACTGGGACGGGTCATTGACCGCCGAACGGATGCCGTCTCGCTCGAGCCGCGATCTCCAGCGGGTCTCGAACGCGGCGGGTCCGCGCGGGGTGGGCGATCGTCTTCTTCCAGCACCCCGCTTCGGCGCCCTAACGCGTTGACGTGAACGCGCATTTGCTGTACTGACCCGAAATCGGGAAATTCCGAGGCTCCGCCGCGAAGTCGGACGAGCCGTTTCCCACAGACGCGCGGGCAAAGAATGGTCCGCATTTACCTGCGGAACCGTATGACCAAATTCTCTGATCTGAAGCTGGGCCCCAAGGTCCAGAAAGCCATCGACGAAGCCGGGTACACCACACCCACGCCGATCCAGGCGGAAGCGATTCCCGCCGCGCTCGAAGGGCGCGACGTTCTGGGGATCGCCCAGACCGGTACCGGCAAGACGGCCTCCTTCACGCTGCCGATGATCACGCAACTCGCGCGCGGACGGGCCAAGGCGCGGATGCCGCGCTCCCTCGTCCTCGCCCCGACCCGTGAACTCGCGGCGCAGGTGGCGGAGAACTTCGATACTTACGCCAAGCACGTGAAGCTCACCAAAGCGCTTCTCATTGGCGGGGTCTCGTTCAAGGAGCAGGATCAACTCATCGACCGCGGCGTCGACGTGCTGATCGCGACGCCCGGCCGTCTTCTCGATCACTTCGAACGTGGCAAGCTGCTTCTGTCGGACGTGAAGATCATGGTCGTGGACGAGGCCGACCGGATGCTCGACATGGGGTTCATCCCCGATATCGAGCGGATCTTCTCCCTCGTCCCGTTCACGCGGCAGACCCTCTTCTTCTCCGCCACGATGGCGGCGGAGATCGAGCGGATCACCAACACCTTCCTGTCGAACCCGAAACGGGTCGAAGTGGCGCGCCAGGCCACCGCGTCGGAGACGATCGAACAGGGTGTCGTTCTCTTCCGGGGCAGCCGGAAGGACCGGCAGGCGAGCGAGAAGCGCAAGCTCCTGCGTGCCCTCGTCGATGCTGAAGGCGATCGGCTGACGAACGCGATCATCTTCTGCAATCGCAAGTCCGACGTCGATATCGTCGCCAAGTCGCTGAAGAAATACGGCTACGACGCCGCCCCGATCCATGGCGATCTCGATCAATCGCAGCGGACGCGGACGCTCGACGGGTTTCGTGCCGGCGATCTGCGCTTCCTCGTCGCCTCCGACGTGGCCGCGCGGGGTCTCGACGTTCCTGCGGTGAGCCACGTGTTCAATTTCGACGTGCCCTCCCATTCGGAGGATTACGTGCACCGCATCGGCCGGACGGGCCGTGCCGGTCGCGACGGCAAGGCAATCATGATCTGCGTTCCTTCCGACGAAGCCAATCTTCAGGACGTCGAGAAGCTCCTTGAAAAGGAAGTGCCCCGTTTGGAAAATCCTTTGGCCTCGGGAGTTTCCGAGACGTCCGTGGACGACGGCGGCGCAGCGGAAGAAGGTCGCAAACCGCGACGGTCCCGGCGCAAGCCCGAAACGGTCGATGCGGCACCGGCGACCAAGCCCCAGGCCGAAGTCGAGGTTGCAGCCGAGGACACCCCTGCCGAAGAGGCGCCTGTCGCGGAGCGTGTCGACGATACACCCAGGGCTTCCGATCGCGGACCGCGGCGTGGCTCCCGTCGGGACTCCTCCGTTGTCGGCATGGGCGATCACATGCCCTCCTTCATCGAGAAGAGCTTCGAGGAGCGCCTCGCGGGCTGATCGGCCCGATCCGCGTTAGGGCATTCTTTACCAGCTTCGGGCCACGTTTGCGGCATGGCACCGAAGTTACTACCTCTCGCAGCGTTCCTTTGCCTCGCGGCTCTGCCGGCCCCGGCACAGGACGTCTGCGCCGCGCGCGTGAATTCCAGTGTGATCGAGATTGACCGCGAAAGCCTCGATGCCCCTCGGGAGCGTCCAGGCCTTCGCGAACGGGTGACCGGCTGGCCTGCCCTGGGATTGCGCCGGGTTACGGGCAGCCGCCCGTCCTGCGGTACCGAAACCCTGATCGCCTACCTCTCCGACACCGTCCCCGCGGACGAGATCGCGGCCTACTGCCTCTTCGAGGATGATACCGAAGGCTATCTTCTCGTTCCCGGCACGCGGGATCGACGCGGGCGCTGTGCCGCGACGACTTGCGATCGGGTGAATGCCGCTGCGGGCGGGGTGAAATCCGTTGCCGGCACCGCCGTGGACATCGCGACCGGCCGGGATGCCGACCGCGGAGAGAGCCGGACGTCGGCCGTACTCCATGCCTCCGGCGCGGCGATCGTCACCGGATCCGCGACATCGCTTCTCTCGAGCCTCGGCACGGGGATCGGCACCGCGACGACCGCCGCGCTCACCGCGCCCGTTCTTGCCGGCGCGGCGGCGGTGAGCGCGGTCGCCGTGGGCGGCGCGCTCTATATCTGCCACTGACGCACCGCGTTAGGACAGGCGGCTGACTACCACCGTCACTTCCGGTTTCCGTCCGATCTCGTCGAGCGCCGTCTGGCGTGCGACACGGCGTAGACCCTCGTCGAGCTTCGCGTCGTCTAGAAGCGTCTTGTCGTTGGCGCGCTGCAGGAACTGGCCAAGATCGGCTTCCATGACATCGGTCAGCGAGGAACCCGATCGTCCCGTCTCCGGCAGGCCTACCAGTTCGACCCACGGATCGCCAAGCGGCGCGTCTTCCTCGTCGAGGATCATCGTCACGACGACGTGCCCGTTGAGTGCCATGCGGATTCGGTCCCGCACCACGCCATCGAGCGCCCCGATCTGCACCGCGCCGTCGAGATAGGTTCGGCCCGTCTCAACGAACTCGACGATTTCGGGCTTGTTGCCGGACAGCGAAACGCAGGTGCCGTTCGGCGCCAGCACGCCGGTACGTCCGGAGGCGCTGGCGAGCTTCACGTGCTCGCGCAGGTGCCGGTGTTCCCCGTGCATCGGAATGACGATCTGCGGTGCGACCAGCTCGTGCATCGTTGCGAGGTCCGGACGGTTAGCGTGACCGGAAACGTGATAACGGCCATTGTCGTCATCGATTATATCGACCCCCATCTCGGAGAAGGCGTTCATGATCCGGATCACGCCCTTCTCGTTGCCGGGAATGGTCTTGGAGCTGAAGAGGAACGTGTCGCCCTCGTCCATCGAAAGACCGAGATACTTGCCGCGCGAAAGCTGCGCGCTCGCCGCCCGTCTTTCGCCCTGGCTGCCGGTGACGATGAGCATGAGGTGGTCGCGCGGGATATCGCGTGCTTCTTCCGGGCTGACCGTGGTGGGAAAATCCGACAGGACGTTCGTCTCCACCGACGCCTCGATCATCCGCCGCATCGCCCGTCCCAGAAGACAGACCGACCGACCGCTCGCCACGCCAGCCTCCGCCAGCGTGCGCACGCGCGCGACATTCGACGCGAAGGTCGTGGCCACGACCATGCCGGTCTGCTCCGCGACCAATCGCTGGATCTCGGGGCCCACGGTGGATTCCGAGCGGCCCTCGTGCCGGCTGAAGACGTTCGTCGAATCGCAGACCAGCGCCTTGACGCCGGGCTTCGCCGCCTCCGTCCAAAGTGCACGGTCGAAAGGCTCGCCCACGCCGGGCGCCACGTCGATCTTGAAGTCCCCGGTATGGATGATGCGACCGGCCTTGGTCTCGATCACAAGGGACGAGCTTTCGGGGATCGAGTGGGACACGGGCAGGAAGCCCACGGTGAACGGACCCGCCTCCACCGTCTCGGGCCAGATGCCGGCAATGCGGACGTTCTCGGGATCCTGACCCTGCTCTTCCATCTTGCGCCGGGCATGATGGGCCGTGAAACGCCGCGCATAGACCGGGGCGCGCAGCCGGGACCAGAGATGGCCGACCGCGCCCACATGGTCCTCATGCGCATGGGTGATGAAGATCCCGTCGATCCGATCCGCGCGTTCCGCGAGCCAGGCGATATCGGCGAAGATGAGGTCGACGCCCGGGCTCGTCTCCATGTCGGGAAAGGCCACGCCGAGATCGACGACGATGAGCCGTTCGGCGTCCGGCGCGCCATATCCGTAGACATAGCAATTCATGCCGATCTCGCCCGCCCCGCCGAGGGGCAGGTAGATCAATCTGTCTTCCGCCATTTTATTTATGCAAATCCCTGTTGAAACGATGGATCACGGTCAGGCCGTGCATCGTCAGATTATCCTCGAACACGTCGAAGAGCGTGTCACCTTGCTGGAAGAGCGGCGCCAGCCCGCCTGTGGAAATGACCTTCATGGGGCGTCCGCACTCATCCTTGATGCGCCGGACGATCTCGCTCACGAGGCCGATATATCCCCAGAAAACGCCCGATTGCATGGCGTTGACAGTATTCGTTCCCACCACTTGGGGCGGCATCGTCACGTCGACAAGTGGCAAGGCCGCGGTCGCCTCGTGGAGCGCCTGCAGTGACAGGTTCACACCCGGTGCGAGCACGCCGCCGATATAGGCACCGTCGCGGTCGACGATATCGAAATTCGTGGCGGTCCCGTAATCGACGACGATCAGGTCGCCGCCATAGAGGTCGTGCGCCGCGACCGAATTGGCAAGGCGGTCCGGCCCGACCTGGGTGCCGGGATCGATCCGGACCGGGATCGGCAACGCGCAGTCGGAGCGGCCGACGACCAACGGGCGGCAATCGAAGTAGCGATTGCAGAGAACGCGGAGGTTGAAGACGACCCGTGGAACGACGGACGAGACGACGACCTCGTCGATCTTCACTTCATCGAGTCCACGCAGTTGCATTAGTGACGTGAGCCAGACGTAGTACTCGTCCGCCGTCCGCTGCACATCGGTCGCGCAACGCCAGGTCTGCAGGAAGGCCTTGCCGTCCCAGAGGGCGAAGACGGTGTTCGTATTACCGCAATCAATTGTCAGGAGCATCGACGACCGCCCTCAGAAATATACGTCTGCGGCCGCGATCCGGCGCTCGCCGTGATCCGTCGCGAGGACCAGACGTCCCGCCTCGTCGACGGTCTCGAAGATGCCCGTCACCTCCTCCGATCCCGTCCTGGCGGTGATGACCTCGCCGAGCCGCGCGGCGTTGCGGAGCCACTTCTCCCGGATGGGGGCGAAGCCGAGCTGCTCCAGGATCGACTCCTCCGTCGCGTAATGCCCGGCAAGCCGCAGGAGGAAATCCTCCGGATCGATGTCCCCGCCAAGCGCGATCGGCGGGAACGCGTCATCCTCCAAGCCCTCGGGCGCGGCGGCGAGGTTCACGCCGATGCCGATGACGAGCCAATCGATCCCGTCCGGCGCACTGGCCGATTCCAGCAAGATCCCCGCGACCTTGCCGCCGTCGAGCAACACGTCGTTGGGCCATTTGAGCGACAGGCGGGTGCGTTGCGTGTAGAGGGCCAGCGTTTCGAAGACCGCCAGCGCCGCCATGAAGCTCCGCAGGGCCGCCCATCCGGCCGTTCCCGTTGGCCGCATGGCGAGGGTGGCCGCGAAGTTTCCGTCCGGCATCTGCCAGTCGCGCCCCCGCCGCCCGCGTCCGGCCTCCTGCCTGCAGGCCATGAACCAGGTCGGACGCTCGATTTCAGGCGCGGCACGCAATGCCTCCGCGTTCGTGCTGTCGACGCTGTCGAAAACGACCTTTTCGTAGCCCTCCGGCCAGACGGGCTCAGTTGACAAGGGTCGCTGCCGCCGCTGCCGCCGCGCCCTCGATGCCGAAGAGGTTCACGACACCCAGAACCATCGCCGCCGCGGACGCCATCAGGAACCCCCAGAGGACCGGAGACCGACCGCCGTCGAGCGCGTCGGATTCCACACCGAAATACATGTAGTAAACGATCCTGAGGTAGTAATAGGCCGCGATCGCGGAGGCGATGACGCCGAGGATGGCGAGCCAGACCATGCCACCCTGCACCGCCGCCGTCAGCACGTAGAACTTCCCGAAGAAGCCCACGAGCGGCGGAACGCCGGCCATCGAGAACATCAGGATGAGGACCGCCAGCGCTTTCGTCGGGGCCTGCCGCGCATAGGAGTTCAGCGCGTCGATCCGCACGACGGGCGTACCGTCCTTCTCCATCGACAGGATGAAGGCGAAGGTGCCGATGTTCATCGTGACGTAGATCGCCATGTAGACGAGCATCGCCTGGACGCCGAAGGCGGTACCCGAGGCGAGGCCCATGAGCGCGAAGCCCATGTGGTTGATCGAGGAATAGGCCATCAGCCGCTTGATGTCCGTCTGCCCGATCGCGGCCACGGCGCCGAGGAACATCGACGCCACCGAGAGAAGCGCCACGACCTGCCGCCAATCCGCCGTGACCCCGCCGAACGCGTCGTGGAGAACACGCGCGAAGAGCGCCATCGCCGCGACCTTCGGGGCGGTGGCGAAGAAGGCCGTCACCGGCGTCGGCGAACCCTCGTAGACGTCCGGAGTCCACATGTGGAAGGGCGCGGCCGAAACCTTGAAGGCGAGACCGGCGGCGATGAAGACGAGCCCGAAGAGAAGGCCAAGGGGTGCGGTGCCCTCGCCCGCCGCCGCGATGATCCCGCTGAAGAGCGTCGTTCCAGCAAAGCCGTAGGTCAGAGACGCGCCATAGAGGAGGAGCCCGGAGCTCAACGCGCCGAGGACGAAATACTTGAGCCCGGCCTCCGTCGACTTCACGCTGTCGCGCCGGAGGGCGGCCACGACATAGAGGGCGAGCGATTGCAGTTCGAGCCCCATGTAGAGCGCCATCAGATCGCCCGCGCTCACCATCACCATCATGCCGATCGTGGCGAGGATCACGAGCACGGGATATTCAAACCGCAAGAGCCCCCGCCGCTCCATGTAGGCCTGGCTCATGATCAGGATCGAGGCGGCGCTCAGCAGGATCGTCACCTTGGCAAAACGCGCGAAGGCGTCGTCGATGAACATGCCGCCGAAAGCCGACCTGTCGCCGTTCCCGGAGAACCCCACGAAGGCCGCGACGATCACGAAGAGAGCGGCCGTCGCCCAGACGAGCATGGGCGCGAGGCGATCCTTCCCGGTGTAGACGGCCCCGAGAAGCGCCAGCATCGCGGACAGCGCCAGAATGATTTCCGGCAGGAGGAGCGAGAAGTCGGAGGAGGTCATCGATGCCCCTTAATTCGACGCCACGGCGGTCGAGGCTTCAGCCTCGTCCAGCGCGGTCTGGTAATCGGAGAGCAGATCGCCCACGGCAGGGCCGATCCGGTCGGTCACGAGCGAGGGATAGACGCCGAGGAGAAGCGTCATCGCGACGAGCGGCGCAAAGATCCACTTCTCCCGCGGCGTCAGGTCGGTGATCGAGCGCAGGCTCTCCTTGATGAGATCGCCCATCACGACCCGCCGGTAGAGCCAGAGCCCGTAGGCGGCGGAAAGAATGACGCCCGTCGTTGCGACCACGGCGACCCAGGTATTGGCCTGAAACATCCCCATCAGCGTGAGGAACTCGCCCACGAAGCCGCTCGTCCCCGGCAGGCCGATATTGGCCATCGTGAAGAGCAGGAAGATCAGCGCATAGGCCGGCATCCGGTTCACAAGCCCGCCATAGGCATCGATCTCCCGCGTATGCATCCGGTCGTAGATCACGCCCACGCAGAGGAAGAGCGCGCCGGAGATGAACCCGTGGGAGATCATCTGGAAGATGGCCCCGTCGATCCCCTGCTGGTTGGCGGAGAAGATGCCGGCAGTGACGTAGCCCATGTGCGCGACCGACGAATAGGCGATGAGCTTCTTCATGTCGGTCTGCGCCAGCGCCACGAGCGATGTGTAGACGATGGCGATGGCCGAAAGCCAGAGGATCAGCGGTGCGAGAAGGTCGGATGCAACGGGAAACATCGGCAGCGAGAAGCGCAGGAACCCGTAGCCGCCGAGCTTCAGCAGGATCGCGGCAAGCACGACCGACCCGCCCGTGGGCGCCTGCACGTGGGCGTCGGGAAGCCAGGTATGCACCGGCCACATCGGCATCTTGACCGCGAATGAGGCAAGGAAGGCGAGCCACATCAACGTCTGCAGACCGCCGATGACCGGGAAGCCGAGGACGTCCAGCGTCTCCGAGGAGAAGGTATGGCCGAGCAGCGCCGGAATGTCCGTCGTGCCGGCATCCACGTACATCGCGACCATCGCGACCAGCATCAACACGGAGCCGAGGAACGTGTAGAGGAAGAACTTGAACGCCGCATAGATCCGGTTTGCACCGCCCCAGATGCCGATGATGAGGAACATCGGGATCAGCCCCGCCTCGAAGAAGAGGTAGAAGAGAATGAGGTCGAGCGCGATGAAGACGCCGAGCATCAGCGTCTCGAGCACGAGGAAGGCGATCATGTATTCCTTCACCCGCGTCTCCACCTCCCAGCAGGAGAGGATGACAAGCGGCATCAGGAACGTCGTCAGCAGGACGAAGAGCACGCTGATCCCGTCGACCCCGACCTTGTAGGTGAAGCCGAGGACCCATTCGCCCTCCTCCACAAACTGGAAGCCCGCGCCGGGCTCGAACCCCGCGAGGACGAAGAGCGACAGCAGGAAGCTCGCCGTGGTCGCGATGAGGGCCAGCCATTTGGCGTTGGCGCGCGCGTCCGCGTCGTCGCCGCGGAGGAAGAGCGCGAGGATACCCGCCGCGACCAGCGGAATGAACGTGATGATGGAGAGCAGATTATCCAAGGTCTCAGCTTCCCAGAAGCGTCATCAAGGTGATGAAGAGCGCGATCCCGAGGACCATCGCAAAGGCGTAGTGGAAGAGGTAGCCGCTCTGTGCCCGCCCCGCGAGGCGGGTGAAGAACGGGATGATCCCCATCGCGATGCCGTTGATACCCCCGTCGATCACGTTACCGTCGCCGCGCTTCCAGAGGAAGGCACCGAGTGCCTTCGACGGGCGGGTGAAGATCGCGTTGTAGATCTCGTCGAAGTACCACTTGTTCAGCAGGAACCGGTAGAGCGCCGGCTGGCTATCCGCGAACTTGCGCGGCAGGTCTGTCCGCCGAACGTACATCATGTAGGCCGCTCCTAATCCCAGAAGCATCGCGACAAAGGGCGACACGGCAACCCAGACCGGCGAATGGTGCGCCTCGTCGAGGACATGGTTGTCGGGAGCGATGTAGATCGCGCCGACGCCGGGCGCGTTGCCCGCGAAATCCGAGTGCTCGCTCGGCCCTGCTTCCGGTTCCGTCACCGCCTCGGCGGCCTCGCCGGCATCGCCCTCCGCAAGATCCTCGACCGCGGACGACGCGCCCTCGCCTTCGCCCGCAGCGGCTTCTTCGGTCTGCTCGACATGCGGGAGACCGAAGAAGTTCGCCACCGCCTCTTCGTCGCCGAAGAAGCTGTTGAACCACAGCATCCCGGAGAACACGGCGCCGAGCGCCAGGGCGCCGAGCGGCGCGAGCATGATCTTCGGCGATTCGTGCGCATGGTCATGCGTATGACGGTCGCCGCGCGCATCCCCGAAGAAGGTGAGGAACATGAGGCGCCATGAATAGAAGCTCGTGAAGGCCGCCGCCACGACGAGAAGCCAGAAGGCATAGACGCCCGGCCCGCTATGCGCGCCCCAGGTGCTCTCGATGATCGCGTCCTTCGACAGGAACCCGGCGAAACCGATATGGGTAAGCGGGATGCCGACGCCCGTGATCGCGAGCGTGCCAATCATCATGGCCCAGAACGTGTAGGGCATCTTGTGCCGCAACCCGCCGTAATTCCGCATGTCCTGCTCGTGGTGCATGCCGTGGATGACGGAGCCGGCACCGAGGAACAGCATCGCCTTGAAGAAGGCATGCGTGAAGAGGTGGAACATCGCCGCCGAATAGACGCCGACGCCCGCCGCCGCGAACATGTAGCCCAGCTGCGAGCAAGTCGAATACGCGATCACGCGCTTGATGTCGTTCTGCACGAGCCCGATCGTCGCGGCGAAGAACGCCGTCGTGGCGCCTATCACGGTCACGAAGGCGGTGGCCGTGGGGGCGAATTCCATCAGGGGCGACATCCGGCAGACGAGGAAGACGCCCGCCGTGACCATCGTCGCCGCGTGGATAAGCGCCGAAACCGGCGTCGGTCCCTCCATGGCGTCGGGCAGCCATGTATGGAGGAAGAGCTGGGCCGACTTGCCCATAGCGCCGACGAAGAGGAGGACGCAGATCACCTCCATCGCGTTCCATTCGCGCCAAAGGAAGCTCATCTGTGTCTGCGCAAGCTCTGGCGCGGCCGCGAAGATGTCTTCGAAGTTGATGGAATCGACGAGGAAAAAGATCGCGAAGATGCCGAGCGCGAACCCGAAATCGCCCACGCGGTTGACGACGAAGGCCTTGATCGCCGCGGCATTGGCCGAGGGCTTGCGGTAGTAGAACCCGATGAGGAGGTAGGAGGCGACGCCGACCCCTTCCCAGCCGAAGAACATCTGCACGAGATTGTCGGCCGTCACGAGCATGAGCATCGCGAAGGTGAAGAACGAGAGATAGGCGAAGAAGCGGGGCCGGTAGCTCTCGTCGTCGCGGAAGTTCTCGTCATGCGCCATGTAGCCGAAGCTGTAGAGGTGCACGAGGCTCGACACGGTGGTGATGACGACGAGCATGATCGCCGTCAGCCGGTCCATCCGGATCGCCCAGTCCGTCGAAAGGCTTCCCGATTCGATCCAGCGCAAGATCTGGATCCGCTGCGTCTCTCCGTCGAAACCGAAAAACACGATCCAGCTCAGGAGCGCCGTGAGGAAGAGGAGTCCGGTCGCGGTCCATTGCGCGGGAACCTCGCCCATGAACCGCCAGCCGAACCCGCAGATCAGCGCACCGACAAGGGGCGCAAAGAGAATGATCGTCTCCATTCCGGGTCAGCCCTTCATCACGTTGACGTTTTCGACGTCGATGGTGCCGCGGTTGCGGAAGAAGCAGACAAGGATCGCGAGCCCGATCGCCGCCTCCGCCGCCGCGACGGTCAGCACGAAGAGCGTGAAGACCTGCCCCACGAGATCGCCGAGATAGGCCGAGAAGGCCACGAGGTTGATGTTCACCGCCAGGAGCATGAGTTCGATGCTCATCAGGATGATGATCACGTTCTTGCGGTTCAGAAAGAGGCCGAAGATGCCGATGACGAAAAGCGCAGCAGCGACGGTCAGGTAGTGCTCAATGCCGATCATGCCGGACCTTTCGGATCAGAGGAACGCGTAGCCGCCACCGAAGAGGATGATCAGCACGGCGATGACGACGACGATTGTGGTGTTCGACATGTCCCGGGTTCCTTTCTGGTCTCTCGACCCGGGTTTCCCGGGGCGTCTTCGTTACCGCCGTTCCTAGAAACGTCGTCCGGCCGGTTCAAGCAGGTTCGTCATCCGAATCCCGAACGATCTCACAGGCCCTGGCCCGACTTGACGTCCCGGAGCTCCATCGCGGCCTTCGGATCGCGCATCATTTGGGCCACGACGTTCTGCCGCTTGACGTCCGTCCGGTGGCGCAGCGTCAGGACGATCGCGCCGACCATGGCGACGAGCAGGATCAGGCCGGCAAGCTGGAAGAGCAGGATATACTGGTCATAGACCAGACGCCCGATCATCTGCGTGTTGCTCGCGTTCGTGAAGACGAGCGGATCGGCCGCGCGGTTCTCTTGCGCGAGGGGCGAGGTCTGCCAGACGCCGAAGGCGATGCCGAGCTGCATCAGGATGACTACCCCGATGAGGAGCGCGAGCGGCATGTATTTCGCCATCTCCGCCTTCAGCTCCGCGAAATCGACGTCGAGCATCATCACCACGAAGAGGAAGAGCACCGCGACCGCGCCCACGTAGACGATGATGAGGAGCATCGCGACGAATTCCGCGCCGAGGAGCACGAAAAGACCTGCAGAACTCAGGAAGGCAAGGATCAGCCACAGGACCGAATGGACCGGATTGCGGGCGATCACCGTGAAGAGACCCGCGGCCACGACCGCGATGGCGAAAAGATAGAAGGCGAAATCGGCGGGGGTCATGGGAACATTCCTCGGTCGCGGGCGCAGGTCAGCGGTAGGGCGCCTCGATCTCCAGATTGCGGGCGATCTCCGCTTCCCAGCGCTCGCCGTTCTCGAGAAGCTTCGCCTTGTCGTAGAAGAGCTCTTCCCGCGTCTCGGTCGAGAACTCGAAATTCGGTCCTTCCACGATGGCGTCGACCGGGCAGGCCTCCTGGCAGAAGCCGCAATAGATGCACTTCGTCATGTCGATGTCGTAGCGCGTCGTCCGGCGCGACCCGTCGGCGCGCGGCTCGGCGTCGATGGTGATGGCCTGCGCGGGGCAGATGGCCTCGCAAAGCTTGCACGCGATGCAGCGTTCCTCCCCGTTGGCGTAGCGACGCAGCGCGTGTTCGCCGCGGAAGCGCGCGCTGAGCGGCCCCTTTTCGTGCGGGTAGTTCAGCGTGGCCTTGGGGGCGAAGAAGTATTTCAGCCCCAGGCCAAGCCCCTTGAACATGTCGAAAAGCAGGAAGTACCGCCCGGCGCGGGCATAGTCGAACGTGGACGTGGACATGGATCAGACCCCCGTGGCCCAGCGGGCATAGGCCCCGCCGAAGAGTTCGAAATGAGCGAAGAACGAGACGAGCACCACCCAGAAGAGCGAGAACGGAAGAAACACTTTCCACCCGAGCCGCATCAGCTGGTCATAGCGGTAGCGCGGCACGACCGCCTTCACCATCGCGAAGAGAAAGAAGAAGAAGCCCATCTTCAGGATCATCCAGAACGCCCCGTCCGGCAGGAACGGCACGGGCGACAGCCAGCCGCCGAAGAAGAGCAGCGACGTGACGGCACAGAGCAGGAAGATCGCGATGTACTCGCCCGCCATGAAGAGCAGGAACGGCGTCGAGGAATATTCGACCTGGTAGCCTGCGACCAGTTCCGACTCGGCCTCAGGCAGGTCGAAAGGCGGGCGGTTCGTCTCCGCGAGGCAGGAGATGAAGAACAGGAACACCATCGGGAAATGCGGCAGCCAGTACCACGAGAAGAGACCGAAATCCCCGTCCTGCGCCCGCACGATGTCACCGAAGTTGAGCGAACCGGTCGTGATGATTACGCCGACGATGATGAGGCCGAGCGACACTTCGTAGGAGATCATCTGCGCCGCCGACCGGAGCGATCCGAGGAACGGGTATTTCGAGTTCGACGCCCAACCGCCCATGATCACCCCGTAGACCTCGAGCGATGAGATCGCGAAGATGAAGAGGATCGCGACGTTGATGTCGGCGAGCACCCAGGTGTCGTTGAACGGAATCACCGACCACGCCAGCATCGCCAGGACGAAGGAGACGAGCGGCGCCATCAGGAAGACGGTGCGGTCCGCGCCCGCGGGCACCACGACCTCTTTCAGGACGTATTTCAAAGCGTCCGCGACGGATTGCAGGATGCCGAAAATGCCCACGACGTTCGGGCCCCGCCGCATCTGGACCGCCGCCCAGATCTTGCGGTCGCCATAGACGAGGGCCAGGAGCGAGATCATGACGAAGGCCACGACCAGCAGGCATTGGGCGGCGATCGTCAGTAGGATACCGCCCGGTGTCGTCAGAAAATCAGCCATGTGTTCCTATTTCCAACCTTGCGCCCGAACGCGGATACGGGACCGTGAAACGGTCCGCGCGCCGGGGCCTGTGGCCGGCCGGCGCATCGCGCCTTGGCCCGTGTTAAACGTATTTCCGGTACGAACGCCAGCAGCTTCGGTGAGAAAACCCACTCATCCGATGCGAGGAGCATCGCCGCGGAAGGCACCGGGGCGGGCAACTCATTCAGCCGCAAGTGCCGTTTCGCTCCGCGCCTTCGACATCGACGAGAGTTCCCCCATCAGGGTACTGGCCCGCATGATCGGGTTGACGAGATAATGATCGGAGACCGCCGGCGCGAAGTCCGACGCGTCGATCTCGCCACGATCGAGCGTGCCGATCTCGTTGACGGGGACGTCGTCGAGGGCGCCGAGGACGGGATGCGCCTTCACCATAGCGCGCCGCAGCTCGCCGATCGTGTCGAAGGGCAGCGTCGCGTCGAGCGCGGCCGAAAGCGCCCGCAGGATTGCCCAGTTCTCCTTGGCCTCGCCCGGCGGGAAGCCCGCGCGAAGCGCCATTTGCGGGCGGCCCTCGGTATTGACGAATACACCCTGCTCCTCGGTGTACGCCGCGGCGGGCAGGATGATGTCGGCCCGGTGCGCGCCACGATCGCCATGGCTGCCCTGATAGATGACGAATGGCCCGTCGGGGACATCGATCTCGTCCGCCCCGAGCGCATAGACGACCTCGGCCCCGTCGAGCGCGGCACCGACGCCGCCATCGGTGACGGCGCCCACATCCATTGCGCCGACACGGCTCGCCGCACCGTGGAGCAGCAGGAGCCCTGCCCCGGCATCGCCCGCGATCCGCACAGCCTCCGCCAGGATCGCGGCGCCGTCGTCACGGCGGAGCGCCGCCTGGCCGACGATCACGATCGCGTCGCCGTCGATTTCAGGCATGGAGAGATCGGCGAGCGCGTCCGGCCCCGTCGCGTGATGGGCGTAATTGTAGGTCAGATCCGCCGCCTCGCCCACGACGATGATCTCCGCACCGTGGAGCCAGGCCTTGCGGATCCGGGAATTGAGCACCGGTGCCTCCAGCCGTGGATTGGTACCCACGAGAAGGATCTGCTTGGCGTGGTCGATATCCTCGATCGCGACCGTCCCGGCATAGCCGCCGCGATTGCCAGCAGGCAGCTTCGCACCGTCGAGGCGGCATTCGACCCGGCCGCCCTGGCCTTCCACGAGCGCTTTCAGGGCATAGATCGCCTCGACCGGGGCCAGATCGCCGACGAGACCCGCGACGGTCTTGCCCTTCATCGCGGCGGCGGCCGCCGACAGCGCTTCCGGCCACGATGCGGGACGCAGGCGGCCGTTCTCACGGATATAGGGCTTGTCGAGGCGCTGGCGCCGGAGCCCGTCCCAGACATAGCGGGAGCGGTCGGCGAGCCATTCCTCATTGATGCCGTCGTGGTTGCGCGGCAGGATCCGCATCACTTCGCGGCCCTTCGTATCCACACGGATATTAGAGCCGAGCGCGTCCATCACGTCGATCGTCTCCGTCTTCGTGAGCTCCCACGGCCGCGCGGTGAAGGCGTAGGGTTTCGAGGTCAGCGCGCCGACCGGGCAGAGATCGACGATGTTGCCCTGCATCTCCGAATCGAGCGTCTGACCGAGATAGGAGGTGATCTCCGCATCCTCGCCGCGGCCCGTCTGGCCGAGTTCGGGCATCCCCGCGACCTCGGTGATGAAGCGCACGCAGCGGGTGCAGGAGATGCAGCGCGTCATGTGCGTGCCGACGAGCGGGCCCAGATCCATGTTGGCATTGGCGCGCTTCGGCTCGCGGTAGCGGGAGAAGTCGACGCCGTAGGCCATCGCCTGGTCCTGCAAATCGCATTCGCCGCCCTGGTCGCAGATCGGGCAATCGAGCGGGTGGTTAATGAGCAGGAACTCCATCACCCCTTCGCGCGCCTTCTTCACCATAGGTGAGTTGGTCTTCACCTCCGGCGGTGCGCCGTCCTTGCCGGGGCGAAGGTCACGCACCTGCATGGCGCAGGACGCGGCGGGCTTCGGCGGGCCGCCGACCACCTCGACGAGGCACATGCGGCAGTTGCCGGCGATCGACAGCCGCTCGTGATAGCAGAAGCGCGGGATCTCGATCCCCGCCTGCTCGCAGGCCTGGATCAGGGTCATGGCGGGATCGACCTCGATCTCCCGGCCGTCGATGATGATGTTGCGCAGATCGCTCATGGCGTTCGCTCCATGGTCGGGGACGGCAGGGGCCATCCGTCTTCTCCGCTACCATGTAGCGCAGCGCCGCAGCCGCGAAAACCGGTGATCGGTGGAAGCCGCGGATTTGTCGCGGCCGTATGCCCTATCGGCAGTGTCCGCCGAACCCCCAGCTCGCGAGGTCGGGCGCCGAATGGCGGTAGGCCGCGTCGATCTGCGCCACCGCCTCTCCGGCCTGCCCGCCGCAATGAAGGGCCGCGGCCTGCCCGGCCGAACCCAGGGCCACGCGGTAGGGCACGACGTTGGGCGTGACGTAGACGTTGAACGAGCCGTCGCGCAGAATCACGAGTTGCGTGCGCCAGGGTACGGTATCGGGAAGATATCCCGGCGCGTGGATGTCGGCTCCGGACGTGCCGTAATAATCGGGCAGACGATCGCCGGGCGTGTAGACCGGTGCGCCGCGCGGAACCGGAACGCCCGGGCCGAGGCGGTAGACGGTCGCGTCGCCCGAGGGCAAGAGGGTTTCGGTCCTGTTGTCGTCCGCCGCCGCGGCGCCCGCCGCGAGGAGGGACGCGATCGTCAATGCCCTGATCACCATCAATTGTCCTTCAAGAGTTGTCCGGCCTGCGTGCCGCGCGCGATTTCTTCACGCCCAACGGCGCAATAGCCCGCCGGGTTTCCCGGCGCGGCACCGCGGGCGGCAAGATCGGCCCGGACCTCCGCGCGAAGCGCGTCCTTGGCCGTATCGTTGTCTTCGAGCGCCTTCACGTCCGCCTCCGAATATCCAGCGTCCCGCGCATAGCGTTCAAGCGATTTCAGGAAGCTGTAGGCGCGCACGAGCCGTGGCGAGATATCGGGGCAGTTCCGCCGGACCTCGTCGGCGAGCCCGATCGCGTAGAAGCCCTGCCGGACGGTTCTGTCCTGCGCCAGCGGCGTCTGTGCCGCGACCGGGCCCGCGAAAAGGCCAAGGGCGAGAGCGGCGGTGAGGAACGTCTTCAGCATGCTGTATCTCCACGGAAACGGGCTCGAGGACTCCGCACAACCTAGAAGTCCGTGGATAATAAAGACTTTAAGTTTGATGGGACAAGGCCCGTCGCGGCCCGATCAACGGAAGTTGCACCGGCCCCGGAACGCGAGTCGCCCGGAGCCCGCCGGCACGCCCACCCAGTTCTCGGGGCTCCCAACAGCCTGCCACGTGATCTCGGAGGTCCCGAAGGTCCGAAGGCAATAAACCGTTCCGGGATACCGAACGGATTCGCGGATCTGCGCGAGCCCGGCGCCTCCGGCATTTACGAGTACCGTGAAATTCGGATCGCGGCGTCCGTCGCGGCGCAGCGTCGCACGGTAAGGCAGAGCCTCCTGCGGCAGCGCCGCGCCAAAGGCGGATCGCAAGCCCGTGGGCAGACGATCGCATCCCGAGATGGCCACGATCAGGACAAGTAACAGCAGCCGCGCGGGCATGGGTTCGCCTCCGCCTATCTCTCCGGACGCTAGATGGCGGAGGGCGCCGGGGGGTGCAAGCCTTCCCGGCCCCGTGCCTATTCCGCTGCGACCCGCGCGCCGCGCTTGTGGGCGATCCGATCCTCGATCTCGCCCCGGAAATGCCGGATCAGGCCCTGGATTGGCCAGGCCGCCGCGTCGCCGAGGGCGCAGATCGTATGCCCCTCCACCTGCTTCGTCACGTCGAGGAGCATGTCGATCTCCGCGACTTCCGCCTCGCCGCGAACGAGGCGCTCCATCACCCGCATCATCCAGCCCGCGCCTTCCCGGCAGGGCGTGCACTGTCCGCAGCTTTCGTGCTTGTAGAAGGCCGCGAGGCGCCAGATCGCCTTGATGATGTCTGTCGACTGATCCATGACGATCACCGCCGCGGTGCCGAGGCCGGATTTCTGTTCCTTCAGCCAGTCGAAATCCATGATCGCGCCCTCGCGCATGGACGAGGCCGGCAGGCACGGGACAGAGGAACCGCCGGGAATCACGGCCTTGAGGTTGTCCCAGCCACCGCGGATGCCGCCGCAATGCTTCTCGATAAGCTCGTCGAACGGGATCGACATCGCCTCTTCGACAACACAGGGCCGGTTCACATGGCCGGAGATCGCGAAAAGCTTCGTCCCCGCATTGTTCGGACGGCCGAAGCCCGAGAACCAGGACGCGCCACGACGCAGGATGGTGGGCACGACCGCGATGCTTTCGACGTTGTTGACCGTGGATGGGCAGCCGTAGAGCCCCGCGCCCGCCGGGAAGGGCGGCTTCATGCGCGGCATCCCCTTCTTGCCCTCGAGGCTCTCGAGAAGCGCCGTCTCCTCCCCGCAGATATAGGCGCCCGCGCCATGCGTGAGATAAAGATCGAAATCCCAGCCCGACCCGGCGGCGTTCTTTCCCAGAAGCCCGTCGTCATAGGCCGCGTCGATCGCCGCCTGCAGCGCCTCGCGCTCCCGGATGTATTCGCCGCGGATGTAGATGTAGCAGGCATGCGCGTTCATCGCGAAGGAGGCGATGAGGCACCCCTCGATCAGCGTATGCGGATCGTGGCGCATGATCTCCCGGTCCTTGCAGGTCCCGGGCTCCGATTCGTCGGCATTGACGATGAGATAGGCCGGACGACCGTCGCTCTCCTTCGGCATGAAGGACCATTTCAGGCCGGTGGGAAAGCCCGCGCCGCCGCGGCCCCGGAGACCCGAATCCTTCATTTCCTGAACGATCCAGTCGCGCCCCTTCTTGATCAGGTCGCCCGTACCGTCCCAATGCCCGCGCGCCTTGGCGCCGGCGAGGCTGCGGTCGAACATCCCGTAGAGGTTGGTGAAGATGCGGTCCTTGTCGTCCAGCATGGCGTCTCCTCGCGGGTCGTCCACCCGTCTCGATCCATGGGCCCGAGGGCCCGTTGTCATTGCTTGCGGCGTATTTGCCAGATCGACCAGGTTTCGACCAGTGCCCAAAAGAACGCAGCAAGCGCGATGAGATAGGCGAGAATCTCATAGCGCTGCGCGACACCGAGCCAGACCGGCAGAACCGGTGCCACGAGCGCGAGGAGGCCCCCCAGCACGATCACGAGCGCGGCGATACGCCCCCGCCGCGCAAGCTCGGCGTCACGATCGGACATTCCGGAGAGCCTCTTTCTCTATCAATAGACATCGCCCTCGTTTACGCGGCGGGAGAACTCGGTCTCGCCGCCCTCGGCAAGGACTTTCGCCTGAGCGACCCAGTTGTCGCGGCTCACACGCCCCTTGAACCCCTCGAGGTTCTCGTCGACCCAGGCGACCTCCCGCTCGGTCCAGGACGCGATCTGGTCGTAGTGGAAGACGCCCATGTGATGGAGCATCTGCTCGATCTTCGGGCCGACGCCCTTCACGCGCTTCAAATCGTCCGCCCCGCCTTCTCGCGGCTCGGACAGCCGGCGCGGTTCGGTGCCGATCAGGACCGTCCCATCATCGGAGTCGCCCTGCATCGGCGGCACATCGGAGGATGCGGACCCGGCGCCCTCGGCCGGCGCGGGCTCGTGCTCGGAGGGCGCGACGCTCGCCTCGGCCATCTTCTCCTCGGCGGCCGCCATCCGCGCCTTCTCGGGGTCTTCGAACGCAGCGCCCGTCCCGGCGTTTCCGGTGTCGTCGGAATCTTGCTCGGACGTTTCCGTCGGAACCTCGCCCGCGAGCGCATCACGCTCCGTCGAGGTGACCGTGTCGGCCTCATGATGCTCCGTCACCGGTGCTGCCGTCGCGGTCTCCGCCGTTTCGCTTTCGTGTCCCGCTGCGGATGTGCGGTCCTCTTCCGTATGGTCGAGAGGCCCGTCGACGCTGCCCGGCCGCGCCTGCACGCTTCCCGTCTCGACAGGCGTCCGCTCGGTGGAGGCATCAAAGGCCGTCGCGGGCGATTCCGCGTGCTCCGCGTCATTCGCGATTCCCTTGCCGGGTGCGCCGGCGGAACCGGCGGCCAGTCCCGCGTCGAGGGGCACACCTGCCGTCCCGGGCTCCACCCCGGCGGTGCCGGGCGCGACGGTGCGATCGCCCATCCGTCCGTCCTTGGACGCCGTGGGGACAGGACGCCGCGCGTCGCGGCGCGCGTCGTCGCCCCGATTGTGCAGTCCGAAAAACAGGAAGATCGCCGCCGCTGCCGCCACGACAAGCGCCAGGAACAAGGCCGGGGAGAACGCGAAATCCCCCACTACCATGAGTGCGACGAAGGCGACGAAGCCGATCCCCCCGGCAATCATGCCGACGGCCATCATCGATCCCTGCGTTTGCTTGGTCATTTCAGTCAATCCCTCTGCCCCGGGCAGTTTCGGTGCCCTCCGCAGAATAATTAGCGCGATTGCGACGGTCTGTCTCCCCGTCTCGCATGATCGGTAAGACGTAGCGCGTCCGGCAGCTCTCAGAACTTGCGGGTGCCGCCCGATCTCGTGGGAAAAGACGGCCGCACGGCGCCCGCGTCACGACTTGTCGGAGTCTGACTTCGCCTTGTCCTGCAGCGGAGAGCCGCTTTTCTTGGCATTCTCGCGGCCTTCGCCCGGAGGCGGCGTGCTGGTTTCGGGCGCCTCGCCCGCTTCCGCATCGTCGCTCGGAGCAGCGTCCCCGCCCTCCGGGGCTACATCCGCCTCGTCGGGCCGCGCCTTGTTGTCGACGGCGGCTTCCTGCTTGGCGATGCCCGTCTCGTCGATGGGCCGATCGTCCGCGGGCTTCGGGCCCGGCGTCGGCTCGTCGATTCCGCCCTTGGGGCCGAGCAGGTCGTCGGTCACGGGCTCGGGCACCGCCGCGCCCTTCGAATGCCCGGTCTCGTTCCAGGGCGTGACGAGCGGCACCTCCGTTCCGTCGATCCGCTTGATCGTATCGCCCAGATCATTCGCGAGCGTGACGCTCGCGTTGAAATCGTTGTCCTCGTCGCCCGCGAGCGCGGTTCGCCCCTCGCGTGGCTCCGACGCGAACCGACCGATCTGCGATCCGGGGCGCGGGACTTCTCCGGCCGCAAACTTGTCGAGCAGCCCCGAAAAGCTCTCCGCCGTCAGGTCCTCGTAGTAATCCTTGCCGATCTGGACCATCGGCGCGTTGGAGCAGGCGCCGAGACACTCGACCTCTTCCCAGGAGAATTGGCCGTCCTCGCTGATCTGATAGGGGCGTGGCGCGATCTTTTCCTTGCAGATCGCGACGAGGTCCTCCGCGCCGCAGATCATGCACGACGTCGTGCCACAGACCTGCACATGGGCGCGCTTGCCGACCGGCTGGAGCTGGAACATGAAGTAGAAGGTCGCGACCTCGAGCACCCGGATCACGGCCATGTCGAGCATCCGCGCGACCTCTTCGATCGCGGGACGCGACAGCCAGCCTTCCTGTTCCTGCGCGCGCCACAGGATCGCGATAACCGCGGAGGCCTGTCGGCCCTCGGGATACTTTGTCATCTGCGCTTCCGCCCAGGCGCGGTTCTCGGACGTGAAGGCAAAGCTTTCGGGCTGGTCGGGATGAAGTCGTCGAAGCATATTCTATTCGCAATCGGTAAGGGTGATCGAGTTCGGGCCGCCGACAGGGAGACCCGAATTGGATCTTTCTTCGAAGATCGGCTCGAGACCGCTCGGGAGGGTCTCACGGGTGTTCGCTTCAGATTCGGCATCGACAGACCTTACGGATGCCGATGCGGAGTCGATCTGGCCATCCACGTTCTCGCCGTCGCAGATTCGACCCTGGCTCTGGAAAAGCGCGGTGTAAACCGAGGCCCGTTTATCCTGCGGAACGCAACGTAAGAAATCGCGCGCCGCCTCGGCGGCCGCGACGCTGGCCGTGAAACCGGCCGCCGGTGCCAGGGCAGCCATATTCACCGATCGATCTCGCCGAACACGACGTCGAGGGTACCGATCAGCGCAGAGACATCGGCGAGCTGGTGTCCCTTGGAGATATGGTCCATCGCCTGCAGGTGCAGATAGCCCGGGGCGCGGAGCTTGGCGCGGTAGGGACGGTTCGTCCCGTCCGCGACGAGATAGACCCCAAACTCCCCCTTCGGAGCCTCGACGGCGGCGTAGATCTCGCCTTCGGGCACGTGGAACCCTTCGGTGTAGAGCTTGAAATGATGGATGAGGGCTTCCATCGACGTCTTCATCTTGCCGCGCGTCGGCGGCGCCATCTTGCCGCGCGCCATGATTTCGCCCGGCTCGTTGCGAAGCTTTTCGCAGGCCTGGCGGATGATCTTTACCGATTCCCGCATCTCCGCCATCCGCACGAGGTAGCGGTCGAAGCAATCGCCGTTCTTGCCGACGGGGATCTGGAAATCGAACTCGTCGTAGCACTCGTAGGGCTGCGCACGCCGCAGGTCCCAGGCGAGCCCGGACCCCCGCACCATGACGCCGGAGAAGCCCCAGGTCTGGATCTCCTCCTCCGACACGATGCCGATATCGACATTGCGCTGCTTGAAGATGCGGTTCTCCGACAGAAGCCCGTCGATATCGTCGAGCACGCCGAGGAACGGGTCGCACCAGGCGTCGATGTCCTCGATGAGGTCAGGCGGCAGGTCTTGGTGTACGCCACCGGGCCGGAAATAGGCCGCGTGGAGCCGCGCGCCGCAGGCCCGCTCGTAGAAGACCATGAGCTTCTCGCGTTCCTCGAAACCCCAGAGCGGCGGCGTGAGCGCGCCGACATCCATCGCCTGCGTGGTAACGTTCAGAAGGTGGCTGAGGATCCGGCCGATCTCGCAGTAGAGCACGCGGATGAGCTGCGCCCGGCGCGGTACCTCCGTCCCCGTCAGCCGCTCGATGGCGAGGCACCAAGCATGCTCCTGGTTCATCGGCGCCACATAGTCGAGCCGGTCGAGATAGGGCAGGTTCTGCAGGTACGTCCGGCTCTCCATCAGCTTCTCGGTCCCGCGGTGGAGCAGGCCGATATGCGGGTCGCAGCGCTCCACGATCTCCCCGTCGAGCTCGAGCACGAGGCGCAGAACGCCATGCGCCGCAGGGTGTTGCGGGCCGAAATTCAGATTGAAGTTGCGGATCTTCTGTTCGCCCGTCTGGGCATCGTCGAATTGCGTGCCGTCCATCGTCGGGACCTCGTTCGTCCTGGGAACGGCCCTGGCCGCTCCGGTTGTCACGCGGGCCGGATCGTACCGGATCCGGAGCCCGCCTCCCAAATCACTTCCGTGGCGCCTCGAAACTGTCGCGGAACGCCACCACCCAGAGCAGGATCAACGCGCCGACGGGCAGGATCGCGAGAAGCGCGAACGGCGCCGGGATCGCGTAGCGCGGCAGGATCCGCCAGAACGGCACGACGAGCAGCACGGCAAGAAACAGGAACCCGGTGACGAGGTTGCCCGTGCCGAGCGATCCCATCATCCCTTCGCGGCCCCCTCGCCCTTTTCGTCCCCCGGCAGGATGTAGTTCGCGCCTTCCCAGGGCGACATAAAATCGAACTGCCGGTATTCCTGCACCAGGCTCACGGGCTCGTAGACCACCCGCTTCGCCGTCTCGTCGTAGCGCACCTCGGTATAGCCCGTGGTCGGAAAGTCCTTCCGCAGCGGATGGCCGCGGAACCCGTAATCCGTCAGGATCCGGCGCAGGTCCGGATGGCCGGTGAAGAGGATCCCGAACATGTCGAACACTTCGCGCTCGAACCAGTTCGCCGCCGGAAAGGGCCCGGTGATCGACGGCACCATCTCGTCCTCACGGACCGCGACCTTCACCCGGATCCGGTGGTTCTGGTACATCGACAGGAAGTGATAGACGAGGTCGAACCGCGCGTCCCGCTCGGGATGGTCGACGGCGGTGATGTCGATGAGCGTGGTGAACCGGCAGGTCGAGTCGCTCCTCAGGAATTCGATGAACGGGACGAGGGATCCGAGCGCCACCGTCACGGTGAGCTCGCCGTGACTGATCTTGTCCTCGAGCACGCAATCGGGACGCGCCGACTTCGTGTGCTCGCCCAGTTCGATCATCGCTTCCGACATCTCAAGTCTCCTAGCGCGTGATGGTGCCGGTGCGGCGGATCTTGCGCTGCAATTGCAGAATTCCGTAGAGCAGCGCTTCCGCCGTCGGCGGGCAGCCCGGCACGTAGATATCGATCGGCACGACCCGGTCGCAGCCGCGCACCACGGAATAGCTGTAATGGTAGTACCCGCCCCCATTGGCGCAGGACCCCATCGAGATCACGTAACGCGGCTCCGGCATCTGGTCGTAGACCTTGCGAAGCGCCGGCGCCATCTTGTTCGTGAGCGTGCCCGCGACGATCATCACATCCGATTGGCGCGGGGACGCGCGCGGCGCAATGCCGAACCGCTCGGCGTCGTAGCGCGGCATGGAGGTGTGCATCATCTCGACCGCGCAGCAGGCGAGCCCGAAGGTCATCCAGTGCAGCGAGCCGGTGCGGGCCCAATTGATCAGATCCTCGGACGCGGTCACGAGGAAACCCTTGTCGGTGAGCTCCCGGTTCAGCGTTTGCGTCGCGTGATCGCGATCGGCGCCCGCGGTATTCGCTCCGGTCATCACTCCCATTCGAGTGCTCCCTTCTTCCATTCATAGGCGAACCCCACGGTGAGGACGCCCAAAAACACCATCATCGACCAGAACGCCAAGTCGGTCATCGCGTTGAAGCTGACCGCCCAGGGGAACAGGAACGCGATCTCCAGATCGAAGATGATGAACAGGATCGACACGAGGTAGAACCGCACGTCGAACTTCATCCGCGCATCGTCGAACGCGTTGAACCCGCATTCGTAGGCGCTGACCTTCTCCGCGTCGGGATTGCGGACCGCGAGGATCACGGCCGCGAGGATGAGGATCAGCCCCAGCGCCACCGCCATGGACAACAAAATCATGATCGGCAGGTAGTCGCGTGAGAGGATCACGTCCATCGCATCTCGTCCCTCGGCTTTGACTGTGATGTCCGTGATCTAGACGCGGCGGGATGAACGGTCAACGGGAAGTGCCGTTTCGTCGCGGACGTCATGCCTCGGGCGGAGGGTAGAAATCGCGGGGGTAGAGCAGTTCCGCCCCCCTGGGCGGCAGCGAATCGATGAAGGCCTGCCGCTCCGTGATCTCCGCGTACCAGCGCGAGAGCTGCGGAAACTCATCGATCGGCGCGAAATGTCGCGCCATGTAGACGGCCTGGCCGACCGAGACGTCCGCAGCGGAGAAACCACTCGTCAGCAGATGGTCGCGGTTCTCCACCGGAGTCGAGAGCCGCGCCTCGATCGCAGCGTAGCATTTCTGGAGCCGCCGCGCCTCGAGTCGCATCACCGTGGGCGATTGCATTGACGGATCGTAGAGGAAGAGATGCTGCTGCGTGAGGTTCGCGGTGTGCTGGCTGATGGTCTCGGCGAAATGCACCCAGATGAGGAAATCTGGCCGGTCGATATCGCCCGGGGGACGGCCGAGCCCGATTTCCGGATAGCGCTCGCAAAGCACCTCGGTGATCGCGCCGGTCTCCCAGATCACCTCGCCGTCGAGTTCGAGGGCGGGCACGCGGCCCGCCGGATTGAGCGAGAGGTATTCCGGATCGCGCAGCGTGCGGTCGAAGGGACGCACGCGCAGCGAGAATTCCACGCCAAGCTCGTGCAGAAGCCAGAGCGTCCGCATCGATCGTGTCTGGTGGCAATGGTGCAGGACGATCATGGGGGCTCCTTCCCGCTGGGGCGCGGTCTTATTGACCGCCCTCCGGGAGATGGCAACCCACGCGATTACCTCGTGGTGACCGGACGCGTCCGACGGTCAGATCTCGCCCGGCGCGAGCGCCCCGCTGTCGATCTCGTTCCCCCAGCGCGATATCGCGTAGGCCCGCGGCTCGGGCCCCGTGCACCTTATCGTGAGCCAGACCCGCCCCGTGCCCGGACGCCCGACGCAATCGCCGGCCCGTCCGCCCGTTTCCCGCGCATACCGCTCCGCGTAGGCTGCGATCACGGTTCCTTCGTCGAGCGCGGCATAGCGCGAGCCGAGGCTGATCCCGAGACCGAGCGCCGTGACGCCCAGCGCGCAGGCGACGAGGAGGACGGACCGGCTCAAACCGACCTCCATCCCGCTTGCCGTGGTATCAGTCGGAACTTTCGCGCATGTCCCTGAGCGCCAGGGCCCGCTCCGCCGTCAGATCGAGCATGCAGGAGGCGAAGATCACGCTGCGGATCGTCCCGTCCTGCCAGCGCAGGTAGCGCAACCCGCATTCCGCATCGCGGAAGGCGAGCCAGGTCCGCTGCGCCGAACCCAGCGCGTCCGCGCGCGCGCCCGCCGGCGCCCCGTCCTGGTCGAGATCCCCGAGGAAGCTCCGCGTGCTGCGGTATTCCTCGTTCATGAGCGCTTCCCAGACGCCGGTCTCGGCCGCGACACAATTGGCCGAGCCCGCTGTGGTCTCGCCGTCCGAACTCGCCTCCATGCAGGCATTGGCCGCGTTTCCAAGGCAGGCCGGAAGGCCGCTTTCCGGTGGGGCGGCGTCGAAGCAGGCCTCGATCCGCCCGAGATCGAGCACCGGCAACGATTCCTGCGCCGAGGCGGGACCGGCAAGAATGGCCAGGATGGGCAAAACGGCTTTCATGGCAGAGCATCCCTTTTCCTCCAGAAGAGAGGCGCGGGGTTGACGGAGAATTAGCGCGGCGCGCGCTCCTCGCAAGCCGTTCGCTCAGGCCAGAAGCCGCGCGGCGAGGCCGGAAAGCTCCCGGTAGTGCCCGAGGAAGGCGTCCGGCGCGAGCGCCCGCAACTTGCGAGTCTCCGGTCCGAAGGACACGAGCACGGACGGCACGCCCGCCGCGCGCGCGGTGTCGTGATCGGTCCGCGTGTCGCCCACCAGAAGCGCCCGGGCCGGATTCCCGCCCGCCCGCCGGACCGCCTCGAAGAAATGTTCGGGATCGGGCTTGCGCACCGGCAGCGTGTCCGCGCCGACGAGGCTCGCGAACCAGTCGCGGGCTCCGAGCGCGGTCATCAGCGCCTCGGCCAGCGCCTCGGGCTTGTTGGTGCAGATCCCCACCGCATAGCCCGCTGCGCGCAGCTCGGCGATCGCCTCGGCCGCGCCGGGATAGAGTGCCGAATGGACCGCGACGGCGCGACCGTAATGCGCGAGGAGCGGCTGGTACTGCGCCTCGACGATCGTTTCGTCCTTGAGACCGAGGCGCGTGAGGCCCAGCCGCAGCATCGGCCGCCCGCCCCTGAGCGCCGTCGCCCGGTCGCGCGCAGGATGGAGCATGTCGCCATGGCCCATGTCGCGGAAACACGCATTTGCCGCCGCGATGAGGTCCGCCGCCGTATCCACCAGCGTCCCGTCGAGATCGAAGATCACCGTTCTCACCGTGCGACCGTCCCTCTACGTTGCAATCCTGAAACCACGGGTGACCCGGCATCGCCTTGCACCGCGATACCGCTCGGGTAGAACACGGTCGAGCGCGCGAGGAAAGGCTGCCGATGTCCATCTCTCTCATCGTGTTGGCCGCTGGCCGGGGAACCCGGATGCAGTCCGACCGACCGAAGGTCTTGCACGAAATCGCGCATGCGCCGCTTTTCCAGCATGCGCTCGCCGCCGGCATGACGCTCGCGCCCGATCGGATCGTCCTCGTGGCGGGCCACGGCGCGGCGGAGGTCCAGCGGGCGGCCGAAAGGCTCGATCCCCGCATCGAGGTCGTGTTGCAGGAAGAGCAGCGCGGCACCGCGCACGCCGTCGCGCAGGCGGGCCCGGCGCTCGAGGGGGTCGAAGGCGACGCCTTCGTCCTTTACGGCGACACCCCCTTCATCCGTCCCGAGACGCTGCAGGCGATGTCGGCGGCGCGCGCCGACGGCGCGGCGCTCGTGGTGCTCGGGTTCGAGGCTGCCGATCCCGGCCGCTACGGACGCATTGTGGCGGAGAATGGCGATGTCGCGCGCATCGTCGAGTGGAAGGACGCGACCGAGGCCGAACGCGCCATCAGGCTCTGCAATTCCGGCGTGATCTGCGCCGATGCGTCCCTGCTCTTCGAACTCGTGGCCGAGGTCCGGGACGACAACGCGGCGGGAGAGTTCTACCTCACCGACATCGTGGGCCTCGCCCGCGGACGCGGACTTTCGGTGCGCGCCGTCACCTGTCCGGAGGCGGAGACCCTCGGGATCAACACCCGTGCGGAGCTCGCCGCGGCGGAGGCCGCCTTCCAGACGGCGGCACGCGCCCGTGCCATGGCCGCGGGCGTGACGCTCATGGCGCCCGAGACCGCCTTCTTCGCCCACGACACGGAGATCGGCGCGGACACGATCGTCGAGCCCAACGTCGTCTTCGGCCCCGGCGTGCGCATCGCCCCCGGCGCGCATATCCGTGCCTTCTCCCATCTCGAGGGCGCGCAGGTGGCGCCGGGTGCGGTCGTCGGCCCCTACGCGCGGCTTCGCCCGGGCGCGGAGATCTCGAAAGACGCGCGGATCGGCAATTTCGTCGAGATCAAATCGGCCGAGATCGGCGCGGGCGCGAAGGTGAACCACCTGAGCTACGTTGGTGACGCCGTGGTGGGCGCCGGGGCCAATCTCGGCGCGGGCACGGTCACCTGCAATTACGACGGCGTCTTCAAGCACCGCACGGAGATCGGGGCGAACGCATTCATCGGCTCGTCGACCATGCTCGTGGCCCCCGTCCGCGTGGGCGCGGAGGCGATGACCGCATCGGGCTCGGTCGTCACCGGGGACGTGCCGGAGGGCGCGCTCGCGCTCGCCCGGGCGCGGCAGGTGAACAAGCCTGGCCTCGCCCGGCGGCTGATGGAACGGTTGCGGGCGCTCAAGGCCGCGAGAAGCAAGGGAACGTCCTGATGTGCGGAATCGTCGGTGTGCTCGGGACCCACGAGGTCTCCCCGCTCATCCTCGAGGCGCTGAAGCGGCTCGAATACCGCGGCTACGACAGTGCCGGGATCGCGACGGTCGATGCGGGCCATCTCGACCGGCGCCGCGCCGTGGGCAAGCTCATCAACCTCAGCGACCGCCTCGTCCGCGACCCGCTGCCCGGCCGCTCCGGCATCGGCCATACCCGCTGGGCCACCCATGGCGGCCCGACGGAGGCCAACGCCCATCCGCATCGCGCGGGGCCCGTCGCGGTCGTCCATAACGGCATCATCGAGAACCATTCGGCCATCCGCGCGGAATTGCGGGACCGCAATCGCGGCCCGGAATCCGAGACCGACACCGAGACGATCGCCCTTCTCGTTGAGACGCTGATGGCGGACGGGCTCTCTCCGCGCGACGCGGTGCAGGCCGCGCTCGCCCGGCTCGAGGGCGCCTTCGCACTGGCGTTCCTTTTCGACGGCGAGGACGACCTGATGATCGTCGCGCGTCGCGGCTCTCCCCTCGCCATCAGCCACGGCGACGGGGAGGCCTATGTGGGCTCGGACGCGATCGCGCTCGCGCCGCTCACCGACCGCATCACCTATCTCGAGGAAGGCGACTGGGCGATCCTGACCCGCACGGATGCGCAGATATTCGACGCCGAGAACCGCCCAGTAGAGCGGTCGAGCGCCCCGATCACGCCGGAAGCGGGACGGATCGAGAAGGGCGGCCATCGCCACTGGATGGCCAAGGAGATCGCGGAGCAGCCAGCCGTCCTCGCCGCCTGCCTCGATCATTACCTCGCGGCGGAGGGCGGGATCGTCCTGCCGGAGGGCGAAGTCGATTTCAGCGCGGTGACCCGCATCGTCATGGTGGCCTGCGGCACCGCCTCCTATGCCTGCCTGACGGCAAAGTACTGGATCGAGCGGCTTGCGGGCATCCCCGTCGAGGTCGACGTCGCCTCTGAGTTCCGCTACCGCGAACCGCCGCTCACACCGGGCACGCTCGCGATCTTCGTCAGCCAGTCCGGCGAGACGGCCGACACGCTCGCCGCCCTGCGCTACTGCCGCGGTCGCATCCCGACCGTGGCGGTCGTCAACGTCGCCTCGAGCTCGATCGCGCGGGAGGCCGACATCGCCCTGCCGATCCATGCGGGGCGGGAGATCGGCGTGGCCTCCACCAAGGCCTTCACCTGCCAGCTCGCCGTTCTCGCGGTACTTGCCCTGCACGCCGCCGCGTCGAAGGGATCGGAGATCGCGCGCGACGTGGCGGAGCTCGGTCGGATGCCCGCGCTACTGTCGCAGGCGCTCGGCACCGAGGACGAGCTCGAGGCCATCGCCCGTGACCTCGCGGAGGCGCGCGACGTCCTCTTCCTCGGGCGCGGCGCGATGTATCCCCTGGCGCTCGAAGGGGCGCTGAAACTGAAGGAAATCAGCTACATCCACGCCGAGGCCTATGCGGCGGGAGAACTCAAGCACGGCCCGATCGCGCTGGTCGACGACAGCGTGCCCGTCATCGTCTTCGCCCCCACGGACGCGCTCTTCGCGAAGACCGCCTCGAACGTGCAGGAGGTGATGGCCCGCGGCGGCCGCGTCGTCCTCGTCACCGATGCGGGCGGCGCGGAACGGATCGAGGGCGCCTGGCGCGTGGCCGTGATGCCCACCATCGCGCCGCTCTGGGCACCGTTGCTCTATGCCATTCCGGCGCAGCTTCTGGCCTATCACACCGCGATCGCGAAGGGCACCGATGTGGACCAGCCGCGCAACCTCGCCAAGTCCGTCACCGTCGAGTGACCCCACCGCCATGAGCGGGGCGCCGTACGAGCCATGCAGCAGGCGCATAGCGGGATGACCTGATTACGGCTCGACGCGGCCCGATCCGGGCCCATATCGACCTTCAGTATTCTTCTTATCGGCCATTTGGCCCGATCCAGTTCTCGAGGGCACCTCATGGCCTTTCTATCCGCAGCGCGGGATCCTGCCGCGGCTCCGCACGTTTCCTACGCCGAATTCGTGGCGATGATCGCTCTCCTGATGGCGCTCAATGCCGCCGCGATCGACGTCTACATCCCCGCCCTCAGCGATATCGGCTCCGCGCTCGGTGTCACCGGCTCGAACCGGATGCAGTTCGTCATCACCACCTACGTGATAGGGTTCGGCGGGGCGCAGATCCTCTATGGGCCGCTTTCTGACCGGTTCGGACGGCGCAAGATCCTCTTCGCCGGGCTCGGCATCTATCTCGCCGGCGCGGTCGCGGCCGTGTTCGCCCCGAACTTCGAGACGCTCCTGGCGCTGCGGTTCGTCCAGGGCGTCGGCGCGGCGGCCACGCGGGTCGTCGCGACATCGGTCGTGCGCGACCGCTTCCATGGCCCGCGCATGGCGAGCGTGATGTCGCTCGTGATGATGGTCTTCATGGTGATGCCGGTTTTCGCGCCGAATATCGGCTCGCTCGTCCTGGCCTTCGGATCCTGGCGGGAGCTCTCGGGGTTCATGGTCCTTTTCGGGCTCGTCGCCCTCGTCTGGGCCTGGGCGCGTCTGCCCGAGACGCTCGCGCCGGAAAACCGCCGCCCCCTGACCGGGCGGCGCGTGGCGGAGGCGTTCCGCATCGTCCTGACCAACCGCATCGCCTTCGGCTACACGCTCGCGATGGCCTCTTTCTTCGGCGTCCTCTTCGCCTTCATCGCGCAGGCCGAGCAGATCTACACCGGGATCTACGGGCTCGGCTCGTCCTTCACGCTCTATTTCTCGCTCGTCGCGCTCTTCATGTCGGCCTCCTCCTTCGCCAATTCCCGTCTCGTGGGACGGATCGGCACGCGGCGGCTGTCGCATATGGCGCTGGTGGGATTCATCACCATCTCCGCGGTGCATCTTGCATGCGCGCTCTATTTCGGCGGCGCGACGCCGTTCTGGCTGTTCCTGACGCTGCTCATCTGCATGATGTGCTTCTTCGGCTTCGTGCCCACGAACTTCAACGCGCTCGCCATGGAGCCGCTCGGTCATGTCGCGGGCGTCGCCTCCTCCGTGCTCGGCTGTGCACAGACGCTGGGCGGGGGGCTTCTCGGTGGCCTCGTCGGCTACTTCTACGACGGCACCCTGATCCCGATCCTCTCGGGCTTCCTGGGGCTAGCGAGCCTGTCGCTGATCCTCGTGGCCATCGCGGAGAAGGGACGCCTTTTCGCCGCGCCGGAGGAAGAGGACGAGCCCGACTACGTCCCGGCCGAATAGGGCCCGGTCACTCGGCGTAGACGACGAGCGTGGGAAGATCCGTCAGGGGCGCGCCCAGGAGGCGCATTGCGGCAAGCGAGACCTGGCTGCCCCCACCCGTCGCCTCGAGCGGACGCAACTCGACCACCGCGCTCTCGCCGGTCGCCGGATACTCGATCCGGCCCGGCCGCTGCGTATCGACGAGCGGCGTCTTCATCCACAGACCGGATTCCGTCGGATCGCCGAGCGACGCGACCGTCTCGCCCAGCCGCGCCTCGGTGGCGCTCGGGCCCGCCCGGGCCGCCTGCCGCTGTTCGTCGGTCACCGTGTCGAACTGATCGGCCGTGCGCGCGGCGGCGGGCGGCGGCGGGGCGGCGACGATTGCCGCGATCTCCTCCGGCGGCGCGGGGCGGTCGCTGGCAGGTGCACCGGCGGGTCCGCCGCGCATCCCGCCCGTCATCTCCGCACAACCGCCGAGAAGGGCGAGGAGTGCGACGGCTTTGAAGAATGGCGTCTCGATCATGGCCCGAATCTAGGTCACCCGCGCCCCGCCCACAACGGCAAACCCCTTGCCGGCCCCTGCCCGCCTGCCTAGGTTCAGCCCATGACCGCACCCCTCGTCGATCCCTTCCAGCGCGCGATCTCCTATCTGCGCGTCTCCGTCACGGACCGCTGCGACTTCCGCTGCGTCTATTGCATGGCGGAGAACATGCAGTTCCTGCCCAAGAAGGAGCTTCTGACGCTGGAGGAGCTCGACCGCATGTGCTCCACCTTCGTGGGCCTCGGCGTCCGCAAGCTCAGGATCACCGGGGGCGAGCCGCTCGTGCGCCGCGACATCATGACCTTCTTCCGCGCAATGTCGCGCCATCTCGAGAGCGGCGCGCTGCACGAGCTGACGCTGACCACGAACGGATCGCAGCTCTTCCGCTTCGCCGACGACCTCTATGCCGCGGGCGTGCGGCGGGTGAACATCTCCCTCGACACGCTCGACGAGGCGAAGTTCGCCCGCGTCACGCGCTGGGGCCGGCTGCCGCAGGTCCTCAAGGGCATCGACGCGGCGCAGCGCGCGGGGCTGCGGGTGAAGATCAACACCGTCGCGCTCAAGGGCTTCAACGAGGACGAGCTCTTCACGCTTCAGGACTGGTGCGCGGAACGCGGCATGGATCTCACCTTCATCGAGGTCATGCCGATGGGCGATCTCGGCGGCGAGGACCGGGTCGGACAGTTCTGGTCGCTGAAGGATCTGCGCGCGCAGCTCGCGCAGCGCTTCACGCTCGAGGACATCCCGAAGCGCACCGGCGGCCCCGCCCGCTACGCGCGGATGGCCGAAACCGGGCAGGAGATCGGCTTCATCACGCCGCTGACCCATAATTTCTGCGAAAGCTGCAACCGCGTGCGCCTCACCTGCACGGGCGAACTCTACATGTGCCTCGGGCAGGAGGACATGGCCGACCTCAGGACGCCGCTCAGGGCCTCGCCGGACGACGCGGTGCTGGAGAACGCGATCCGCGCCGCGATCTCGCTGAAGCCCAAGGGGCACGATTTCGACTATTCCCGGCAGATCGCCGACGGGCAGATGACGCGGCACATGAGCCATACGGGCGGATGAGCCTCGCCGCCTCGGTGGCCTTCCGCCTCTATCGCGGCGCGGTCACGGCCTTGGGTCCGATCGTCACGCGGCGTGACGCGGCGAAGCTCGCCACCGCGGGCGTATCGACGGAGCGACTGGCAGAGCGTGAAGGACATGCGAGCCTGCCGCGTCCCGACGGCCCCCTTGTCTGGCTTCATGCCGTGAGCGTCGGAGAGGCGCAGTCGATCCTCGGCCTCGCCGCGGCGCTCGGCGCAAGCCACGAAATCCTCATCACGACCACGTCCGCGAGCTCGGCCGAGATCGTCGCGTCCCGGCTGCCGCCCCGCGCGCGCCACCAGTTCGCCCCGCTCGACACCGTTCCGGCGGTCGAACGCTTCCTCGAACACTGGCGCCCCGACCTCTTCGTGCTGACCGAATCGGAGCTTTGGCCGAACCAGATCGCCGCCGCCGCCGCACGCGGCATCCCCGTGGCGCTGGTCAATGCCCGTCTCTCCGACCGCTCCCTCGCGCGCTGGCGGCGCCTGCGCCCGCTCGCCTCCCACATGATGGACCGCCTCGGAAGCGTCCTCGCGCAAGACAGGCGCACCGCGGAGGGGCTCGTCGCCCTGGGCCTGCCGCCCGAGCGCGTGGAGGTGACCGGCACGCTCAAATCCGCGGCCCCCGCCCCCGAAGCCGATCCGACCAAGCTCGCGGATCTGCGCGAGGTGCTCGGGTCCCGCCCCCTCTGGCTCGCCGCCTCCACCCATCCGGGCGAGGAGGAGATTGCCACGGCGGCCCATCACCGCCTGCGCGACGACCGGCCGGACCTCCTCCTTCTCCTCGTCCCCCGCCACCCCGATCGCGGCCCCGCGATCGCGGAGACGCTCCGCGCGGAGGGATGGGCCGTCGCGCGTCGCGGCGCCGGGGAGCGGCCGGGGGCGGAGACCGAAATCTACCTCGCCGATACGCTGGGCGAAATGGGGCTCTGGTACCGCCTCGCGCGCGCGGTCTTTCTCGGCGGCTCCTTCGCCCCCCTGGGCGGACACAACCCGCTCGAGCCCGTGGCGCTCGGCGCGCGGGTGGTCACGGGGCCGCACATCACAAATTTCGCCGACATCTTCAACGCGCTCTTCGCCGAAGGCTCCGCGGAACGGATCGAGGATCCCGCCGCGCTGGCGCGCTCCATCGGCCCACTCATCGACGCGCCGCCCGCTCCGAAGCCGCAGGCCATCGGCCCGCGCCCGGACGAGATCGCGGCGCGGCTCACGGCCCTCGACTCCGATCCCGCCTTCACCGATCCGGTCGTGATCGCGCCGAACCTCAAGCGCCGCCTCTCGGGCGTTACCGCCACCATCGTCCGGCTCGTGCCGCTGCAGGCGCGCGACATCGCGATCCGCGCGACCGGCCCCGCCCTGCCCGCCCATGTGCCGCAGATCCCGCTGGCGCTCCTGCCGCTCCTGCCGCGCCGCACGCGCCGTGTCTGGCACGCGCGCCGCAATACGGAGATGGTCGCGGGCCTCGTGCTCAAACATGTGCTGCGCAAGCGGCTCCGCCTTGTCTTTACCTCCGCCTCGCAGCGGCGGCATACCGGCTTTACGAAAGGGCTCATCGCGCGGATGGACGCGGTCATCGCCACGTCGGAGAAGAGCGCGGCCTATCTCGACCGGCCCGCGACCGTGATCCGCCACGGCATCGACACGGAGGGATTCGCCCCCGCCGCCGACCGCGCGGTCCTGCGCGACCTGCTCGGCCTGCCCCGCGACGCCATTCTCGTCGGCTGCTATGGCCGGATCCGCGGCTCCAAGGGCACCGACCTCTTCGTCGAAGCGATGCTGCCTCTCCTCGCGGACCATCCGCGGGCCGTGGCGCTCGTCATGGGCCGCGCGGTGGAGAAGGACCGCCGGTTCGAGGCGGATCTCCATGCCCGCGCCGCCGCCTCGGGCGAGCGTTTCCGGTTCCTGCCGGAGGTCCCGGTGGAGGCGATGGCGGACTGGTACGCGGCGCTCGACCTTTTCGTGGCCCCGCAACGCTGGGAAGGGTTCGGCCTGACGCCGCTCGAGGCGATGGCGTCGGGCGTCCCGGTCGTGGCGACCCGTGTCGGCGCCTTCGAGGAACTGGTCGCGGACGGCAGGACCGGCACGCTTGTTCCCCCGGACGATGCGGAGGCCCTGAGCCGCGCGATCGCGCCCTATCTCGCGGACCCGGATCTGCGCACTCGCCACGGCGCGGCGGCGCGCGATCACGTGGCGCGACACTTCACGCTTCAGGGCGAGGCCGACGCCCTCGTTACGCTCTACCGCGACCTCCTGAAGCCGCCGGCGCCCCGGACCTGATCCGGGGCCTCGCGGGGCGAAGGCACCTCACCCGCAATAGCGCGCCACGAAATTGGCGAGGATCACCTTCGGCCAGACCACCTCCGCCGCCGCGCAGAGCGCGATCAGCCGCTCCGCCTCGCCGGGCGCGAAATAGCCCCGCTCGCGGTAGAGCCGGATCCGGAGCGCGAAGCTCTCGGCATCGGCCTCCGGGTGGAACTGCGTGGCGTAGACGTTCTGCCCGAACCGGATCATCTGGTAGGGGCAGGTGGGGCTCTCGACGAGATGGCGGCAGCCCGAAGGCAGCGCCTCCACCGCCTCCTTGTGCCCGACGAAGGCGGGAAAGCGGTCGGGAAGCCCCTCGAGCACCGGATCGGCGCGCCCCGCCTCGGTCAGCCCGCAATCGGCGAGGCCCACGGGCTCGCCGAACCGCCCCTTCCCGACCGGCGCGCCGAGGACATGGCCCATCACCCCGATCCCGTAGCAGCAGCCGAGAAACGGCAGGTCGCGGGCGACGATCTCCGCGGCGATCGGCAGGATGGCCGCGTTGATCCGCGCCTCGGCGGGCGATTGGCCCTGGACGGGATCGGAGATGCAGGCGGGCCCGCCCCCGAGGATCACCGCGGCGAAATCCCCCGGATCGAGCCCCGCCGGATCGTCACGCTCAAGCCGGACCCGGCGGCAGCGCGCCGGGTCGAGCCCCCCACGCGTCACGATCGAGGCGTATTCCTCGTCCGCCGCCGCCGTCTCGGGCCGCGCCTGGAGGACGAGGACGGGCCGGTCCGTCACGCGGCCGGCAGGCGGCGCTCCACCAGTTCGGCCCAGTAGGAGCAGCCGGCCGGGATCGCCTCGTCGTTGAAATCGTAGGCCGGATTGTGGACTGGCGCGGTCTCCCCGTTGCCCACGAGGATGTAGGCCCCCGGCCGCGCCTCCAGCATGAAGGCGAAATCCTCGCCGCCCATGACGAGGTCGGCCGCGGCGCAATCGCCCGCGACGCGCGTCGCCACTTCCGCCGCGAATTCCGTCTCCCGCTCCGAATTGACCATCACGGGATAGTTGCGCTCGTAGACCACCTCGGCCGTGGCCCCGTAGGCCTCCGCCGTCGCCTCCGCGATCTTCTTGAGGCGCTCTTCCGCGAGGTCGCGGATCTCGGGCGAGAGCGTCCGCACCGTCCCCTTCATCTCCACGCGCGGCGGGATGACGTTGTAGGCCTTCGACGCGGTTTCGAAGGAGGTGACGGAGACCACGACCTGCTCCACCGGGTTGGCGTTGCGCGACGCGATCGATTGCAGCGCGACGACGACGTGGCTCGCCACGAGCGTGCTGTCGATCGTTTCATGCGGTTTCGCGGCGTGGCCACCCTTGCCCTCGATCACGATCTCGAAGAGGTCCGCCGCCGCGAAGAACGCGCCCGGCCGGATGGAGAAACTGCCCGTCGGAAGGCCGGGCCAGTTGTGCATCCCGTAGACCTCCTCGATGCCCCAGCGCTCCATCAGGCCGTCGTCGCACATGACCTTGCCGCCGCCGCCGCCCTCCTCGGCGGGCTGGAAGATCACCACGGCGGTCCCGTCGAAGTTCCGCGTCTCCGCGAGATAGCGCGCGGCGCCCAGAAGCATGGCGGTATGCCCGTCATGCCCGCAGGCATGCATCGCACCCGGCGTCTCGCTCTCATAGGGCACGCCCGATTTCTCCGTCATCGGCAGCGCGTCCATATCCGCGCGAAGCCCGATGACCTTGCCCGACTTGCTCTCCTTGCCGCGGATCACGCCTACGACACCGGTGCGGCCGATCCCCTCGACGACTTCGTCGCAGCCGAATTCCCTGAGCTTCTCGGCGACGATGCCGGAGGTCCGATGCGTGTCGAAGAGCACCTCGGGATGGCGGTGCAGGTCGCGGCGCCATTCCGTGATCTCGGGCAGCAGCTCGGCGAAGCGGTTCTTGATGGGCATGATCCCTCCAATGGTCTCAAGGATGCGGTTCCGGGTGAGGCGCGCGAGACGCCCGCCCGGCCCGGATACGGCGCGAATAATGGCGCTGTCCGCGCCGGATGGCCAGTGCGCCCCTCAGGCGGCGAGCCGGTCGATCAGCCGGCGCAGGAACGCCTCGCCCGCCTTGAACTGACGCGTCTCGATGTATTCGTCGCCCTGGTGGGCCTGCGCGATGTCGCCAGGGCCGCAGACCACGGCCGAATGGCCGCGTTCCTGGAACTGCCCCGCCTCCGTGCCGTAGCTCACCACATGGGTGCCGTTGTCGCCAGTCAACGCCCGGACGAGCTCCTCGGCCGGATCGCCATTCCGTGGCACGAGCGCGGGCACGATGGAGCGGCGCACGACTTCGATCCCCGCCTCGGGGCGGACCGCCTGCATCCCCGCCTCGATCTCGGCCACCTTGTCGAGGAACTCCGCCTCGAAATCGGCGATGTCGTCGCCCGGCACGACGCGGATGTCGACGGAGAAGGTGCAGCGCCCGGCGGTGATGTTGGGCGCGGTCCCGCCCGAGATCACGCCGACATGCACGGTGGAGAAGGGCGGATCGAAGGACGCGGCGAGCCCCTCCGGCGTCCTTGCGCGGATGCGGTCGTTCATGCCGTTGCACCAGTCGATGAGCCGCGCCCCCTCCATGATCGCGCTCACGCCGCGATCCATGAGGGAGGAATGGACCTCGAAACCCTTCATCGTGACGAACCAGCCGCAGGTGCCCTTGTGGCTCGTGACGGGGCGCAGCATCGTCGGCTCGCCGATGATGGCGCAGCCGGCCATCGGCAGGTGATGCGCCATGTCCTCGATCATCGGCGGCGCGCCGAGGCAGCCCACCTCCTCGTCGTAGGAGAGCGCGATCTGCAGCGGCCGCTTCACGCCCGCCTCGAGCGCCCAGGGAACGGCGGCGAGCGCCAGCGCGTCGAACCCCTTCATGTCCGCCGTGCCGCGGCCGTAGAGCCGCCCGTCGCGCTCCGTCACCGTGAAGGGATCGGAGGCCCAGCTCTGCCCGTCGACGGGAACGACGTCCGTGTGGCCCGACAGGACCACCCCGCCCTCGACCTCCGGGCCCACATTGGCATAGAGCGCGGCCTTCGTCCCGGTCTCGTCGTAGACCCTGTGCGCCGCGACGCCGTGACCGGCGAGATACTCCTCGACCCAGTCGATGAGCGCGAGGTTGCTGTCGCGGCTGACGGTGGGGAAGGACACCAGGCGATCGAGGATTGCGCGGGCGCCGAGCGGATCGGTCATGTCTCGTCCTTTCGCATGCCGCGCAACGATCAGGCCGCGACCCGGGAAGGTCAAGCCATCTGCCTGATCTTTCGGCACGTGCCGTCCGCTTGATCGAATGCGCGTGAAAGGCGGTTGCTCATGATCGATTTCTGCGCGTAAGGTGCCTGCCAACCGCGGCATGCCGAAGGATCGCGGGAGCCAGGGACGATCCCAGACATGGAGAGGCGAATGCCCGACAGGCCCGAGCCTGTGCTCGACGTGAGGGACCTGAAAACCGTGTTCAAGACCCGCACGGGAGAGGTCCACGCGGTCAATTCGATCTCCTTCGACCTGAGACCCGGCGAGCTTCTGGGCGTGGTCGGAGAATCGGGATCGGGCAAGTCGGTGACGATGATGTCGCTCATCGGCCTTCTGCCCTCGCCGCCCGCGCAGATCCGCGGCGGCACCGTCACCTTCGAGGGGCGCAACCTGCTGACGGTCCCGGAAGCCGACCTGCGCAAGATCCGCGGCCGCCGCATCGGCTTCGTGTTCCAGGACCCGATGACCTCCCTCAATCCCGTCTTCACCGTCGGCGACCAGATCATCGAGCCGATCCGCAAGCACATGCGGCTCGACCGAAAGGCCGCCCGCGCCAGAGCGCTCGAACTGATGCAGCTCGTGGGCATCCCCGATGCGGCGCGCCGGCTTACGGATTATCCGCACCAGTTCTCTGGCGGGATGCGGCAGCGCGTGATGATCGCCATCGCGCTCGCCTGCGATCCCGATATCCTCATCGCCGACGAGCCCACCACCGCGCTCGACGTGACGATCCAGGCACAGATCCTCGACCTCGTCCACGACCTGCGCGAGAAGCTCGGCATGGCGATCGTCTGGATCACCCACGATCTTGGCGTGATCGCCGGCATCGCCGACCGGGTCATGGTCATGTATGGCGGGCAGGTCGTGGAGCAGGCCCCGGTCAAGGAACTCTTCGCCCGGCCGCGCCACCCCTATACCCGCGCGCTTCTCAAGACGATCCCGTCGGTCCGGGGCGCCCGCGCGCCGAAGCTCACGGTGATCGAGGGGCAGCCGCCGATCCTCGGCGCCGCGCCCGAGGCCTGCTCGTTCCGCGACCGCTGCCCGTACCGCTTCGCGGCCTGCGACGCGGCCAATCCGCCGCGCTTCGAGGTCGGCCCCCGCCACGACGCCGCGTGTTTCTGGAATTTCGACCGCGACGCGCCGCGCGACGCGGCGCCCGCCGGAGAAGCCCTGAATGCTTGACGCACAGCCTCGGCCCGATGGCCGAAGCCTCGTGGAGATCCGCGACCTGCGGATGTGGTTCCCGATCCGAACCGGCCTGCTGAAGCGCCATACCGGCAACGTGAAGGCCGTGGACGGCGTGAGCTTCGACATCCGGGAGGGCGAGACGCTGGGTCTCGTCGGCGAATCGGGCTGCGGCAAATCGACCTGCGGGCGCGCGATCCTGCGCCTCTACGAGATCACCGGCGGGTCGGTGAAGATCGACGGGCAGGAGATCGGCGATGCCGGTCCGAACACGCTGCGCCGGATGCGCCCGACCATGCAGATGGTGTTCCAAGACCCGCAGGCGAGCCTCAATCCCCGCATGACCGTCGCCCGCATCATCGGCGAGCCGCTCGACGAGCACACGAAGATGTCCCGGCGCGAGAAAACGGCGAAGGTCCACGATCTGATGGACCAGGTCGGGCTCAACCGCGCCTTCGCCGACCGCTACCCGCACGAATTCTCCGGCGGCCAGCGGCAGCGCATCGGCATCGCCCGCGCGCTTGCGCTCAACCCGAAATTCATCGTCTGCGACGAGCCCATCGCCGCGCTCGATGTCTCGATCCAGGCCCAGGTCGTGAACCTCCTCGAGGAGCTGCAGGCCGAGCTCGGCCTCACCTACCTCTTCATCAGCCACGACCTCTCGATGGTGCGCCACATCGCGACCCGCGTGGCGGTGATGTATCTCGGCAAGGTGGCCGAGCTCGCGCCCCGCGAGGAGCTCTACGGAGAACCGCTTCACCCCTATACGCGCGCCCTCCTCTCCGCGGTGCCGGAGCCCGACCCGGAAGCCATGGGCGGGTCGAACCGCACGATCCTGAAGGGCGACGTGCCCTCGCCCTCGAACCCGCCGGAGGGCTGCAACTTCTGCACCCGCTGTCCCGACGTGATGGAGGTCTGCCACCGCGTCGATCCCGAATTCCGCCAGGTGCGCCCCGGACGCTGGGTCGCCTGCCACCTCTTCGAGGAGGGCGCGTCGTCGCCCTCGAACCGAGCCGATACCGAAAGCATGGGAGATACCGCATGAAGTTGAGAACAATCCTCCTGGGGGCCGTGGCCACCCTGGCGATGACCCCCGCCCTCGCGCAGGAAACCGGCGAGCGCGGCCGCAACGGCCAGCTCAACATCATCTACTGGCAGGCGCCCTCGACGCTGAACCCGTTCCTGTCGGGCGGCACCAAGGAGGTCGAGAGCGCCTCGCTGATCCTCGAGCCGCTCGTGCGCTTCAACGAGACGGGCGAGATGGTGCCGTTCCTCGCCACCGAAATCCCGACGGTCGAGAATGGCGGCGTGGCGGAGGACTACACCTCGATCACGTGGAACCTGAAGGAAGGCGTGACCTGGTCCGACGGCTCGCCGCTCACCGCCGAGGACGTGGTCTTCACCTGGGAATACTGCACCCATCCCGAGGGCGGCTGCGCGCAGAGCTCCTATTTCGACGGGGTCGAGAGCGTCGAGGCCGTGGACGACACCACCGTCCGCGTCAACTTCACCGAGCCGAAACCCTTCCCCTACACCGCCTTCGTCGGCTCCGAGAGCCCGATCCTGCAGAAGGCGCAGTTCCAGGATTGCCTCGGCTCCGCCGCGCCCGGATGCACCGACGCGAATTTCGGGCCGATCGGCACCGGCCCCTTCGTCGTCACCGATTTCCGCCCCAACGACGTGATCCGGCTCGAGGCCAACGAGAATTACCGCGAGGAGGGCAAGCCCGCCTTCGCGACCGTCAACTTCAAGGGCGGCGGTGACGCCGCGGCCGCCGCGCGCTCGGTGCTCGAGACGGGCGAGTACGACTACGCCTGGAACCTGCAGCTCGCCCCCGAAGTGCTCGACGAGATGGAAGCCGCGGGCAACGGCGTGGTCGTGGCGGCCTTCGCCACCTCCGTCGAGCGTCTGCACATGAACCAGACCAACGCCGACCCGTCGCTGGGCGACATGCGGTCCGTCTACGACGACGGCAACAACCCGCACCCGTTCCTCACCGATCCGCGGGTGGGCCAGGCCATGTCGATGGCGATCGACCGCCAGCTCCTCGTCGATATCGGCTACGGCGAGGGCGGCCGGGTCACGTGCAACGTCCTGCCCGCGCCGGAGGCCTATGCCTCGACCGCCAACGACGATTGCGTGAACTTCGACATGGAGGGCGCGATGGCGCTCCTCGACGAGGCCGGCTGGACCGACGAGGACGGCGACGGCGTGCGCGAGAAGGACGGGCAGCGCCTGTCGGTCCTGTTCCAGACCTCCACCAACGCCGTGCGCCAGGACGCCCAGGCGATCATCAAGCAGTTCTGGAACGAGCTCGGCATCGAGGTGGAGCTGCGCAACGTCGACGCCTCGGTCTTCTTCGGCGGCGATCCCGGCAGCCCCGACACGTTCCAGAAGTTCTACGCCGACGTGGAGATGTACACCAACAACTTCGCCGGCGTGGACCCCGAGGCCTACATGGCCAACTGGGCCTGCTCGCGCATCCCGACGCCGGAGCGTCAGTGGCAGGGCGAGAACATCCAGCGCTTCTGCTCGGAGGAATACGACGCCCTCGTGCGCAAGATGTCGAACACCGCCGATCTCGAGGAGCGCGGCAACCTCGCCAAGCAGATGAACGACATGCTCATGCAGAGCTACTCGCTCATCCCGCTCGTCTGGCGCGGCAACCCCGCGGCGCACGTGAACTCGCTCGGCGGCGTCCGGATGAACGACTGGGACAGCGAACTCTGGAACATCGCCGACTGGTACCGCATCCAGGAATGAGGCGGTCGCGGTGCCGGTCGGGTCGGGTGCGCTTCGCCGCCCCGGCCATCCGGCCGGCACCTTCCCCCGGCCCGGGGCGGCGATCCGCATCGCCCCTCCCCCGGAGCCGGGGCCCCGCGGAACGGGGTGACGACCCACGCGCCCGCGCGGACCGATCCCGCACCGGCATCCCGCTTTTTTCGAGGACCAGCCCATGCTGACCTTCACGCTCCGGCGCGTCCTGATCTCGATCCCGACGCTCCTCGTCATCGCCTTCGCGATCTTCATGCTGCTCGAGCTCGCCCCCGGCGATCCGACCGCGCAGCTCCCGCTCACGATCCCGCCCGAAGTGCGCGAACAGATCCGCCAGTCCCTGGGCCTCGGAGAGCCGCTGCCCGTCCGCTTCGGCAAATGGCTGATACAGTTCTTCTGGGTGGAGCCGCTGCACATCATCAACGGCATCTTCGGCACCGATTTCGCCGAAGGCGCGCAGCGGGTGCTGTCGTGGCAGACGCGCTCCCCGGTCATGGACATCGTCTGGCAACGGATGCCGCAGACGCTCTGGGTCGTCGGCATGTCCTACATCGTGGGCGTGGCCATCGCGCTGCCCATCGGCATCTATTCCGCCTACAAGCAGTATTCCGTCTTCGACCAGGCCGGCACGTTCGTGTCGATGATCGGCTATTCGGTCCCGCCCTTCTTCTCGGGCGTGCTCGTGATCGTCATCTTCTCCGTCAAGCTCGGCTGGTTTCCCTCGATCTACGACACGACCCACGTCGTGAACGACTGGGACAGCTTCGTGGTGCAGCTGCGGCAGATGATCATGCCGGTCATGGTGCTCGCCCTCCAGACCACGGCGCAGATCTCGCGCTTCATGCGCGCCTCAATGCTCGACAATCTCGGGCAGGACTACGTGCGCACGGCCCGCGCCAAGGGCATGTCGGAACGCTCCGTCGTGCTGCGCCACACGCTCAGGAACTCCATGATCCCCGTCGTCACCGTCATCGCTCTGGGCGTGCCCGGCATCTTCGGCGGTGCCATCATCACCGAGCAGGTGTTCAAGGTGAACGGGATCGGACAGCTTCTCATCACCGCGATCCAGGCCAACGACCTGCCGATGGTGCAGACGCTGACCTTCATCTTCGCGATCCTGATCGTCCTCTTCAACCTCATCGCCGACGTGCTCTACGGCGTGCTCGACCCGAGGATCCGCTATGACTGACCGCGCCGAGGACGCCCCCGTCGCGGGCCACGAGGAGACGCCCGTCGCGGCCAACCCCGTTCAGGCCGCGCAACCCCAGAACGTCTCGCACGGATCGCGCAGCCAGTGGCTCGACGTCTGGGACCAGTTCCGCACCCACAAGGGCGCGCTGGCGGGGGCGGGCTTCTTCGTCTTCATCCTGCTCGCCGTGACGCTGGGCCCGTATCTCTGGATCTACGACCCGACCTATATCGACATCCGGGCCCGCAATACCGGCATCTCCCTCGCCCACCCGCTCGGCGCCGACCAGCTCGGCCGCGACATGCTCGCGCGGATGATCGCGGGCGGCCGCACCTCCGTCTCCGTCGGCGTCACCGCGATGGCGCTGGCGCTGTTCCTCGGCACCCTCATCGGCGTTCTTGCGGGCTATTTCCGCAAGCTCGACGGCCCGCTCATGCGGTTCACCGACCTCTTCCTCGCCCTGCCGCTCCTGCCGCTCCTGCTCGTCATGGTGTTGCTCTTCCGCGAGACGCTGTCGGCGAATTTCGGGCCGGAGACGGGGATCTTCCTGCTTATCGTCGTGGGGATCGGCGTCACGTCCTGGATGCCGACCGCGCGGATCGTGCGCGGCGACGTGCTCGCGCTGAAGGAACGCGAATTCGTCCTCGCCGCGCGCTCCATCGGCACCCCCGACCGGCGGATGATCACCCGGCACATCCTGCCGAACGTGCTGTCTCCGATCATGGTCTCGGCCACGCTCGGCATCGCCAACGCCATCATTACCGAAAGCGCGCTGTCGTTCTTGGGCCTCGGCTTTCCGCCCGATTACCCGACCTGGGGCCGTCTTCTCTACGACGCGACCGATTACCTGCAGCAATATCCCGAGCGGGTGATCTGGCCCGGCGCCGCGATCTCGCTCACCGTGCTAAGCGTGAACTACATCGGGGACGGGCTGCGCGACGCGCTCGATCCGCGGATCCGGGGGCGCTGAGGGTTCAGTCGATGGCCTCGCGGATGCGGCGCACCGCGAACCAGACCACGGCGATCACGATGGGGGTCAGGATCGCCGTGCCCATCGGCTTCGACAGGCCGATGGCTTCCATGACCGGATAGGCCATGTAGGACGCGAGGTTGAGGGCGTAGTAGCTGATCGCCACGACCGACAGCCCCTCGACCGTGCGCTGCAGCCTGAGCTGCAGATCCGCGCGCCGGTCCATGCTCTCGAGTAGCGCCTGGTTCTGCGCGGAGCGCTCGACATCGACGCGCGTGCGCAGCAGGTCACCCGCCCGGAGCGCGCGCTCCGACATCTGCGTCAGCCGTTCGCGCGTGGCCACCACGGTCCGCATCGACGGGTCGAACCGGCGCATCATGAATTCCCCGAAGGTCTGGCGCCCCTCGAACCGCGTTTCCCTCAGCACCGCGATACGCTGGTTGACGAGCGCCTCGTAGGCGCGCGTGGCCCCGAACCGGAACGAGGTCTGGGCGAGGATCGTCTCGAGTTCCGCCGATACGCCGAGCAACGCCTTGAGCGTCGCTTCCGGCCGCGTCACGTCGCCGGTCATGTCGTCCATCAGCCGGGTGAGGTCGCGGTCGAGCCGTCCGAGCGTGCCCGACATCTCCCGGACCCGCCAGAGGCCCAGCATCGACATGGCCTTGTAAATCTCGATCTCGCAGAGCCGCTGCACGATGCGCCCGACCCGCCGCTCCCCGATCCCGGGGTCGGTGAAGACGCTCATCCGCATGTGACCCGCCGTGTCGATGCGGAAATCGCTCGCGATGAGCGCCGAGCCGTCGAAGACCTCGCTCATCGCGAGGCTCTCCGGCACGAACCACGCGTCGAGGCGTCGCCGCACCACGTCGTCGTCGGCGGGCCTCTCCTCCACGCGGATGAGGACGGAGGTGATGCGCGCGCCCGGCGCCTCCCGCAGCCAGGCATCCGGAAAGACCTCGAAGATCTCGGGATCGAAGGCACGCTCCGTCGCGCCGTCGGCGAAGACCGTATAGGTGACGAACTCGGTATGCTGCTCCCACTTGAGCTGGTGGCGCCCGATCGCTCCGAACCAGTGGGTCGCATCCTCCTTCGGATGCTGCGCGCCATACCTGTCGAGGAGCGAGATCAGGTGCGCCCGGTCCCGGCTCCGGTCGCGCCCCGCCGCGTTGCGCGGCTCCTTGATGGCGAGGCAGGCCGCGACGCAAGGCGCGTCGAGCGCCGGAAAGGGCCGCGCGTGAAGCTCGTTCGACAGCTTGTAGCGAAGCGGATGGTCTTCCACGGGCGGCATCGGCGCAATCTCCCGACGCGCGGGGCGGGGTGCCGCGCGACCTCCCAAGGGGCCGCGCGGCGCGTCCTTCTACTTCTTCGCCGCCGCGGAGGCCTTCTTCGCGGCATCCTCGACCTGCTTGACCGCGTCCTTGACCTGCGACTGCATGTCCTCGGCCGCCTGCGCATTGGCCGCGCGCGCGTTCTCGGCCATCTTGCGCATCATGCCGAGGGCTTCTTCCACGGCCTCGTTCATCGCCGCGGTCTTGGCCTTCATGGTCTCCGGCCCGGCCGTGTCCTCCACCCATTCGTATTGCTGCCGGGCGGAGAGCGTCAGCTTCTCGAAGATCTCCATCTGCTTGTCGAGGAGGTCCTTGTAGGCTTCCGCGGCGGAGCGGTTGGCCTCCGCCATCGCCTCGAAGTTCCGCTGGTTGGCCTTGATGATGCCTTCCATGTCGAACATCTGGGCCTGCGGTTGCTGGAACATCTGCATCATCGCCTGCGGGTTCCACATCCGCTGCATCGCCTCCGGATCGAAGGCCGTAAACATCGACCTCATGTCGTAGGGGTTGTTCTGCTGGGCCATTCTTGTCCTCCCTCTTTTATTTCTTCTTCGGCGGCATCAGGTCCGTGATCGTTCCCTCGAACATCTCGGCCGCGAAGTTCACCGTCTCCGACAGCGTCGGGTGCGGGTGGATCGTGTGGCCGAGATCGACCGCATCCGCCCCCATCTCGATGGCGAGCGCCACTTCCGAGATGAGATCGCCCGCACTCGTCCCCACGATCGCCGCGCCGATCACGCGGTCGTCCTCGGGATCGAAGAGCAGCTTGGTGATCCCCTCGTTGCGTCCGTTCGACAACGACCGGCCGGACGCGGCCCAGGGGAAGACGCCCTTCTTGTACTTCGTCCCGTCCTTCTTGGCCTGCTCCTCCGTCACGCCGCACCAGGCGACCTCCGGATCGGTATAGGCGACCGACGGGATGACCCGCGCGTCGAAGGCACGCTTCTCGCCCGCACAGACTTCCGCGGCGACCTTGCCCTCGTGCACGGCCTTGTGCGCCAGCATCGGCTGGCCCACCGTGTCGCCGATGGCGAAGATGTGGCTCACGTTCGTGCGCTGCTGGTGATCGACGTTGATGAAGCCCCGGTCGGAGACCTTCACCCCCGCCTTCTCGGCATCGATCCGGCCCCCGTTGGGCGTCCGGCCCACGGCCACGAGCATCTTGTCGAACGTCTCGGAGGAGGTCTCGCCCTTCTCGTCCTCGAACGTGACCTTGAGGCCCGATTTCTGTGCCGTCACCTCCGTGACCTTGGTCTTGAGACGGATCGCCTTCAGCCGCTTCTCCATCCGCTTGTGGAGCGGCTTCACGATGTCCTTGTCGGCGCCGGGCAGGATCTGGTCCATCATTTCCACGACCGTCACCTCGGAGCCGAGCCCTTCGTAGACCGTGGCCATCTCGAAGCCGATGATCCCGCCGCCCAGGACGAGCATCTTCTTCGGGATCGGGTCGAGTTCGAGCGCGCCCGTGGAGGTCACCACGCGCGGATCGTCATGCGGCACGAAAGGCAGCTTCACCGCTTCCGATCCGGCCGCGATGATGCACTGGTCGAAGGTGACGGTCTGCTTGCCGTTCTCGCCCTCCACCTCGATGGAGTTCTTGCCGCTGAACCGGCCGAACCCCTCGACGATCGTGACCTTGCGCTGCTTGGCAAGGCCCGCGAGACCGCCGGTAAGCTGCTTGACGACCGAATCCTTCCAGCCCCTGAGCTCACCCGCATCGACCTTGGGCTTGCCGAAGCTGATCCCGTGGGCGCCCATCTCCTCGGCCTCCGCCACGACCTTCGCGGCATGGAGAAGCGCCTTCGACGGGATGCAGCCCACGTTGAGGCAGACGCCGCCGAGCGAGGAATAGCGCTCGATCAGCACGACCTTCTTGCCGAGATCGGCGGCGCGGAACGCGGCGGTGTAGCCGCCCGGGCCGGAGCCCAGCACGACGACCTCGCCATGCACGTCGCCCGAACCGGCCTTGGTGCCGTCGGAGGCCACGGGCGCGGGCGTGTCGTTCTCCTTCTTCGCGTCGGGCTTGACCGACCCGCCCTCGGGCGCGCCCTTCTCGGGCGTGTCGCCGTCCTCGGCCACGTCGAAGACCATGATGACGTCGCCCTCGGTGACGGTGTCGCCTTCCTTGACCTTGATCTCCTTGACCGTCCCCTCGTTCGGGGACGGCACCTCCATCGTCGCCTTGTCGCTCTCGAGCTCGATCAGCGGGTCTTCCTTGGAGACCTTGTCGCCCACCGAGACGAGCACGGCCACGACCGGCACGTCCTTGAAATCGCCGATATCGGGAACCTTGATGTCCATGAGGGGCCCCTTACAGCATCAGCCGCCGGGCATCGCCCAGCAGGTATTTCAGGTGTGCCGCGAACCGCGCGGCGAGCGCCCCGTCGATCGCGCGGTGATCGTAGCTGAGCGACATCGGCAGCATGTTGCGCGGTTCGAACTCCGACCCGTTCCAGACGGGCTTCATCGAGGACCGCGTGAGGCCGAGGATCGCCACCTCCGGCGCGTTGACGATCGGGGTGAACGACGTGCCGCCGATCCCGCCGAGCGACGAGATGGTGAAGGTCGCGCCCTTCATGTCGTCGCCCTTGAGCTTGCCGTCGCGCGCGGCGGAGGAGAGCGCCATCAGGTCCTTGGAGATCTCCACGATCCCCTTGCGGTCGGCGTCCTTGATCACCGGCACCATCAGCCCGTTCGGCGTGTCCGCGGCGAAGCCGATATTGTAGAAGTCCTTCTTGATCAGCTTGTCGCCATCGGGATGGATCGACGAGTTGAACTGCCAGTGCTTCCGGAGCGCCGAGACGCTCGCCTTGATGACGAACGACAGGAGCGTGACGCGGTAGCCGTCGGCCTTGGCCTCCGTGTCGAGCTCCTTGCGGTACTTGTCGAGCTCGGTGATGTCCGCATCCTCGTTATGCGTGACATGCGGAATGTTGAGCCAGGAGCGGTGCAGCGCGGGGCCGGAGATCTTCTGGATCCGCGACATCTCCACCTCTTCGACCTTCCCGAACTTGGAAAAGTCCACGGCAGGGATCGGCGGAATGCCGGAGCCACCCTGGGCGGGCGCGGATTGCGCGGCGGCGGGCGCGGCCTGGCCCTTCAGGGCCTTCTCCACGTCCTCGCGCAGGATGCGGCCCTTGCGGCCCGACCCGTTGATCTCGCGCAGATCGACATCCACGCGCCGCGCGAAGGCCCGCACCGACGGGGAGGCATGGAACTTCGACGACCCGGTATCGACCACCGCGTTCGAGGCGGGCGCGTCGCCGCCGCGATTGCCGTAGCCCTCCGACGAGGAGTCGCCGCTCGATGTCTCGCCGCCGGACTCGTTGCTGCCGGCCTCCTCGGCGGCCTTCGCGTCGGCCTTCTCCTGCGCCGCGTCGTCGCCGCCGTCGTCCTCGGCGCCGCCCGCGTCGTCGCCGCCTTCATCCTCGGCCTCGACGAGCAGGATCACGGTTCCCTCCGACGCGCTGTCGCCTTCGCTGAGCTTGATCTCGGTCACCTTGCCCGCATGCGAGCTCGGCACCTCCATCGTCGCCTTGTCGCTCTCGAGCTCGATGAGCGGGTCTTCCTTGGCGATCGTGTCGCCCACGGAAACCAGGACGGCCACCACCGGGACGTCGTCGAAATCACCGATATCGGGGACCTTGACCTCTGTTGCCATGCTCTCTGTCTCTCTCCTGATTCCGTGTAACTCAGACCAGCCGCGGGTTCGGCTTGTCCCCGTCGATCTCGTATTTCTTCACGGCCTTCTGCATGTCCGATTTGCTCACGCTGCCGGCCTTGTAGAGTTCCGCCATCGCCGCGGCGGCGATGTGGTTCGCGTCCACCTCGAAGAACCGGCGCAGGTTCTCGCGGCTGTCCGAACGCCCGAACCCGTCGGTGCCGAGCACCGTGAACGGCTGCTCGACGAAGCCGCGGATCTGCTCGGCGAGGTTCTTCACGTAATCGGTCGCGACGATGATCGGCCCCTTCGCCTCCTTGAGCGTCTGGGTGACGTAGGGCACGCGCGGCTCATCGAGCGGGTTGAGCCGGTTCCACCGCGCGCAATCCTGCCCCTCGCGGGCGAGCTCGTTGAAGGACGTTGCCGACCAGATGTCGGACGTCACGCCGAAATCCTCCTTCAGCATCTCCGCTGCGCGGATCGCCTGCATGAGGATCGTGCCCGATCCCATGAGGTTGACGTGCTTCTTGCCGGGCTTCGCGGTCTTCGAGAAGCGGTAGAGCCCCTTGACGATCCCCTCCTCGGCGCCCTCCGGCATGTCGGGATGGACGTAGTTCTCGTTCATCAGGGTGATGTAGTAGTAGACATCCTCCTCGTTGCCGAACATCCGCTGCATCCCCGACTGCACGATCACCGCCACCTCGTAGCCGAAGGTCGGGTCGTAGGAGATGCAGTTCGGGACCGTGCCCGCGAGGATGTGGGAATGCCCGTCCTCGTGCTGCAGCCCCTCGCCGTTCAGCGTCGTGCGCCCCGCGGTGCCGCCCAGCAGGAACCCGCGCGCGCGTGAATCGCCCGCGGCCCAGCAGAGATCGCCCACCCGCTGGAAGCCGAACATCGAGTAGAAGATGTAGAACGGCACCATCGGCACGCCGTGGTTGGAATAGGACGTCGCCGCCGCGATCCAGTCGGCCATCGCGCCGGCCTCGTTGATCCCCTCCTGGAGCACCTGGCCGTCCTGGCTCTCCTTGTAGTAGGACATCTGGTCCCGGTCCTGCGGCGTGTAGTTCTGCCCCAGCGGGTTGTAGATGCCCACCGACCGGAACAGGCCCTCCATGCCGAAGGTGCGGCTCTCGTCGGGCACGATCGGCACCACGCGCTCGCCGATCTTCTTGTCGCGGAGCAGCGTCGTCAGGATCCGCACGAAGGCCATCGTGGTGGAGACCTCGCGCTCGCCCGTCGATTTCAGCTCGCGTTCGAACTTGTCGAGGCCCGGCACCTCGAGCTTCTCCTCGCCGCGGAACCGGCTCGGGAACGGCCCGCCCAGCGCGTCGCGCCGGTCGGCGAGATAGGCCTTCTGCGCGTTGTTCAGCGTCACGAAGGGCGCCTTGGCGATGTCCTCGTCCTTGACCGGGATCTGGAACCGGTCGCGCATCGCCTTGAGCTGATCCTCGTCCATCTTCTTGGACTGGTGCGCGGTGTTGGCGCCCTCGCCCGCCTTGCCCATGCCGTAGCCCTTGACGGTCTTGATGAGCAGGCAGGACGGACGGCCCTCGGTCTCGACGGCGCGCTTGTAGGCGGTATAGACCTTCTGCGCGTCATGACCCCCGCGGCGCAGCGCGAAGACCTCCTCGTCGGTCCAGTCCTCGACCAAAGCGGCGGTCTCGGGATACTTGCCGAAGAAATGCTCGCGGATATAGGCGCCGTCGCGCGACTTGAACGTCTGGTAGTCGCCGTCGAGCGTTTCGTCCATGAGCTGGCGCAGCTTGCCGGACGTGTCGCGCTCCAGCAGATCGTCCCAGCCACGGCCCCAGAGAACCTTGATGACCTCCCAGCCGGAGCCCCGGAACGAGCCCTCGAGCTCCTGCACGATCTTGGAATTGCCGCGCACCGGCCCGTCGAGCCGCTGGAGGTTGCAGTTGATGACGAAGATGAGGTTGTCGAGCCCCTCGCGCGCCGCGATGTTGATCGCGCCGAGGCTTTCTGGCTCGTCCATTTCCCCGTCGCCGAGGAAGGCCCAGACCTTGCGGTCGGACTTCGGGATCAGGCCCCGGTTCTCCATGTATTTCATGAACCGCGCCTGATAGACCGCCATCAGCGGGCCGAGACCCATGGAGACGGTCGGGAACTGCCAGTAATCCGGCATCAGCCAGGGATGCGGATAGGACGATAGGCCCTTGCCGCCGGTCTCCATCCGGAACTGCGACAGGTCCTCTTCGCTGATACGCCCCTCCATGAAGGATCGCGCGTAAATCCCCGGAATCACGTGTCCCTGGAAATAGACGAGGTCGCCGCCGTGCTTCTCGGACCGGGCCCGCCAGAAATGGTTCAGGCCGAGGTCGTACATCACCGCCGAGGAGGCGAAGGAGGAGATGTGCCCGCCGATCCCGTCCGACGACTTGTTGGCGCGCACGACCGTAGCCATCGCGTTCCAGCGATTGATCGACCGGATCCGCTTCTCCATCTCCGCATCGCCCGGGATCTCCACGAGATCGTCGGCGGGGATCGTGTTCTGGTAGGGCGTGGTGGAGGAGAACGGAAGCTGCGCGCCCGCCGCGCGGGCCTGCGAGACCGCCTTGTCGAGCAGGTAATGCGCGCGATCCGGGCCGTCGCGGGCGATCACGTCCTCGATCGCCTCCTTCCATTCGTTGGATTCGACGGGATCGATATCTGCCGAATTGTCCTTCATCGCGCATCTCCTTCGCGGCGTGCCGTTGCGAAGGGGGCGCGTGCACCGGTCGAAACCGGCTCCGCATCGAGACCGCTCCCCCCGCTCCGGCTCTCTCTTACCGAAACGTCCTGCCCCTCCATCACGTTCCCCTGCACGCTGCGGTTGACAGCACGCGGAAAGGGTCGCGAGATCGGGTCCGAATATCTTCTCATCGACCCTCTAGTCACACCAATTCCGGACGGATGACCAGACACTTCCGTCGCTGCTCCTGCGAAGGAGAGGGCTTTTCTCATGCGGCAGCGCGGCATCGACGGCCCCCGTCCGGTTTCCCCGCAGCATGGGTCGCGCGGTCCTTCCCATCGTCCGGCCGCCCCCCTATAGGGGGCGCGTCCCCTATGCAGCGGAGGCCGTCCCATGCGCAGCGCGAGCGTCACCCGAAAGACCGCCGAGACCGATATCACCGTGATGGTCGATCTCGACGGGACCGGCAGCATGGACATGGCCACCGGCATCGGCTTCTTCGACCACATGCTCGACCAGCTCGCGCGCCATTCGCTGATCGACATGAAGGTGAAATGCGCGGGCGACCGCCATATCGACGACCACCACAGCGTGGAGGATTGCGGCATCGCGCTCGGGCAGGCGTTGAGGGAGGCGTTGGGCGACAAGCGCGGCATCCTGCGCTACGGGCAATGCGCGCTGCCGATGGACGACGCCCTCGTCACCTGCGCGCTCGACCTCTCGGGGCGTCCGTTCCTCGCCTGGAACGTCCCCTTCCCGACGCAGAAGATCGGCAGCTTCGACACCGAACTCGTGCGGGAATTCTTCCAGGCGTTCTCGACCCATGCCGGGATCACCCTCCACCTCGACCTCGTCCGGGGCGTCAACAGCCACCACATCGCGGAGGCCGCGTTCAAGGCGGTGGCGCGCGCGCTCAGGCAGGCGGTGGAATCCGATCCGCGCCGCGCCCACCACGTCCCCTCGACGAAGGGTGCGCTCTGATGGCGCACCGCGCAACGTCCGGTGCCTGTCACGACGCGCGGTGTACGATGTACATCCGTTCGGTGCACGATGTCGGCACGGGCGGTGTACGTCCGCCGCACCCGGGATGCACGGGGGCTGCACGCTCGCTGCACGTGCCGTGTACGCCCGGTGTACGTCCCGTGTACGCCTCGGGCCGCCGATGCTGACCGTCCTCATCGATACCGACAGCGGCAATCTCCATTCCGCCGAGAAGGCGTTCCAGCGCATGGCGCGGGAAACGGATGCCGGCACGGTCCTCGTTTCGGCAAACCCCGAGGACGTGGCCCGCGCCGACCGCGTGGTCCTGCCCGGCGACGGTGCCTTTCCCGCCTGCCGCGCCGCCCTCGTGCGCGACCGCGAAGCCCTCTTCGAGGCGCTGAACGAGACCGTGGAGATACGCGGCCGCCCGTTCCTTGGCATCTGCGTCGGCATGCAGCTCATGGCCCGCAAGGGCTTGGAATACCGCGAAACTCCGGGCTTCGGCTGGATCGACGCGGAAGTGGTCCCGATCGCGCCCGCCGACCCCGCGCTGAAGGTCCCGCACATGGGCTGGAACGACCTGGTGATCGACCGGGACCACCCGGTCCTCGCGGGCCTCGCGACCGGCGATCACGCCTATTTCGTCCATTCCTACCACATGGAGATGACGTCGCCCGACCAGCGCCTCGCCCATGTCGAATACGGCGCGCCGCTGACCGCGATCGTGGCGGACGGCCTTAAAATCGGCACCCAGTTCCACCCGGAAAAGAGCCAGGCGACTGGCCTGCGCCTGATCTCTAATTTCCTCGACTGGCGCCCCTAAGTCCCTGATTCCGCTAGCGGATCGGCAGCCCTTCGTAACATTCGTAGACATGCTGGAACCGGCCGCTGCGCAGCTTGACGGTCGCGAGATAGACCGCCGTGGTGCCCCGCGTGAGGCACCGCTTCTGCGCCCGGTCGAGCGTGATGTCGTTGGGCTCCGGCGTCGCGAGATAGGTCTCCACGCTCACGCGGTTCGAGGTGGGCCGCGCCACGCGCTCGTCCACCTCGGCGCCACCGCAAGCCGCGACGGCCACCAAGGCGATTCCAGACATCAATGCGCGCGACATGAACGATCTCCCATCCCGCGCGCATCCTGACCCGATAGGATTAAGCAGGTCTTTACGACGACGCGGTCGCTCAGCCCTTGAGGAACAACACGAGATCCGCGTTCAGCTTCTCGGCATGCGTGGCCGTCAGGCCATGCGGCGCACCCTCGTATTCCTTCAGTTCCGCGCCGTCGATCATCTTGGCGGCCTGCCGTCCCGCAACGTCGATGGGCACCACCTCGTCCCCGGTCCCGTGGATGACCAGCGTCGGCACCTCGAAGGCCGCCATGTCGGGCCGGAGGTCGGTCTTTCCGAACGCGTCCACGCAGTCGAGCGTGGCCTTCGGGCTGGCCATCATCGCCATCGACCATGTCCAGTGCAGCATCCCGTCGCTGACCCCGCCGCCCTCGGTCCCGTTGCCATAGAAGCCGGTGAAGAAGTCCTGGAAGAATTGCGGACGGTCGGCGCGGATCCCGTCCTTCATGCCCTGGAACACGCTCGCATCGACGCCATCGGGATTGTCGTCGGCCTTGCCCATGAAGGGTGCGATGCTCGAGACGAGAACGGCCTGGCGCAGCCGCGCATTGCCGTGGCGGCTCATGTAGCGCGAGACTTCGCCGCCTCCCATGGAGAAGCCTACGACGGACACGTCCCGCAGGTCGAGCGCGCTGATGACCGAACTCAGATCGTCGGACATCGTGTCGTAATCGTATCCCCGGAACGGCTGCCCGGACCGTCCGAAGCCCCGCCGGTCGTAGCTGATGACGCGGAAGCCCGCCTCCGTCAGCGCCATCGCCTGATGCTCCCAGCTGTCGGCATTGAGCGGCCAGCCGTGGATCAGCACCACGGGCCGTCCCTCGCCCCAGTCCTTGACGTAGAGCTCCGTGCTGTCGGCGGTCTTCACGATTGGCATGGCGTGTCCTCTCCCACTGTGTTGCAGGGGTAACGAAACAGGCCGCGCCGCGTTCCTTACTGCACCCGGACCCATGTCTGCGACGAACAGATGAGCCCGCCCGCGACGCAACCGCGCAGCTTCAGCCGGTCGCCCTGGAGGTTCATCTTGCCCAGGTAGATCTTGCCGTTCGACGGCCGCCAGACCCGCCCCTCATAGGCGCCGCCGCCCACCGGTTTCATGTCGCGCACCAGCACCTTGCCGCGCTCGTCGGACGCGAATTCCCCCCGCGAGTCGAAGGTTCGCGCGATGACCCCGCAGATCAGTGCCCCGCACGGCGCCATGCGGATATGGGCGTAGGCCCCGTCGTCGACCTCCGTCTGCCAGACCCCCTCCACTGGATCGGCCACGGCAATTCCCGCGGAAACCATCATCAGACAGATCGCCAATAAGATGTGTCGCATCACGCGCTATCCCGTTCCACATGTGCGATCGTGGCGCCACGACCGTTCGCTCGGCAAGTCTGACGTCGGGTCGGGTTGAGCTTCTCCCCGTGCCGATGCAAAAGGCCGGCGCCACGGCTTGAGGAGAGCCCCGATGATCCTTTATCCCGCCATCGATCTGAAGGACGGTCAATGCGTCCGCCTTCTGCGCGGCGACATGGCGCAGGCCACGGTCTTCGGTGACGACCCGGCCGCACAGGCGAAATCGTTCCGCGAGGCGGGATGCGCCTGGCTCCATCTCGTCGACCTGAACGGCGCGTTCGAGGGGCATCCGGTCAACGCCGCGGCGGTCGAGGAAATCCTCGACGCCGTTGACATCCCGGTGCAGCTCGGCGGCGGCATCCGCGACATGGAGACGATCGAGATGTGGCTCTCCAAGGGATTGGCGCGGGTGATCCTCGGGACAGCCGCCGTGGAGAATCCGGGCCTTGTGCGGGAGGCCGCCAGCGCGTTCCCGGGCCAGGTCGCGATCGGGCTCGACGCGCGGGCGGGCAAGGTCGCGACACGCGGCTGGGCGGAAGCCACCGTGCTCAATGTTACCGATCTCGCTGAAAGCTTCGAGGATGCGGGGGTGGCCGCGATCATCTACACCGACATCGACCGCGACGGCGCGATGGAGGGCCCGAACGTGGCCGCCACCGCGGCACTTGCCCGCGCGACGCAGATACCCGTCATCGCCTCTGGCGGCGTGTCGAGCCTCGACGATCTCGTGGCGTTGAGCGAGACCGGCGTGATCGCTGGCGCGATCTCCGGCCGCGCGCTCTACGACGGGGCGATCGAGCTTGGCACGGCGCTCTCGACGCTCAATTGCCGCGCCACCTGACCGGCCCGGATCAGCCCGATCCGGACGCCGCGTCCGCGAAGTTCCGCATCGCGTCCTCCATCCGTCCGAGCGCCTCGAGGTCGTCGCCCATGTCGAGATCGTCGAACGTGTCCCCGATCTCCTCGTAGGCCACGCGGGTCTGCCCGTCCCCGTCGCTGTAGACCAGCATCTTCAGCGGCAGGAAGAGCCCCGCCTCGATATCCTCCTGCATCACCGGCGTGCCGAGCTTCGGATTGCCGAAGATCAGAAGCTCGCTCTCCGGCAGGTCCAACCCCGCATCGGACGCGCCGGCGCCGTGATCGATCCGCGCGAAGATCGTCGCGCCGGCCTCTTCCACCGCCGTTTCCAAGCGGTCCATCACCTCGACGACGCTTCCTTCGGCATTTCGCGTTTCGATATCCGACAATGCCGGGGTCGCGGCCAGGGCCAGGGTGGCGATCAAGATATGTCTCATGCTCGTCTCCTCCGTTTGCCCGGACCAACAGGGCGGGGGAATGGCGGTTCCGACTGGCGCCGGCCACGCCCGCGCGATAACCATCGCCTCATGCTGAAGACCCGCATCATCCCCTGTCTCGACGTCGCTGAAGGCCGCGTGGTCAAGGGCGTCAACTTCGTGGATCTCCGCGATGCGGGCGATCCCGTGGAGGCCGCGCGGGCCTACGACGCCGCCGGCGCGGACGAGCTCTGCTTTCTCGACATCAACGCCACGCACGAGAATCGCGGCACGATGTACGATCTCGCCACGCGCACGGCGGAGAGCTGCTTCATGCCGCTGACGATCGGCGGCGGGGTGCGCTCGCATCACGACGTTCGCGCGCTACTCCTCGCCGGGGCCGACAAGGTGAGCTTCAATTCCGCCGCCGTCGCCAATCCGGATGTCGTGGCGGAGGCCGCGGAGAAGTTCGGTTCGCAATGCATCGTCGTGGCGATCGACGCGAAGACCGTCGCGCCGGGGCGGTGGGAAATCTTCACTCATGGCGGCCGCCGGGCGACCGGCATCGACGCGGTCGAGTTCGCCCTGACCGTCGCGGCGAAGGGCGCGGGAGAGATCCTTCTCACCTCCATGGATCGCGACGGGACGCGGTCGGGGTTCAACCTGCCGCTCACCCGCGCCATCTCCGACGCCGTCTCCGTCCCCGTCATCGCATCGGGCGGCGTCGGCACACTCGATCATCTCGTGGAAGGCGTGACGGAGGGGGGCGCGAGCGCTGTTCTCGCCGCGTCGATCTTTCATTTCGGCGATTTCACGATCGGCGAAGCCAAGGCGCACATGCAGGCGGCCGGTATTCCGATGAGGATGACATGAGCGCCCTCGAAAGGCTCGCGGCCACGATCGAGGCGCGCAAGGGGGCCGATCCGGGATCGAGTTGGACCGCGACCCTCCTGTCCCGCGGGCCCGAGAAATGCGCGGAGAAGTTCGGCGAGGAATCGATCGAGGCGGTGATCGAAGCAGTGCGCGGGGATCCGGAGCGGCTCAGAGCGGAGGCGGCGGACGTGCTCTACCATCTCCTCGTCATGTGCGCCGCGCGTGGTGTGACGCTTGCGGAGATCGAGGCGGAACTTTCGCGTCGGGAGGGCGAATCCGGCCACGCCGAAAAGGCGCGGCGATGAGCCTCAGCCCCGCGATCGCGCCGATCCTTCTGCTCTTTCTCTCGAACGTCTTCATGACGTTCGCCTGGTATGGACACCTGAAGTTTCCGCACGCGCCGCTCGGGCTCGTCATCCTCGCAAGCTGGGCGATCGCGCTCGTGGAATATTGCCTGGCCGTGCCCGCGAACCGGATCGGGCATCGCGCCTGGTCGGCGGCGGAGCTGAAGACGATGCAGGAGGTGATCACCCTCATCGTCTTCTCGGGCTTCGCGGTGCTCTATCTGGGTGAGCGGCTGACCTGGAACCACGCGCTCGGCTTCGCTCTCATCGGGTGCGGCGCCGCGGTGATCTTCCTCAAGCCGCTCGGGAGCTAGCCGAGGCCGAGGCGGCGGTATTCGATTTTCGGGCAGCGATCCATCACGACCGCGACTCCGGCAGCGCGGGCGCGTTCGGCCGCCGCCTCGTGGACCACGCCGATCTGCATCCAGATCACCCTTGGGAGCGGATCGAGGTCCAGCGCCGCATCGACGATCTCGGGGACGTGTTCGGAGCGGCGGAAGATATCGACGATCTCGATCGGCCCGGGAAATGCGGAGAGGTCGGCAACGAGCGGATGGCCGAGGAAATCCTCGCCGACATGGACGGGATTGATACCGCGGACGTCGTGCCCCCGCGCCGTGAGGAAGGCGGAGACGTCGTGGCTCGGCCGCCGCGGATTGGTCGAGGCGCCGACACAGGCGATCCGTCGGGGCACGGACAGAAGGGCGTGAATTTCGTCATCGGTCATCAGGCGCTCCTCTCAAAAAAAATGCGCCCGGACAAGGCCGGGCGCAGTGCGGAACGAGGGACAGTATCAAATACACCGGTGTTCCGATCCGGCGCCATGCACGGAAGATGGGGCGCCACACCGGATGGGCAAAGTCAAGTCGCGAAACTGTGATACCGGCGAGTGTGTCTCAGCCGCCCATCCGCATTGCGTAGAGCGCGACCGCCGCGGCGTTCGACACGTTGAGCGATCCGAACCCACCGGGCGACCCGATCCGCACGAGCGTGTCGCAGGTCTCGCGCGTGCGGGACCGCAGCCCCGGGCCTTCCGCGCCAAGAACGAGCCCCAGGGCATGCGTTCCGCTCTGTGCCACGGCCGCGCCGAGCGTTGTCTCCGCCGCGCCGTCGAGTCCGAGATGGAGATAGCCCATCCGCCGCAGCTCCTCCATCGTATCGGCGAGATTGCCGACCCGCAGATAGGGCTGCCGCTCGAGCGCGCCCGAGGCGGACTTGGCAAGCGCCCCGGTCTCGGGCGGGGAATGGCGCTGCGGCGCGATCACCGCCTGCGCCCCGAACACCTCCGCCGAGCGCAGGATCGCGCCGACATTGTGCGGGTCGGTCACCCGGTCGAGAAGGACGAGGCAGGCGCGCTGCCCCTCCGGCGCCATCGCCAGATCGGCAAGCGGCCCCCAATCGAGCGGTCGCACCTCCAGCGCGGCGCCCTGATGCACCGATCCGGGATCGAGATCGACGGGGAAGCGGCGTGGATCGGCGGTCTCGGGCGTAAGACCGGAGGTCGCGATGGCCTCCGACAGCTTGGCCTCCGCGTTGCGGGTGACGACGAGCCGCAGCTTCTCCCGCCGTGGATTGAGCAGCGCATCGCGCACCGCGTGCAGGCCGAAGAGCCAGAGCGTCGCCCGCGCGGCGGCACGCTTCTGCTGTTCCTTCTCCACCACCCAGTCCGGTTTCCTGGCCATCCGCGTCTCCGTCGCTCCGTCCGCGCCGTATGGGAGGCGGGGACGGTGCCTTCAAGCGGATTGTGCCTTGACGACCCGGGACGGCAACGGTACCTCCGCGGCGCAGTGGGCGACAGGCCGCAAGGTGTGGCAGGGGACTGTAACTCCCTCGCGGAGACGCACGCCTGGTTCGATTCCAGGGTCGCCCACCACTTCACCGCATTCCGGACATCGAGGCTTCCTCCCGATCGGCCTGTCGTGTCCGTCCGACGAAAGCGCGAGGGGCCGCCCTCTGCCCGGAACCGTCACGATCTGCTCCTCCGCCCCATACTACCCGGCACCTGCATTTTCGAACCGGGCCCCGTGCGGAAGAGCTAAGTTCCGATCGGAAATTCCCTCCTTTGCTGGGTCGGCGCTTTTCTTGTGCCGAAGCTCTCGCTAGCGTCCCCGCATGACAGGGATCGGCCTCAGATGACGGTAACGACGCCGCTCGTTTTCGACGGGCACAACGACCTTCTCTATGCGCTGGGTCGGGAGGGACGCGGGACCGTCGGGCGCGTTCTTACCGGACGACGCGGCGCCATCGATCTGCCCAAGGCACGGGCGGGCGGCTTCGCGGGCGGGTTCTTCGCCGTCTATGTCCCCTCGCCAGAGGGCCTCGCCGACCGGTTCGAGGAGATGGAGAAGCCCGCCTACGACCTCCCCCTGCCCGAGGCGATCGACTGGCACGATGCATGGCCCGTCGCCCTGAGCCAGATGGCGATCCTCTTCGATCTCGAACGTCGCGGCGCGCTCCGCGTCTGCCGCAGCGTCGCGGAGATCCGCGAGGCGATGGCGCAAGGACAGATGGCGGCGGTCCTGCACATGGAAGGCGCGGAGGCGATCGATCCCGACCTCGACACGCTCGAGATCCTCTATCAGGCCGGGCTGCGGTCGCTCGGCCCCGTATGGAGCCGGCCCACGATCTTCGGTCACGGCGTGCCGTTCCGATATCCGTCCGACGGCGATACCGGCGAGGGGCTTACCGATCTCGGCGTGCGTCTCGTCCGGCGCTGCGACGCGCTCGGCATCCTCGTCGATCTGTCGCACATGAACATGGCCGGGTTCCGCGACGTGGCGCGTCATTCCTCCAAGCCGCTCATCGCCTCCCATTCGAACGCCCACGCGCTGAGCCCGCATGCCCGCAACCTCACCGACGGGCAGCTCGAGGCGATCCGCGACAGCGACGGCCTTGTCGGCCTCAACTTCGCGGTGGCCTTCCTCAGGAGCGACGGCCGGATGCTCCCGAACGTGCCGGTGGAGACGTTGCTGCGTCATCTCGACCATCTCATCGGCATCGTCGGCGAGGATCGCGTCGGGCTCGGCTCCGATTTCGATGGCGCGACGGTCCCCGATTGCCTGAAGGACATCGGTGCCCTGCCCGTCCTGCGCCGCGCAATGGCGGATCACGGTTTCGGCGCGGAGCTCATCGAGAAGATATGCCATCGCAACTGGCTCGCGGTTCTGGAGCGAAGCTGGGGCGGCTGATCCCGGGACGATCGGGACGAGGGCGAAACCACATCCACGATCGCGCCGAAACGGCGAGTCGGATGGTCGTACTGCGCAAGAGGAATGATGGTGGGTGATAAGGGATTTGAACCCCTGACATCTTCGATGTGAACGAAGCGCTCTACCACTGAGCTAATCACCCATCGAGCGGCTCTTTATCGCCTCGGACCGGACCTCGCAAGCCCCGTGAGGGCGGAATAGGTCGCCCGGCGCTGGTCTTCCGTCGGGGCGGGTGGCAAAGCCTAGCCGACCCTCATCAGTGGAGTTTACCCATGCGCGCCCTCGTCACTGCCCTCCTCCTCGCTCCCGTGCCGCTCGCGGCGCAGGTGATCGATGACACGCCCCGGATCGCGGTGATGTCCGCCTTCGCCCCGGAATGGAACGTCCTGCAGCAAGGCATCGAGAAGGCCGAAACGCACACGATCAACGGCAACGACTTCATCGCCGGCACGCTCGAGGGCAAGGACGTGCTGCTCGTCCTTTCGGGCGTCAGCATGGTCAACGCCGCGATGAACACCCAGATCGCGCTCGACCGGTTCACGGTGGATCGTATCGTCTTCTCCGGCATCGCGGGCGGGGTCGATCCGGCCTACGATATCGGCGACGTGATCGTCCCGGCACGGTGGGGCGAATACCTCGACGCAATCATGGCGCGGGAAACGGCCGACGGGTTCGAGATCCCGCCTTGGATGAGTTCCGCCTACCCCAATCTCGGTATGCGCTTCGTGCGTAACCAGACGGTACTGCGCGAGGGTCTGTCGGAACCGGAGTCGCGATTCTGGTTCCCCGTCGACCCCGACATGCTCGGCACCGCGCAAGAGGTCGCAGCGCGCGTCGTCCTGCCCGATTGCGCGGAGGACGGGAGCTGCCTCGAGGCGACGCCCGAGATCGTGGTGGGCGGCAACGGCGTCTCCGGCGCGGCCTTCGTCGATAACGCGGAACTCAGGACCTGGGCACTCGAGGCGTTCGAGGCACGGGTGCTCGACATGGAGAGCGCGGCGGTCGCGCACGTGGCCTATGCCAACGACGTGCCCTTCATTGCCTTCCGCTCGCTGTCGGATCTCGCGGGGGGCGGGGAAGGCGCGAACGAGATGGAGACGTTCATGGATCTCGCCGCGACCAACAGCGCCACGGTGATGCGCGCGTTCCTCGCCGCGCTCGACTGACCTGCGGAAACGAAAGGGGGCGCGGACTTCCCAGCCCGCGCCCCCTTCCTCGATCGCTTTGGCGTCAGTGCGGCAGGCGTGCCGCCTCTTCGCTCGCCGCGGCCCGTGCCGCGCGTTCGGCATCGGCCGCTTCCTGCGCGGCCTCGTCCCACTCGATGGGCTCGGGCTTGCGGATCAGCGCCTGCTCCAGAACCTCGGAGACGTGCTTGACCGGGACGATCTGGAGACCCTCCTTCACGTTGTCGGGAATCTCCGCCAGGTCCTTCTCGTTCTCCTGCGGGATCAGCACCGTCTTGATGCCGCCCCTAAGGGCCGCGAGGAGCTTCTCCTTCAGCCCGCCGATGGGCATCGCATTGCCGCGCAGGCTCACTTCGCCCGTCATCGCGATATCCTTGCGGATCGGGATCTGCGTGAGCACCGACACGATCGAGGTCACCATGGCAAGGCCCGCCGACGGACCGTCCTTTGGGGTGGCCCCGTCCGGCACGTGGACGTGGATGTCCATCGTGTCGAATTTCGGCGGCTTGACCCCGATCTTCGGTGCGATGGAGCGGACATAGCTCGACGCGGCGTCGATCGATTCCTTCATCACGTCGCCGAGCTTGCCCGTCGTCTTCATCCGGCCCTTGCCCGGTAGCCGCAACGCCTCGATCGACAGAAGCTCGCCGCCCACGGAGGTATAGGCGAGGCCGGTAACGACCCCGATCTGGTCCTCCTCCTCGGCGAGGCCGTAGCGGTGCTTCTTCACGCCGAGATAATCGCCCAAGTTCTCCGGCGTGACGACGACCTTCTCGACTTCCTTCTTGACGATCTGCGTCGTGGCCTTCCGCGCGAGCTTCGCGATCTCCCGCTCGAGGTTCCGCACGCCCGCCTCGCGGGTATAGGTCCGCACGATCTCGAGAAGCGCCTCGTCGGTGATCTCGAACTCGCCCTTCTTCAGGCCGTGGTTCTTGATCTGCTTGCCGATCAGGTGGCGCTTGGCGATCTCCGCCTTCTCGTCCTCGGTATAGCCCGCGAGCGGGATGATCTCCATCCGGTCGAGAAGCGGCCCCGGCATGTTGTAGGAGTTCGCCGTGGTCAGGAACATGACGTTCGAGAGGTCGTACTCCACCTCGAGATAGTGGTCGGAGAACGTTGCGTTCTGCTCCGGATCGAGCACCTCGAGCATGGCGGAAGCCGGGTCGCCGCGGAAGTCCTGCCCCATCTTGTCGATCTCGTCCAAGAGGATGAGCGGATTCGTGGTCTTCGCCTTCTTCAGCGCCTGGATGATCTTGCCGGGCATGGAGCCGATATAGGTCCGGCGGTGGCCGCGGATCTCGCTCTCGTCACGCACGCCGCCGAGCGAGATGCGGATGAACTCGCGTCCGGTGGCCTTCGCGACCGACTTGCCGAGGCTCGTCTTGCCCACGCCCGGAGGGCCGACGAGGCACATGATCGGCCCCTTCAGCTTCTTCGAACGCTGCTGCACGGCGAGGTACTCGACGATCCGCTCCTTCACCTTCTCGAGGGAGTAGTGATCGTCGTCGAGGATCCGCTGCGCGCGGCTGAGGTCCTTCTTCACCCGGCTCGTCGTGCCCCACGGAATGCCGAGCATCCAGTCGAGGTAGTTGCGCACCACCGTCGCCTCCGCCGACATCGGCGACATGTTCTTGAGCTTCTTGACCTCGGCCTCGGCCTTCTCGCGCGCCTCCTTCGAGAGCTTCGTGGCCTCGATCCGCGCTTCGAGTTCGGCCACCTCCCCGGCGCCGTCCTCGCCGTCGCCGAGCTCCTTCTGGATCGCCTTCATCTGCTCGTTGAGGTAGTACTCGCGCTGCGTCCGCTCCATCTGGGACTTCACGCGGGTCTTGATCTTCTTCTCGACCTGCAGGACGGACATCTCGCCCTGCATCATGCCGTAGACCTTCTCGAGCCGCTCGGCGATCGTCAGGGTCTCGAGCAGATCCTGCTTCTGATTCACCTCTACGCCCAGATGTCCCGCGACGAGGTCGGCAAGTTTCGCGGGCTCCCGCGTCTCGCCGACGGCGGCCAAGGCCTCCTCGGGGATGTTCTTCTTCACCTTGGCGTAGCGCTCGAATTCCTCGCCCACGGAGCGGACGAGCGCGCCGACGGTTTCCTCGTCGCCAAGCTTCTCGGACAGTTCCTCGGCCCGGGCCTCGAAGAAGCGCGGGTTCTCTACATAGTCGACGATCTTGACGCGCGCGCGGCCCTCGACGAGCACCTTCACGGTTCCGTCGGGCAGCTTGAGAAGCTGGAGGACATTGGCGAGCACACCGGTGCGGTAGATCCCGTCGGCATCTGGATCGTCCATCGACGGGTCGATCTGGCTGGCGAGAAGGATCTGCTTGTCGTCGGCCATCACCTCTTCCAGGGCACGCACCGATTTCTCGCGGCCGACGAAGAGCGGCACGATCATGTGGGGAAACACAACGATGTCGCGCAATGGCAAGACGGGATAGCTGTTCTGGATCATGGGATCATCCTTATCGGCGAAGACACCGGGCCCCGTATTACGGCAGCCGCCTGGCCTTCCGGTCACGCTACCAATCTGGGTCCGAGCCCCCCGCGCTTCAAGCGTCAGCTCCGGCCGGAACCCAAACGAAACTGCCGCCCCGGAGAGGAACGATCAAGCGCGTATCCCCTCGATCGCCGGTCCTCCGTGTCTTTCCGGCAGCACGGACCGACACGTCGCAGGCGGATCACCGGATCGCGTCGGCCAGCCCACGTTCGAGGCTCATTCGGCGGGCACGAGCAGTGTGGTCGCCGTGAAATAGAGGATGGTTTCCCCGCTGCCAAGAGTGAGTTCGGTCACCTCCAGAAGACGATCCTCGAAATACGCGACGATCGTGACCGTTCCCGCAACGGTCATTTCCTCTCCCTCGTCGATGATCGCGACGAATTGCGGCAGTTCCTCGGGCTCGCACCTTGTGTCGGAGAGCCGGTCGGCAAGGTCCGCACTGCCTGTCGTTTCGAGCAGGTCGTCGATCGCATCCACGTCGTAGCGCGGTCCGTCCGCGCCGGCGATCTCGTAGGAATGCGCCGCGATTCCATCGAGCAGCTCGTCGCGAAGCGTGCCCCGCCGGAGGACGACGTTCTTCTCCCCAGGGGTGCGGTCCAGCGATGTCGTCTCGTTCACGATCGACACGCGCGGTGCCCCGCGCCAGACCCCTTCGAGGCGCGCGAGCAACTCTGCATCGGCGTCCTGGCCGCAAAGGTTGCGCGCCTCCATCGGCAACGCCGTTGCGGCGACGAGCACGCCCGCGATGGCGAGGATCGCCCGACCGTTCACGCCGGCTCGATATCGCCCGCGGCGCGGGTCGCGTGAAAATCGGCCTCCCACTCGGCGAACGCTCCCTCGGCGATCGCCTTCCGCATACCCGCCATGATTTCCTGGAAGTAATGCAGGTTGTGCCAAGTCAGCAGCATGCCGGAAATCATCTCGCCCGCGCGGAAGACGTGGTGGAGATAGGCACGGGAATAGCTGCGACAGGCCGGGCAGGTGCATTCGGCATCGAGCGGCCGGGGATCGTCGGCATGGCGGGCGTTCTTGAGGTTGACCACGCCGCGCCGGGTGAAGGCCTGCCCCGTCCGCCCCGATCGCGACGGCAGGACGCAGTCCATCATGTCGATCCCGCGCTTCACCGCTCCCACGATGTCGTCGGGCTTGCCCACGCCCATGAGATAGCGCGGACGGTCGTCGGGAAGCATGTCGCAGGCATAGTCGAGCACGCCGAACATCGCCTCCTGCCCCTCGCCCACCGCGAGCCCGCCCACCGCGTAGCCGTCGAAGCCGATGGCTCGAAGCGCTTCGGCGCTCTCCTCCCTCAGCTCCCGCGTCACGCCGCCCTGCTGGATGCCGAAGAGCGCGTGGCCGGGGCGGTCGCCGAACGCGGCCTTCGAGCGCTCCGCCCACCGCATCGAGAGCCGCATGCTCTCCGCGACGCGAGACCCCTCCGCGGGCAGGGCGGGGCATTCGTCGAAGGCCATGACGATGTCCGACCCTAGGAGACGCTGGATCTCCATCGATCGCTCCGGCGTCAACTCGTGCTTCGATCCGTCGATATGGGAGCGGAAGGTCACGCCCGTCTCGGTCAGTTTCCTCAGGTCGGCGAGGCTCATCACCTGGAACCCGCCCGAATCGGTGAGGATCGGCCGGTCCCAGTTCATGAAGCGGTGGAGCCCGCCCAGGCCGGCGATTCGCTCCGCTCCGGGGCGCAGCATCAGGTGATAGGTATTGCCGAGCAAAATGTCCGCCCCGGTCTCCCGCACGCTGCCGGGAAGCATCGCCTTGACCGTTCCGGCCGTGCCCACGGGCATGAAGGCGGGGGTGCGAATCTCGCCCCTGGACGTCGTGATCGTACCGCAGCGAGCGGCCCCGTCACGGCTGTGTAAATTAAAGGCGAAGCGCTGCATCTGATCCCTTCCGTCGGCCCGCGTTGTGAGCCATATGCGCCCTCGCATGCAAGGAGCTTGACAAATGGACGACGGAGCCCGGTTCCGCCTTGGTTGGGAGGAATGGATCGCCCTGCCCGAGCTCGGGCTGCCGGCGCTCAAGGTCAAGGTCGATACCGGCGCCAAGACCTCCGCGCTCCATGCCTACGATATCGAACCCTTCGGCTCGTCCGCCGCGCCCAAGGTGCGCTTCATGATGCACCCGATCCCGTCGCGCCCCGACCTCGCCATCGCCTGCTCCGCCCCCGTCACCGACCGCCGCGAGGTGACGAGCTCGAACGGCGAGACGGAGCTGCGCTACGTGATCGAGACGCCGATGCAGGTGGGCGACCGGTCCTGGCCGGTGGAACTCACCCTCACCGATCGCGGCACGATGCAGTACCGCATGCTCCTCGGGCGCCAAGCTTTCCCCGAGGATGTGGTCGTCGTGCCCGGCGAGAGCTTCTGCCAGCCGCCGCTGAGCTACGACGACTACCATTCGGCCAAGGTGCGCGAGGTCGCGCCCGACCGCGCGCTCAGGATCGCCGTCCTGAGCCGCGAGATGGAGAGCTACTCGACACGCCGCATCGTCGAGGTCGGCCAGGCCCGTGGACATACCGTCGAGGTGATCGACACGCAGCGCTGCTACATGACGCTCGATGCGCTCTCGCCAGAGGTCCATTACGACGGCAAGCGGCTGCCGCATTACGACGCCGTGATCCCGCGGATCGGCGCGTCGATCACGCCCTACGGCACGGCCCTCATCCGCCAGTTCGAGACGATCGGGACATTGTGCGTGAACCCCGCCGCGGGCATCACGGCGAGCCGCGACAAGCTCCACGCCCACCAGGTGCTCGCCCGCGCCAAGATCGGGATGCCGAAGACCGCCTTCGCAGCCTCGCCCAAGGATACCGACAACCTCATCGGGCTCGTCGGTCGGGCGCCCCTGATCGTGAAGCTCCTCGACCCGGCGCAGGGCAAGGGCGTCGTGCTGGCCGAGACGAAGAAGGCCGCGGAATCAGTGATCGACGCGTTCCGCGGTCTCCATGCCAACTTCCTCGTTCAGGATTTCGTGCGCGAGGCGGCGGGCGAGGACATCCGCTGCCTCGTCATGGACGGCCGCGTCGTGGCCGCGATCCGGCGCACCGCGCCCAACGGCGAGTTCCGCTCCACGCCCGGCCCAGGTGGCAAGATCACGGCCGCGAAGCTCACCCGGGCGGAGCGGGAGACCGCGACGCGGGCGGCGCGCGCCTTCGGCCTCGGCCTCGCCGGGGTCGACCTCGTGCGGTCCGCGGACGGGCCGAAAGTGCTGGAAGTCAACGCGACGCCGGGCCTCCAGTCGCTGGAACGGGGTGCAAAGGGCGATCTGTGTTCCCATCTCTTCGAAATGATCGAGAAGCGGGTGCGTCCCGTCCCCGTACGTCGCCCCAGAAAATCGGGGGCGCGAAACCGGACATGAACCAGGTGCGAGTTAAGCGTGTTCGAAGGCCAATTGTTGGAGCGAGTGTCATGCGCCGTGGAATAATCGATCTTGCGATCCTCGTTGTCGCGCTGGCGCTTCTGGCGTTGCCGCTCATCGCGGACGAGGAAGGCACGAGACGGACGTCCCTTCCGCCCGGCGTGATCATGCTCGAGCGCGATCTCGGCGGGGCGTCGCTGGCGCCGATCGGCTCCGGTCGGGCCACCGATATCGGCCGGATGAGCTGAGCGAGCACCGGGTATCGGACCCCGGACCGGACGATCCGATCGCCCGGTCGCCCGCAACGCCTCGGCCCTCCGGTCTGGACGCAGACGGCCCGCCTTCTTATATCGTTGGATGAATTTCGCGAAAGGGACGCCATGCCAAGCGAAGCGCAGACCGAACCGATGGAGGGTCAGCCGCTCATTCGGCCGTCAAGCACCGACCATCCGCTGCACGAACAGATCGTGGAGGCGTGCCGGAGCGTCTATGATCCCGAAATACCGGTCAACATCTACGATCTCGGGCTCGTCTACACGATCGACATATCAGCCGAGAACGACGTGCTGATCCTCATGACCCTGACCGCGCCGGGCTGCCCGGTCGCGGGCGAGATGCCGGGCTGGGTCGCCGAAGCGGTTGAGCCGCTTGCGGGCGTCAAGACCGTCGACGTGCAGCTTACCTGGGAGCCACCCTGGGGAATGGACATGATGTCCGACGAGGCCCGCCTCGAACTGGGCTTCATGTAACGCCCCGCAAGGCACTCGAACAACCCGAAGGAAGGGACGATCCGATGTTCTCCATCCCCGGAAAGCAAGCCGTCACCATCACCGAGAAGGCCGAGCGCCAGATCTCGAAGCTCATGTCCCGCGAAGGGCATCAGGGTCTTAGGATCGGCGTGAAGAAGGGCGGCTGCGCCGGCATGGAATACACGATGGATTACGTGACCGAGATCGACCCCCACGACGAGGTGGTCGAACAGAACGGCGCGCGGGTGATGATCGCGCCGATGGCGCAGATGTTCCTCTTCGGCACGGAGATCGACTACGAGACGAGCCTGCTCGAATCGGGATTCAAGTTCCGCAACCCCAACGTCGTCGATGCCTGCGGCTGCGGGGAATCGATCAAGTTCAAGGACGTGGAAGAGCTCTCGGTCGAACGGCAGGGCTGAACGCGGCGCGCAAGTCTTGCCTTTGATAAGCGTACGGTAGATTCTAGGGGCCAGTTGCGCGTTGACTGGTGTCCGTATGGTCGATGCCCATCCCTCCGCTCTCCGCAGCTTGTTCCGCGATTTTCGAGACCGAGCTCTTTATTTCCCGCGACGAAGCGTACTTATCGGATGGTCTCGATACCATCGTGATCGTCAAGATCATTGCGGCTTATGGGGTACAGACGGCGCACATCGCCGAGCTGACCCGATGCGCCACGACCGCGGGCGCATCATTTCCCTGCCGCTTCTCGCCGCCATCTTCTCCACATCCGCGATCAAGATGGACATGATCGAGAATCTGCTTAAGACGTTCCTCTGAGGGATCACGGTCCTGCCCGGGGCAATCTCGCACCCGGATGATGGCTTCGAAATGGAGAGAGGGCTCTATCAGGCCTGCCACAACGCGCTCTACCGGCTTTCGCCCGAAGGGTACGGCGACGTTCCCCCTACCGGCGTCGACCCGATCGACATCGAGCGGTGGAAAACGAGTGGTTATTACAGCACGCCGCAAGTCCCGGAAGGCCATCTTCTTCTGAAGATGGGCTCCATGACCGAGGAACATTGCAGCCTCACCCAGGCCTTGGGCGACAACGTGAAGATTTCCCACTTCGTCAACGGCGAATTGCAGGGATCGACGATCGTTCCGCCCGTCTATCTTCTCGCGCCGGATACGCGGCTGGCCGACCTTCAATGAACGCGCGGGCTCACTCCGCCGGTTCGACCTCTCCTTCGGCCGGCTGCGCCTCGATCTCGGCGGCGCGCTTCTCCACCTGCTCGACGATGTGGTCGACCATCTGTGCGTTCGACATCTTGTGGCTTTGCTTGCCGGCGAGATAGATCATCCCCGACCCGGCCCCGCCGCCGGTGAAGCCCACATCGGTCATCAGCGCCTCGCCCGGGCCGTTCACCACGCAGCCGATGATCGAGAGCGACATCGGCGTCTTGATATGGGCGAGCCGCTCCTCGAGCACCTCGACCGTCTTGATGACGTCGAAGCCCTGCCGCGCGCAGGACGGGCAGGAGATGATGTTGACCCCACGGTGGCGGAGCCCAAGCGACTTGAGGATCTCGTAGCCCACGCGCACCTCTTCGACCGGATCGGCGGAGAGCGAGACACGGAGCGTGTCGCCGATCCCCATCCAGAGAAGGTTGCCGAGGCCGATCGCGGATTTCACGGTGCCCGCGTTGAGCGATCCGGCCTCCGTGATGCCGAGATGGATCGGCGCGTCCGTCGCCTCCGCGATCCCCTGGTAGGCGGCCGCCGACAGGAACACGTCCGATGCCTTCACGGAGATCTTGAATTCGTGGAAGTCGTTGTCCTGCAGGATCTTGATGTGGTCGAGACCGCTTTCGACCATCGCGTCGGGACAGGGCTCGCCGTATTTCTCAAGCAGATCCCGCTCGAGGCTGCCCGCGTTCACGCCGATGCGGATGGAGCAGCCGTGATCCTTCGCGGCGCGGATCACTTCCTTTACGCGGGTATCGTCACCGATATTGCCGGGGTTGATCCGCAGGCAGCCAGCGCCCGCCTCCGCCGCCTCGATGGCGCGCTTGTAGTGGAAGTGGATGTCAGCGACGATCGGCACCGGGCTCTCCCGGACGATCTCGCGTAGCGCGGTGGTCGCGGCGGTGTCGGGACAAGAGACGCGCACGATGTCGGCACCCGCCTCCGCGCATTCGATGACCTGACGGATCGTCGCGGCGGCGTCGCCGCTGTCGGTATTGGTCATCGTCTGGACGGCGATGGGGGCGTCGCCGCCCACGGGCACGTTGCCCACCATGATCTGGCGGGACTTGCGGCGATAGATGTTCTTCCACGGGCGGACGGCGTTCAGCGACATGTCGACTCCGGTCTGATCAGGGTGTCGGGTCCTCTGCGCGGAACCTAAGCGTCCCGGGCGACGAAACCAACAGCCGATCGCCGGTTCACTCCGTCGCGGCGGGTGCAGATTGTCCGGGCAGCGGGGGTTCCGGGCGGAGATCGGCCACGACCCGGGCGAGCGCGCTTTCGGCCTCGAGATCGGCGACGTCGTAGGCAGCGGCCAGCGTCTCGCCATCGAGATCGAGATTGCCCGTCACCTGCCCTGCCGGACCCGCGGGCCCGTAGGCCGTGCCGTTGACCGCGAAGAAGATCGCACCGGATTCACCGGTACGGAGCGTCGCGGGAACCTCGCTCGGCGGCAGGACGAAGCGGTCGCCCTCCTGCATGATCCGCTCGTAGAGAGTCGTGCCCTCCGCGGAGCGGACCCGCACCCAGGAGGGGCGCACGGCGATCACGACGACCTCGGGCGGCCCGTCCTCGACAACCTGCACGCCGGGCGCACCCTCGGGGGCCTCGATGGTTCCGGGCGGGAGGAGAGACGCGATGTCCACCGCGTCGAAGCCGCCGATCTGGCGGGATGTCGAACCGGCCGGCATGGGCCCGATCAGCTCCGCAATCACCGGCTCCGCCGATACGGCCGACACAAGCGGCTCGCCCAGCCGCGGATCGATGGCGGAAATCGGGCCGTCGCGGGCAACGAGAACCGGAACGTCGAGAGGTTCGGGGCGGTAGATGCGGTCGAACACCTCCTCCTCCGCGGCCGACTGCGCGTCGAGCGGGCCCGTCGCCTGCGCGGCGTTCAGCGGATCGATATCGGCCACCACCTCCGGCGCCTGGTCGACCGGCGTGATCCGCACCTGCTGGATCTCGGTCAGGACCGCGTAGCCGCCATAGGCGATCGCCCCGATCAGACCCAGAAGGACGAGGAGGGAGCCGATCGCGCCCGGCTCGATCCGCGAGAGGAACCCGTCTCGCGGCGGGGCGTAGCCCAGCGCGGGCTCGGCCAGCGGGTCGCGCTCTGCGCGGTCGGTCTGCGGCTCGGCGCGCCGGACCGATGCGGCCTTCGACATGCCGTGGGCGGTCTCGAAATCGCTTTCCGCGCAGAACGCCCGGTAGGCCCAGTCGGGATCGAGGTCGAGATAGCGCGCATAGGAGCGGACATAGCCCGCGATGAAGCCGGGCGTCTCGAAGGCGGCGGGATCGGAATTCTCGATGGCCGCGATGTAAGTGGCGCGGATCTTCAGTTCGCGCTGCACGTCGAGAAGGGATTTTCCGAGCGTGGCGCGTTCGCCCCGCATCACATCACCAAGGCGCAGGTCGAAATCGTCGAAGCCGCGTGGCGTTTCGTCGCCGACCCGCGTTTCCCCCATGTGGAAACGACCCGTCATACCCTATGCCCCTTGATCCTGCTCCGCGCCCTTTTGGCAACGGTTCCGAACCTTCCAGATCGATTCCGCTACAGAACGCTTGTTCGCTTTTCCCGTAGCTTATGCATCCTAGGGCCGTTTGTGTAAACGAAGCGTTTACGCAATCTGTTGAGACCGATTTAGCGCACAATGCGACCAGAGCGTGTCGAGCGCACCGACGAGCGCGTCGATTTCCCGCGGCCCATGCACGGGAGACGGGGTGAAGCGAAGCCGTTCGGTGCCGCGCGGGACGGTGGGGAAATTGATCGGCTGCACGTAGATGCCGTGATCCTGCAGCAGAAGGTCCGACAGCGCCTTGCAATGCACCGGATCGCCGACATGGACAGGCACGATGTGGCTGCCGTGATCGATGAGCGGGAGACCCAGACCCTTTAGCCGCATCTTCAGGATCCGCGCCTGCGTTTGATGCGCATCCCGGCGCGCCTGATCACCCTTGAGGTGTGCCACGCTCGCCGCGGCGCCCGCGGCGACGGAGGGCGGCAGGGACGTGGTGAAGATGAAGCCCGGCGCATAGGACCGGACCGCGTCGCACATCCGCGCGCTCGCAGCGATGTAGCCGCCCATCACGCCATAGGCCTTGGCGAGCGTCCCGTTGATGATGTCGATCCGCCCCATCAACCCGTCGCGCTCGCAGACCCCGCCACCGCGGGGGCCGTACATGCCCACGGCGTGGACCTCGTCGATATAGGTCAGCGCACCGAACTCCTCCGCGAGGTCGCAGATCGCCTCGACGGGGCCGAAATCGCCGTCCATCGAATAGACGCTCTCGAACGCAATGAGCTTCGGAAGGGCGGGATCGTCGGCCGCCATCAATTCGCGAAGATGGTCCACGTCGTTGTGGCGGAAGACGCGCTTGGCCCCGCCGTTGCGGCGCACGCCCTCGATCATGGAGGCGTGGTTCAGCGCGTCGGAATAGATGACGAGGCCGGGAAAGAGTTTCGGGAGGGTCGAGAGCGTGGCGTCGTTGGCGATGTAGGCGGAGGTGAAGAGGAGCGCCGCCTCCTTGCCGTGAAGATCGGCGAGTTCCGCCTCCAGCCGCTTGTGATAGACGGTCGTGCCGGAGATGTTGCGCGTCCCGCCGGACCCGGCCCCGGTCGCGTCGAGCGCCTCGTGCATCGCGGAGAGTACCGCCGGGTGCTGCCCCATCCCGAGGTAATCGTTGCCGCACCAGACCGTCACCGGCCGCTCCGTCCCGTCCTCCCGGCGCCAGACCGCCTGCGGAAAGGCACCGCGTCGCCGCTCGATGTCGATGAAGGTCCGGTAGCGTCCCTCGTCGTGCAGCCTCTGCAGGGCGGCGTCGATGCTGGCGTCGTAGTTCACCCGGGCTCTCCTCTCGCAGCTTCCCCGGATTCATAATGGTTCCAGCGCCGAAAACACAGGGACGTTTTGTCCGCCCCCGCCGCCGGGCCGCTTTACGGCGCCGCCGGAGGGGCTAGTCTTCGCTCCGTAACAAGGCCGAAGGAGCCGTCCATGAGCCTCGATGCCGTCCTTTCCCGGATCGACGATGATCTGCCGCAATCGCTCGAGCGGCTCATGGCGTTTCTCGCCATCCCGTCGATCTCCACCGATCCCGCCTATGCGCCGGAGGTCCGGCGGGCGGCGGACTGGCTCGTGGAGGATTTGCGCGGCCTGGGCTTCACGGCCGAGGCGCGACCGACGCAGGGTCATCCGATGGTCGTGGCGCATGGCGGAGAGGGTGGCCGTCCGCTCCTCTTCTACGGACATTACGACGTGCAGCCGGTCGATCCGCTCGACCTCTGGGAGCGTGATCCGTTCGATCCGCAGATCGAGGATACGCCGGAGGGCCAGGTGATTCGCGGTCGCGGCGCCTGCGACGACAAGGGCCAGCTCATGACCTTCGTGGAGGCCTGCCGCGCTTGGGTGGCCGTTCACGGCGCGCTTCCGACCCGCCTTACTCTCCTCTTCGAGGGGGAGGAGGAATCGGGCTCGCCCTCCATGGTGCCGTTCCTGGAGGCCAATGCGGACGAACTTCGCGCGGAGCTCGCGCTCATCTGCGACACGTCCCTCTACGATACGGAAACGCCGGCGATCACCACCTCGCTGCGCGGCCTCCTGGGGCAGGAGGTGACGATCAGGGGCGCCGAGCGCGATCTCCATTCCGGCAGCTTCGGCGGGCTCGCGATGAACCCGATCCGGGTTCTCTCGGGCATCATCGCCGATCTTCACGACCAGGCGGGAAGGGTGACGATCCCGGGCTTCTACGACGGCATCCCGGAGACGCCCGCCGAGGTTCTCGCCCAGTGGGAACGGCTCGATTTCGACGCGACCGCGTTCCTCGGCGATGTCGGCCTGTCGACGCCCGCGGGAGAGACGGATCGCACCCCGCTCGAGCAGCTCTGGGCGCGGCCGACGGCGGAGGTGAACGGCATCCGGGGCGGCTATGCGGGGGCGGGCTTCAAGACCGTGCTGCCGGCGGAGGCGTCGGCCAAGATCAGCTTCCGCCTCGTGGACGGGCAGGATCCGCAGGCCATCCGGACGGCCTTCCGGCACTTCGTGGAGACGCGTCTACCGCCCGATTGCGAGGCCGTCTTCCACGATCACGGCGCCGCCCCGGCAAGCCGCATGGACATTTCCGATCCCGCGTTCGAGGCCGCGCGGCAGGCCTTGTCGCAGGAATGGCCGAAGCCTGCCGCCTATATCGGCGCCGGCGGGTCGATCCCGATCGCCGGGCAGATGCAGCAGACGCTCGGGATGGATTCGATGCTGATCGGCTTCGGGCGGTCGGACGACCAGATCCACTCGCCGAACGAGAAGTACCACCTGTCGTCCTTCCATCGCGGCATCCGCTCCTGGGCGCGGATCCTCGACGCCATCGCCTGAAGATCAGGTGCCGTAGCGCTCGGCGGTCAGGCCGTCGAGTTCGATCTCCGGATCGCGGCCCAGGACGCAATCGGCCACGACGCGCGCCGATCCCGCGGCCATCGTCCAGCCGAGCGTGCCGTGGCCAGTGTTGAGATAGAGGTTCGGATAGCTCGAGGGTCCCAGGACCGGCGTCCCGTCAGGCGTCATCGGTCGCAGACCGGTCCAGCCTTCCGCCTTGCTCAGATCCCCGCCCTTCGGGAAGAGATCGCCGATCACGTGGCGGACGGTGTCGGTGGCATGCGGGCCCAGCCGGTTCGAATAGCCCGCGATTTCCGCCGTGCCCGCGACCCGGATCCGGTCGCCCAGACGGGTGATCGCGACCTTGTGCGTCTCGTCCATGATCGTCGATTGCGGTGCGAACGCATCCTCCGTGACGGGCAGCGTCACCGAATAGCCCTTGATCGGATAGACCGGGACCCGGACCCCGATCTTCTTGAGAAGCCGCGCCCCGTAGGAGCCCAGCGCGCAGACATAGGTGTCGCCCGTGATGAGCCCCGCCATCTCCGTCTCCACGCCCGCGATCTCGCCGTTTTCCACCACGATGTCCGAGATCGCCTGTCCGTAGAGGAATTCCACGCCCATCTCCGCGCACTTCTCGGCGAGCGCGAGGGTGAACATGCGGCAATCGCCCGTGCGGTCCGCGGTCAGCCTCAGCCCGCCCACGAACTTGTCGCGCACCTCCGCGAGCGCGGGCTCCGCCGCGATGCAGGCGTCCTGATCCAGAACCTCGTACGGCGAGCCGTATTCCGCGAGGACCTCCTGATCGGCCTTCGAGCCCTTAAGCTGCTTCTGGGTCCGGAAGAGCTGCAACGTGCCCTGCGCCCGGCCGTCATAGTCGATCCCCGTTTCCTCAATGAGATCGGGCATCACGTCGCGCGAGTAGTTGGAGACCCGGACCATCCGCCCCTTGTTGACCCGGTAGGCGTCCGGCGTGCAGTTCTTCAGCATCTGCGCACCCCAGGCCCACATGGTGGGCGAGATCAGCGGCCAGATGAAGAGCGGACGGCGCTTCATGAAGAGCCAGCGCAGGGCTTTCTGCGGAACGCCCGGCGCGGCCCAGGGTGACGTCATGCCGTAGCTGAGCTCGCCCGCATTGGCATAGCTCGTCTCGAGACCCGGGCCCGGCTGGCGGTCGATCACCACGACCTCCGCCCCCGCGCGGGCGAGATACCATGCCGTCGTCACCCCGATGACGCCCGCCCCCATCACGATGACCTTCATGCCGTACCCTTTCACCCTGAGACCGGCGGCATCATGGTGAGGGAATGCGGTGGCCTCAAGCCCCACGCCCGTCGTCAAACGCGAGGGGCCTGCGGATGATGCAGAATTCGGCGCCGGCGCCTCTTCGGGCGCCGATCCGCAAGGCGGGCCCGAAAGTATCGCCAAACACAGGACCCCGCAGGGAGCGGTCCGGCCGACGCAACCGGGCGCGACCTCGTCCTAGGCCCCGTTTTGCTTCTTCCGGATGGCGGTATCTCGCAAGCTGCAAGGTGGGAAGAAAGGCACGCGATCGACGGGCGACTGGACGCGGCAGCTTGCGCTCGTGTAGCCCTCGGGCGCCTGAGCCACGCCGAGGAGACGCCGTGAAGATCATTATCGATACTGATCCGGGGCAGGACGATGCCGTGGCGATCCTTCTCGCGCTCGCCTCGCCGGAGATCGAGGTGCTGGGCCTCACCGCCGTCGCCGGCAACGTGCCGCTGGAACTTACGGCCAAAAACGCCCGCATCGTGCTCGAACTCGCGCGGCGGACGGACATCCCGGTCTTCGCGGGCTGCGACCGGCCGCTCCTGCGCCCGCTCGTCACGGCGGAGCACGTGCATGGCCGGACCGGGCTCGACGGGCCGGACCTGCCCGATCCCTCCATGGCGCTGCAGGATACGCATGCCGTCGATTTCCTCGTCGAGACGCTGCGACGCGAACCGCCGGGCAGCGTCACGCTCTGCGCCCTCGGGCCGCTCACGAACCTCGCCATGGCGCTAAGACGCGCCCCCGACATCGCGGAACGGATCGCGCGCATCGTCCTGATGGGCGGGGCCTATTTCGAGGTGGGCAACATCACTCCCGCCGCCGAGTTCAACATCTACGTCGATCCCGACGCCGCCGACATCGTCTTCCGCGCGGGCGTGCCGCTCACCGTCCTGCCGCTCGACGTCACGCACAAGGCGCTCGTCACCTCCGCGCGCAACGACGCGTTCCGCGCCCTCGGCACGCCGGTGGGCCGCGCCGTGGCGGAGATGACCGATTTCTTCGAACGCTTCGATAAGGAGAAATACGGATCCGACGGCGCGCCGCTCCACGATCCCTGCGTGACCGCCTGGCTGCTTGCGCCCGATCTCTTTACGGGACGCGAGATCAACGTGGAGATCGAGACCCGCTCCGATCTCACGCGCGGCATGACCGTCGCCGATTGGTGGCGGATCACCGATCGGCCGCGCAACGCGCTCTTCGTGGGCGGCGTGGATGCCGACGGCTTCTTCGCCCTGCTCACCGAACGGCTCGGGCGCCTCTGACCGCAATCCGGGTTCCGCCCCACCTTGGGTTGCGTTAAGACTTTCGCGTCCCCCGCCGCGGCTGGTCCGCGACCATTGGAGAGAGAGATGAGCGCCAAGCTCCGCATCGCGACGACCGAGGATTCCGAGCGGCTCCTGAAACTCGTCCTCGCCTGTCACGCCGAGACCGACCTGCCGCAGGACGAGGCCGCCATCGCCGAGGCGCTGAGGCCGCTCCTCGAGGGGGGGCCGAACGGCGTCGTCTACCTCATCGGTCCGCCCTCGAGCCCGGTGGGCTATCTCGCGATCTCTTTCGGCTACTCGATCTCCATCGGCGGGCTCGAGGGGCATATCGACGAGATCTACATCCGCCCGCCCGTGCGCAACCGCGGCATGGCGAGCGAGGCGCTGCATTCCCTGGCCGCGTCGCTGAGTTCGCACGGCGTCCGCGCGCTCCACTTCACGCAGCGGGGCGACGATTCCCCGCGCGTCTTCGGACGTCAGCATTTCCGGCCCTCGAAGCGCGGCGCGGTGCTCACGCGGATGCTCTGAGGGCTTCCATTCGCGCCCGGACGCCATAGGTGCGGGGTCAAGGAGGATCGTTCCATGTCCCTCGCCCTGCCCTTCGACAACAGCTACGCGCGGCTGCCCCCGCGCTTCTTCACGCCGCAGGCCCCGACGCCGGTGACGGCGCCGCGTCTGCTCGCGCTCAACCGCGACCTTGCCGCGGAACTCGGCCTCGACGCCGATGCGCTCGCCTCACCCGCGGGCGTGGAGATGCTCGCGGGCAACCGCATCCCCGACGGCGCGCTGCCCCTTTCGCAGGCCTATGCCGGGCACCAGTTCGGCGGCTGGAACCCGCAGCTCGGCGACGGCCGTGCCGTCCTTCTGGGAGAGATCGTGGCCGGGGGCAGGCGGGTCGACCTGCAGCTCAAGGGCTCGGGTCCCACGCCCTACAGCCGGATGGGCGATGGCCGCGCCTGGATGGGTCCGGTCCTGCGCGAATACCTCGTCTCCGAGGCGATGCACGCGATGGGCATTCCCACGACGCGCGCGCTCGCCGCCGTCGCGACCGGGGAGCGGGTGCTGCGCGAACGCCCCCTGCCCGGCGCCGTCCTCGCCCGCGTGGCGAGCTCGCATATCCGCGTGGGCACCTTCCAGTATTTTGCTGCGCGCCAGGACACCGACGCGGTGGAGGCGCTGGCCCATCACGTCATTGCCCGCCATTACCCCGAGGCGGAAGATGCCTTCGGCCTCCTCGACGCGGTGATCGGCGCGCAGGCCCGGCTTGTCGCCGAATGGATGGGCGTGGGCTTCATCCACGGCGTGATGAACACCGACAACATGTCGGTCGCGGGGGAGACCATCGATTACGGCCCCTGCGCGTTCATCGATGCCTATCACCCCGACCGGGTCTTCTCCTCGATCGACCAGTTCGGCCGCTACGCCTATGCGCGCCAGCCCGACATCGCGGTCTGGAACCTCGCGCAACTCGCCTCCTGCCTGCTGCCGCTCATGGGCGAGCGGGACGCGGCGATCGCGCGGGCGACGGAGATGGTGCACACCTTTCCCGCCCGGTTCGGCGACGAATGGCTCCGGGTGTTCCGCGCCAAGCTCGGGCTCGTCTCGACGGAGGACGGCGATGCCGACCTCGTCGGCGGCCTTCTCGACCGGATGGCCGCGACCGGCGCCGATTTCACGTTGACCTTCCGGGGGCTAGCGGACGGCTCCGCCCGCGCGGCCTTCGCCGAGCCCGCGGCGTACGACGGCTGGGCGGAGGTCTATGCCGCACGTCGCGATCGCGACACGGCGAGCGAGGAAGAACGGGCCGCGCTGATGGCCCGGACCAATCCGGGCGTCATCCCGCGCAACCACCGGATCGAGGGGGTGATCGCCGCCGCCGTCGCAGGCGACCTCGCGCCCTTCGAGGCGCTTCACGGCGCCCTCTCCCGCCCGTTCGAGGACCAGCCGGACTACGCCTTGCCGCCGGAGCCCAGTGAGGTGGTGGAGGCGACCTTCTGCGGCACCTGAACCCGCGCCGCCTCGCCGCGAGTGGGCTCACGTTCGCCGATGGTGCCGGAAATGGCGTGCGGGGCCGTCAGGCCCCGCTCCGCCGGATCACTCGGTGACGGTGACCCGTTCCATGAGATCGGGCTCCGCGACCGCGCCCGACGGGCCGTCGCCACGGGCCACGGTGTCGATCACGTCCATGCCCGAGGTCACCTCACCCACGACGGTGTACTGGCCGTCGAGATGCGGGGCGGGCGCGAACATGATGAAGAACTGCGAATTCGCGCTGTCGGGATCGGATGCGCGCGCCATGCCGACCGTGCCACGGTCGAAGGGCAGTTCGCTGAACTCCGCGGGCAGGTCCGGAAGGTCCGATCCGCCGGTCCCGGCCTGCGACAGGTCGCCCTCCGCCACGCCGAATTCCACGTCGCCCGTCTGCGCCATGAAGCCGTCGATCACCCGGTGGAAGACGACGCCGTCATAGGCGCCCTCCTCGGCGAGCGTGGTGATCCGCTCGACATGCTGCGGCGCCACGTCCTCGAAGAGGTCGATCACGACGGTGCCGCTCACCCCGCCGCCCATCTCGATCTCGAGGCCGGTGGCGAGGGCCGGTCCTGCGGCAAGGGTCGCCGCGGCGACAAGGAGGAGCTTACGCATCGGCGGCCACCTTCACGCTCTGCATCCGGTCGGGGTTCGCGGGCGGCTCGCCGCGGGTGATCTTGTCGACCAAATCCATTCCCTCGATCACGCGGCCGTAGACCGTGTACTGCCCGTTCAGGAAATGGTTGTCCGCGAAGTTGATGAAGAACTGCGAATTGGCGGAGTTCGGGCTCGACGAGCGTGCCGCGCCGATCGTGCCGCGATCATGCGGGAGCTTGGAGAATTCCGCCGGAAGATCGGGATGCTCCGATCCGCCCGTCCCGGCGAGGCGGATATTGAAATCCTTCTCCGCATTGCCGTTCGACACGTCGCCCGTCTGCGCCATGAAGCCGTCGATCACGCGGTGGAAGACGACGTTGTCGTAGGCCCCCGCGCGGGCGAGCGTCTTCATCCGCTCGACATGCTTCGGCGCCACGTCGGGCAGGAGCGCGATCGTCACGGGCCCGTCCTTCAGCTCGATGATGATCGTGTTCTCCGGATCCTTGATCTCGGCCATGCTGCGGTCCTTTCTGGAAAAAGTCGCCGCGAACATAGGTGCACGCCGCAAGGAGGAAAAGGGCTCATGCGGGTCTCAGGGCGGTTGCACGCCCGTCCGGATCGGGCGAAGAGGAAGCGTCACGCGGATGGGAGACGAAGATGGGCTGGAAATCGCTCGACGACATGGATCTCGACGGCAAGGTCGTGCTGACCCGTGTCGATCTCAACGTGCCGGTCGAGGCCGGCCGCGTCACCGACACGACGCGGATCGACCGCATCGTCCCGACGATCCGCGATATCCTCGACAAGGGCGGCAAGCCGGTCCTCCTCGCGCATTTCGGACGCCCGAAGGGCAAGCGCGTGCCGGAGATGTCGCTGGGCCAGATCACCGATGAACTGTCCAAGGCGCTGGGACGCCCCGTCACTTTCGCCGAGGATTGCGCGGGTGATGACGCGACATCGGCCATCGCGGCCATGGGCGCCGGCGATGTGGTCCTCCTCGAGAACACCCGCTTCCATGCGGGCGAGGAGAAGAACGATCCCGACTTCGCGACGGCGCTTGCCGCGCTGGGCGACGTCTATTGCAACGACGCCTTCTCCGCCGCGCACCGCGCGCATGGCTCGACCGAAGGGATTGCCCATCACCTGCCCTCCTGCGCGGGGCGGCTGATGGCCGAAGAACTCTCCGCGCTCGAAGCGGCCCTGACCTCGCCCGAACGCCCGGTCATGGCGGTAGTGGGCGGCGCCAAGGTCTCCACCAAACTGGACCTCCTCGGCAATCTGGTGCGCAAGGTGAACCACCTCGTGATCGGCGGCGGCATGGCCAACACCTTCCTCGCCGCGCAGGGGATCGACGTGGGCAAGTCGCTCGCGGAACACGAGATGACCGGGACCGCGAAGGATATCCTCGGGAAGGCCGACGAGGCGGGTTGCGAGATCATCCTGCCCGAGGACGTCGTCGTGGCGAGGAAGTTCGAGGCAGGTGCCGAGAACGAGACCGTCGCTGCGGATGCCTGCCCCGACGACGCGATGATCCTCGATGCGGGGCCTGCCACGGTCGAACGGATCGATCGCGCGATGTCGAACTGCCGGACGCTGATCTGGAACGGGCCGCTCGGCGCCTTCGAAATCGCGCCCTTCGACGCGGCGACGAACGCGGCGGCGCGGCGTGCGGCGGAGCTCACCCGGGACGGCAAACTCGTCTCCGTGGCAGGGGGCGGCGACACGGTCTCCGCTCTCAACCGCGCCGGTGCGGCGGAGGGGTTCAGCTACATCTCGTCGGCGGGCGGCGCCTTTCTCGAATGGATGGAGGGCAAGACCCTGCCGGGCGTCGCCGCGCTCGAAAGCTGAGGCCGTCGCGCGAATGCGTGCCATGTTAGCGCCCGAGCGTTGCGCCCGGCGGGGTCAGACCCTACTGGAAGACGCAAAGTCCATTCGCTGAGAGGAGATGACGATGAAGGTTTCGCGCAAGGTCCAGAAAATTCTCGCCAATTACGAAGGCGAGACGCCCGGTGTGAAGGGCAAGCTTTGCCAGATGCTGATGCACGGTCGCCTCGGCGGTACGGGCAAGATGATCATCCTGCCCGTCGATCAGGGCTTCGAGCACGGACCGGCCCGGTCCTTCGCGCCGAACCCGGCCGGCTACGATCCCCATTACCACTACCAGCTTGCGATCGATGCCGGGCTCAACGCCTATGCCGCGCCCTTGGGAATGCTGGAAGCGGGTGCAGACACCTTCGCGGGCGCGATCCCGACGATCCTGAAGCTCAACTCCGCCAACTCGCTGATGAGCGGGACGGCCGGCAAGAACCAGGCCGTGACGGGCTCCGTCGACGACGCGCTGCGCCTCGGCTGCTCCGCCATCGGCTTCACCATCTATCCCGGCTCCGACATGGCGCTCGACATGTTCGAGGAGATCGTGGAACTGCGCCGGGAAGCGGCGTCGGTCGGAATTCCCACGGTGATCTGGTCCTATCCCCGCGGCGAGGCGATCTCCAAGGACGGCGAAACGGCCATCGACATCGCCGCCTACGCCGCGCAGATCGCGGCGCTTCTGGGCGCGCATATCATCAAGATCAAGCTCTCCACCGACCATCTCGAGCTGCCCGAGGCCAAGAAGGTCTTCGAGGACCAGGGCATCGACGTCGCGAGCCAGGCGGCACGCGTCGCCGAATGCATGCGCTCGTCCTTCGACGGACGCCGCATCGTCGTCTTCTCGGGCGGCGCGAAGAAAGGTGAAGAAGGCATCTACGACGATGCCCGCGCGATCCGCGACGGCGGCGGCAACGGCTCGATCATCGGGCGCAACTCGTTCCAGCGGGAACGCTCCGAGGCGCTGGCGCTGTTCGACAAGCTCGTGAACATCTACAAGGGCAACGAATAAGCCGCAGCGGGCGGAGGGGCATTCCCAAATTCCTCCGCCCGTGTCATCCTCGTTCCAGGCGCCCGGTTCGAGGCGCGACGAGCGAGGCGGCAGATGACACGTCCCTACCGGCGCCCGGCCATCGGGCTTCTAACCTATTTCGCACTCACCTTCGTGCTGGGCCTCTATTTCACCTTCGCGAGCGTGCAGGGCGATTACGGGCTCTTCCGCCGGATCGAGATCGACGCGCAGGCCGACGCCCTTGCAGCCGAGCTTGCACGGGTCGAGGCCGAGGTCGCGGCGCTCGAGAACAAGACGCGGCGCCTTTCGGACGCCTATCTCGATCTCGATCTGCTCGACGAACAGGCACGGTCGGTTCTCGGCATGGTCCGCGCCGACGAGATCATTCTGCGCTGACCGCTCAGATCGCCCCGTTGAGGAGCTGATCCATCGTGATCGAGGGCTGCGCGCAGCCCGCCTCGCCCACGATGCGCGCGGGCACGCCCGCGACCGTCTTCATCGGCGGCACTTCCTCGAGCACCACCGATCCCGCCGCGATCCGTGCGCAATGGCCGACCTTGATCGCGCCGAGGATCTTCGCCCCCGCCCCGATCAGGACGCCGTCGCCGATCTTCGGATGACGGTCGTCGTCCTCCTTGCCCGTGCCGCCGAGCGTGACGGAATGGAGCATGGAGACGTTGTCCCCCACGGTCGCCGTCTCGCCGATGACGATGGAATGGGCATGATCGATCATGATCCCGCGCCCGATCCGGGCGGCCGGGTGGATGTCGATCCCGAAGACCTCGCTGATCCGCATCTGGAAGAAATAGGCGAGGTCGTAACGCCCCTGCTGCCAGAGCCAATGACCCACGCGATAGGCCTGGAGCGCTTGGTAGCCCTTGAAGTAGAGGAGCGGCTGCAGGAAGCGATGGCAGACCGGATCGCGCTCGTAGGTCGCGACGAGGTCGGCCCGCGCGGCTTCCCCGATCGCGGGATCGGCCGCATGCGCCTCGTCGGCGAGCTCCCGCACGATCTGCTCGGACATCTCGCCCGAGGCGAGCTTGAGCGAGATCCGGTAGCTCAACGCCCGCTCGAGGCTGTCGTGATGCAAGATCGACGCGTGGATCAGGCCGCAGAGGATGGGCTCGTCGGCCGCCGCCTGCTCGCCTTCATGACGGATCCGGTTCCAGACCGGATCGACCGTCGCGATTTTCTGGGCTGTCATGCTCACGGGATCGGATCCTCGTCTGGTACAGGTGACCCGTACATAGGTCGCCTATGCGATGGGGGAAATACCCATGGCGACGATCGACCCGGCCCGTTTCAGCCGAGGTCCAGTTCCCGGAACGGACCGGGCCCATAGCTTTCCGAAACCTGCGCCACCGCGGCCCTGAGCGGCCCCCCTGCTGACGCCGCGGCCAGCTCTGCCAGGCTGCAGGTCCAGGAGGATCGCGTCACCACCTCCTCCCGGAGCACTCGCTCGCCCTGGAGGATACGGACGAGATAAAGCTCGCGCTCCTCGGCGAGCGGAACGTCGAGACCCTGCCAGGCATCGCCGTCGCGCCGCGTTCGACGGATCCAGTCAAGCTCGATGGCACCCTCCCGGCGACGGGCCGTCAGGTGAACCGGCGCATAGGGCCGCAGGCCCACGCCCTCGAAGGCGCGATGGGCATGGACATAGGAGGGATCGCTCACGGGCCGCGTCGCCGGTCCGATCCGGTAATGGCGCGCGACGCCGCGCTGCGATACCGCCATGTCGAGCTGCCTCGGCGCGCCGTTGAGAAGGACGACGGTACTGCCCGCGGGCCAGCGCTCCGGCGTGACCGCATCGGTGCCCGCCTGCCCCCGAAGAAGCAGCCGCAGATCGTAGGTACGCGGCGCGACGAGCGTGGCCTCTCGGAATTGCAGGACTTCCCAGATGTCGTTCGTCCCGGACCCGATGGCGAGCGCGTTGGCGCCGGAGAGCAACGCCTCCTCGGAAACCGACGCGAGCGTCCCGCGCACGAGTTCGACGCGAAGCACCGCGCTGCGATCGTAGAGACCCGGTTCGGCGCGACGCAGGAAGGTCTTCGTATGACCGATGGTCGCGGCACGGGCGATCCGTGTCTGAAGCGCGTAGCCCGCGTCCTCGGACGAGGACAGGACGGAGACGGGCCCCGGCCAGGGGCGCGCCGCAATCGCGAGATAAGGGGCGTGCGGAACCTCGTCTCCGGTCAGAAGCGGCAGATCGAGAAAGACCGGCAGAACCGGGGACGGGGCGCGGTAGCGGCCGAGACGGACGATCCCGTCCGACGCCTCGCCGGGCTCGTAGAGTTCCGGCTCGATCCGCACCGCCTCGACCTGCAGGTAACCCGATTGCTCCACGTGATCGAGCCGGTAGCGCCCGTCTTTCAGTTCCACCACGTCGCCCGCCCCGAGCGCGCTTTGCGAAAGCGGCAATGCGAAGCGCGCCGTGTCGCGGGCGACGCGCGTTTCCGAAAGCCATCGCTCCGTGATCGCCCGTCCCTCCGCCTGGGTGAGAAGGATGGGAAGTTCCGATTGAGACACGCCGATGCTGCGCTCGTCGGGAAAGATCGCCTCTGCCGAACGCGTCTCGAAATCCGCATCCGCACCGATGAATGTAAGCTTGATCCGCCCTACCTGTTCGGCCTCCGGATTGCGCGTGGCCTGCAGCGCACCGCGCTCCGGATCGGTCGAGACGAGACCGCCCTGATCGAGCCGCCGCGTCACGCGCCCGTCGCGGCTACGGAAAAGAAGTGTCCCCTCCCGTTCCACGGCGTCGAAGCCGAATGCCAGCATCAGCGGCTGCAACGCCGCGCGGGCATCGCCGAGCTCCGCAACCCCGTATCCGCGGACCACCCCCCAGAGGGCATCCACGTCGATCTCCGTCACGCCCGAAGCCGCGCAGATCTCGCGCACGACGGAAGCCAGCGCGCGGGAGGCCGACCGACCCGTGATCCAGTGCCCCCGTCCGTAATTCTCCGCGTCCGACCAGAGCTCTGCGTTGCCCGGGAAATACGGATAGGGACGCGCATCCCACGCCCAGACATAGGCTTTATCCATGTCGAGCATGCGGCCGCCGTAGACGTCCGAGGCAGGATTGTTCTCCGCCTCCGCCCAGAACTCGTGGACCGCGCGCAGATACTGAAGCTGCATGAAATCGTCACGCCGCCCGTTCGAGAAGTAGGGGATCGCGGATTCCGAGCTTTTGGGGTCGAGGAACTTGTTGGGCTGGTTGGTCCCCTTGTCGATCGCGGCGCAACCGAGCTCGGTGAACCGGATGGGTTTCATCCGAGGCACCCACGCTGACGGAGCGCTTGATCTGACGCCTCCGATCCGATCGTGATGACGCTTCGACCACCACGAGGGCAGGTCCTTGTAACGGTAGACCCACGCCTCGTCATGCGTCCCGTCGGTGATCGCGTGGCGCGCCTGCAGCTTGCGGACCTCGGGAGTGGGATAATACCAGTTGAACCCCTCCCCCCCGAGGATGTTCGCCTTGAGATAATCGAGGTTGTAGATCGAGCCGTAGGGCGCGTCGGCATGATCCTCGTCATCGCGCCAGTCGGAGATCGGCATGTAATTGTCGATCCCGATGAAATCGATGTTCTCGTCCGCCCAGAGCGGATCGAGGTGGAAATAGACGTCCCCCGATCCGTCCTGCGGATGGTAACCGAAATATTCCGACCAGTCGGCGGCATAGCTGATCTTGCAATCGGGCCCGAGGATCGCCCGCAGCTCTCCGGCGAGCCGCCTTAGCTCCGCTACTGCGGGGAACCCGGCCGTACCCCGGATTTGCGTGAGACCCCGCATCTCCGATCCGATGCAGAAGGATTCGACCCCGCCGGCGAGACGGCAGAGAAAGGCATAGTGCAGGATGAAGCGGCGGTAGCGCCATTCGGGCGGGCCGGAATACCGAACTTCTCCCCCTGATATAGAGAAATCGCCCGGCGCGGCGGTTCCGAAGAACGCCGCCACGTCATCGTCCGCCCGTGCCGTGCCGTCGGCGGAGCCCTCGCGCCCCGGCGCGACATCGAGCGTGATCCGACCGCGCCAGGGCAAGGACGGTTGCGATCCTTCGGCACCGTAGGGGTCGGGAAGGCTATTGCCTGGAAGTTGTTCCATCAGGATGAAGGGATAGAACATCACCTCCTGGTCGGCCGCGTTCAGCGCACGGATCGCCTCGACCACGCTCGCGTCGGAAGGCGTTCCGCCATAGATGACCGAGCCGTCTCTAAGCGGGATCGTCCGGGCCGCGCTACGTCCGATGCCGCCCGCGCGCCAGCTCATCTCCACGCCGTCGATCTCGTTCTGCTCCACCTTCGGCTCGACGGTGCAGTGACCGCAACGCAGGTCATCGCCGAACCACGACACGATGAGCGAGGCCGCACCGCATCGCGGCAGTTCCCCGACGAGCGCATCGAGCGAGGCGGCGAAATCGGTCGCGCCCGAAGGCGTGTTGACGTTGCTGTAGTGCGACACGCCCGGCCCGTGATCGAGGCGCACGGGCGTCGTCGCGAGTGCGTATTCACCGGTCCCCGGCATCATCGCGACCGCCCGCACCTGTCGGCTCATGTCGGTGAGGTGACCGTTGGCGCGTTCCTGCTCCGGGCGGATCACCTCGAACGTCAATTGCGGCACGCGGTTGCCGTAGGGCCCGAGGGCGAGGTTCTCGATCACGACATAGGCGAGCCCGCGATAGGCGGGAACGTTGCCCACTCCTTCGATCGCCTCCACGAGGGGATCGGGTAGCTGGTCCTCGCCACCATGGTAGACCGACATCGAGATCGCGTCGCCGGCAATCTCTTGGCCATCGGCCCAGATACGACCGACCCGCGCGATCCGTCCCTCGCAGAGGGCCAGGGCAAGAGACACGGAATAGGAATATTCCGAAACCTCCGGGGATGACGGCGCGCCCTTGCCACCAGCGGACGTGGTATTCAAATCCTCGACGAAGTTCGACGACCAGATCACCTGCCCGCCGATCCGCATCCGTCCGAATATGCGCGAAACCGGCGTTCCCTCGCCCGCGCTCGTCAGGCGGAAACGGTCGACGCGGCCGGTCTCGACGGGTTCGCTACCCGCCCCGAGTACGCTCGCATCGACCACGCGGCCGAGCGTCGCACCCACGGCCTTCCCGATCACGGCGGAGCTCAACCCGAGGACGCTGCTGCCGAGTGCTCCTCCGGCCGCCGCTCCGGCGGCGGAAAGTACCAAGGTCGCCATCAAATACTCCCTTCGGGAAAGTCGAACCGCGCCACGATCCGTCGCACCCACGGAGCGCTCAATGCCGTCTCGACGACGTGATGCCCGCTGAAGGCGTGAATGAATGTGGGCTCGTCACCGCCCTGCCCGACGATGCCTAGATGCTTCGCGACCGCACGTTCACGCATCCGGAAAAGAAGGACCTGCCCTTCCATGACGGGTCCTTGCGCCGCTTCGATCAGAACGTGCCGTGCGCCCCTCAGGAGCCGCTCTTCGCCCTGCGCCTCGGACCAATCGGCGGTATAGGGCGGGATTGAGATGGTTTCAGCCCCGCCAAGCTCGCGCCAGACACCACGGACGAGACCGAGGCAATCGGTGCCCGCTCCGCGGCAGGACGCCTGATGTACATAAGGCGTACCGATCCAGAGCCGGGCGATCTCGACGACACGGCTAGCCATCGCCAGAGCCCCCGATGGTTCGCGAGTTCGGGTAGGCCATCAGCCAGTCTTCGCCGGGAAGATGCGGAAAGCCGCGGAAATTGACCATATTGCTGAATTTCTCGCGGCAGGTCTCCTCCCGGCGGTCGCACCCTGCCTCGATCCGGACACGGTCGCCTGCGGCAATGCCGCCCCGAAGAGATTCCCAGATCTCGATCCGGCGCGCGCTCCCGGTCCCGCGATCGTTCTTCACGAGCGCGACATCTCCCTTGGACGCGCCGCTCAGAACTACCAACCGCCCCCGCTCGAACCAGCGGGGCGCATAGCCGTCGAGGGGGCCCAGCGCGATGATCTTCTCCGCTTGGATCGCGACGATGGCCGCCTCTGTCGAATAGGCAGGCCGCGAGAGATCGACGCGACAGCGCTCGTCGCCCAGTATGGTGGAACACACGGATTGATAGGTCAGACCCTGCGGAGCGTTGAGCGTCTCGGTCAGACCTCGCAATTCCGCCTTGAAGGCACCACCCGCTCGTTCGATCTCCCCGAGCGTGCCGCGAAATTGCAGCGCGCGCATCCGTGGATCGGCCCAGTTCACGAGCCAGGAGGAAACGCGGGCGCCATCGAACCGGCCAGCCGCGATGTCTTCTTCTCGGATGCCCGTATCGCTGATGACGCCGAGCGCTTCGCTATTGTCGACAGAGAGGCCCGTCGTCTGGCTGAAAGCACGAGCGCTCAGCCCGTCGGACGCCGCGAAGGTGCGCCCGCCAAAACGCAGATCGGAATCATGATCGGTAAAGCCGAACCGCGTCCCGTCGCGCCGGATCAATTCCCAGCATCGGCAAAGCGTCGTGGTACCGCTCGAAAGATGCGCCTCGAATGTTGCGTCGATCGCCATCAGACTCGGACCTCGACGATCGGTACGTTGGGGATCTCGCCCGCATCGAATGTCGCGATAGAGGTTCGCAAGTAATCGGTGTCGAACCGTACCGGCACGTCGAACTCGAATCCTGCCGCAATCACGGTCCCGTCAGGGGGCACCTCCGCGAGCGTTACGAGTCCGGTCGCCTCATCGACTGCGAAGTCGGTGTTCTCGACCAATTCCGTCCCGTTCTTCTGCACACGGACACTGCCCGGGACGGGCTTGCGGATAGGCCGCCAGTACGAGGCGGGTCCCGTTCCATAGAGTTTACGAAGCTGAAAGGTCGCACTTTCGCCATCCGCCGTGCCGAGAAACTGGTCATCGGCTGCCGGCATGGCACGCAGGGCGCAGGATTTGAAATCCGACCAATCCTTCCAGCGGAACGCGTGAAGCTGTCCGCGGCGCGCCTCGAAAAAAGCGATGAGCGCCTCCACATCGGCGACCGAGCGCAATCCGATCCCTGCGTCGTAGCGTCGCCGCGAATGGGCCCAGGGGCTGTTGCGCTCCTCGAAACCGTTTGCCAGCGTCACAATTTCCGTCCGCCGCTCGGGTCCGCCCAGAGAGCCGTGGCTCACGGCGACGGGAAACCTGACCTCGTGAAATGCCATGGATGTCCCTCCTCGGATTGGGCTCAGCGGTTGCGTTGACCGCGCGAGAGCGCGCGGCTCATCTGTGCGGCGATCTGGCTCTGGGAGCGCTGGAACCCGCTAACGTCAGGCGTCTGTATGTTCATCGTGACGTTGACCGCTCGCGCGCCCCCGCCGCTACGGACGCCGAGCTGGCCATCGGCCCCGCGCGCAAGCGGCATGATCGCCTCCGGACCGGCCTCGCCCATCAAGCCAGTCGCGCCACGCATGGGAAAGGCGGTCGGCCCCGAGACGATGCCACCTTGCGCAAAAGGCAAAACGCGACCTTGGCTGAAGGGCGCGCCGTTCTCGAAGGGCAAAAGCCCCTTCATGAGATTGCCCACGCCGCCGGCGAAAAGGCCGCTGACATCCTTCGAAAGGGGCTTCATGGCGGCGTCGTAAGTAGAGCCGACGATTGAGCGCGCGACACCCTTGAGGGCATCGCTCGCCTTCATCCCGTCGAAGATCAGGCCCTCAAAGCTCTTCTTCAGGCTGCCGCTCAATCCCTTGGACAGCGCACCGACCTGACGATTGGTCTCCTTGGCGCTCTGCTGCATGGCGCGCATCTCGGCCTCAAGGGCACCGATCACGACGCGGGTGCCGCCCGCGGTCCGCCCGAAGGATTCGAGATCGTCGTCGAGGCCCTCGAAGCCGGGATCGTCACTCATCTCGTATCTCCATCGTGTCGGGGAACGCGGCGCTGAGTTCGGCGAGGCGTGCCCGTCCCATGGGGGACGATGCTCCACCCGCACCAAGCATTACCGAAAGCTCGACGGGGCTCAGCGCCCAGAATTCCGTCGGTCGAAGCCCGAGCCCCTGGATCCCCGTCCGCATCAGCGCGGGCCAATCGAACCCGCTCATGCCGGTAGCGCGAAGGCCCGCGCGAGGAGGACGCCGGCGATCCGCGCCGCCTCGACCGGCCCGCCGCCGATCTCGACGGTGAGAAGGTCCGCCGCGCGACCCCGCCAGCCGCCGCCACGCAATCCCGCGACGAGAAGCGCCACGACATCGCGGGTGGAGAACCGCCCGGTCTCGAACCGCTCAACGAGCTCAACAAGGGTTCCCGTCTCGAGCTCGGCTTCGAGTTCGGCCAGAGCACCAAGAGTGAGTTTCGCGGTATGCGGCTCCCCGTCCAGGAGAAGTGTTACCTCGCTCGCCCACGGATTGCCCATCAGAACGCCTCGAAGGAGAGCGCCCCCGCGGAGGACATGCTGAGCTCGTAGGTCGCCTCGCCATTGTAAGCACCGGAATACTCGATGGAGCTGATCTGAAAGGCACCCTGCACACGGCCGAAATCGGGGATGATGATCTGGAAGTCGGGGATATCACCGTCGAAGAAAAGCTGCCTCGCTCGCGCGTCGGTTCGGGCATCCTTGAAGATGCCAGAGCCCGAGAGGGACGCGCTGCGCACGCCCGCGCCGGCGAGAAGTTCGCGCCAGCCGCCTTCGCTTTCGAGGCTGGTGATGTCGACGCTCTCGGCGTTGAAGGAAAGCCGCGTCGCGCGGAGTCCCGCGACGGTCTCGAAGGTTCCGTTACCGTCGATGTCGAGCTTGATCAAAAGGTCCTTGCCGTTTTGGGCAGCCATGTCCGTTACTCCGCGTTTGTCGATTGCTGGTCTTCCACCTGGGCCCGGAAGCGCAGATCGATGCGCCGCTGATCCGCCGACCCGATGCGCCGCGCCCGCGCGCTCCGGAACCAGAGGCCGACGACGCGTCCCCGTCCGAGCGTCATCTCGTTTCCCAGAAGCGCGTCCGAAATCGCCCCGGCGGCTTCCTTCGCGATCTTGAAGCCTGACGCCTCGGTGATCACCGTCACCGTGAAATCATGCCAGGCCCCGCCACCATCCTTGTCCGAACGGTCGCGGACATCCTCATCGCCGAGTGTGACGTAGGTGATCGGAATCGCTCCAGCCGGCACCCGGTCGTAGATCGCAGCGCCGACGAGGTCCGAGAGTCGCGCATCCGCCGCGAGCGTCTCGTAGACCGCCGTCTGCAGCGACGCCGAGAGCGCATAGGTCACGCCGCAACCTCCTCGTCGCAGAAGCAGATGAGGAAGTGCGCCAGAGGCGCGGCCTCGGTCACGGCGCGGATGTGGAAAACCCGCGCCCCGTCGCGAAAACGCTGGCCAGGCACGGGACGTTGAGGCGACGATTGCGGCGCGCCCCGCACCATGATGCGGTAGGACATTTGCGACACGGTGGCGACAGGCGCCGCCATCTGCCGTCCGGCCCGCGGTGCGACATCGGCCCAAAGGACACCCAGGGCTTCCCAGGTCTCGCTGAAACCTCCGGCCCCGTCAGGCAACCGATCCGCGCGCTCAAGGATTAGGGGACGCGTCAACCTCACGTTCTTCATACTAGAAACCTCCAAACATGCGCGGTTGGCGATAGGTGGACAGGATCGCGGAGACACCGGGAGGCAGCGCACCAGACGCCACGCGATCCTCGTATTGCGCGGCCGCGAGGCTGAGGACGGCGAGGCCCAGATCGGAGGGCACTTCACGCCAGTTCGCCCCGTATCCGGCACGGAAGCCGATCTCGGCATGCCCGCCGATAGGGATCTGGGGAAGCATGAAACCTCGTGCCACGATCGCAGGCCGGTGCGTGTCCCGTACGAGCGTGTAGCGATTGGGGGCTATCACCTCTCTCGTCCCGTCGAGATTGACGATTGCAAGCTCGTTGACATCGATGACCGGTGCGCGCGGCAAGGTTTGTCGGCTCAGGTCTCGCCAGGCGCCGAGCGTCCAGAGGAAATTGCGTATGAGGATCGCCTTTGCGCATTGCCCCTCGATCTGGGTCATCGCGGCGCGCAACGCGCTTTCGAGGACGGCGTTCTGAATGGTATCGTCGGAGAAACCTGACCCGAGGCGCAAATGGGTCCGGAACTGCGGAAGTGGCAGCTCTGACGCTGGGATGCCCGTCTGCTCGACCAAAAACATGTCAAAATCTCCTCAGCGACCGGTTTCGCCGTGCAAGTTCAGGCTGGACGCGCGCCTCCGCACCGTTCTTTTGGAGGGAAGCAGCTGGATGATCCGGGACGCGCGCCCAAAGACCCCGCACCCGCCCACCGGACGCGTACGGAGCCATCTCGGGGATCAGCTCGTGGAGAACTTAAGAAGCTTGATCGCCGCGAAATCGCTGACGTCGCCGCCGACCCGTTTCGTCGCATAGAATAGAACATGCGGCTTGGCGCTGAACGGATCGCGCAGGATCCGCAGATCGGGGCGTTCGGCGACGGTGTAACCGGACGCGAAATCGCCGAAAGCGATCGCGGTCGAGCCGGCTGCGACGTCGGGCATGTCCTCCGCGATGAGCACGGGATATCCAAGGAGCCGTGCAGGCTCCGCGGCCGCCAGGCCGTCCGACCAGAGGAACCGCCCGTCATTGTCCTTTAACTTGCGGACGAGTCCGGCCGTCTTCGAATTCATCACGAACGTCGCGTTTGCGCGGTATCGCGCGCCCAGCGCATAGACGAGATCGACCAGAGCATCAGGATTGGCGAACCCTGCTTCGGACCCGCTCGCGACATAGCCGATGCTGCCCCATTCCCAATCGGCGTCATCGACGACTGCATGATCGAGAAGGCCCCGGGGTTTGTCGATCCCGTCCCCGCGCAAAAAGGCATGTGCTTCAGCCCTTGCAAACTTGTCGGCGATCCGACCGGCGAGCCAGTTCTCGATGTCGAAGGCGGCATCGTCGAGGAGCCGCTGGGACGCCTTGGGAAGTGCGGAAAGTTCGTGAAGCGGGATCGTGATCCGGTCGATCTGGGGGGTGCCCGTCTCCCCCACGGGCGTCATCTCGGTCGCCCATCCCGCGCCGAGATCGGTCGTGTCGATCAGTACGTCGAACGACGTCGCCTCGACGTTCACCACGTTCACAATCTTTCGGATCGAGGCGGTAGAGTGGAGAACGGAGCGGACGAGTTCGCTTGTCTGCGGGTCTACCAGATAGCCGCCATCACCCGCGATCGAAGTATTCAGCGCCTTGCCCTCCAGCTCGAGCCCGCGCAGGCCTTCGTCATCACCCAAACGGATATAAGCCTGAAACGCCTTCTGGTGAGGCGCCTCGACGTCGGCACTCGTCGCGAGCGTGGGGCGTCGGGCGCTGCGTGATTTGCGATCCAGCATGGTCAGTTTCTCTTCCTGTTGTTGCATCTTCATCTGCATCTCGGTCCGGAAACCCCTGAGATCGCTGACGAAGCCAGCCATCGCAGCTCTCATTTCGCTAGCGGCATCGGGCATGGAATCTCCCTCCGCCCGAGCCTTGCTCTCGGTCGTGCTCATCCGATTTTCCTCATGATTCTGTTGCGCGTACCGGGCATCAGCGGCCCGTCAGCTCCTGTGACGCGGTCCGGAAGAGGTCCGCCAACTCACGCATGGGATCGAACGGACCTTCAGCGCGCTTCGATCCGACCCGTGCTTCGGGAAGCATCGGGAACGTCACGAGGGACACTTCCCAGAGCTCCAGCTCCGACAGAAGGCGTCGGCCCCTGCCATCCTTGCCCGCCCGCTTGGTCCGGTATCCGATGGAGAGCCCGTCGATCGCCCCCGCCTGGACGAGGGCCGCTGCCTCGCGGCCCCGCTCGATTTCGGTGAGGATACGGCCCTTGACGTACAGACCGCGCCCATCCTCGCGTACCTCGTCCCAGACACCGATCGGCTGCGTCGGATCGTGCTGCCATAGCATCTTCACTCGGCCGCCCCGCGACGCGAGCGCCCCGAGCGAAACGGCGTAAGCCCCCGCCTCGACCACGTCCCCGCCATGATCGGGCGTTCCGAAGAGCGATGCGTACCCCTCGATCACGGACCCGTCCGTGACGGTAACCTCGCCTCCCAGGGCGCAGTACTTCGTTTCCAGTTCCGTCATCGACACACTCCTCATTCCGCCGCGGGCAAGCCGAGCAGGGATCTCTTTTCCGCATCCGTCAGGAAGCTGGCCTCGCCGATCCGCCGCCATTGCGCCTCACGCTCGACGGCGAGGGCGGGGATCTGATCGAGATCGACACGCAACTCGACCGCCTCCCCCGAGAAGGCCGAAAGCCAGTGCGCGATGGAGGCGGAGACGCGCGAGGCCATCGGCAGGACGGTCAGGCGGTAGAAGGCGCGGCTCGCCTCCACGTAATTGGCATAAGTCGCATCACCGGGGATCCCGATCAGCATCGGGGGCACGCCGAAGGCGAGCGCGATCTCCCGCGCCGCGGCCTCCTTCGTCTGCTGGAACTCCATGTCGGAGGGCGAGAACCCCATCGGCTTCCAGTCGAGCCCCCCTTCGAGGAGCATCGGCCGCCCGGCGTTCCGCGCACCCTGATGGTGCATCTCCATTTCCGAGAGGAGGCGGTCGTACTGCTCGGGCGTAAGCATCCCGTCGCCATTCTGATAGACGATCGCCCCGGAGGGTCGCGCGGCGTTGTCGAGAAGCGCCTTGGACCAACGCGATGCGGAATTATGCACGTCCATCGCACTCGCCGCCGCCTGCATGGGGGAGAGGCCGTAATGATCATCTTGGGGATGGAAGCTTTTCACGTGACAAACGGGCGAAAGGCCATCGATGACCTGAAAGCGGTGCTTGCGCCCGCCGACATTGTATTCGTAGGCAGCCGGCCATCCATCGGAACCGGGCACGACGGACATCCGGTCGCTGCGCAATACATGCAGCTCGGTCGGCAACCCGCCATCACCGACCGCCTCGACATATCCGTCACCGGACAGAAGCAACTGGCCGAATAGGGATTCAAGCAGCTCGGCCCGGCCCTGCGCGCCGTTCGGTCGGCTCATCAAGGACAGGACCGGATGAACGTCGAAACGCTCACCGTCGGCGTAGAGCACGAGCGGAAGAGCCGCCGCGGCCTCCGCGATGACCTTGACGCAGCGAAATCCGATGGGGTTGCCCTGGAAGCCCGCCCGCGTCAGCGAGGACGTATCCCGTGCGGTCCAGGCCACGCGGCCCACGCTGCCATAGGCGATCCCCGGCATCGTCAGTGGGCCGGTAGCGCTAGCCTTGGCCTCGGCGGGCTCCGTCTTGCCGCGCTTGAGGAAATCGAACATGCCCGCTCCTTCATGTCGTTCGACAAACCTCCATCGATCACGCACCGGGGCGTGTCGTCGGAAGTCCATCAATCTCTTGGTTGCCCGTGTGCTTGGCGGAGAGGCGCGACGCCCCTCCGCGCGATCACCCGCCCGGTGTCAGAGGCTGCGGAAGCCAGGCGTGCCGGACTTCTTCAGCATAAGGTCGGTCAGGGCCCAGACCAGGGCATCGACCCGATCGGGGCTGCCCGCGCCCTGATATCCGTGTACGGCCATGAGGCACATCTGCGTCTCCAGTTCACTCAGTCCGCCGACATGCGAGATGCGCCCCTGTTCGTAGAGTGCGGCCACCGGCTCGGCTCTGAGGACTTTGCCCCGGGAGGCATTAACTGGCCGGTAACTGACCGTACGGTCGACCTGCCGGACGATCGATTCCACGAGCTCTCCGCCCTGGTTGACCTCGGCAATCATCCGGTCCGCCCCATGCCGGTGATAGGCGGCAACCGCCGCTTCGGCCCACTGTTTCGGGGAGACGCCGACGACGCTGGCATCCTCGAGCACGACGGCCTTGTCACCTCCCCGTTCGAGCCCCGCCACGACGATCCCGCAGGCATCCGCCCGAGAGCCGCCCGTCACGGGGGGATCGACAGCGACGACGATCCGGTGGAGGTCCGGCACCGCCTTGATCCGGCAGTTGTCGAGCCCCTCCCGCGTCCAGAGCGCCCCCTCGACATCCTCGAGCAAACGGCCTTCGAGTTCCTGGATCCCGAGCCGGGTCTGGCCGTAGCGTGACATGACCTCCTCGAGGAAGGACGAGGCGAGGTTCGCCCGGTTCGCGGACGTCGTTGCATGGGTCATCACGGTCGAATCCGCCGCAAGCAGACGTTTCAGGATCGGGACGTTGCGCGGGGTCGTGGTCACGCATTGTCGCGGATGCTCGCCCAGGCGGAGACAGAATTGAAGCATGTCCCATGCTTCCTCCGCCTTCTTCCACTTCGCGAGTTCATCGACCCAGGCCGCGTCGAATTGCGGCCCGCGCAGTGCCTCGGGCTCGTGAGCGGAGAACGCCTGCGCCACCGCGCCGTTCGGCCAGACGAGCCGTTTCCGGCCCGCTTCCCAGGTCGGACGACGATCGGGGGGCGAACAGGCGAGTATCCCTGATTCCCCGAAGATCATTACCTCGCGCACCTGGTCGAGTGTTTCGCCAACGAGAGCCATCCGCTGCGATACGCCCTTGTCGAGCGGACGGGATCCCTCGACCATCGACCGGACCCATTCGGAGCCGGCACGGGTCTTCCCGGCCCCGCGTCCGCCCATGATGACCCAGGAGCGCCAGTTCCCAGGCGGGGGCAGTTGATGCTCCATGGCCCAGAACTCGAAGAGGAAGGGCAGCGCGAGGAGCGCGCCTTCGGACAGCTCATTGAGGAATCTGTCCTGCGTCACGCGCGGCGCGGATGCGATCAAGTCGGCCCCCGACCTCACTGCGGACGGCGTCGAAATCGAGCGCGTATTCGTTGACGATTCCGAGTTGACGTTTGCGGAACTCATCGAGCCGCCTCCTTTCGTCGAAAACTGTCTGAACGGATTTCTGGACATTGGCCAAGACACGCTTGAGCTCCGCCTCAGGCAGGTCTGTCTTGTCCTTGTAGTAGAGGCGTACTGCCTCGAGATCGTCGAGCATCTCGGCGCAATGCGCCTCGGCCTTGGCCAAGATGGCCTCGGCCGTCCTTTCCTCGTCGGAAAGTTTGGTGACCGTCATGCCTGGCTCCCACCCCTGTTGGCCTCCGGTCGAGCAGTGCGATCGGATGGCCGGATTGGCGCCCGGGCCGTGTCCTATCGTGTCATCCAGCGGGGGAAGACCTACGTGAGCGACACGGTTCTGTCAAATTTTAGGATATAAATATCAGTATGTTACGGGATCTCGCCGTTAAGATCCCGTTAACGGTAGCGCTACTGGCCCGCGTTCTGGGCCTCGATCTCGCGCCAGCGCGCGACATTGGCGTTGTGCTCCGCGAGAGTCGTGGCGAACGCGTGTCCGCCGCTGCCATCGGCCACGAAGTAGAGAAATTCCGTGCTCGCGGGATCGAGCGCGGCTTCGATACTGGCGAGACCGGGATTGGCGATCGGCGTCGGCGGCAATCCGTCGATCGCATAGGTGTTGTAGGGCGTCACCCGTTGCAGCTCGCTCTGGCGCAGGCCACGACCGAGCGGCCCCTCGCCGTTCGTGAGCCCGTAGATCACCGTCGGATCGGTCTGCAGACGCATCGATTGCTCTAGGCGGTTGATGAAGACGCTCGCGACCTGATCGCGCTCCTCCGGGACGCCCGTTTCCTTCTCGACGATCGACGCCATGATGAGGGCCTCCTCCGGCGTGTCGTAGGGCAATCCGTCGACGCGCGCCTCCCATGCGGCGGCAAGCCGTTCGGACTGCCGCGCCTCCATCCGCGAGAGAAGCTCCGTTCGTTCTGAGCCGGGCGCCACTTCGTAGCTGTCCGGCGCGAGGGTGCCCTCGGGGGGAACGGAGCCAATGTCGCCGGAGAGGAAATCCGCGGCCTTCAGCGCCTCCGTCACCTGCCAGCTCGTGACCCCTTCGGCCACGGCGATGCGAAACCGCGTCTCGGGGCGCGTGCGCATCTCCCCGTAGAGCGGATCGGCCGTCTCCGTCGCGGGATCGAAGGCCGCATCGACGGCAAAGCGGTTCGTCGCGGGGTCGAGTTCGCGGATCTCCATCCGCTGGCCGGTCACGCCGATGCGGTAGACGATCTCCGTGCCGCAGGTCGATTGCCCGTCGCCCGTGACGATCGCCACGATCTCTTCCATGGAACTGTTCTCGGGGACGAGAAAACTGCCGGCCTTCAGCGCGGAGGTGCGGTCGGTGTAATCGGCCCCGATCCGAAGGATCTGCGGCGTACCCACAGCGCCTTGCGCGGCGAGGTCCTGGGAGACGCGCCGCATGTTCGAGCCCGGCTCGACCTGAACGCAGATGGCTTCGGCGAGCGGGCCCGGCGCGCGGTAGGCCTTCACGCCCCAGGCGATCAGGCCACCGAGGCAGATGAGTGCCACGACGAGCAGGGACAGCGCGTTCGAGGCGATGTGCTTCCACATCAGGCGGCGACTTTCCGCAGAATCAGGGCGGCGTTCGTCCCGCCGAAGCCGAAGGAATTCGACAGCACGACATCGATCTTCCGCTCGACCTTGGCCTTCGGCGCTAGGTCGATGACGGCATCCTCCGGCGGCGTCTCGAGGTTCAGCGTCGGCGGCGCCACCTGATCGCGGATCGCGAGAATGCCGAAGATCGCCTCGATCGCACCGGCCGCTCCCAGAAGGTGGCCGGTCGAGGATTTCGTCGAGGACATCGTCGTCTGGCCCGCCGCATCGCCCAACAGGCGCTGCACCGCGCCCATCTCGATCGTATCGGCCATCGTGCTCGTGCCGTGCGCGTTGATGTAGTCGATCTCGGAAGCCGCGATCCCGGCCCGCGCGACGGCCGCGCGCATCGCCCGCTCCGCGCCCTCGTGATCGGGTGGCGGTGCGGTGATGTGGTGCGCGTCGCCCGAAAGGCCGTAGCCGATCACCTCGGCATAGATCTTGGCGCCGCGCGCCTTCGCACGCTCGTATTCCTCGAGCACGACGACGCCCGACCCCTCGCCCATGACGAAGCCGTCGCGATCCGCGTCCCAGGGCCGGCTGGCCTTCTCCGGATCGTCCTTGTGCGCCGTGCTGAGCGCTTTGCAGGCATTGAACCCAGCGACGCCGATCTCCGAGATCGGGCTCTCGGCCCCGCCCGCGATCATCACGTCCGCGTCGCCCCACTGGATGAGGCGGCTCGCATCGCCGATCGCATGTGCGCCGGTGGAACAGGCGGTGACAGGCGCGTGGTTCGGCCCCTTGAAGCCGTGCCGGATGCTGACCTGTCCGCTGACGAGGTTGATGAGCGCGCCGGGAATGAAGAAGGGCGAGACGCGCCGCGGACCGCGCTCCTTGAGGAGCACCGCGGTCTCCGCGATCGATTGCAGCCCGCCGATGCCGGAGCCGATCATCACGCCGATCCGCTCCCGCTCGGACACCGGCTCGTCGCCGAGCCCGGCATCCGCGATCGCCATGTCGGCGGCGGCCATGCCGTAGAGGATGAAGTCGTCGACCTTCCTCTGCTCCTTGGGCTCCATCCAGCGATCGGCGTCGAACGCGTCCTCCGCCCCGTCGCGCGGGACCTCGCAGGCATAGGTGGTCGCGAGATGCGAGGCGTCGAAGCGACGGATCGGTCCGGCACCGGATTCTCCGGCAAGCAGGCGTCGCCAGGTCGGCTCCACACCCGAGGCGAGGGGCGAGACCATCCCCAATCCCGTCACAACCACTCTCCGCATCAGGGCCCCCGCCGTCGCCTCGTTCCTATGGGCGCGTCATACACGCCACGGGCGATACTTGGAAGTGCCACGGGAGGTTCCGACTGGAGGGTAAATTCCTTAATGTTTCTCTCATAGTCCTTCCACATGGGACTGCGTATCGAAGATCTCTGCCGCATCGGACTGACGGCACTCCTTGCAAGCCTGCTGCTGACACCCGCACGGGCCGAGGTCGCGTGCGAAACGATCGGGTGGCTCTCGGCGCTCAGCAACGCGACGGCATCCCGGGCGCGCCCGGGCGCCAGCCCGGAGGACGAACGGATCGATCTCGCCCTCATCCTCAGCGAGATCGGGACGCGCCGCGTGCGATCCGACATAGCTGCGGAGTTCCGCGACGAACCGGGCCGCGAGATCCAAGAATTCGTCGGCCTCGTGACGGATCGCTTTCGCGCGGGCGACCGGATATCCGACGAGCGGTCGCAGAGAATGGCGGAACGGGTCGGTGAGATCGTCCGGAGCATGCCGTGTTCCTCCGGCGACGATTTCACCACCGCGTTCAGCGCCGTTCCCCCCAAGACGTCGCAACTCGATTCCACGCTCGCGCAGAATTTCGCGCCGCGCCACGACGCGCGTGAGGGCTTCGATCTGGTGCGCGTCGCACTGGCCGGGATGGTGACCCTCGGCCTCGCCGCCGCAGGCTGGTTCGCCTTCTATTCGAGCGAAAGGCAGCAACGCCGCTCGCGCCGACATGCCTGCGATATTCCCGCGCGGCTCTCGATCGGCAACCACATGGCGCTCGCGAGGGTCCTCGACCTCTCGGAGCTCGGCTGCAGGACGAATCTCCCCGAGCATCTGGAGATCGGAGACGCCGTGCGGATCGACATGCTCAATCGCAGCATCACCGCGCATGTCGTCTGGTCGGCCAACGGGGCCGCCGGCCTCGAATTCGACAAGGGGATCGGGATAGACGGCCTGGCGCAGTTGCTCGCCGACGGCAAGCGCAACAATCGCGCGGAACGTCGGATGCGGCGCAAGGCGAAGGCCGCGGGATTGTCGTGACCCCGAACGCAACGCGGCGCCGGACCAGCGATGGACCGACGCCGCGAGACGTTAGAAGCGGGGATGGATCAGACGGCGTCCTTGATGAACTTCACCGCATCGCCGAAGGTCTGGATCGTCTCGGCCGCGTCGTCCGGAATCTCGATGCCGAACTCCTCCTCGAAGGCCATGACAAGCTCGACCGTATCAAGGCTGTCGGCGCCGAGATCGTCGATGAAGGACGCGTTCTCGGTCACCTTCTCTTCCTCGACGCCCAGGTGCTCAACGACGATCTTCCTGACACGCGTTTCGATGTCGCTTTCGCTCATGGTTCTTCCTTGCTCTATCTGGGGCACGCCCAATTGGTGTCTGACCGTCAGGCCATCGGGTGAGGTGCCGTCCTCTGGGGGCGGCCCGGTCGGCGGGATCGAGACCCCCCCGAAAAGGTGCGCCGCCTATAGCATATCGAAAATCAAAGGCAAACGCTTTCCAAGGTTCGGCGGAACGAGGTTCGGGCCGCCTAGATCATGGCCATTCCGCCGTTGATATGAAGGGTCGAGCCGGTAACGTAGGCCGCCTCGCGGGACGCAAGGTAAAGAACGCCCGCGGCGATCTCGTCCGCTTCGCCCATCCGCCCCGCGGGGATCGCCGCGAGAAGCGCCTCGCTCTGCCCCGCATCGAGCTTTTGCGTCATCGCGGTGGCGATGAAACCCGGCGCCACGCAATTGACGGTGATGCCGCGCGACGCAACCTCCGCGGCGAGCGACTTCGAAAAGCCAACGAGCCCCGCCTTGGCCGCCGCGTAGTTCGCCTGCCCCGGATTGCCGGTCGCCCCGACGATGGAGGAGATGTTGACGATCCGGCCCCAGCGCGACTTCATCATGCCGCGCAGCGCCGCGCGGCTCAGTTTCATCGCCGCGGTGAGGTTGACGTCGAGAACCGCGTCCCAATCCGCGTCCGACATCCTGAGCATCAACGTATCGCGGGTGATGCCCGCGTTGTTGACGAGGATGTCGAGCCCGCCCATCGCCTCCGTCGCGCGTTTCGGCAGCGCGGCCAGCGCCTCGGCATCCCCGAGATCGCAGGGCAGGACATGCGCCCGCTCGCCGAGCTCGTCCGCCAGCTCCTGAAGCGGTGCCTCCCGGGTGCCCGAAAGGCCCACGTTCGCACCGGCGCCATAGAGCGTACGGGCGATCTCTCCGCCGATCCCGCCCGACGCGCCCGTCACCAGCGCCGATTTTCCCGTCAGGTCGAACATACTGTATCTCCTTGATCGTCAGGCGAGCGCGGCCGGCACGTCGGCCGCAGTGCCGATGGCGCGCGTCGCGATGGACCTGTCGATGCGCTTGATCATGCCCGACAGCGCCTTGCCCGGTCCGACCTCCCAGATCGCGTCGATCCCGTTGGACGCCATCCAGAGCACGCTCTCGCGCCAGCGCACGCGGCCCGTCACCTGCTCCACGAGGCGGGTCCGGATCGCATCCGGATCGCGCTCCGGCGTGGCGGTGACATTGCTCACCACGGGGATGGTCGGGGCGGAAATGCGCGTGTCCTCGAGCGCCGCGCGCATCGCGTCGGCCGCAGGCGCCATCAGCGCGCAGTGAAACGGTGCGGAGACGGGCAGCATCAGCGCCCGCTTCGCCCCGGCGGACCGGGCGAGTTCGACGGCACGCTCCACCGCGCCGCGATGGCCGGAGACGACCACCTGCGCGGGATCGTTGTCGTTCGCAGCTTCGCAGATCTCGTTCTCGGCCGCGCGTCCGGCGACCTCCTCGGCCGCGGCGAGATCGAGGCCGAGAAGCGCCGCCATCGCGCCCTCGCCCACGGGCACGGCCTCCTGCATGGCCCGCCCCCTGAGCCGTAGGAGCCGGGCGGCATCGGCGATTGTGATGGCCCCGGTCGCGGCGAGCGCGGAATATTCCCCGAGCGAATGGCCCGCCACCGCATCCGCAGCGCCCACGGAGAACCCCTCCGCCTCGAGCGCGCGCAGGGCGGCGAGCGAGGTCGCCATCAGCGCGGGCTGCGCATTGGCCGTCAGGGTGAGCGCATCGGCCTCGCCTTCCCAGATGACGTCGCTCAGGCGCTCGCCCAAGGCCTCGTCGACTTCCTCGAACACCGCGCGCGCGGCCGGATAGGCCTCGGCCAGATCACGGCCCATGCCGATGCTCTGCGCGCCCTGACCGGGAAATACCAATGCCAGTCCCATCGCGTTCTCCTCACATCCCCGAACGGCTCATAGACAATGACCGGCCCCTTCGCAATCTCTGCGCCCTGCCGCACAGGCCCCGTGCCGCGGGCGCGATTGCCTCGATGGCCTTTGCCCGCGATACCGCCCGAAAGCCATTTCGGAGCCGGCCATGCCCACGACAGATACGCGCGAAAGCTACGGGACGCTCACCAAGCTCTTTCACTGGACAACCGCGCTCCTCATCCTCGCACTCATCCCCCTTGGCCTCGTCGCCGAGAACCTGCCGCAGGAGACGGGGGCGGAGATCGCGCGGAAGGCGCAGCTCTTCTCCGTGCACAAGACGCTCGGTATCGCGACCTTCGCGGTGGCGCTCCTGCGAATCCTCTGGGCCCTCGTCCGCCCCAAGCCCGCGCCCCTCCATCCCGAGCGCCGGGCGGAGACGCTCCTGGCCGAGACGGCGCACTGGACGCTCTATGCCGCGCTCGTCGTCGTGCCCCTCTCGGGCTGGATCCATCATGCGGCGAGCGCTGGGTTCGCCCCCATCCTCTGGCCGTTCGGGCAGGGATTGCCGTTCGTGCCGCGCTCCGACCTCGTCTTCGCGGTGGCGGGGACGACGCACTGGGTCTTCACCAAGGTTCTCATCGCGGCGCTGCTCCTCCATGTCGCGGGCGCGTTGAAGCACGCCTTTATCGACCGGGACGGCACGCTCCGGCGCATGTGGTTCGGCCCGTTCCGTGCCGCCCCGGACGGGCGAGCCCCGCATCGTACCGGCTTCGCGCTTCCCGCGGCGGCGGCGATCTACGTCGCGGGCGGCGTGGCGGTCTACACGCTCACCGCGCCCGTCGCATCCCCGCCGGAGCCCGCCGCACCCGCGAGCGCGGAGACCGCCGGATGGCGCGTCGAGGAAGGTCGGATCGGCATCGACGTTTCCCAGTTCGGGACGAGCGTGGAGGGCAGCTTCGCCGCATGGAGCGCCGATATCGACTTCGATCCCGAAACCGGCACGGGCGACGTGCGGGTGGAGGTGGCGATCGACAGCCTTACTCTCGGCTCGGTCACCGAACAGGCGCTCGGCCCCGACTACTTCGCCGCCGAAACCCACCCGACCTCGATCTTCGAGGCCACGATCTCGCCGGCGGAGGAAGGCTACCTCGCCGAGGGCACCCTGAGCCTTGCCGGAGAGACCGTGCCCGTCCGCTTGCCCTTCACGCTCGGGATCGCGGACGGTACGGCGGAGATGCGGGGCGAGACGATCCTCGACCGGCGTGATTTCGGGATCGGCGATGCAACGACGGACCCGGATACGCTCGGCTTCGACGTCACCGTCGTCATCGCACTTACCGCGACGCGGCAGGAGTGACGGCACTCAGCGCGGCAGCCCGTCGCCCCCTGCGATCCAGGGGACGTGCTCCTCCCAAAAAGCGTGCTTCTCGGGTTGAGCGCGCGCGGGATCGTCGAGGCTCGCCGCATAGAGATGCACCTCGCCCGGATATTCCGCGCTCTCGTAGCTGAGCGGCGATCCGCAGGTCCCGCAGAACCGGCGCGTGACGCCAGGAGACGAGGCGTACGCCGCAGGCTCCGCTCCCGTCCAGGCAAAGCCGTCCCGCGGGACGGCGACGAAGGTTGCGATCCCGGAGCCGGTGGCCCGCCGGCACGATTCGCAGTGACAATGCGCCTGCCAGACCGCCTTGCCCGCCGCTTCCCATGTCACGGCACCGCAAAGACAATGGCCGCGCCACCGCGACGCGTCCGCCCCGTCCTCCTTCTCCACCCTATCCCGGCCGTTCATCGCATCGCCCTCCCGACGAGCCCCGTCGGAGAGGAAACGAAAAGGGCGCGGGGAGTTCCTCCCGCGCCCTCGTCCCGACCGGCGATGCTCCGCCGGTCCGCGATCCGCCTCCGGATCAGCCTTCGCCGTCCTGGACCTCGCCCGCCTCGATGGAGATCATCACCTCGACCTCGTCGCTGACGGCGGGCGCGAAGGCGCCAAGGTTGTAGTCGCTCCTGAGAAGCGTCGTCGTCGCGTCGAACCCCGCCCAGGGACGGCCTTCCATCGGGTGCTGGCCCGCCTGCGTCAGCGTCGTGTCGAGCACGACCTCCTTCGTGACCCCGTTCAGCGTCAGATCGCCGGTGATCTCGGCGGTGTCCTCGCCCGTCACGTCGATGGAGGTCGAGGTGAAGGTCACCATGTCGTCCTCGCCCGCGGCGAAGAAATCGTCCGACATGAAATGCTCGAAGCGCGGCTCCCAGCCGGTGATCATCGACCGGACAGGGAAGCTGACCTCGACCGACGAATTGGCCGGATCCTCCTGATCGAACTCGATCGACCCGTCGAAGCCCGAATACATCCCGTGGTTCGTGGAAAAGCCCAGGTGGTCGACGGTGAAGACGATCTGGCTGTGGCCGGGATCGAGCTCGTAGCTCACGGGTTCGGCGAGCGCGGCGCCCGCGAGCAGGGCGGTCGTGGCGGTCGCGGCGATGAGGGTCTTCATGGGGTGTCTCTCCGTTCGAGATTGCAATCTGGCGGGATACTCGACGTCCTCGCCGGCCAACTCAATTCCGCCTCCCCGAACACTTCGTGATCGCCTGCGAACAGATCGGCGCGGGGTTGCGTCACGGCGCGCGAAGGGGTAAGTGCCGCGGGCTTCCGCAAAGATTGGATCGGCGCAGACTCTCGCGATCGGGCGGCGGAGGCCTCATTCGCCCGGTCTATGAAATGCGCCCCGAGAAGGACTGGACCGCCCATGCCGCTCTACGAGCATGTCTTCATCTCCCGTCAGGACCTGTCGAATACGCAGGCCGAGGGGCTCATCGAACATTTCGGCACGATCCTGGCCGACAACGACGGCACGCTCGTCGAGTCGGAATACTGGGGCGTCAAGACGATGGCCTACAAGATCAACAAGAACCGCAAGGGGCATTACGCCTATCTCCGCACCAACGCGCCCGCGACGGCCGTGCAGGAGATGGAGCGCCTGATGCGTCTGCACGACGACGTGATGCGCGTGATGACGATCAAGGTCGACAGCCACGAGGAAGGCCCGTCGATCCAGATGCAGAAGCGCGACGAGCGCGAAGAGCGCCGCGCGCGCCGCTGAGCAGAGAAGGAGATTAGATCATGGCCGCCAAACCGTTTTTCCGCCGCCGCAAGGTCTGCCCCTTCTCGGGCGACAACGCACCCCGCATCGACTACAAGGACACGCGCCTGCTGCAGCGCTACATTTCCGAGCGCGGCAAGATCGTGCCCTCGCGCATCACCGCCGTCTCCTCGAAGAAGCAGCGTGAGCTCGCGCGTGCCATCAAGCGCGCCCGCTTCCTCGCCCTTCTGCCCTACGCCGTGAAATAAGGAGAGAGACCATGGACGTCATCCTTCTCGAACGCGTGGCCAAGCTCGGCCAGATGGGCGAAGTCGTCTCCGTCAAGGAAGGCTACGCGCGCAACTACCTGCTGCCGCAGAAAAAGGCGCTCTGGGCGTCGAAGGCCAACGTCGCGGCCTTCGAGGACCAAAAGTCGCAGCTCGAGGCGCGCAACCTCGAGACCCGGAAAGAGGCCGAATCCCTCGCCGAGAAACTCGACGGGCAGCAATTCGTGGTGATCCGCTCCGCCTCCGACGGCGGCGCGCTCTACGGCTCGGTCTCCACTCGCGACGCGGCCGACGCCGCGTCGGAGGCCGGCTTCGACATCGACCGCCGGCAGGTCGCCCTCGCCGCGCCGATCAAGGAGCTTGGCCTGCACGACGTCATCGTGACGCTGCATCCCGAAGTCGAGGTCACGATCGCGCTCAACGTCGCGCGCTCCGCCGAGGAGGCTGAGCTGCAGGCGCAGGGCAAGTCGATCCAGGAGCTCGCAGCGGAGGAAGAGGCCGCAGCGGAGTTCGAAATCCAAGAGCTCTTCGACGATATCGGCGGTGCCCAGCTTGACGAGCTGGAGACCGAGGACGAGCAGCGCACGGCGCAACCTGCCACGCAGGAGAAATCGACGCTCGACGAGAAGCTCGGACGCGACGACGCGTAAGCGTTCAAAGCCTGCTGAAATTTTACGGGGCGTCCGGAAAGGGCGCCCCGTTTCCGTTACGTAATTGTCACGCCGCCCAACAATGCGCTGCGGCGCTTTGTCTCCTCCGGCGATGGGCTTACTCCCGAAGATGGCACGTCAGAAGGACGCGCCATTCGAAAAGGGGGACAGACCATGACCATTTCCAGGCTCCGGCTTGCCGGATACGGATCATTCCTGGCTTGCACCGCGATCGCCGCACCGGCCATCGCCCAAGACGATGCCGCGCGGATCGCGGCGCTCGAACAGCGCGTCGCGGAACTCGAGGCGGGGAATGCCGGGCCGCTGACATTCGGCGAGGACTCGACAACGCAGATCGAGATCTACGGCTACGTGAAGGCCGACCTGATCTTCGATCTCGATACCGAACTCGGGGAAACCATCTTCCCGCTCTCCACGATCGACGTAAACAACCTGACAGGCGAGGAATTCACCGCGACTGCGAACCAGACGCGCCTCGGCCTGCGCACGACGACGGCTACGCCCTACGGGGATGTCGAGACCCAGATCGAGACCGACTTCTACGGCGGCGGTGGCGGAGAGCTGCGGCTGCGTCACGCCACCGTGACCTGGAACGGATGGCGAGCCGGCCAGTACTGGACGACCTTCATGCCGATCGATTCCTACCCGGTGACGCTCGATTTCCAGGGTGTGGCAGGGATCCCGTTCCTGCGTCCGACGCAACTGCGTTATACCCACGAGTTCGGCGGGAACTTCGTCACCGAGGTCGCCATCGAGGAAGCGCCGTTCGACAGCGACGGCCCGGCCTTCATCGGCACGGTCGCCTACGACACCGATCCGCTTCTCGTGCGCCTGTCCGGCGTCTACGGCAAGATCGACGACGATGAGGGCGAGGCCGACGCCTACGGCTTCAACCTCTCGACCACCGCGAGCCTGTGGCAGGGCGCCGAACTCATGGCGGCCTATACTCACGGCGAGGGAATCGCGTCCTACATGGTTTTCGTCGGCCCCGAGCTCGACGGCGATGACGACGCGATCGAGGTCAACGCGGCCTATGCCGGGCTGACGCAGGAAGTGAACGACCAGCTGACCCTCTCGGCGATCTACGGCTGGCGGGAGAACGGGTCTGCGCCGGGCGGCGTCGGGACCGAGCGGGTGAAGACCATTCACCTCAACGCGCTCTACTCGCCGGTCGAGAACACCACGCTCGGGATCGAGTACCTCCGCGGCACGCGCGATACGTTCACCGAAGGCTCCGCCGACGTGGACCGTATCCAGGCATCCGTGCAGGTGGCGTTCTAGGGCGTAGGCTCCTCGCCCTCAAATACAGAAGGGCCGCTTCCTCCCAGAGCGGCCCTTCCCCCGACCTCGGCCGGGTTTTCATCTTGCCGACCATCTAAACCGTCGCGGCTCACTAAGCTAGAAAATTATGCGGTTTAGAAACATTTGTTAATACGGCACTTCAATTCCCGAGGCTCTGCACGACCCTGACGCGTGCGCGGGGGAACTGGCAGTCGAATACACAACCTTTTAATTCCTCCGAACCGCAAGACCGGGGGCCGGATTGCCGCGTTCGAACCCACGCACGCTTTGTCGACGTGGCGCAGCGGAGCCCGGATACCATCTTTCGTCGCCGGGTCGGCGCTACACAAAAAAACCGCGCGGATTGCACCGCGCGGTTCGGGACTTGCTCTGCCGGTGGCTCAGGCCGCGGCGGTCTCTTCGTCCTCGAGCGCCTCGACGGCGGCCTGGAGGTCTTCCTTGGACGCCTCCTTCTCCGTGATGTCGGCAAGCTCGAAGATGTAGTCGACCACCTTGTCCTCGAAGATCGGCGCCTGGAGTTGCTGGCGCATCTGCGGGTTCTGCTGCACGAATTCGAAGAATTGGCGCTCTTGGCCGGGATATTGCCGCGCCTGGTTCATCACCGCCTGCGTCATCTCCGCGTCGGTTACCTGGATCTCGTTCTTCCGGCCCAGCTCGGCGAGCAGAAGACCGAGCCGCACGCGCCGCTCCGCGAGCTTCTTGTGCTCGTCGGTCGGCTCGATCGTCGGGTGATCGTGGCCCTGCACGTCGGGGTTCTCCTCGTGCCAGAGCTGGTGGGCGATCTGGTTCGCCTCCGCATCGACGAGCGACGGCGGCAACTCGAAGCTGACCTTCTCGTCGAGTTGGTCGAGAAGCTTGCGCTTCATGACCGACCGCGACGCCTGCCCGTATTCCGCGCCGAGCCGCTCCCGGATCTGACCCTTCAGCGCCTCGAGATCCTCGGATCCGAACTGCTTGGCAAGATCGTCGTCGATCTCCGCCGCCTTCGGGGCCTTCACCTCCTTCACGGTGACGGCGAAGACCGCGTCTTTGCCCGCGAGATGCGGCGCCTGGTATTCCGCTGGGAAGGAGACGTTCACGTCCTTTTCCTCGCCCGCGGTCACGCCGGTCAGCTGCTCTTCGAAGCCCGGAATGAAGGAGGAGGAGCCGAGCACCAGCGGATAATCGTCGGCCGCGCCGCCCTCGAATTCCTCGCCGTCGATGGAGCCCTTGAAGTCGATGACGACCTGGTCGCCCTCCTCGGCCGCGCCCTCCTTCGTGTCGAAGCTCTGCGCGTTCTTGGCGAGCCCTTCGAGCGCCTCGTCGACGGCCGCGTCATCGGCGGTGACGACCAGCTTCTCGAGCTTGATCTCCTTGGCGTCGAACTCCGGCACGTCGGGAAGCGCCTCGTAGGACAGGTCGACCTCGACATCCTGGCCGGGCTTCCAGTCCTCGTTGGCCATCTTCACGTCGGGCTGCATCGCGGGGCGGTCGCCGGTCTTCTCGAAATGATCGGTCATCGCGCCGTCAACGGCTTCCTGCATCGCCTCGCCCATCAGGCGCTGGCCGAATTGTTTCTTCAGGAGCGCCATCGGCACCTTGCCCTTGCGGAAGCCCTTCATCTCGACCCCGGGCTGCGCCTCCGCGAGCTTCTCGTCCACCTTCGCGTCGAGCTCCGCCGCGGTGACGGTGATGTGGTAGCTGCGCTTGAGGCCGTCGTTCAGGGTCTCGTTGACCTGCATTGTGCCGTGATCCTTCTCATCATCTCCGTGGTGCGGGTGAAGGGACTCGAACCCCCACGCCTCGCGGCGCTTGGACCTAAACCAAGTGCGTCTACCAGTTCCGCCACACCCGCATGACCGGGCGCGTCACTGGACCCGCCCGGAAAATTCGCGCCCTCCTAGCAGAGCGCCCGTGCCTTTGCGAGCGGAAATCGCCGTCCGAGGCCGGCGGGACAGGCCGTTCAGCCCGAGCGCGCGCGGCGCGCCATCTCCAGCGCGTCGCCGGGCCAGGAGAGGAGCCCCCCGCCCGTGGGCACGGGAACGCCGGTCGTGGCCGGCGCGGAGATCGGCCAGCCTCGGGCCACCCGCACCGCGAGATAGGCGAAGGCCTGCGCCTCGAGCATGTCGCCGTCGAGCCCCACCGCCTCCACGGCGGCGACGGGACAGTCGAGACGCCGCGCGAGCGCCGCCATCATCACCGGGTTGTGCCGCCCGCCCCCGGTGACAAGGATCCGCTCGGGCGGCGTCGGCAGGTGGTCCATCCCCAGCGCCACCGACAGCGCCACGGCTTCGGTCAGCGTGGCGGCCGCGTCCGCGTCGGACAGATCCGCGACCGCGCCGCCGAGCCAGGCGAACTCGTCGCGATCGAGCGATTTCGGCGGCAGCCGCCCGAAGAAGTTCGACCGCGCGAGGCGGGAGAGCACCTCGTCGTCCGCGCGGCCCTCGGCGGCGAGCGCACCACCCGCATCGAGGTCGCGGCCCCGCCGCTGCCGCATCAGGTCGTTCAGGGGCGCGTTCGCGGGCCCCGTGTCGAAGGCCGCGCAGGCATCCGGCGCAGCGGGCGAGGCGACCCGTGGGTCGACCCAGGAGATGTTGCCGACGCCGCCGAGGTTGAGAAAGGCCAGGGGCGCGTCGGCCCCCACGTAGCGGGCGCAGGCATGGTGGAAGAAGGGCGCGAGCGGCGCCCCCTGCCCGCCCGCCGCGACGTCGGCGCTGCGGAAATCCCACGCGACGGGGCAGTCGAGCGCGTGCGCGAGGCGCCGGCCGTCGCCGATCTGGCAGGTGCCGCGTCCGCCCGGATCGTGCGCCGTCGTTTGGCCGTGGAAGCCCACGAGATCGGCCCCGGTCATCCCGCTCAGGATCTCCAGATGCGCCCGCTCCACGATCTCCGCGGCGGCGGCGAGACCCTCCCATCGACCAAGGGCCGCGTGGAGGATCGCGCGCTCCTCCGCCTCGTAGGGCCGGTAGGCATGGCCGCCGAAGCCGAAGATCGCCGCCCCGTCGGTCACGACGAACGCCGCGTCCACCCCGTCGAGCGACGTGCCCGACATCGTGCCGAGCGCCCGGACGGGTCCCGATTTCAGCGCGTCAAGGAACATGGGTTTCCCTCCAGTGGCGGCGCCGGTATAGCAAAACCTCATTCCGAGCATGGACGCGCACCCGATGACCTTCCAGCCCAAATCCGATTTCCTCGCGGTGATGATCGAACGCGGCTTCGTCGCCGACTGCACCGATTACGCGGGCCTCGACGCGGCGCTCTCGGAAGGCGTCGTTCCCACCTATATCGGATACGACGCGACGGCGAAGTCGCTTCATGTCGGCCACCTGCTGAACGTGATGATGCTGCGCTGGCTGCAGAAGACCGGCGGCAAGCCGATCACGCTCATGGGCGGCGGCACGACGAAGGTGGGCGATCCGTCCTTCCGCGCCGACGAACGCCCGCTCCTCGGGCCCGAGCAGATCGCCGAGAACATCGCCGGCATGAAGGGCGTCTTCGCGAAGTACCTCCGCTACGGCGAGGGTCCCACGGACGCGCTGATGCTCGACAACGCCGAGTGGCTCGACGGGCTCAACTACCTCGAGTTCCTGCGCGATGTGGGGCGGCACTTCTCCGTCAACCGGATGCTGTCCTTCGAGAGCGTGAAGTCGCGCCTCGACCGGGAGCAATCGCTGTCCTTCCTCGAGTTCAACTACATGATCCTGCAGGCCTACGATTTCGTGGAGCTCAACCGCCGGCACGGCTGTCGGCTGCAGATGGGCGGCTCCGACCAGTGGGGCAACATCGTCAACGGCACCGATCTCGCCCGTCGCACCGACGGGGCGGAACTCTTCGGGCTGACCTCGCCGCTCCTGACCACGTCCGACGGGCGCAAGATGGGCAAGAGCCAGTCCGGCGCCGTCTGGCTCAACGCGGACATGCTCTCGCCCTACGAGTTCTGGCAGTTCTGGCGTAACACGACCGATGCGGATGTCGGCCGCTTCGCCAAGCTCTACACCGAATTGCCCGTCGAGGAATGCGACCGGCTGGGCAGCCTTGGCGGCGCGGAGATCAATGAGGCCAAGGTCGTGCTCGCGGGCGAGGTCACCACGCTCTGTCATGGCCGCGAGGCGGCGGAGGCCGCGGAGGCCACGGCGCGCGAGGTCTTCGAGCGCGGTGGCGTCGGAGACGACCTGCCGACGCTCGCCCTGCCCCGTGCCGAGGCGGCGGACGGCGTGTCGATCGTGCAGCTCATCGTGCGCGCGGGTCTCGCCAAGTCCGGCAAGGAGGCGCGGCGCCTGATCGCGGAGGGGGGCGCGCGGATCGACGACGCGCCGCTGACCGATGCGGGCCTGATGCTCGATACGGGCGCCCTCGCCTCACCCGTCAAGCTCAGCGCGGGGCGAAAACGTCACGCGCTCGTCACTCTGGAGGACTGAATGCCGACGATCCTCGACCGCATCAAGGATTACAAGCTCGAGGAGATCGCCACGCGGAAGTCGCAGATGTCGCAATCTCAGATCGAGAATGCCGCACGCGACGCGCCCCCGGTCCGGCCTTTCGCCGACCGGCTCGTCGCCGCCACCTACGAGGGCTACGGCCTGATTGCGGAGGTGAAGAAGGCGAGCCCGTCGAAGGGGCTCATCCGCGAGGATTTCGATCCCGCCGCGCTCGCCGCCGCCTACGAGGAGGGCGGCGCCGCCTGTCTTTCGGTGCTGACCGACGCGCCGTCCTTCCAGGGGCACGAGGATTTCCTCGTGGCGGCGCGGGCGGCGACCGGATTGCCGGTCCTGCGCAAGGATTTCATCTACGATCCCTGGCAGGTGGCGGAGGCGCGCAGCATCGGTGCCGATTGCATCCTCGTCATCATGGCCGCCGTCGACGACGTCCGCGCCGCGGAGATCGAGGCCGCCGCGCGGGACTGGCGGATGGACGTGCTGATCGAGATCCACGACGAGGCGGAGCTCGACCGTGCCATGCGCCTCTCCTCCCGTCTCGTGGGCATCAACAACCGCGACCTGCATACATTCGAGACCTCGCTCGAGACGACGAAGCGTCTGTCGCGGCGGGTGGGTGCCGACCGCGTCATCGTCGCGGAATCCGGCCTCTCCACGCCCGAAGACCTGGCGGAACTCGCGCGTTACGGGGCGCGCGCCTTCCTCGTGGGCGAGGCCTTGATGCGGGAGGACGACGTGACGGCCGCCACGCGCCGCCTGCTCGCCGATCCGCATACGTCCGGCCTGCGCTGATGCCGCTCACCCATTTCGATGCCGAAGGCCATGCCCACATGGTCGACGTCTCGGAGAAGGCCACGACCGCGCGGCAGGCCCGCGCCGAGGGCTGGGTCCGGATGGCGCCCGAGACGCTCGCCCTCGTGACCGAGGGCCGGGCGAAAAAGGGCGACGTGCTGGGCGTGGCGCGGCTCGCCGGGATCATGGGGGCGAAGCGGACCGCCGATCTCATCCCGCTCTGCCATCCGCTGCCGGTGACGAAGGTGGCGCTCGATCTCGCCCCCGACGCGAGCCTGCCCGGCATCCGCGTGGAGGCGATCGTCAAGACGAGCGGACAGACGGGCGTGGAGATGGAGGCCCTGACCGCCGTGTCCACGGCCTGTCTCACGATCTACGACATGGTCAAGGCGGTGCAGAAGGACATGGAGATCGGCGGCATCCGCCTGCTGTCCAAGGAGGGTGGGAAATCCGGGCGTTACGAGGCGCCGCGGTGATCTCCACCGACGAGGCGCTCGCGCGGATCTTCGCGCTGCTCGCGCCGCTCGACGCCGAACGGGTGCCGATCCGCCGGGCGGCCGGCCGCGTTCTCGCCCGCCCGATATCGCCTCTGCGCGACCAGCCACCCTTCCCAGCCTCCGCGATGGACGGATACGCGATCGCGGGCGATCCGGAGCCGGGGGCGCGGTTCCGCGTTATCGGCACCTCGGCGGCCGGACGCCGCCACGACGGCCCCGTGGGACCCGAGGAGGCGGTGCGGATCTTCACCGGCGCGCCGGTCCCCGAGGGCGCCACGCGGGTGGTCATTCAGGAGGATGTCACGCGCGACGGGGACACGATCACGATCGGCGGCAATGTCGGGACCGGCACGAACGTGCGTCCCGCCGGTCTCGACTTCACGCGCACCGACAGCTTCGCGCCCGCGCGACGGTTGCGCCCGGAGGACGTGGCGCTCCTGGCCGCGATGGGACATGCCGAAATCCCCGTCATCCGCCGGCCCGTCGTGGCCCTGATCGCGACGGGCGACGAGCTCGTCATGCCCGGAGAGGTTCCGGGGCCCGACCAGATCGTGGCGTCGAACAATCTCGGGCTCGCCGCGCTCGTCGACGCCGCTGGCGGCACGGCGCGCCTCCTGCCCATCGCCCGCGACACGGAGGCATCGCTTGCCACCGCCATCGATCTCGCGCAGGGCGCCGATCTCGTCGTCACGATCGGCGGCGCGTCGGTGGGGGCGCACGACATCGTCGGCGCCGTGGCCGAGGGACGCGGGATGGAGCGGGCGTTCTACAAGGTCGCGATGCGGCCGGGAAAGCCGCTCATGGCGGGCCGCCTCGACGGGATGCCGATGATCGGCCTGCCCGGCAATCCGGTCTCCTCGATGGTCTGCGGGCACGTCTTCCTCCTGCCCGCCCTGCGCGTGATGCTGGGCCTCGGCGAACACGCCGCGCCGCGACGGAAAGTTCCGTTGGCCGAAGGCATCGGCGCGAACGGGGACCGCGAGCATTACATGCGTGCGGAACTCGGCCCCGACGGCGCCAGGATCGCGACGTCGCAGGACAGCGCGCTGCTCTCCGTTCTCTCCGCCGCGGACGCGCTCGTCGTCCGTCCTCCGAACGATCCGCCCCGGGAGGCGGGAGAGCTCGTGGAGATCGTTCCCCTCGGCCTATCTGGTTGACACAAAACAGGAACGTGGATAGAACCAAGAACGAACAAAGAGATCCTGCGGATAAGGGCCGGAAAAGATGCTGACGCGCAAGCAATTGCAATTGCTGAACTTCATCAACAAGCGCGTTCAGCGTGACGGCGTCCCCCCCTCCTTCGACGAGATGAAGGAGGCCCTGGATCTGCGCTCCAAGTCGGGCATCCACCGCCTCATCACCGCGCTGGAAGAACGCGGGTTCATCCGCCGCCTTGCCCATCGCGCCCGCGCCATCGAGATCGTTAAGCTGCCGGAACTGATGGAGACATCGGCCGCCGCCTCGGCGCGTCAGGACGATGCCGCGACCGCGCCGGGTCGCAGCGACGGCGACGTGCGCCACGTGCCCCTGATGGGCCGCATCGCCGCCGGTGTCCCGATCGAGGCGATTTCCGACGCCTCGTCCAGTCTCGCGGTTCCGGGCGCGATGCTCGCGGCTGCGGGCCACCATTACGCGCTGGAGGTTCGCGGCGATTCGATGATCGACGCAGGGATCAACGACGGCGACATGGTCGTCATCCGGGAAACCTCCGCGGCCGATAACGGCGACATCGTCGTGGCGCTCGTCGAGGGGAGCGAGGCCACGCTGAAGCGGTTCCGCCGCCATGCGGGGTCCATCGCGCTCGAGGCGGCGAACCCGGATTACGAGACGCGGATCTATCGCGACGACCAGGTCGACGTGCAGGGCCGGTTGGTCGGGCTCATCCGAACCTACTGAAATCGGTTAGGGACCACGCGCGGACCAGCCCGTCCGGAGCTTGGAAGCAGCGATGGTCAGGCAAATCCCGGGTCGAACCAAGGATACGGCGCTGTGCAGCCTCGTGCGCCGGGTAGCGTCGCCTAGCGGAAGGCATATGTCAGCCGGGCTCAAAGTTTCTTGGGAATTCATGTAACTTATTTGGTTCGCAGGGACCGTTGAACGGTCGACGTCATCCGGTCCGCTTCGGCGAATAACCGGGTTTGCAACTGTGCGTCGTCCATGTCGGAAGGCCGATCACGGAACTTTTCATTTTCGCAATGGGCAGAATCCAATCTATCGGTCCGTGCCAATGCATCGTCGGTCCGTCCATCAGCACCCCATATCGAACGGATCGTGTCCTGAACCTCGACCGTTGAGATTTGTCAGGGAGAAAAACTCCGCACCTCCCGTACGCCTTTCCATCGGCTGGCCAGAGTTCGTGGACCGCGCAAGTCGGGCGCTTCGCGGCGGCGGGGCAGATGGGCGTTCCAGGGCCGGTCGCCCGCCACCTCCCGCGCCGTCACGACCGATACGCCGGACGTACGATCGTAGAGCGCGAGCGCTCCGGTCCGCGACAGGCTGTCTTCGTCGAGAAGCGTGCAGTCCGCATCCGCCCAGCCCTCCCGCACGACGACGACCCGCCCGTGGGTGCAGGCGGCCCTTGCGCGTTCGGCGACCCCCCGCCCCGAGAGGACGATCACCTCGAGATCGCCGATCCGGGTGAACTTCTCGCCCGTCGGTCCGTCGAGGCCCGGACGTTCGGCCGCGCGTTCCTGGACCGGATCGTCGCCGTCATTCTCGAGCCAGGCCGTCGCGGCAAAGCCGTCGCCCCGCGACTTGCTCAGCGCGCGGCCATCGGGCCCCATCACGCCGATGAGCCCTCCCGACGGCGCGATCAGGATGTCGGGCCGCTCGACCCCGGCCCAGAGCCCGAAGGCCAATGCCACAGGCGCGATGCCGACGAGACGCCCCCGCCCCTGCCACAGGATCACAAAGATCGCACCGAGCGCGATCAGGGGCAGGACAGAGGCCCCCGGCGATGGCACCCTCGTGAGCGCCCCGTCGAGGCCGGAGACGAACTCCGCGACGCCGAGGATCCACCGGATCGCGGGCGCCATGATCTCGAGACCCACCCAGGCGAGCCCGAACGGCGCCAGCAGCGCGCTCACCACCGCGGCAGGCATCACGACGAGACCCATGAGCGGGACGGAGATGACGTTGGCAAGAAGGCCGTATTGTCCGATCTGGTTGAAATGCGCGGCTGCGAAGGGCGCGGTCGCGGCACCGGCCACGGCCGAAGAGATCACGACGGAGAGCGCGGGTCGCGTCCAGTTCGGCAGGCGCCGCGGACCCTGGTGGCGCATTGCGCGAAAGACCGCCACGAGTGCTACGGTCGCGGCGAAGGACATCTGGAACCCCGGCCCGGTCAGGGCCTCGGGTCTCAGGACGAGAACGACGATCGCCGCGACGGCGACCGCGCGGAGCGTGAGGGCGCGGCGGTTCAGGATCACCGCCCCGAGCACGACGGCGGCCATGATGAAGGCGCGCTGCGTCGCGACCGATCCACCCGACAGGGAGAGGTAGAAGGCCCCCGCGCAGAGCGCGCCCGCCGCGGCATAGGACTTGATCGGCCGGTTCAGCGCGAGCGCAGGCACGAGCGACAGCCCGCCCCGCAGCGCCATGAAGACGAAACCCGTCAGAAGACCCATATGGAGGCCGGAGATCGCCAGGAGATGCGCGAGATTCGAGATGCGCAGGGCCTCGATCGTCTCCTGCCCCATTCCGGAGCGGTCGCCCGTGGTGATCGCCGCCGCGAAGGCGCCGGGCTCTCCGGGCAGGATCTCCTGCACGTAAGCCGAGATCGCCATCCGCATCCGTTCCACGGGCAGCGCCGCGCCGGCGGGCTCGAGGAGGAGCGCAGGCGTCCGGGCATAGCCCACGGCCCCCAACCGCTCGAACCAGGCCATGCGCTGGAAGTCGAAGCCGCCGGGCTCCACTGGGCCTTCGGGGGGACCGAGAAAAGCGGTCACGAGGATCGTCATCCCCGGTTTCGGGTCGAGCCAGCTCTGGTCGCCGTGAAGCGAGACGCGCACCCGCTCTGGCGTCTCGGAGGGCGGGGTACGTTCGAGCACGACCCGGTCGAGCGTGAGGCGCGGCATCTCCGACGAGGAGCGGTCGATCTCGATCACCCGCCCTTCCACCGGGCCGTAATAGCGCCAGCCGAGCACCGGGGCGGAAACGCTCGCGTTGCGGATACCCGCGAGGCCCAGGCCGATCATGACGAGGAGGAGAGCGAGATAGGGCGGCCAGCGCCAGAGCCCCGCGATCGCGCCCGCGATCCCGGCCGCCGTGGCGAGGCCGAGCGCCCACCAGACGCCTGCCGACGGCTCCGTCGGCAACGAAAAGTAGAGCCCGATGCCGATCGCGAGGCAGACCGGGATCCACGGCATGAGCGCGCCCCGCTGCGCGTCGAGGGCGAGCCAAACGCTCAGCCGGGCGACGGCCGCGTCCCGCACACTTGTTCTCCCCGCATCGATTGCTTAGACCGCGCTGAGCATCCACCAGGTATGGTTTCCGAATGGTAAACGCCGATCCGACCGCCGATCCGAGGCCCGTCGTGACCCGCTTCGCGCCGTCGCCCACGGGGTTCCTGCATATCGGCGGCGCGCGCACGGCGCTCTTCAACTGGCTTTACGCCCGCGGACGCGGCGGACGCTTCCTGCTCAGGATCGAGGATACCGACCGCGCGCGTTCCTCGCCCGAGGCGACGGCGGCGATCCTGAAGGGGCTTTCCTGGCTCGGCCTCGACTGGGACGGGGACGCGGTGAGTCAGGCGGCGCAGGCGCCGCGCCATGCCGAGATCGCCCACGAGATGCTGGCAGCCGGTACCGCCTACAAGTGCTTCGCCACGCAGGAGGAGATCCAGGCCTTCCGCGACGCCGCGAAGGCGGAGGGGCGCTCCACGCTCTACCGCTCGCCGTGGCGCGACGCCGACCCGGAAACCCATCCCGACGCGCCATTCGTGATCCGCGTGAAGGCCCCCCTAGAGGGCGAAACGGTGATCCGCGACGCCGTGCAGGGCGACGTGACGATCCGCAACGACCAGCTCGACGACATGGTGGTGCTGCGCTCCGACGGAACGCCCGTCTACATGCTCGCGGTCGTGGTCGACGACCACGACATGGGCGTAACCCACGTGATCCGGGGCGACGACCACCTTAACAACGCCGCCCGCCAGCTTCTCGTCTACCGCGCGATGGGATGGGAGGAGCCGGTCTGGGCGCATATCCCGCTCATCCACGGCGAGGACGGCAAGAAGCTCTCCAAACGACACGGCGCGCTCGGCGTCGAGGATTACGTGGCGATGGGCTATCCGGCGCCGGCTATGCGGAACTATCTCGCCCGGCTCGGCTGGAGCCATGGCGACGACGAGTTCTTCTCGACCGAAGACGCGCTCGGCTGGTTCGATCTGACCGGGATCGGCCGCGCGCCGGCACGGCTCGACTTCAAGAAGCTCGCCAACTTGTCCGGCCAGCATATCGCCGCGATGGAAACGCCCGCCCTTCTCTCCGGTCTCGCCGCCTGGCGGGAGGCGTCCGGCGAACCGCCTTTCAATGCGGAAACGTCGAGCATTCTCGAGCGCGCATTGCCGCTCGCGCGGGAGCGGGCCAAGACCTATCCCGACCTCCTCGACAAGTCCGCCTTCGCGCTTGCGCAGCGTCCGATCAACCCCGACGAGAAGGCCGCCAAGGCGCTCGATGACGAGGGTCGATCGCTGGTCAGGGGTTTGACGCCGCACCTGCAAAATGTTAATTGGCAGAGGACGGAACTGGAAACGGCAGCGACCGCGTTCGCCACGAAGAAGGATGTGGGGCTCGGCAAGATCGCTTCGCCCCTCAGGTCCGCCCTCGCCGGGCGTACGGCGACACCGAGTGTGTTCGACATGATGGTCGTGCTGGGACGAGAGGAGACCCTCGCCCGTCTTCGCGATGCAGCGTCATCCGGAACCGATATCCGCGACGCGACATTCTGATCGAGGTCGGCCCGTGGCCGACGCTCCCGAAAGCAAGGGGAAACTAAGTATGGCCGACGACCAGAAACCTCCGCAGGTTGCGACGCTGAGCTATGGCGACAAGCAGATCGAACTGCCGATCCATTCGCCCACGGCCGGTCCCGATGTCATCGACATCCGCAAGCTCTATGCGCAGGGTGACGTCTTCACCTACGATCCGGGGTTCACCTCGACCGCGGCCTGCGACAGCACGATCACCTTCATCGACGGGAACGAGGGCGTGTTGCTGCACCGCGGCTATCCGATCGAGCAGCTCGCCTCCAAATCCCACTTCCTCGAAGTCTGCTATCTTCTGCTTTACGGCGAGTTGCCGAATGCGGCGCAGCTCGAGGATTTCGAACATCGCGTGACGCAGCACACGATGCTCCACGAGCAGATGATGAACTTCTTCCGCGGCTTCCGCCGCGATGCGCACCCGATGGCCGTCATGGTCGGCGTCGTCGGCGCGATGTCTGCCTTCTACCACGATTCGACCGACATCTCCGATCCCTGGCAGCGCGAGGTCGCGTCGATCCGCCTGATCGCGAAAATGCCGACGATTGCGGCCTGGGCCTACAAGTACTCAGTCGGCCAGCCCTTCGTGTATCCGCGCAACGATCTCGACTATGCGTCGAACTTCCTCCGGATGTGCTTCTCCGTTCCTGCGGAGGATTACGTGGTGAACCCGATCCTGAGCCGGGCGATGGACCGAATCTTCACGCTCCACGCCGATCACGAGCAGAACGCCTCGACCTCGACCGTGCGGCTGGCCTCCTCCTCGGGCGCCAATCCCTTCGCGTGCATCGCGGCGGGCATCGCCTGTCTCTGGGGGCCCGCGCATGGCGGCGCGAACCAGGCCTGTCTCGAGATGCTGCGGGAGATCGGCACGCCCGACAAGATCCCGGAATACATCGCGCGTGCGAAGGACAAGGACGACCCGTTCCGTTTGATGGGCTTCGGGCACCGCGTCTACAAGAACCACGACCCGCGTGCGACGGTGATGAAGCAATCGGCCGACGAGGTTCTCGAGCTTCTGGGGATCGAGGACAACCCGACGCTCCAGACCGCCAAGGAGCTCGAGCGCATCGCGCTGGAGGACGATTACTTCCGCGACAAGAAGCTGTTCCCGAACGTCGATTTCTATTCCGGGATCATCCTCGACGCGATGGGATTCCCGCAGGCGATGTTCACGCCGATCTTCGCCGTGGCGCGGACGGTGGGCTGGATCTCGCAGTGGAAGGAACAGATCAGCGATCCGCAGCTGAAGATCGGCCGCCCGCGCCAGCTCTATCTCGGGGAGACGGAGCGCGACTACGTCAACGTCGAGAATCGCTGAACCGCAGATCAGCGCAGAATCAAAAGGCCCGCCAATTCGGCGGGCCTTCTTCGTTCAGACGGTCTCCCGTTCCTCGAGGAAGGGATAATCCGTATACCCCTCGGCATCGCCGCCATAGAATGTGTCCTGATCACCCTCGTTCAGCTTTGCACCGACGCGAAGGCGCTCCGGCAGGTCGGGATTGGCGATGAAGGGCCGTCCGAACGCCACCGCGTCGGCATGGCCCGATCCGATGACGCTGCGAGCCGCTTCGCCGTCATAGCCGCCGTTGGAGATGACGAAGCCCTCGTAATGGCTCCGCAATCTCTCGATCATGCCGTGCGCATCGCTGTCGTTCTCCGCGCCCGGAAACTGTTCCATGACGTGGAGATAGGCGAGGTTCTTGCCGCTCACCATCTCGTAGACCTGGGTGAAGAGGGTTTCCGGGTCGCTGTCGCCGATATCGTTGGCCTGGCCGAGCGGGGAAAGGCGGATGCCGATGCGCCCGCGCGGCAGGACGGTCGCCACCGCGTCGATGATCTCCGAGACCAGACGCATCCGGTTCGCCACGTCACCGCCATAGGCGTCGTCGCGCCGGTTGGTCTTGTCCTGCAGGAACTGGTCGAGAAGATAGCCGTTCGCGGCATGGATCTCGACGCCGTCGAATCCCGCCTCCTGCGCCATCTCCGCCCCGCGGCGGAACTGCTCGACGACGGCGTGGATCTGGTCCAGCGTCATCGCCTCGGGCTCGGAGCAATCCTCGAACCCGTTCTCCGTGAATGTCTGCGTCTCGGCGCGCACCGCGGACGGAGCCAGCGGCTTCGATCCATCGGGCAGGAGCGAGACGTGGCTGATCCGGCCGACATGCCAGAGCTGCAGGAAGATTCGACCGCCCTTGGCATGAACGGCATCGGTGATCTTGCGCCATGCCGCGACGTGGGAGGGATCGTGGATCCCGGGCGTGTCGAGATAGCCCTTGCCCATCGGATCGACCTGCGTCGCCTCGGAGATGATGAGACCGGCCGTCGCGCGCTGGCTGTAGTAGATTTGCGCCATGTCGGCGGGCGTGCCGTCGCAATGAGCCCGGTTCCGCGTGAGAGGTGCCATCAGAACCCTGTTCGGAAGGTCCAGGTCCCCCATCCGCACGGGCGAGAAGAGCTGATCTTGCTCGGTCATGAAACGAGTCCTTTCGGGTGTTAACATTTGCTTCGGCCTATAACGTGGTCGGCGACACTGCAGGTCCGCGCCCGTCTCTCGGCCTGCGCACAGAGGCTCTTCGCAAATCCATAGAAAGGTCACCTACATGAAGATCTCCATCCGCTCGGTCCTCGACTACACGATAGACGGCATCGCCGACCTTCTCGTGCAGGTGGAGGCCGCGGAAATGCCGCATCAGGCGGTGCGCAATGCCCGCTTCGACCCCGGGGTGACGGAGCACTTCTCCCGGATCTCGGCGGAGGACGGGATCGGAACACGGGTCTGGCTCAGAAGCGCAGAGCGTCTCAACTGCACCTACACCGCCGAGGTCGAGGTCTCGCGACGCCGGGAGGACATCACGACGATGGCACAGGATCCCGTGCACAAGCTTCCCCACGAGGCGGTCCGCTACCTCATGGCATCGCGATACTGCCCGTCCGACGAGTTCCAGTCCTTCGTCGGGGCGGAGTTCGGCTCCCTGTCGGGCGGGGCCTGCATCAAGGCGATGTCCGACTGGATCGAGGATTGCCTGTCCTACGTACCGGGATCGAGCCATGCGGGGACAACGGCACTCGATACCTTCGTGCAGCGGCGCGGGATCTGCCGCGACTATGCGCATCTCCTGATCAGTCTCGCGCGCGCCTCCGCGATCCCCGCGCGGATGGTGAGCGCCTACGGACCCGAAGTGACACCGATGGATTTCCACGCGGTGGTCGAAGTCTGGCTCGACGGCGGCTGGCGCCTCGTCGATCCGTCCGGGATGTCGGCGCCCGACCGGCTCGCGATCATCGGCGTCGGGCGGGACGCGGCCGACATCGCCTTCCTGACGAGCTACGGGTTCGTCACCCTGCAGGAACAGGTGGTGGACGTCACGGAGACCGCGTGACGCCTCAGCGTCCTTCGTAGCGCGGCGGCCGCTTCTCGAGGAAGGCCATGACGCCTTCCTGAAAATCCCGTGTCTTGCCGCAGAGGCCCTGCAACTCCGCCTCGATCTGGAGTTGCGCCTCGAGGCTCCGGTCGAAGCTGCCGCGGACCGCGCGCTTGAGATGGGCATACGCGGCGGAGGGGCCGGCGGCGAGGGCGCGCGCCCGCTCCCGCCAGTGGGTATCGAAAGCCTCCTCCGGAACCGCCTCCCAGATCATCCCCCATTCGGCAGCCCGCCGGGCCGGAACGGGCTCGGCGAACAGGGCCGCCCCCATCGCGCGTGCGAAACCGATCTGGCGCGGCAACCAGTAGGTTCCGCCCGCATCCGGGATGAGGCCGATCCGGGTAAAGGCCTGCAGAAAGCTCGCCGCCTCGCTCGCGATGACCACGTCGCAGGCAAGCGCGAGGTTTGCCCCCGCTCCGGCCGCCGCTCCGTTCACGGCAGCGATCGTCGGGACGGGGCATTCATGGATCGCGTTCAGCATCGGCATGTATTCGTCACGCAGGACACGTTCGAGGTCCATGTCCGCGAGATTGGCCCCATCGCCCAGATCCTGCCCCGAACAGAAGGCATCCCCCGCCCCGGTAAGGACGATCACCCGCGCCTCGGTGGCGGATTTTCGCAAGGCATGGGTGAGTTCCGCCCGCATCCGCGTGGTGAGCGCGTTGCGCTTGTCCGGACGTTTCAGGGTGAGGATCGCGACCGCATCTTCCCGCGTCAGCTCGATCGTCTCGTATGCCATCGGCCTGTCCTCCCTCTGCAGGTTATCGCCGGATGCCGCGGAGGGAAGCCTGACGCGGGATCACTCTCGCAAAAGCTGCGACAGCCGCGCCTTTTCGTCTTCGTCGAGGGGTTCGGGCTCCGCCGTGCGCCGGCTGCGACGGATATGGATTACCGCGACCCCAATCCCCGCGAGGAGCATGGCGGGCCCGGCGAGCCAGAGGATCAGGTTGCTCCCGTCGGCGCGCGGCGACAGCAGGACATACTCGCCGTAGCGATCCACGAGGTACTCGACCGCCTCCGCATTGCTGTCGCCCGCCATGAGACGTTCGCGCACGGCAAGGCGAAGGTCGCGGGCGAGGTCGGCATTCGATTCGTCGATGTTCTCGTTTCGACAGACGAGGCAGCGGAGGTTCTGCGAAATGTCCCGCGCCCGTGCCTCGAGTGCGGGATCGTCGAGCATCTCGTCGGGCTGCACCGCCAGCGCGGGCGCAGCGAGGGCAAGCGTCAGGGCGAATGTCGCAGCAATGCGCCTCATTCCGCGGGGACCGCCCCCCGCGGGCTTCGCGCCGCTCCGGCCGCGACGCGGTGGCGGCGATCCGTGAGGCTCAGCGTGCCGCCCAGCGCCATGATGATGCAGCCCGCCCAGATCCAGTTCGCGAAGGGTTTGATGTAGGTGCGGACCACCCAACCGCCATCGGGCTGTGGATCTCCGATGACGAGATAGAGATCGCGCAGGAACCCGTTGTCGATCGCGGCCTCCGTCGTGGGCATCCGGGCGACCGGGTAGAACCGCTTCTCGGGATGCAGCACCGCGACTTCCTTTCCGCCACGGGTCACGCGCATCACCGCCATCGTGGTCTCGTAGTTCGGGCCGCGCCCCTGATCTACATCCGCGAGCGTGACGGCATAGGTGCCGACCTCGAAGGTCTCTCCGACACGCGCGGTGCGAATGTCCTCGACCTGCCACGCCGTCAGCGCGCAGACCCCGAAAAGCGTCACGCCGAATCCCGCATGGGCGACCGATTTGCCCCAATCGGCGCGCGGCAGGTTGCGCAATCGCCGCGCCCGGCCCGCGAGATCACCACGACCCGCACGGGTCGCAAGGTCGATGAGAGTGCCGAGAACGAGCCAGGATGCGAGGACCGCGCCCAGGGGGGCAAGCATCGAACCGCCGGTCTGGACGACCCAGACGAGTGCGCCCATCGCGATCGAGAGCGCGAGCGCGCCCTTCAAAGGCGCCATCACCCGCCCCATTCTCGCCCGCTTCCATGGCATCAGCGCACCGATGGGAAGGATCGCGGCCAGCGCGACCATGAACGGCGTGAACGCCGCGTCGAAGAACGGTGCGCCGACGGAGAGCTTGCGGTCCCAGATCATCTCGGACACGAGCGGCCAGACCGTGCCGATGAACACGACGAAGCAGGCCACGGACAGAAGCACGTTGTTGGCAACGAGCGCCGATTCCCGGCTCGCGATGGAGAAGACGCCCTTCGCCTGGAGCGATGCCGCGCGCAGGGCGTAGAGCGTGAGCGCGCCACCCATGAAGAGGCCGGTTATGAGAAGCAGGAAGACCCCTCGCTCGGGGTCGTTCGCGAAGGCGTGGACGCTCGTCAGGACGCCGGAGCGGACGATGAACGCGCCGATGAGCGAGAAGCCGAAGGCCAGGATCGCGAGCAGTATCGTCCAGCTCTTGAGCGATTCCCGTTTTTCCACCACGGCGGCCGAATGCAGGAGCGCGGCGGAGATCAGCCAAGGCATGAAGGACGCGTTCTCGACCGGATCCCAGAACCAGAACCCGCCCCAGCCGAGTTCGTAATAGGCCCACCAGGACCCGAGTGCGATCCCCACGGTAAGAAACATCCAGGCCGCCAGGGTCCAGGGCCGGACCCACCGCCCCCAAGCTGCATCGACCCGCCCCTCGATCAGCGCAGCGACGGCGAAGGAGAAGGTCATGGAGAGGCCGACATAGCCCAAGTAGAGGAAGGGGGGATGGAACGCGAGGCCCGGATCCTGCAGAAGCGGATTGAGATCCCCCCCGTTCATCGGCGGCATATCGATGCGGGTGAAGGGGTTCGATGTGAAGATGAGGAACGCCAGGAAGGCGACGCTTATCGCACCTTGCACGCCAAGGACCCGCGCACGCAGCGTCGGACTGAGATTGCCGCCGAACCAGGCCGCGAGGGCCCCGTAAAACGCCAGAATGAGGCACCAGAGCAGCATCGAGCCCTCGTGGTTCCCCCAGACGCCGCTGATCTTGTAGAGCATCGGCTTCGCGGTGTGCGAATTCGCCGTCACCAGGCGGAGGGAGAAGTCGGACGTGACGAAGCCGTATGTCAGCGCCGCGAAGGACAGGAGCAGGACGAAGAACTGCGCCGTCGCGGCGGGCTCGCCTGCCGCCATCCAGCCACGCCACCCACGCGACGCGCCGGCGAGCGGCAGGACTGTTTGAACGACGGCCAGAATAAGACCGAGTATGAGAGCGAAGTGCCCGAATTCGATGACCATGCTGCGATCATAATCGCAACATGCGTCAACGCCAATGGGACGCACGCCGATGTGCGCCCATGCCGCGCAGGCCTAGAACGCGATGACCGCCAGAGCCGACAACGCGACCGCCGCAGAGGCGGGGATCACGAAGAAGAATTGCGGCAGATTGAACGAGCGCTGGATGACGGCGAGATGCATGATTGCGCCGGCGATATAGAATGAGACGAAGACGAAGAGCACGGGATGCTCCAACATGCCGATCGGCCGTCCTAGCAGAGTGTAGATCCACCACCAGCCAATGACGAACGCGCTGCCCGTCCAGCTGAACGCCATGCCGAGCGCAAGCGGCGTGGCCCGCATCCGCCACAGCCACAAAAACGTTCCCGCAATGAGGGACGACATGATGGCGATGGCTCCATAGGACAAAAGATATGTGTCGGCATAGCCCGAGATCCCGTAGCCCGCGAAAACGGCGATCAGGACGCCGGCGAACAGGCCCATCGCATGTTTCATGACTTGAACATCTCCTTGACGGCTGCATCGAGCTTGTCGGCGGCCTTTCTGTTGCGCTCGAGATCCTCGGCCAGACCGCGTCCAGTGATCGATCGCCAGAGTTCCCGCCAGGTCATCTGACGTATCCCTGTGCGACACGTTCCTTCAGAAGCGTGGCCATCTCGATGAGGACGACGGTGTTCTTGTTCAGCACTTCTCGTGTGGCCTGGTCCTTCTGGGCGTCGCGATAGAGCAGGTAGAAGACGAGAAGCACCCAAGGCCCGTGTTCCGAGACGAGTTTGAAAATGAAGTCAGGCTCCATTCCTGGCCCTCCATTTCGAAAGTGCCGCATTTTCGGAAAGGTCGTTGCCAGGTGGCCGGACTTTCGGGGTGTTTGCCCCGGCATCTCCGCGACGATCGCCATTCGGGCTTTCGGGGAAACCGTACGACGACGGGGGATCACGGGGGTCGGGCGATTGCAGGCTCCCGAGGAGCGCAGGCGTCTTGATCAACGCTTCCACCACGGAGGCACGGAATTCCTGACCCTTCGCCTGATGGCGCGCACCGAAGTAGAACGAGACGATGGCGCCAAGCAGCCACCAAAGCGGCTCCGGAACCACGGCAATCCCTTGCATCCGTTCCGAAAACCAGACGGGATCGACCATCGCCGCGACGAAAAGGCCGATCGTGCCAATGGCCATTGCGGGTCGCGGCAAACGGTTCAGGGCGTCCATGATCCGGTCGAAGAGGCCTGGCTTCTGCGTACGGGCGAATTCGGCCGCGAATTGCTCCAACGCCGCGATATCCTTTGCGGCACCTCGGCGCGCGGACGCCTCGGCATTCTCGCGGAAAATTTCGACCGTATCTCGAATGACGTTACCGCCGCCCCCGAAGACGACACCAAGCAGGCGGTCGATCAACCCCACGAAGCGACCCGCGCGCGGTGCTCGGCCTCTGACAGATGATATTCCTTCGAGATGAATTCCTCGGCCCGACGGATCCAGCCACCCTTGCCGCCATCGCGCCTGCGAGCGAACTTCCGAAGGCTGCCGCGACGATCGCCGAGGGAATAGTAGTAGTTGCGCCGGGCGATCCCGTAAGCATCGCAGAGATGTTCCGGTGCATCGCTCGAAGCCGTGCAGCACGCCTTCTGCGTCTGCGGGCCGATCACGCCATCGACACTGATCGAATGCCCCATGTCGCACAGCAGGCGCTGCAGAATTTTCACGGCATTCGCCCCCGAGTTCACGTACATGTCGAAGACGCTCGCCTGCAACGGCTCGGGCAGAAGCGCGATCCGGGGGCGTTCGAAGTAGTGCCGGATGAAGATATCGCAGGCGTGCTTCTGATCGAGCAGATGCACATCGCGGATGTCGACATCGCCATCGCCGTCGAGATCGACCCCCAGTTGCCGCAACGTCCCGATCGTCACGCCAAACTTGGTCGCGCCGCCGGGATCGTCAGGATCGTTGACGAAGCCGCCTTCCCGGGCGACGATCTCTTCGGCGATCTGTCTCACGGAAATCATCGTCGGGCCCTCCTGCATGTCGTGACAGGCAGAAGGTCGCTCAGGCGGATTAATTCGTGGGTAAGGGTGCGTTCGCTGGCTGGTAAACGCCCTGCTCTTTCAATGCATCGACGACCTCGGCAGGCATGTAGGTCTCGTCGTGCTTGGCGAGTATTTCGGTCGCGACGAAGCTGTCATCGACATACCGTCCGGTCCCGACCATTCCCTCGCCCTCCCCGAAGAGATCGGGCAGGACACCGGTATAGGCCACGGGGATGCTCGCGCCGCCATCGGTGACACGGAAACGGATCGTCTCGCCCTCCATGCGGCGGAGGCTTCCCTCCTCGACGAGGCCGCCGATGCGAAACACTTCGTCGGGAGGCGGCGGGGCTTCCGCGATCTGGCTCGGGGTGCGGAAGAAATTGATGCCGTCGCGCATCGCGTAGCCGATGAGCCCGGTTGCCACGACCAGGGAGATCGCGGCGAGCGCGATGATCTGGATGCGGCGCTTCTTCTTCAGGCCCTTCATCGCGTCCTCACGGAAAGACCGGAGCCATCATGAGCCCGGCTGTTTCCTCGAGTTCTAGCATGAGATTGGCGTTCTGTAATGCCTGTCCCGACGATCCCTTGGTCAAGTTGTCGAGGGCGGCCAGCACGATGGCGCGGCCATCCCGGCGATCTCCCACCACGCCCAGATGAACGAAATTCGAGCCGCGGACATGGCGGGTGGAGGGTGCTTCTCCCATGGGCAGAACGATCACGAAGGGCTCCGCGGCATATCTCTCGGCAAGGGCGGAATGGATCGCTTGCGCCTCGCCCTTGACGTAGACCGTCCCCAGGATACCGCGATTGGCCGGGATCAGGTGCGGCGTGAACTGTACTTCAACGGGACGGCCGGCGAGCGCGGAGAACTCCTGGTCGAACTCACCGAGATGCCGGTGAATGCCGCCGATCCCATAGCCGTGGGTTCCCTCGCTCAATTCCGCGTGGAGGAGGTTCTCCTTCAGCGACCGCCCTGCCCCGGAAACGCCGGTCTTGAGGTCGATGACGATATCGTCGAGATCGATCAGCCCGCCCTCGATCAACGGGCGCAGCGCGTATTGTCCAGTCGCGGCATTGCACCCCGTGCCGGCCACGAGCCGGGCCGTCCGGATCTCGTCACGGTAGAACTCGGTAAGCCCATAGACGGCCTCGGCCTGCAGATCCATCGCGCTATGCGCGCGACCGTACCACTTTTCGTAGTCGGCGGCGGCCCGAAGCCGGAAATCCGCGCTGAGATCGACGATCCGGACATTCCTCGGCAGAGAGGAAATCACCTCCTGAGACGTCGCATGGGGGAGCGCGCAGAAGACGAGGTCGACCGAGGCGAAATCGATCTCGTCGATGCGGACGAGGGACGGCAGATCGAGATGGCGCAGATGCGGAAAGACCTCGCCCATGCTCTGGCCCGCCTTGCGATCGGCCGAGAGAGCGGCGATCTCAAGATCGGGATGGGTGGCGATCAGGCGGACGAGCTCGGCTCCGGTATAGCCGGAGGCGCCGAGGATGGCGACGGAATGTGGCATGAGGCATGTCCTCGTGTGGATCGTTCGGGTCATGACAGCGCGATAATGCGCCGCGGGATCAGGCAGCGTCGAAGGCGATCTGTCGTCGGAGAAACCGCGTGGCGCTGCGTCCGACGCGGATCGGATCGCCCGTCGTCAGGAACGCGGAGGTTCCTCCGCCCGCGATGCCCGGATGCCGTTCGAGATAATCGGCAAGGCTCGCGGCGACGAGATCGGCCTGGGAGAAGAGTTCGACCTCCGGGCCGAGGGCATCCTCGAAGACGGCCTCCATCAGCGGGTAATGCGTGCAGCCGAGGATCGCCGCCTCGGGATGCGGCATCTTGCGTTTTAGCGCATCGACATGCGACCGCACCAGGGCCTCGGCGAGGATGAGGTCACCTTCCTCGATCGCGTCGACCACGCCACCGCAGGCTTGCGCCTCGACATCGACGCCGATCGCCCTGAAGGCGAGCTCGCGCTGGAACGCCCGGCTCGACACGGTGGCCGGCGTGGCGAAGAGCGCGACGTGCTTCACCCGTACCTCCCGGGGGGGAGAATTGTCGCCCCAGCGCCGCTCGGTCAGCGCCTCGATCAGCGGGACGAAGACGCCCAGAACGCGTTTACCTTCAGGCAGCCCGTTCTCTTGGATGCGCCGCAAGGCGGCTGCGGATGCGGTATTGCAGGCAAGGATGACCAGATCGCATCCCGCCGCGAAGAGGCGCTCGACCGCTGCGCAGGTCAACTCGTAGACGTCTTCCGCATCGCGGACGCCGTAAGGCGCGTTGGCCGAGTCGCCCAGATAGACGAATGAGACATCCGGCAGGCGACGCGTGATGGCGTCGAGCACGGTAAGACCGCCCAATCCGCTATCGAAGACCCCCACCGCCATCGTCGTTCATCCCATCGCCACCGGACGGCCCGTTCACCGCCCGTTTTGCAGGCCATATGACCGTGACCGCCAAAAGTCGACGCGTAATCGCCAAGTGCTACGCCGAGTGACGGAGGGACGGTGCGGGAAAGCTTCATGTCACGCCACTGGGCGACAATCCGATCAAGCGCGCAAAAGGGCATCAATGGCGCTCATTACAGAGGCAGGTTTTTGCCAATAATAGAATGACCCAACGTAAACGCGCGCTACAGTCCCTTCGGCCATTCTCAACCCACCTTAGGTCTGGCGCAGCGAATCACGCGCTCGGCTTTCGAGCAATTGTTACGGTCCGCAACCAAAGGGTGTACGGTACAGCATGTGTAATTTCATTTCGGGATCGAAATTCGAGGGAGAGCGATACTAGATGGATTGGGACAAACTGAGGATATTTCACGCGGTGGCGGATGCAGGGAGCCTCACGGCGGCCGGGGATATCCTGCATCTCAGTCAATCGGCAGTCAGCCGGCAGATCCGGGCCCTCGAGGATTCGCTCGACACCACCCTCTTTCACCGCCACGCCCGTGGGTTGATCCTCACGGAGCAGGGCGAGTTGCTCTTCGATGCCACGAACGCGATGAACCGCCGCCTCGACACGGCCGCCGCGCGTATCCGCGACAGCCGGGAAGAGGTGTTCGGAGAATTGAAGGTCACGACGACGACGGGCTTCGGCACGCTCTGGCTGGTTCCACGGCTCCCGAAACTCTATGCCAAGTACCCCGAACTCAAGATCGACCTGATGCTCGACGAGCGCGTGCTGGACCTGCCGATGCGCGAGGCCGATCTCGCCATCCGCATGAAGGAACCAAGCCAGGCCGACCTGATCCGCAAGCGGCTGAACACGGTACGCATGCGGCTCTACGCGATGCCCGACTACCTCGCGGAACGCGGCACGCCGAAACGTCTGGCCGACCTGACCACGCATCGCCTGATCTCGCAGAACACGAGATCGACACAGGTGTCCGCCGGGGAGATGTTGACCGACACCCTGCATTCAGTTGGCATCCCGTCCACTCTCACGGTGAACAATTACTTCGGCGTCCTGCAAGGCGTTCTGAACGGGCTCGGCATCGGGGTCCTGCCGGATTACGTGATCGCCGACTTCCCGCGGATGGTCCGGGTCCTACCGGATCTTGAATCCGCGAAGATCCCCGTCTTTCTCGCTTATCCTGAGGAATTGCGCTCCTCCAAGCGAATTGCCGCGTTCCGCGACTTCGTCCTGGAAGAGCTCGCGCTGAGTGCGAAACTGCGTGAGGAAGCGAAGAGGCATGCACGCAGCGCATAGCGGCCCTGCTCCAGGCGGTTTTCGATCTGCCTTGATTGCAGACATTGCGAAAGCTAACTGCTCATACCGAAGGCGGCGTTGACACGGTCACGCCTCTTCACCTCCCTGTTGGACTGGCCGGGCCCCGTGCCCGGCCTTTTTTTTGCCCCACCCGTTTTCCGCCGGATGCCGCCGCAGGGACGTCGCGCAAGATTCGTCCCACGGGCGGGACGAAGGGCATGGCCGCAACCTCGGAGTGGCTGGAAACGGTCCGACCGGCGATCTTCCCCCGTGCGGCGGGCGCATGTATAGCGCCCCTGTCTGCCAAGCGAGGATGCCATGAGCGAGCCCGAGATCACGCCGGACCTGATCGCCGCGCACGGATTGAAGCCCGAGGAATACGACCGGATCCTCGGCATCATCGGGCGCGAACCGACCTATACCGAACTCGGCATCTTCTCAGCGATGTGGAACGAGCACTGCTCCTACAAATCCTCCAAGAAATGGCTCCGCACCCTGCCGACGGATGGCCCGCAAGTGATCTGCGGGCCGGGCGAGAATGCCGGCGTGGTCGATATCGGCGACGGCCTAGCCGTCGTGTTCAAGATGGAGAGCCACAACCACCCCTCCTATATCGAGCCCTACCAGGGGGCGGCGACAGGCATGGGCGGCATCCTGCGCGACGTCTTCACCATGGGCGCGCGGCCCATCGCGTCGATGAACGCGCTGAGCTTCGGGCGTCCAGACCATCCGAAGACCCGCTCGCTCGTTCACGGCGTGGTCGAGGGGATCGGCGGCTATGGCAATTGCTTCGGGGTGCCCTGCGTGGGAGGCGAGGTGCGGTTCGACGCGTCCTACGACGGCAATTGCCTCGTCAACGCTTTCGCCGCGGGTCTCGCGCGCTCCGATGCCATCTTCTACTCCGCGGCGTCCGGCGTCGGGCGTCCGGTCGTCTATCTCGGCGCGCGGACGGGCCGCGACGGCGTGGGCGGCGCGACCATGGCCTCCGCGGAGTTCGACGATACGATCGAGGAGAAGCGCCCGACCGTGCAGGTCGGCGATCCGTTCACCGAGAAGTCGCTGATGGAGGCCTGCCTGGAACTCATGGCCACCGGCGCGGTGATCTCCATCCAGGACATGGGCGCCGCGGGGCTCACCTGTTCGGCGGTGGAGATGGGCGACAAGGGCGGGCTCGGGATCCGGCTCGACCTCGATGCCGTGCCGGTCCGCGAGGCGGGCATGACCGCCTACGAGATGATGCTGTCGGAAAGCCAGGAGCGGATGCTCATGGTGCTCGATCCCGCCAAGGAGATCGAGGCCAAGGCGGTGTTCGACAAGTGGGACCTCGATTTCGCCATCGTGGGCGAGACCATCGCGGAGGACCGCTTCGTCGTCGTCCATGGCGGCGAGACGAAGGCCGACCTGCCGCTCCGGACGCTGTCGGGGTCGGCTCCGGAATACGACCGCCCATGGGAACCGACGCCGCCACCCGCCCCGCCGCAGGACGTCCCGCGGATCGATCCGATCGAGGGGCTGAAAGCGCTCCTCGGATCCCCCAATCACGCGGCGAAGAACTGGGTCTACGAGCAATACGACACGCAGGTCATGGCGGATACGGTGCGCACGCCGGGCCTCGGCGCCGGGATCGTTCGGGTCCACGGGACCGGAAAGCTCCTGGCGTTCACGGCCGACGTCACCCCCCGCTACGTGGCCGCAGATCCGGTCGAGGGCGGCAAGCAGGCCGTGGCGGAGGCGTATCGCAACCTGGTGGCCTGCGGCGCGCGGCCGCTCGCGGCGACCGACAACCTGAATTTCGGCAATCCCGAGAAGCCGCGGATCATGGGCCAGCTCGTCGGCGCCATCGAGGGGATCGGCGCGGCGTGCCGCACGCTCGATGTCCCGATCGTGTCGGGCAACGTCTCGCTCTACAACGAGACCGACGGCACGGGTATCCTGCCCACCCCGACGATCGGCGCCGTAGGGCTGATCGAGCGAGAGGACGATCTCATCGACGGCCGCGCGCAAACCGGCGACATGCTTCTCCTGCTGGGCGGGGCGGGCAGTCACCTCGGGCAATCCGCCCTGCTTCTCGAGGCGCAGGGCCGGCGCGAGGGTCCGCCACCGCCCGTCGATCTGGACCGGGAGCGCCGCCACGGGGAGTTCGTGCTCGCCAATCGCGCCTCCATCCGGGCTGCGACCGATCTCGGCGACGGCGGGCTCGCCCTCGCCGCCTTCGAGATGGCCGACGCATCCGAGACCGGCCTGACCATCGGGGAGGAGCTGTCCATCGCGGAGCTCTTCGGAGAGGATCAGGCACGCTACCTGCTCGCCGCCTCGACCGAGGCGGCGGAAGAACTCGTCGCCCGTGCCAGGGAAGCGGATGTCGCTCTGGAGGTGATCGGTCGCTTCGGTGGGGATGCGTTGTGCTTCGGGTCAAGCTCGACGGAGATCGCCTCCCTGGTAAAAGTCCACCGCGAGACCTTCACCAACCTCTTCGGATGACCTGCCCGTCCCTTCGCCTTGCGAAAGGATCCCTTGCCGCCTAGATGGATGGAAGGACGCTGAGAGGGAGAGACCGCGAGATGGCCATCGAAGCCACCGAGATCGAGGACCTGATCCGGCAATCCTTTCCGGATGCGAAGATCAGTATCACCGACCTCGCCGGTGACGGCAATCACTACGCTGCCGAGGTGATCGACGAATCCTTCCGCGGGAAGAACCGTGTCGAGCAGCAGCGCGCGGTCTACGCGGCGCTGAAAGGCAAGATGGACGGGCCGTCGGGCGATCTGCACGCACTGGCCCTCACGACCCGCCCGCCGGAATGAGTGTCTTCGGCCTGTCCGCGCTGCTTGGCGCCGCGATCATCGTCCTGTTGGGCGTACGCGCGGCGTTCGTCCTGCGCGCGGAGCGCGGCGCTAGGAGAGGATCGGAACCGGGAACGGGACATCATGTCTTGGTCTCCGAATACTTCTCCGGCGGCGGGGGCGGAGGACAATCGTGCGAGTACAGGGTTCCGCGGGACCCGCAGGAATACGCGCGGCTCTTCGTGCCGCGGCAATCGAACGGAATGGACGGAACGAAATGACCGCCGAGAACAAGATCAAGGATACCGTGACCGCAAACGACGTGGTGCTCTTCATGAAGGGGACCAAGTCCATGCCGCAATGCGGGTTTTCGAGCCGCGTCGCGGGTGTGCTCAATTTCATGGGTGTCGAATACGCCGACGTGAACGTGCTCGAGGACCAGGAAATCCGTCAGGGCATCAAGGATTACTCCGACTGGCCGACGATCCCGCAGCTCTACGTCAAGGGCGAGTTCGTTGGCGGCTGCGACATCGTGACGGAGATGACGCTCTCGGGTGAGCTTGATCAGCTGCTGGATAAGAACGGCGTCTCCTATGACAAGGACGCCGCGGAGAAGATCCGTGAGGCCAATGCCTGATCTTCCGGGGAAAGCGGACGGCGTCTAGCCCTCCGCCTTCTCCTCGACCGCATCGGCCAAGGCTTCGGAGCGCGCCGCCAGTTCGGCCAGCGTTTCGAGCAGCGGCGCAGGGATCGTCGGGACCTCGACGCGTTCGGGCGCGGCGGACGATGTACGTCGGATGCGTGCGAATTCCCGCTCCAGCGACTTCAGCCGTTCCCCGCGATCGGCGACCTCCGCCTCGAGGTTCGCTGTACGGTCGGCCAGCATCAGCGCCGCCATGAGCAGCATCCGCGGCTCCGACAATCTTCCATTCTGCGCCGGAATCTTTGCGGCCTCCGCATCGAGCAATTGCGCGGCGGAGTGAAGCGCCGGCTCTTGTCCCGGCTCGCAGGAAACCTCGAAATTCCGGCCGCCGATCGTGATGGTTTCGTCAGGCATTCTGAACCTCTTCGTCCGCGTCTGCGACAACGGGATGCAGCAGACCGATGATCGCATCGAGTTCCGCGCGATCGCTCTCTCGCGCCGCACGCAGGGCATCGAGTTCCGCTTGCATCGCCGAATTGATGAGATCAGCCGTGGGCCCGCCCTCCGTTCCGGCTTCGCGCAGCGCATGGTTGGAGTTCCTGAGCGCGTCGTTCACCGCCTTCAATCGGAGACGATCGGCCTCGAGGGCCGCGATCGCCGCACGGCTTCGATCGAGCTCTGCGGCGATCGCCGCTGTCTCAGTCTCGACCGCTTCGGTCGGGGCCTCCGGCTCATCAATCCGGGTGATCCGGTCCAGGCTTCCCCCGATCCGGTCGAGGGCCGCCGTGAGCCGCCGTTGCAATTCCGTGATGTCCTGCATCCGCTTCGCTCCCGAAAGTGCTGCCAATCGTCGCGGGTTCGCCCGCGATCAGCGGATCGCTGTGATTCGCGTATCTATTGCACAATAAAACGCAATCCAACGGAGAATTCAGCCCCCTAATATCCTCCCCGCGGGGAGCAGCCGATCACGAATCGTCAATCCGCCAAGTTACTCCGGTTCGTTTCGCTTGCAGAGTGTGACATTCTCCGCTCCCCAGCCCCCAAGGCAGGTGCCAAGAGGCCTGTCATGGCCCGCCTTACACGGATTCGTCCTCCGAGGCGTGTATTCCGGTCTTATGGGTTGCCGCCTTTCGTCGAGCGCACCCGGAAGGACGAAACAAATGTCACCGGCCCGAAGGCTGCGCCCGCAATCCGTCCACGAAGATGTCGAGGCGCCTAAGAACCTGTTGTCGCCAGTCGGGCCCGGGCGGATGCGCATAGCAAAAAGCGTACATCGTTTCGATTAGATCGTCCGCCCGCACGTCGGCGCGCAGTTTTCCGCGCGCGGCACCCTGGTTTAGCAGGCGATCCACGGCCAGCCTCAGACGCTGGGACAGATCGGCATAGGATGCACGGGCATCCTCGGTCAGGGCGACCGAGAGCGCGCCCAGCAATCCCCGTTTCGTTTCGACCACCGCGACATTCGCGTGGAGCCAGGCGCGCAGCCCCTCGAGCGGATCGTCATGCGCTTCGAGCGCCTCTGCACCGGCGACGACCTGTTCGAGATCGGCGCGGTAGACGGCGTGGAACAGGGCCTCGCGATGCGGGAAATGGCGGTAGAGCGTGCCCACGCCCAGCCCCGCCTGCCGCGCAACGGCCTCGAGGCTGGCCCCGGGGCCGCCTTTGCCGAGAACGTCCCTCGCGGCCGTGATCAACCGGGCATGGTTTTCCAGGGCGTCGCGGCGTGGCTTCCGTTTCCCGTCCTCCACGTGGTCCTCGAACCTCCCTTGCAAACCGGAGGCGCCCTCCGTATAGATGAGTTGTCAGCTTTCCAGACCGGCGTCGTGGCGGAGCATAGTGCCCTTTCCACCCCGTTGCGAGCGCCGGACCCGCCCTACATTGTCCACGAACAAGGAGAGATGCATGCCGCTCTCGATCCGCCTGACCCTCAACGGTACTCCGCGCGATATCGCCCTCGACGATCCGCGGGTGACGCTTCTCGACCTGCTGCGCGAAAGGCTGGCGCTGCCCGGCACCAAGAAGGGCTGCGATCGCGGCCAGTGCGGGGCCTGCACGGTCCTCGTGAACGGCCGCCGCGTCAATTCCTGCCTGGCGCTCGCCGCCACGCTCGACGGCGCGGAGGTGACGACGATCGAGGGGTTGGCACAGCAGGACGATCTTCACCCCGTTCAGGCCGCCTTCATCGAGAATGACGGCTTCCAGTGCGGCTACTGCACCCCGGGGCAGATCATGTCCGCCGTCGGCCTCATCCTCGAGGGCGAGGCGGGCGACGATCCGGAACGGATCCGCGAGGGGATGAGCGGCAATCTCTGCCGCTGCGCCGCCTATCACGGGATCACGCGCGCGGTGCAGGAGGCCACGCGGCGGATGGACAACCAGCGCCAGGGAGACGCCGCATGAAAAACTTCGAGTTCCTCCAGCCCCTCAGCGCCGCGGACGCCGTCGCCGCCTGGACGCCCGACGCGGCCTATCTTGGGGGCGGGACCAACCTCGTCGACCTGATGAAGACGGGCGCGATGGGCCCCGACCGGGTCATCGACATAACGCGCCTGCCGGATCTCGACCGGATCGAGACGACGGAGGACGGGGGTCTTCGCATCGGCGCGCTCGTGCGCAATTCCGATCTCGCCCGCGATCCGGACCTCCTCCGTGCCGCGCCGATGGTTGCCGAGGCGCTGCTCGCCGGCGCGTCGGGACAACTTCGCAACGCGGCGACGGTCGGGGGCAACCTGATGCAGCATACGCGGTGCCCGTATTTCATGGACGCCGACGCCGCCTGCAACCGTCGTGTTCCGGGCTCGGGATGCGACGCTCGGGGCGGCGCGTGGGAGAACTCCGCGATCCTCGGACAGAGTGCTGCGTGCATCGCCACGAACCCATCGGATTTCTGCGTTCCCCTCGCGGCGCTCGGAGCCCTGGTCGATGTCGAGGGGCCGTCGGGCGGGCGCACCGTCGCGCTCGAGGCGTTCCACAAGCTTCCCGGCGACACGCCGGAGGCGGAGACGGCGCTCGAACCCGGCGAGCTTGTCGTCGCCCTCCGCCTGCCCGCCGAGGCCGCGTCCTTCGCGGGGCACAGCCGCTATCTCAAGGTTCGGGAGCGGACCTCCTACGCTTTCGCCCTCGTTTCCGCCGCGGCCGCGCTCCGCATGGACGGGGGACGCATAACCGAGGGCCGCCTCGCCCTCGGATCGGTCGCCGCGCGGCCCTGGCGGATTGCCGAAGCCGATGCGCTCCTCGCGGGCGCCATGCCGGACGATGCGCTTTTCGCACGTGTCGCGGAACGTCTGCTCGAGGGCGCCGAGCCGTCGAACGACACCGGCTGGAAGATCGATCTCGCCCGACGCACCGTGATCCGCGCGCTGCAGATGGCCGCCGCGGGCACGCCCGACCGCCTGCCCCCCCTGCCCGCCTCACCTTTCGGACCCTCGGAGGTTGCCGTCCATGCCTGAAGATTTCACCCGCCACGAACGTTTCGGCTCCAATTCCGGCCAGCCGATGACCCGCCGCGACGGGATCGCGAAGGTCACCGGGACCGCGACCTTCGCCGCCGACAACACCCGGCAGGGTCTCGTCCATGCCGTCTACGTTCCCGCCACGATCGCGCGCGGGCACGTAACCGCGCTCGACACCGAGGCGGCGACGCACCATCCCGGCGTCCTCGGCGTCATGACACCCGCCAACCGCCCCGACCTGCCGGGCGATCTCGATGCGAAGCCCACGCGCTTCTCCATGCGGATCGAGGTCCTGCAGGATGACAAGGTACGCTATGCGGGCCAGCCGATCGCGCTCGTCATGGCCGAGACGCTCGAGGCCGCGACGGAGGGAGCCCGTCTCGTCCGCGCGACCTACGAAGCGGAAACCCCGCGGACCCGGCTCGACGATGCCGAGACGTTCGAAGTCGAGACGCCCGATTTCGGCATGCCCGGAGAGACGGTCCACGGTGATCCGGAGGCCGGGCACGCGGCCGCGGCGTTCTCGATCGACGCCACCTACACGACCGCACCCCAATACCATAACGCAATGGAAAGCCATGCGGTCGTCGCCGAATGGGAGGGTGACCGCCTCGTTCTCGACACGCCGAGCCAGGCGCTCGCCATGTCCTGCGAAGCCTACGCACATCTCTTCGGCATTCCTGCCGAGAACGTGACGCTCCGAAGCCCGTATCTCGGTGGCGGCTTCGGGTCGAAGGCGATCCCGACGGGCCCGCTGGTCCTCGCCGTCCTGGCCGCGCGTGATCTCGGGCGCCCCGTGAAACTCGCGCTCACGCGCAAGCAGATGTTCGGCCCCGTCGGGCATCGCGGGCAGACCCGGCAGCGCATCCGCCTCGGCGCCGATGCCGAGGGGCATCTCACGGTCATCGATCACGAGGCGCTGGCCGCGACCTCGAGTTTCGAGACCTTCCTCGAATCGGCGGCCAATGCGAGCCAGGGGCTCTACGCCGCGAACGCGCTGCGCTCCCGCCACAAGGGCGTGCGCCTGGATATCGGCACGCCCGGTCCGATGCGCGCGCCCGGAGAGGCCTCGGGTTCCGCCGTGCTCGAATGCGCGATGGACGAGCTCGCCGAGATCGTGGACCTCGACCCGCTGGAGTTCCGCCTGCGCAACTACGCGGAGACGGAGCCTGGAACGGGGCGGCCCTATTCATCGAAGGCGCTCCGCGATTGCTACGACCAGGGGGCCGCGGCCTTCGGCTGGGCCGACCGCCCCCGCGAGAGCGGCACGATGCGCGATGCGGAAGGGCATCTCGTCGGCTGGGGCATGGGCACCGCCCTTTTCGCCGCGCCGATGTTCGCAGCCGAAGCGCGCGCCACGCTGCATGCCGACGGCACCGCCACCTTCGAGACCTCCGCCGCCGATATGGGCCAGGGGGCGTGGACCGCGCTCGCGCAGATCGCGGCCGACAGCCTCGGCCTGCCGATGGACCGGGTGGAGTTCCGCTCGGGGCATTCGGCGCTTCCCAGCGGTGGCGTTGCGGGCGGATCGGCGCATACCGCGACGGCGGGCGGGGCGCTCCACGCGGCGGGCGGCGACGTGCTGCGGCAACTGGGTGAGCTCGCGGCCCAGCAGCCCGACTCGCCCCTTTTCGGCGCCGGGAACGCACAGTTCGAAGCACGCAAGGGTCGCCTGCACATTGCCGGCGAAATCGATCGCAGCGATGCGCTCTCCGACATCCTGTCCCGCGCCGGCCGTGTCGAACTCGTCGGATCGGGTAACGCCGCGCGCGGTCAGGAGGTCACGGAGCAATATGCGATGAACTCGCATGGCGCGGTGTTCGCGGAGGTGCGGATCGATCCCGATCTTTGCCAGATGCGGGTGACGCGCCTCGTGGGCGCCTTCGCAGCGGGCCGGATCATCAATCCGCGGCTTGCGGAGAGCCAGCTCCTGGGCGGCATGATCTGGGGGCTTTCCTTCGCGCTCCACGAGGAAGCCCGGCACGACGCGAGGACGGGACGGATCGTCAACGCCGATCTCGCGGAATACCACGTGCCGGTGAACGCGGACGTGCAGGGGCTCGAAGTCATCACCGTCCACGAAGACGACCAGCACGTGAACGCGCTCGGGATCAAGGGCGTGGGCGAGATCGCCATCACCGGCACCGTGGGAGCCATCGGCAACGCGATCCGGCACGCGACCGGCAAGCGGATCCGCCATTTCCCGATCCGCCTGCAGGATCTGCTCTGACACGGAAGGCGGCGCGACGTACAGCGCCGCCACCGATCACGGGATGATCACGGGCATCGCGGCTAAGCGGTAGATCCGATAAGGTTTGAGATTTTGCGAGTCAGGCGAGAGAAGTGCCTCGAAAGCAGCTTCACCGCCTGCGCAATATCCCGGGCCTGGTGCGGTTGAGAAGACTCGAACTTCCACGGGTATTACCCCACAGCGACCTCAACGCTGCGCGTCTACCATTCCGCCACAACCGCACGCACCGGCTCGGGTGGCGCGGGTGTAGCGAAGCCCGCGCGGCTTGTGAAGGGCTTTTTCCGCATTAATTGCCGGGGACTTCACAGGCCCCGGCAAGCACCCTCATTGCAAGGGCAGCAGGACCGGCAGCAGGACCGAACCGCTCTGCGCGGGCTCACGTCCCGTGGGTAGCGACGCGACCGCCTTGCGGATCAGGCCCGTCCTCTCCGGCTGGCCCGGTGCGAAGACGGCACGGCCGTCCTCGGCCGCCGAAAGTCCCGCCTCGTACCATTCCGTCGCCCGCTCCGGCGCGGCCGGAACCCCGAAGCCGAGCGCCAAGTGATGCCCCATGAGTTCCCCATAGGCATCCTGATCCAGGCTTGCCAGGATGAGCGCGGAACCGAGCGCGACCCCCATGTCGTCGGTCCGGTAGCCTTCGGAAAGGCAAACCGTCGCCGTCGCAGCAAGGTCCGGCGCGGCGATGCCCGTGCCGCGAACGAGATCGCCCACACCCTCGAGGACCTCGTCGCGACCCTCCCGGGTCAGGGCGGCGACATGCGGGCGCATCTCCTCCCCGTAGGCCGCGCAGGAGGCCGCGATCCGGTCGGCCGGCACGCCGATGCCCGCGGCAAGATCGGCGCCGTCGCGGATCGCATAGGCCCGGGCGAGGCAGAACTGCTCGGAGAGCGCCGCCGCGCCGTTGGATGCGGCGCCGGAGGAAAAGCCGTTCGTCGCGGTCAGAAGGCTCGTATCGGCGCAATGCGACGCGAGCGAGGCGCCGACCGCGGGCGGCGGGGCGAAGAGGTTGACGAGTGTCGTTCCGGCAGCCGGCGGGCGAGCAAGCGACACGATCTCGTTGGCCGACGGGGATTGGCGCAACGACGCCTGCTGCAGACCCGCAGGGTGATCCCCGGCGGCCATCCGCGTCCCCTGCGATGCGCCCGGCTCCTTCAGCATGACGCGTGCTTCCATGTCGTCGGAGGCCGCCTGCCCGGCCGAGAGATCCCCGGCCTGTGCGCGCTCGAACGCCTCGACGAGATGCCCTCGCTCCGTGGCGTCGAGTTCGCCGTCGGACGGATACCCCATGAAATCCTGGTAGGCGGAGATCGCCTCGCGCGATTGCGGGCCGATCCGCCCGTCCACCGTGCCCGCGTCGAAACCGAAGAAGTTCAACGCTTCCTGCACGGCGCGTCCTTCCTCCGTCGCGGGGATCATGGCCCGGTCAGAGGACGGGTTCGATTGCCTCGCGCGCGAGACCCCGGGGGATTTGGAGGATTCGGTCGACGCCGCGGGCGCCTGGTTCGCCGCGCGATTGCGGACGAAGTGGTTGTAGGCCTGGCTGGCGATCGCACCCGCGACGAAATCGACGATGTCGGCCCGCGCGGGGGCGGTAGAGACCGTTAGCGCGGTCGCGGCGGCGAGTGCGGATAGAAGGCGTGTGGAACGCATCTCGAGGGACTCCCGAAAAGTGAAGCTTGGTTAACCGTCTCTTAACACCTTTTTCCGTGGCGCAGCAGCGCTTTCTTCTGCAAAAGGGCCGATGGCAGGAACGAAGGGGACGATCCGACGTGGTGGAATGGCGGATCAGCGCCGAGCCCGTCGCCTACGAGGCGGCGCTCGAGGAGATGGAGGCGCGCGCGGTGGCGATCCGCGAAGCGGGCGCGGAGGAACTCGTCTGGCTCCTCGAACATCCGCCGCTCTACACGGCGGGCACGTCGGCGAAGCGTGCCGACCTTGTCGATCCCGACCGCTTTCCCGTCTTCGAGACCCGACGGGGCGGGCAGTACACCTATCACGGCCCCGGACAGCGGGTCGTCTACGTCATGCTCGACGTCGCGCGACGAGGCCACGACGTGCGCCGCTTCGTGGCCGATCTCGAGGCCTGGGTCATCGCGACGCTCGCGGAGTTCAATGTTGTCGGAGAAATCCGGCCGGGCCGGGTCGGCGTCTGGGTCGTCCGGCCCGAAAAGCCCGCGGGACCGGACGGTGCTCCGGCGGAGGACAAGGTCGCGGCGATCGGCGTACGCTTGCGGAAATGGGTGTCGTTTCACGGGCTTGCGGTAAACGTCGAGCCGGATCTGAGCCATTTCGACGGTATCGTGCCATGCGGGATCGCCGATCACGGCGTGACGAGCCTCGTCGATCTGGGGCTGCCCGTGGTCATGTCGGATGTCGACACCGCGCTGCGCCGGACCTTCGACACCGTCTTCGGCGCGCCCGATCCCGCCTAGTCCCGGCGCGCCGCGAAGAAGTCGCGCAGCAGCGCCGCGCATTCCTCCGCCGCGATCCCGTCGTAGATCTCGGGCCGGTGATGGCTTTGCGGATGGGAGAAGACCCGCGCGCCATGCTTGACGCCGCCCGATTTCGGATCGTCGGCCCCGTAATAGAGACGGGCGATCCGGGCCGCCGCGATGACGCCCGCACAGGCCGCGCAGGGCTCGAGCGTGACGTAGAGGTCGGCGCCCGGCAGCCGCTCCGCACCCAAACTCGCGCAGGCCGCGCGAATCGCCTGCACTTCCGCGTGGGCGGAGGGATCGTTGCGCGCACGGGTCTCGTTGCCGCGCACGGCGAGGACGGCTCCGTCGGCAGCGACCACGACCGCGCCCACCGGGACCTCGCCCCGATCGGCGGCGTCGCGCGCGGCGCGCAGTGCGAGGTCCATGTGGGAACGAAAGGGGCTTTGCACGGATCGTGCATCGCCCTATGCGAACGGCATGGCAAGCCCTCCCTCTCCCCCGCCCGGCGACCGGATCGCAAAGGTAATCGCGCGCGCCGGACGCGCTAGCCGCCGCGATGCCGAGAAGCTGATCGCGGAGGGGCGCGTCAAGGTGAACGGCAAGCGGATCGATAGCCCGGCCCTGAACGTGACGGAGAAGGACCGGATCACCGTCGACGACACGGCGCTCGATCCGCCCGCCGCGCCGCGGCTCTGGCTCTACCACAAGCCGGCGGGCCTCGTGAGCACGGACCGCGACGAGAAGGGCCGCCGCACGATCTTCGACGCGCTGCCCGAAGGGATGCCGCGCGTCGTGTCGGTGGGCCGGCTCGACCTGAACTCCGAAGGTCTTCTGCTTCTGACCAACGATGGCGGGATCAAGCGGCGTCTGGAACTGCCCGCGACGGGATGGCTGCGAAAGTACCGGGTCCGCATCAACGGCACGCCCGACGACGCGGCCTTCGAGCCGCTCCGGCGCGGGATCGAGGTGGAGGGCACGCGCTTCCAGCCGATGAGCGTGACGCTCGATCGCCAGCAGGGCGCCAATGCCTGGGTGACGATCGGCCTCAGGGAGGGCAAGAACCGCGAGATCCGCCGCGCGATGGGCGATCTCGGCTTCGCCGTGAGCCGGCTGATCCGGGTGAGCTTCGGTCCGTTCCGCCTGAACGACCTTGCCGCGGGCGCCGTGGAGGAGGTCAAGGCCCGGGTGCTGCGCGACCAGCTCGGTCTCGGGACCGAAGGGCACGCACCCGCCAAGACGCGGAACGTACGGCGGCGTCGCTGAGGCTCGTGGACTTTACATCCGGACGCGGTGGCCACACATCCTTAAGGCACGGCCGGTGATCGTTCGGGCCAAACGCAGCGGAGACGGACGATGTCGCGACTGATCCTGGCGATGGCGGTTCTGGCGGTGGTGTCTTCCATGGCCTACCTCGCCCTGTCCCTGCTGCGGGGCGCGGCTTCCGCCGGGCGCGAACGCATCGAACGGATCGAATTCGGAGGGGGAACCATGCAGAAGATGTCCTATGTCCTTCTGGTCGCCCTCATCCTCTACACGGCGATCTGGGGAGGGGCCTGATGGCCCGGCGGTTCGGCGACCGGTACAGTCCCTCCGACATCCCGAAGGCCGACGCGCGCACGAAATCGGGCGGTGATCGCTGGCAGGGCAAGCGGCGGGCACGCCACGGGGCGCGACTGAACGCGCTCTTCATCGCGCCTTTCCCGCTCGTCCTCTTCGCCTTCGGACAGGACCCTGTCGGTCTCGCGCTCGATCTCGCGGCCTTCGGTGTCCTCATGGGGGCGGCCACGCTGACGCGCGAGGGTGTCCGGGCGGAGGAGGCGTTCGAGGCCCGCAAGGTCGCGCGCCGCCCCGCGCTTCCGCGCAAGATCATGGGATCGGCGCTGACCGGGATCGGTCTCGCCCTCGCGGCCGCCGGGGCCGGGAGCCTCGCGGGGCCGATCGTCCTGGGCGTACTCGGTGCCGTTCTCCACGTCATGGCGTTCGGCCCCGATCCGATGCGCGACAAGGGCGTGGCGGGCGGCGATACGTTCGAGACGGAGCGCGTCGCCCGCGCCGTCGACGAGGCGGAGGGGCATCTCGCCCGGATGCAGGCCGCCCTCGCCCCGCTCGGCGATCGGACGCTCGAGGATCGGCTGGCGCGCTTCTCCGACACGGCGCGCAGGATGTTCCGCCGGGTGGAGGAGGATCCGCGCGACCTGTCCGGCGCGCGCCGCTGGCTCGGGGTCTACCTCCTGGGGGCGCGCGATGCGACGGTGAAATTCGCCGATCTCTACGCGCGAAATCGTGATCCGGAGGTCCGCAAGGACTACATCCTGTTGCTCGACGATCTCGAAGAGGGATTTGCCCGCCGCACGGAGACGATGCTGCTTGACGACCGCTCCGATCTCGATGTGGAGATCGAGGTGCTGCGCGACCGGCTCGCACGCGATGGCGTTCTCGCCCAACGGAAAACCTGAAGACGGAACCCTCCGCCATGTCCGACGAAACGAGGAAGAAGGCCGCGGCAGCCAGCGCCGATGTCGAGGAGCTCACCCGGCTGAGCCTTCCCGATCCGGCGAGCGACGTCGTGTCCTACGCGGCGGCCGATCCGGCGAAAGCCAGCGAGATCGAACGGCGGCTGGCGGAGATCGACATCTCCGACACCAATTCCATCGTCCGCTTCGGAAGCGCCGCGCAGGCGGAATTGCAGCGGATCAGCCAGTCGATGCTCGCCGATGTCCGCAACAAGGATGTGGGCCCGGCGGGCGACAGCCTGCGCGGCATGGTCGCCACGCTGCGTGGCTTTTCCGCGGCGGAGCTCGATGTCCGGCGCAAGCGGACGTTCTGGGAGAAGATGCTCGGCCGCGCAGCGCCGATGGCCAAGTTCATCGAACACTACCGTGACGTGCAGAGCCAGATCGACCGACTGACGGCCGCCCTAGAAGGTCACGAGCACCAGCTTCTCAAGGACATCAAGTCGCTCGACAAGCTCTACGAGAAGACGCTCGCCTTCTACGACGAGCTCGGCCTCTACATCGCGGCGGGCGAGGAGAAGCTCCGCCGGGTCGATGCCGAGGAGATTCCCGCCCGGGAGGCCCGCGTCCTCGACGACGACGTGATGGCGGCGCAGGCGCTGCGCGACCTGCGTTCCGCGCGCGACGATCTCGAGCGCCGCGTCCATGACCTGAAGCTCACCCGGCAGGTCACGATGCAGTCCCTGCCCTCCATCCGGCTCGTGCAGGAGAACGACAAGAGCCTGGTGATGAAGATCAACTCCACGCTCGTGAACACCGTGCCGCTGTGGGAGACGCAGCTCGCGCAGGCCGTCACGATCCAGCGGTCGGAGGACGCGGCCGATGCCGTGAAGGGCGCCAACGACCTGACGAACGAGCTTCTCTCGGCCAATGCGAAGAACCTCCGGCAGGCCAACGCCAAGATCCGTCAGGAGGTCGAGCGCGGCGTCTTCGACATCGACGCGGTGAAGGCCGCCAATGCCGATCTCGTCGCCACGATCGAGGATAGTCTCAGGATCGCCGACGAGGGCAAGGCGCGGCGTGCCGCTGCTGAGGCGGATCTGGGTCAGATGGAAGCGGAACTCAAGCAGACCCTCGCCGCGGCGCGGTCGCGCGATGGCGGGCGGACCGGCTGATCCATGCAAATCCCCCGGTTCCCCCTTGCCGCCGTCTTCGTCGCGGCGCTTTTTCTCGCGGGGTGCGAGAGCCCGGGCCCCGTCGATCCGTCACCGCGCCCCGCCGCGCGCCCCGCTCCCCCCGCGGCCTCGCCAGACGCGCCGGATCCTCCTCAGAGGTCCGAGAGCAGCCGGCTTCTCTCGACCTATTACGCGCGGGTCCAGAACGACCTTCTCTCGCAAGGCCTCCTGCGCCGCGACGGTGGCGGGGTGGATACGCCCTTCGATGCCGACAGGCTCGCGCGGACCTTCGTCCGTGTCGCACTTTTCGAGGAATACGCGACCGATACCGGACGTCTGGTCGCGCGGGAGACCGAAAGCCGCCTGCATCGCTGGGAGCAGCCGGTGCGGATCGACACGATGTTCGGCGCCTCCGTTCCCGCCGGCCAGCGCCTGCGCGACCGTGCCAATGTCGAGCGCCTTGCCAACCGGCTCGAGAGCGCGACCGGGCATCCCGTTTCGACCGTCCCGTCGAACGGGAACTTCACCGTCTTCATCGTCGACGAGGACGAGCGCCGCGCGCTCGGTCCGGAGCTCCGGCGCCTGGTGCCGGGGATTTCGGAGATCGCGCTCAACTCCATCCTCGCACTGCCGAAATCGAGCTATTGCGTCGTCTTCGCGCTCGATCCCAGCGATAGCGGCCGTTACACCCGCGCGATCTCGATCATTCGCGCCGAACATCCCGACCTCCTGCGGCTCTCCTGCATCCACGAGGAAATCGCGCAAGGCCTCGGCCTTCCCAACGACACGCCCACCGCGCGACCCTCGATCTTCAACGACGACGAGGAATTCGCGCTTCTCACCCGCCACGACGAACTGCTCCTGAAGATGCTTTACGATCCACGCCTGCGCCCCGGCATGCGGCCCGACGAGGCGGCGCCGATCGCCCGGCGCATCGCCGAAGAGCTTGTCGGCGGATCGTCCTGAGGCGATAAAGGGCCGCGCGGCTTGGCAGGGGCAAGGGCGATGAGCATCTTCGACTTTCTCTCCGGACAATTCATCGACGTCATCCACTGGACCGACGACAGTCGCGACACGATGGTCTGGCGCTTCGAGCGCTACGGCCACGAGATCAAGTACGGCGCCAAGCTCACCGTCAGGGAGGGCCAGGCGGCGGTCTTCGTCCACGAAGGGCAGCTCGCGGACGTGTTCACGCCCGGCCTCTACCTTCTCGAGACGAACAACATGCCGGTGATGACCACGCTCCAGCATTGGGATCACGGGTTCCGCTCGCCGTTCAAGTCCGAGATCTACTTCGTCTCCACGCGGCGCTTCACCGATCTCAGATGGGGCACGAAGAACCCTGTGATCCTGCGCGATCCGGAATTCGGCCCGACCCGCGTACGCGCATTCGGTACCTATGCGATGAAGGTCGCGGATCCGGCGCGGTTCCTGCGCGAGATCGTCGGCACCGATGGCGCCTTCACCGCCGACGAGATCAGCTTCCAGCTCCGGAACGTCATCGTGCAGGAGGTCTCCCGCGCGATCGCCTCGTCGAACATTCCGGTCCTCGACATGGCGGCCAATACCGACGATCTGGGCCGTCTGGTGGCGGCGGAGATCGCTGTGACGATGGCTGAGTACGGGGTGGCGATCCCGGAGCTCTACATCGAGAACATCTCGCTGCCCGCCGCGGTGGAGGCGGCGCTCGACAAGCGGACCTCGATGGGCGTCGTGGGCGATCTCGGGCGCTACACGCAGTTCCAGGCCGCGGAGGCCCTCGCGCGCGAGGGCGGCGCGGCGGGCGACGCGATGGGTACGGGCCTCGGCGCGGGGATCGGGCTCGAGATGGCGCGCCAGATGGGCCAATCGGGCCCCTGGGGGCCGCGCCCCGCCGCCGCGCCGCCGCCGCCACCGCCACCGCCGGTGGAGCATGTTTGGCACATAGCGGAGGGCGGGCGCACGCATGGCCCCTATTCGCGCGCCAGAATGGGCCGGATGGTCAGTGAAGGGACGCTTTCCCGCGACAGCTATGTCTGGACCCAGGGCCAGGACGGCTGGATGCGGGCTGAGGACGTCGCCGAGCTCGCGCAGCTCTTCACCGTGATGCCGCCGCCCCCGCCGGACGCGTGAGCCCCTCCTCCACCGGACCCTGGGGCGCGGCAGGCGTCGATCCCGCCGATCACCGCTTCCCCTGCGAGGCCTGCGGCGCGGCGATGCGCTTCGATCCCGCCCGCGGCCTGCTTCTCTGCGATCATTGCGGCAACACCGCCCCTCTCGCAGAGGACAAGGCCCCGCCCGCCATACGCGAGCTCGACTTCCAGACCGCCCTGGAGGCGGCCCTTCCAGCGAGCGAGATGGAAGAGACGCGCATCTCCCGCTGCCCCAATTGCGGGGCGGAGGTGGAGTTCGATCCGGACATCCACGCGACCGATTGCCCGTTCTGCGCCACGCCCGTCGTGATCGACACCGGGACGCATCGGCACATCAAGCCGCGCGGCCTCCTGCCCTTTTCGATCGACGAGGCGGCCGCGCAGGAGGCGATGCGGGATTGGCTCGGGTCGCTCTGGTTCGCTCCGAACGGTCTGGCGCGCTATGCCCGCAGGGGCCGCAGGATGCAGGGCATCTACGTCCCCTACTGGACCTTCGACGCGGAGACCCGCTCGCGCTACCGCGGCGAGCGCGGTACGGTCTATTACGAGACGCGGACCGTGATGCGCGACGGCAAGCCGCAACGGGTCAGCGTGCAGCGCGTGCGCTGGCGCGGTGTCACGGGGCGGGTCGCGCGGTTCTTCGACGACGTCCTCGTCCTCGCCTCGACCTCGTTGCCCGCGGACCATACGGACGGCCTCGCACCGTGGGACCTGACCGCGCTCACGCCCTATTCCCCCGATTACCTCGCGGGCTTCCGTGCGGAAGGCTACCAGGTCCCGCTCGAGGAGGGGTTCACCCGCGCGAGGGCCGTCATGGACGCGCAGATCGCGCGCGATGTGCGCTTCGACATCGGCGGCGACCGGCAGCGCATCCACGCGATCGAGACGGACGTCTCCGCCGTGACCTTCAAGCACGTCCTGCTGCCCGTCTGGCTCGCGGCCTACCGCTACAACGGCAAGAGCTTCCGTTTCGTGGTCAACGGACAGACGGGCCGAGTCCGCGGTGCCCGACCCTATTCGACGATCAAGATCGCACTTGCGGTCATCGCGGGGCTTATCCTCGCCGCGATCGTGGGGTACGTCTACGCGATGCAGGGCGGTTGAGGGAGGGCCAGGATGATCTTGTGCTGTGGAGAAGCGCTGATCGACATGTTGCCGCAGACGGGCGTGGGAGGCGATGCCACCTTTGCGCCCCATGTCGGAGGGTCGGTCTTCAACACCGCCATCGCGCTGGCGCGCCTCGGTGCCCCGACGGGCTTCTTCACGGGGCTGTCGACCGATCTCTTCGGCCAGATGCTCGAGCGGGCCCTCGCCGATGACGGGGTGGAGACGCGGTTCGCCCGCCGCTCCGACAGGCCGACGACGCTCGCCTTCGTGACGCTCACGAACGGTCAGGCGCAATACGCCTTCTACGACGAGAACACCGCCGCGCGGATGCTCGAGCCCGACGACTTGCCCGAGACGGATGCGGCCGACGCACTCTTCTTCGGCGGCATCTCCCTGATGGTCGAGCCCTGCGCCACGGCCTACGAGGCGCTGGCCGCGCGCGACGCGCCGGGCAAGGTCATGATGCTCGACCCGAACATCCGTGCGTCCTTCATCACCGACGAGACGGCGTACCGGGAACGGATCGGCCACATGCTCGGCCTCGCCGACATCGTGAAGCTTTCCGACGAGGATCTGCGCTGGCTCAAGGGCGCGGGCGACCTCGCCGCGCTCGCGGAGGAGGTGCTCGATGCGGGGCCGCGGCTCGTCTGCATCACCGAGGGTGCGCATGGCGTGACGGGCTACATGCCGGGCGGCCGTGCGGTCCGCGTTCCGGCGCATACCGTGGAGGTCGTCGACACGGTCGGGGCCGGGGACACGTTCAACGCGGGCCTTCTGGCGTCGCTCGCGCGCCAGGGCATGCTGAAGAAGGACGCGATCGGCGCGCTCGATGCGGAGACGGTCGGACGCGCGATCGCGCTCGGCGCCGAAGCGGCCGCGGTGACGGTCAGCCGGGCGGGCGCCAACCCGCCCTACGCGCGCGAGTTGACCTGAGTTTCAGAGGCCGTCGCGGGCGATGAGCGCGGCCAGATCACCGATCGCCCGCCCCTTCGCCGCCGCGATCGAGGGCAGATCGAGCGCGTCGTAGGGCTCCGCGATGGCGAACCGGCGCGCGACATCGGCCCGCGCGCCCTCGACGGGCGCCACGAAGTACTGCCCCGCGATGCGATAATACCCGTCATTGCCCGCCAGCGCCCGGCTGAACCGCACATCGACACGGGCATCGGGGAAATCGGAGAACGGCCACGGCTCCGCGGCGACGCGGGCCCGGGTCTGAGCGGCGAGCGAGAAGGCGAGCCCTTCGGTGAAGGACCGGGTCGGATCGTCCGCCCAGAGAAGGCCGGGATTGCTCACGAGACCGCCCGACGCATCCTCGAAGTAGATATTCTCCTCCGACGCGTAGCGGGGAAGCGTGACCTCCCGCACCTCGATCGCGCCGTAGGAGACGGGGATCTGCACCGTCGCGATCTCCGGCGGGAGGTCGTAGCGCACAGGGGCGGACCCGCAGGCCGCGAGAAGGAGGAGGGTCGTCAAGGCGATCGATCGGGTCATGTCAGCGTCCGAAAAGGAGGGAATTGGGGGAGCGTTCGATCTGCCGGGCAAGCGCGTCGACCGCCTGAGCCGCTTCACGGATGTCGCGCAGCGTCGAGCGGGCCTCGGACCCGAATGCGCCGTTGACCTGGTAACCCGAGACGGCTCCTTCGGCCTCGGCGAGGATCGCGTTCAGGCGATCGACGATATCTGGCAGGCCGCTCGACGCCTCCGCGATCGCGCCGGCCGCGCTTTCGGCTGCCGCGAGGGTGGCGTTGGCATTGGCGATGAGCCCACCCTCCTGGACCTGGATGAGGAGGCGCTCGACCTCGCCCAGCGCCGCGGAAAGATCGGCCGGCAGCGCTCGCGTGTCCTCCGACGCGACGAGCGTGTTGGCACTGTCGAGCAGTGCGGAAGCCCGCGCTGCCAGTTCCTCCAGAGGGAGGGAAGCGGCCTCGGTCACAAGCTCGTCGATCCGGTCGGCGATCTCCTGCGCGCGTTCGGTGATGGCGGGCACGTCGTCGGCGGCCTCCGCCACCGCGGCGGCGGCCCGCTGCGCCTCCGACAGGACCGGCTCGAGAGCGCCTCGAATGTCGCGCACGGCGCTCTCCGTCGCCTCGAGCGTTCCCGTGGCCTGCGCGATCACGCCGCTGTCCTCGACATTTTCGAGGAGCGAGCGAACTTGGCGCAGCGTGTCGTTCACTTCCGCGGGAAGCGACTGCGTACCTTCGAGCAGCAGGAACTGGTCGACACCCGTCAGGACCGTGTTCACGTTGTCCAGAACCTGATCGAGCGGCAGCGCGTCGATGTCGGTCACGAGCGCGTTGGTGCTTTCAAGCAGCATCTCGAGCTGGGCCACGGCATCGGGAACGCCGTCCGCCGCGTCCTGCGCCGACGACATGAAGGCCCGTGCATCGGCCAGAAGCGGCGTCAGGGCTTGCGAGAAATCGGCCGCGATCTGGCGGATGTCGTTGATCGCCGCATCCGCATCGGCCACGAGGCCGCTCGACCGTACGTCGTCCACGAGACCCTCGACCTGGCCGAGGACACTGGAGACATCGCCGGTCAGGCCCTGAGTCGCGGGCGCGGCGAGAAGCGTGCGCAGAGCGGCGATCGAGCCTTCGGCCTCGTCCACGACCGATTCGAGAGGCAATCTGTTCACGGTCGTGATCAGCTCGTCGAGCGACACGATGGCGGTATCGATCCCGTCGAGCGTTTCGGGCACCTCGTCCACGGCCTCGTAGACCGAGTTGGCCGCCGTCTCCGCCGCGTCGAGCGCCGCGACGAGCGATTGCACCGCGCCCGCCTCCGTCAGCTCGACGACCACGGCCTCGAGCTGTCCGGCCGTCGATTGGAGCGACGCCATGATCTCGCCCGCCTGTCCGGGCAAGGCCTGCACGTCCTCCGAGCCCACGAGATTGCGCACGTCGCCCAGGAGCGACAGGACCTCGCGCGGCGTCTCGGTCACGCCCTCGTCGTTGAGGATGGAATTGACGCTCGCCATGACGTCGATGGCACCGTTCAGCAGTTCCTCGATCGGCAGATTGTTGACCCGGTTGAAGACCCCCTCCGCGGTATCGGCGAAATCGGAGATGTCCGGCTCGATGCTCGGAATGCGCGGATAGGGTTCCGCGTTCCGGTCGAAGCTGGCATCGGGCGCGTCGTTGATCTGCACGAGCGCGACTTGGAGGCCGCCGAGGATCGAGGCGGTCTGAAGTTGCGCACGCAGCCCGTTGCGGACCGCGAAATCGAAGAAGTCGATCACGTCGATATCCTCGGAATCGTCTTCGAGCCCCATCCGCGCCGGGTCGACCTGGATCAGGACCTGCAGACGGACCTGTCGATCGCCGAACTGCTCCTCGTCCATGACGCCGGTGAGCGCCTCGACCTGGCCCACGCGGATCCCGCCGAATTCCACCTCGTCGCCGACCTCGAGACCGGGCACGGTCTGGTCGAAGAGGATGGCGAGGGTGACGGGATCGGAATCGGCATTGTTGGCATAGACGCTGGCCCGCGCCGCATCCTCGCTGTCATAGAGTCGGAAGACCGCGTTCTGATCGACCGCTTCACCGCCCGAGACGGTGGTGTCGAAGGTCACGCCGCCGGTGACGAGGGACGCGATCGACGCCACATTCAGCTCCGCGCCCTGGGCGCCGAAGCGGAAATTGAAGCCCGACGTGTCCCAGAACCGGGTCGCCGAATTGATGAGACGGGATTCGGGTGCGCTGATGAAGGCGTCGGCCTCGACCGAGACCCCGTCGTCGGAAAGCCGCAGGTTGGCGATCTGGCCCACCTCTATCCCGCGATAGAGGATGGGCGTGCCCTCCGACAGACCGTCGACCGAGGCCGAGCGCAGTCGGACGGTCAGCCCTTCCTGCCCGTAGCGGATGAGAGGCGCCGACCTGAGCGCGGTAAACTCCCGTTTCGCCTCGTCTGCGACGCTGTCCCAATTGCCCTCGATGAAGACGCCCGAGAGGATCGTGTTGAGCCCGGTCACGCCCTGGGCGGAAACCTGCGGCGTCACCACCCAGAACTCGGCCTCCGAATCGATGAAGGGCGCGACCTCCTTGTCCACCCGGACATCGACGAGCACGCGCTCGAGGTCCTGGCTGAAATGCACGGCCTCCACGAGGCCCACGACCACGTCGCGGTAGCGCAGTTGCGTCTCGTCCGCACGGATGCCGGCGGCGTCCTCGAAGGCGATCTGGATGATCGGCCCGCGATCGGCGTAGCGCTGCCAGACGACGCCCAGCGAGACCAGGAGCGCGAGGATGGGCACGATCCAGACGATCGACACCCGGCTCAGAAGCGAACGGCGGGCAGAGCGCAGTTCCGGTTCAGCCGCGCCGTCTGTCTCGGGGGGTGTATCCGTCATTCCGAAGGGGGCCTTCCGTCCTGGGTGTCCCAGATCATGCGTGGGTCGAAACTCTGAGCCGCGAGCATCGTGAAGATCACCGAGAGCGCGAAGGTGATCGCCGCCGGCCCCGGATGGATCGCCGCCGCCACGTTCAGCTGCACGAGAGCCGACATGATGGCCACGACGAACACGTCGATCATGGACCAGCGACCGATGAACTCAACGAGCTCGTAGAGTTTATGCCGCCGGTGTGGCTCCATGGACAACGGTTTGGACACGGAATAGGCGAGCCAGCCCACCGCTATGAATTTCCCCACGGGAATCAGCACCGAAGCGACGAAAATTATGAGCGCGATTCCCACCGCGCCGTGCGCGGCGAGGTCGAGCGCACCCTCGACGATGGTCGAGCGTTGCGTGGTGAAGAGCATCCGAGTCTCGAGCATCGGATAAAGGTTGGCCGGAATGTAGCAAAGGATGCCCACCGTCAGCCATGCCCAGACCCGCTGCAGCGAGCGGTAGTCACGCGAGACGAGTGTCGATCCGCATCGTGCGCAACTCTCCGTGCCGAGCGGCCACACCTTCGTGCATCGCGTGCAGGCGACGAGGCCGCTCTCGCGCGCGGTCAGCGGCGGGGTCGCGATGCGTCCAGAGAGCGCCATATGGTCCACCGATCCATCATTCCGTCCTGAAAGACTGTCACGACGACCAGCGCCGCGAACATCCAGAAGGCGGGACCGTAATCGACCTGCGCGAGATCGGCCACCTTCACGAGTGCGACCGCGCAACCGATCACGAAGATTTCGGCCATCGACCACGGCCGCAGATCCTCCGCCCAGCGGAACGCCCGCCGCGCGCCGGGAAGGGCCCGGCGGTTGAAGGCGAGCGGCGTCAGCACGTAGATGACGAGGAGCGAACGCAGGACGGGGATGAAGACGATGAGTGCTGCCGTCGCGACGGAAAGCGCCAGCATCCAGCCGCCATCCATGAAGGCCAGCGCGGCGTCGAAGACAGACGCCGAATTGCTCAGCCCCTGAACGTGGACCTGCAGGAACGGGAAGAAGGTCGCGCCGACCATCAGGATCGTGACCGTCACGGCCAGCGCGATGACCCGGAGGAACGCCCCCTGCCGCGGCGCGATGAGCACGGTGTGACAGCGCGAGCAGACGACGCGCATGTTGTTCTCCGGCGTCCGCGCGACGTAGAGCGCGTCGCATTGCGGGCAGGCGATCAGGTCTTCGATCTCGTCGGTCTGTCTCGCGTCGGTGATGCCGTGTCCCCCTGTCGCATCCGAAAGGCGGGCGGAAGGCCGCGCCACGATCCGCACCCGAGAATGGTCATCCGTCGTCCGGAGGCAAGCCCGCTCGCGGCGAATCCGGCCCCAAGGCGTGGCTGCGCCATCCCGTTCACGCCGTATTGTGCGGATTGCCTCCGCGATCGATGCAGGCGTGCAACATCGCGGGCGGATCGCTTGGACGGGCCGTTTCGTCGCGGTCAGGGCAGGATCTCGAACCGGGTGACGTCGATCATGCCGCGATCGCTGATCTTCAATGCCGGAATCACGGGCAGTGCGAGGAAGGCCAGTTGCAGGAACGGCTCGTCCAGCACGATGCCGAGCCCCTTTGCCGCCTCGCGCAATTCCTCGAGCGCCGCCCGGACGGTCTCGAAAGGCTCGAGGCTCATGAGCCCGGCGACGGGCAGCGCGAGTTCGGCGCGGATGACGCTGCCCTTGGCCACGACGAACCCGCCCTCGATCTCCGCGAGACGTCCGGACGCGAGCGCCATGTCGGCGTAGTCGACGCCCACGCAGACGATGTTGTGATGGTCGTGGCAGACGGTGGAGGCGACGGCGCCCGAGCGGATCCCGAAGCCGCGCACGAAGCCCGACGCCACGTTGCCATTCTTGCCGTGCCGCTCGATCACCGTGATCCGGGCGAGATCGCGCGCCGGATCGGGCGGCTTGTCGCCCCCGTTCGGCGCCACGTCCTCGTGGAGATGATCGGTCAGGATCCGTCCCGGCTGGATGCCGATCACGTCCGTCGCCGTCCGGTTCGCTCCGTGGCGGAACGTCCCTGGCGTGACGGGTGGTGCCTTCACGGAAGCCCGTCCGACGGGCGCCACCTTGCCGCGCGCGGCGAAGGCCGCCTCGGTCAGTTCCACGCCGCCGCACCAGACCGCCTGCGCGTCGCACGCCGCGAGCGATCCGAGCGCCACGATGTCGGCGCGCTTGCCCGGCGCGATCTGCCCGCGATCCTTCAGCCCGAACGCTTCGGCAGCCGAAAGCGAGGCGATGCGGTAGGCGACGAGCGGATCGACGCCGCCCGCGATCGCATGGCGGATCATGTGATCGAGATGCCCCTCCTCGCCGATATCGAGCGGATTGCGGTCGTCGGTGCAGAAGGCGAGATAGGGCGCGAGCCGCTCCGTCATCAGCGGCATGAGCGCGTCGAGATCCTTCGAGACGGAGCCTTCGCGGATCAGGATCCGCATTCCCCGCTGCAGCTTCTCCCGCGCCTCCGCGAGCCCCGTCGCCTCGTGCTCCGTCGCGATCCCCGCGGCGACGTAGGCATTCAGGTCGCGCCCCGACAGGAGCGGCGCATGCCCGTCGATCGGCCCGTCCGCGAAGGCCGCGAGCTTCTCGAGAAGACCCGGATCGCCGGAGACGACACCGGGATAGTTCATCACTTCGGCGAGCCCCATCGCCTTCGGATGCGCGCGAAGCGCGGCAAGCTCCGCCGCTTCGATCCGGGCACCGGAAGTCTCCATTTCCGTCGAGGGCACGCAGGAGGAAAGCTGCACGATCACGTCGATGAGCGTGTGCTCCGCCTGCGCGAGCATGAAGCGGATGCCGTCCATGCCGAGGACGTTGGCGATCTCGTGCGGGTCGCAGATCGCGGTCGTCACCCCGCGCGGGCCCACGCAGCGGTCGAATTCGAGCGGCGTGACGAGGGAACTCTCGATATGCAGATGCGTGTCGATGAAGCCCGGCACTAGGGTGAGGCCCTTCACCTCGCGCACGACGCGCCCCTCGTAGGTCGCGCCGATTCCGACGATCCGGTCGCCGCAGATGGCCACGTCCCCCGCGATCAGATCGCCCGTCACGACATCGAGCACCGCACCGCCGCGCAGCACGAGATCGGCGGGCTCGCGACCCGCACCCTGCGCGATGCGGCGGGCGAGCCGCTCCGTCACCGCCGGCCCTTCCGCGCCGTGGGTCAAAAGGCCCGGAACGTCAGCGTGGTGAGCGTCCGCACGATCCCGTCGATGTCGAGCAGGCGGTCGTTGATGTACTTGCCGACATCTTCCCCCTCCGGGATGTAGAGCTTTACGAGAAGGTCGAAATCTCCGGACGTGGAATAGAGTTCCGAATGGATTTCGCGCAGGACGATCTCGTCGGCGACGCGGTAGGCGCTGCCCGGTTTGCAACGGATCTGGACGAAGACGCAGGTCACGCGGCCCTCCTTCTTTGGCGGGCATATGACCACCCCCTGCGAATGGAGACCAGCCCCTTTGCGCGCCCGCGACAATCGCGTATCGCTGGCCGGGAAAAAGGGGGAGCATCATGAACAGCTACGATTTCTCGTCCCGCCGCGCGATCGTGACCGGCGGCGCTCAGGGTCTCGGGCGCGCGGCGGCCGAACGGCTGGCGGCGGGCGGTGCCACTGTCGCGCTCTGGGACTTCGATTCCGATCTCGCGCAGGCCACGGCAAAGGAGATCGGCGCCGGTGCCGTCGGCGTAAAGGTCGACGTGTCGGACTGGTCGAGCGTGGAGGAGGCGCTGAAGGAAACGGAGGAGGCGATCGGGCCCGTCGACATCGCGGTCAATTCGGCGGGCATCGCCGGGGCGAACGCCAAGGTGGTCGATTACGACGTCGCGGAATTCGCCCGGATCGTCGCGGTGAACCTGAACGGCACGTTCCACGTAAACCGCGCGGTCGCCCGCGGCATGTCGGAGCGCGGCTACGGCCGGATCGTCAACATCGCCTCGGTCGCGGGCAAGGAAGGCAATCCCAACGCCTGCGCCTATTCCGCCTCGAAGGCGGGAGTGATCGGCTTCACCAAATCGCTCGGCAAGGAACTCGCCGACAAGGATATCGCCGTCAATTGCGTAACGCCCGCCGCGGCGCGCACCCGCATCTTCGACCAGATGAGCCAGGAGCATATCGACTTCATGCTGTCGAAGATCCCGCGCGGGCGGTTTCTGGAACTTTCCGAAGCCGCGTCGATGATCGCCTGGCTGTGCTCGGAGGAGAACAGCTTCACCACCGGCGGCGTCTTCGACCTGTCCGGCGGCCGGGCCACCTATTGAGCGGCGCCATGTCTTTCCACCCGGATTTCGCGCCCGCGCTCTCCCGCCTCGGCACGGAGAGCGCCTTCGAGGTGCTCGCACGGGCTTCCCGCCTCCAGGCGGAAGGTCACGACATCATCAATCTCGGTATCGGGCAGCCCGATTTCCGCACCCCCGAGCATATCGTGGAGGCAGGCCGCAAGGCGCTCGCGGACGGCCATCACGGATACACGCCCGCGAACGGCCTGCCCCGGCTTCGCGAGGCGGTGGCCCAGGATCTCGAGCGGCGCCACGGGCTTTCGGGAGAGACTTCGGTCGATCCGGACAATGTCGTGGTCGTGCCCGGCGGCAAGCCGACCATGTTCTTCGCGGCGCTCATGTTCGGGCGACCGGGCGTCGAGATCCTCTATCCCAATCCGGGCTTCCCGATCTACGAATCCGTCATCTCCTTCACCGGTGCCATGCCCGTTCCGATCGCCCTGAAGGAGGAGAACGGTTTCGCCTTCGACGCCGCGACCGTTCTCGCGCAGATCACCGACCGTACGCGGCTCATCATCATCAACTCGCCTGCCAATCCCACGGGCGGCGTCACGCCCAAGGCGGAGATCGACAAGCTCGTGGCGGGACTGGCCGAGCATCCGCAGGTCGCGCTGATGTCGGACGAGATCTATTCGCAGATGCTCTATGGCGGGCGGGAGCATGTCTCGCTCCTTTCCTACCCCGAGATCCGCGACCGGCTGATCCTGCTCGACGGGTGGTCGAAGACCTACGCAATGACGGGATGGCGAATGGGCTTCGCCGTCTGGCCCGACAGCATGGTGGAGCATGCAACGCGGCTCTGCATCAACGACCATTCCTGCGTGAACGCCGCGGCACAATTCGCGGGTCTCGCGGCGCTAACGGGTCCGCAGGATGCGGTCAGGGACATGGTCGCGCAGTTCGACCGCCGCAGGGAGGCGATCGTCGGCGCGCTGAATTCCGTACCGGGCATGCGCTGCGCCGATCCCGGTGGCGCCTTCTATGCCTTCCCGAACATCGAAGGGACCGGTCTCACCTCCAAGGAGGCGCAGGACCGGTTCCTGTCGGAAGCGGGCGTCGCCACCGTCGCGGGCACGAGTTTCGGAGCGTTCGGAGAGGGCTACCTACGCTTTTCCTACGCCAACAGCCTGGAGAACATCGAACGGGCGATCGACCGGATCAGGCGCGTGATGCAGTAGCGGCACGCGCCGCCGATCTCACTCCGCCTTGCCCATCGCGTCGAGCCGCGCCTTCAGCGCCTCGTTCTCCTCGCGTGCCTTCTGGGCCATCGTACGAACGGCGTCGAATTCCTCGCGGGTCACGAAGTCGCGCTCCGCGAGCCAGCGGTCGATCATGCCGTTGACGGCGGTGTGCGCTTCGTCGCGCGCGCCTTGCGCCACGCCCATCGCATTCGTCATGAGCTGCGACAGGTCGTCGAACATCTTGTTGCGGGTCTGCATTCTCGGCTCTCCTTCGGCTTCATCCCGATATGGTCGCCGGGGGCAGAATTCTCAAGGTTGACTTCCCCCCGGCGCCACCGCTTTCTCGCGCCATGCTCGCCGCCATCCCCTTCCCCGACATCTCCCCGGAAATCTTCGCGATCGACGTGGGGGGCTTTCATTTCGCCCTGCGCTGGTATGCGCTGGCTTACGTGGTGGGGATCGTCCTCGGCTGGGCGCTCGCCCGCGCGGCGGTGCGCCGGCCCCGGCTCTGGGCGCAGGGCCGCAGCCCGATGGACGAGGCGGGCGTGGAGGAACTCGTCACCGCGGTGATCCTCGGCATCGTGCTCGGCGGACGGCTCGGCTTCGTGCTCTTCTACCAGCCAGCCTACTATCTCTCGAACCCCGTGGAGATCCTCTACATCTGGCAAGGCGGGATGTCGTTTCACGGCGGGATGATCGGTGTGGCGGTCGCCGCGCTCTACGTCTCCCTGCGACGGTCGGTCCCGATCTGGTCGGTGCTGGATCTCTTGGCACTCGCCACGCCGCCGGGCCTGTTTCTCGGCCGGATCGCGAACTTCATCAACGCCGAGCTCTGGGGCCGGCCGAGCGACCTGCCCTGGGCGGTGATCTTTCCGGGCGCCGCGGCGCAGGATTGCCCCGGCGTCGAGGGGCTCTGCGCGCGGCATCCCTCGCAGCTCTACGAGGCCGGGCTGGAAGGGCTCTTGCTCGGCGCATTGCTTCTGACCCTCGCCTTCGCGCGCGGATGGCTCGCGCGGCCGGGACAGCTGACCGGCGCGTTCCTCGCGGCCTACGGCCTGTCGCGGATCGCCGTCGAATTCGTCCGGCAGGCCGATCCGCAATTCATCACGCCGGACAATCCGATGGGCTACGTCGTGCAGATCGGCGCCGCCGGCCTCTCGATGGGGCAGCTTCTTTCGGTGCCGATGGTCGCGCTCGGGATCGCCATGATCCTGGCCGCGCGGCTGCGTACGCCGGGCCGCCCGTGACTCCACTCGCCGATCTACTTGTCCGGCAGATCGCCGCGACCGGTCCGATGACCATCGCCGAGTACATGCAGGCCTGCCTCCTGCACCCCCGATACGGCTATTACACCACGCGCCCCATGCCTCTGGGCGCGGCCGGCGACTTCGTGACCGCCCCCGAGATCAGCCAGATGTTCGGCGAGCTCGTGGGCCTCGCGCTGGCGCAGGCGTGGCTCGACCGCGGCGCGCCCGATCCGGTGGCCCTCGTCGAGCTCGGACCCGGGCGCGGGACGCTGATGGCGGACGCGCTGCGCGCGACGCGCGCCGTGCCGGGCTTCCACGCCGCGATCCGGCTCCATCTGCTCGAGGCCTCCCCGACACTGCGGCAAGAGCAGGAGGCAAGGCTCGCGGGCGCGCAGCCCACATGGATCGAGACCGTCGATGCGTTGCCCGAGATGCCGATCCTGCTCGTGGCGAACGAGTTCCTGGACGCGCTGCCCATCCGGCAATTCGTTCGCGACGGGGCGGGCTGGCGTGAACGGCTCGTCGGCGTCTCCGAGGGGCAGCTCACCTTCGCTCTCTCCGACATCGCCTTCCTCGCGGCGCTCGAGCACCGGCTGGAGGATACGGCGCCGGGCGACCTCGTCGAGACCTGCGCCCCGGCGGAGGCGCTCTCCGAAGAGATCGGCGCCCGGATCGCGCGGACGGGTGGCATGGCGCTTCTCATCGATTACGGGGCGGAGCACTCGAAGGGCGACACGTTCCAGGCGCTGCGCTGCCATCGGAAGGAAAGCCCCCTAGAGACACCCGGAGAGGCCGACCTGACCGCGCATGTGGCTTTCGGTCCTCTTGCCCGCGCCGCGCCCTGCGCCGCCGCCCCCCTGACCACGCAGGGCCTCTGGCTCGAGCAACTCGGTGTCACGCCGCGGGCGGAGGCCCTCGCCGCCCGTCTGACGGGTGATGCGCTCGACGCCCATATCGCCGCACATCGGCGGTTGACCCACCCCGGCGAAATGGGCGACCTCTTCAAGGTCCTCGCCCTCCATGACGGTCGCGTCTCCCCGCCCGGATCGCGGCACGGACCCTGACATGACGCTCGAGATCCTCACGTCCGACGCGCTTTCTCCGTTTCGCCACGGATTCTTCACGCGTCGCGGCGGGGCCTCCTCGGGTGTCTTCGCGGGTCTCAATTGCGGCTTCGGCTCCTCCGACCAGCGCGAGATCGTGGCGATCAACCGCCTCCGCGTCGCCCGGGCGATGGAAGTGGCGCCCGACGCGCTGCGCGGCGTCAACCAGGTCCATTCCGACATCGCCGTGGCAGCCGGGCCCGACGCGCCGGCCGCACCGCCCGATGCGGATGCGCTCGCGACCGCGACCCCGGGCATCGCGCTTGCCGTCCTGACCGCCGATTGCATGCCGATCCTCTTCTGCGACCCGGAAAGCGGTGTCGTCGGCGCGGCCCATGCGGGCTGGCGCGGCGCACTCGGCGGGGTGATCGAGGCCACGCTCGCGTCGATGGAAGAGCTCGGCGCGCGGCGCGACGCGATCCGGGCCGTGATCGGACCCTGCATCTCGCAGCGTGCCTACGAGGTCGGACCCGACCTGAAGGATGCGTTCCGCGCGGCAGATCACGAAGCCGACCGGTTCTTCGTAGGCGGTAAAGGCGACCGACTGCATCTCGATCTGCCGGGCTACGGCCTGTCGCGGTTGCGCCGCGCGGGCGTCGCGGCCGCCGAATGGATCGGGCAATGCACCTATCACGACGATGCCCGGTTCTATTCCTACCGGCGATCGTCGCATCGCCGCGAGGCCGATTACGGACGCCTCGTCTCCGTCATCCGCGCCTGACCGCCGAATCGCCCCGCGACGGCCACGATACCGCCCACATTCCGCGCGATGACTGACACTCGGCCTGATCGGGGTGGTGAAGGGCGACATCAGGACATCGGCAGCGCCGCGTGATCTCCGCGCGAGCTGCCCGCGTCGGCTGATATGCGCCGGCCGCATTCCCCGACCGGACCGAACCGCGGGTGGGCCATCCGGCCCTGCCCTGCGTCGTCTGGAACTGCCATGTGAGGGGAAACCATGCCGCACCGCGAACCGATCGCCCATCATCACCCCAAGCAGCGCAGTACCGCCTGGACGGTCCGGCGCGTACCCAACACCTTCGCCATGCCGCCACTCTCGGAGCGCTATCAGGCGATGTGGCTCGGCGCCGACGGGGAGATCGACGATTGCGTCCGGATGGGCCCGCGGGTCCCGCTCTTCACGCAATCCTTCGGTGCGCTGGCGCGGGGCGCCATCGTCCCGACCGCGCAGGGGCCGGTGGCCGTCGAGGATCTGCTCCCCGGAATGCGGGTCGCGACCTCCCAGGGGCCGGAGACGCTGCTCTGGATCGGGTCGCAGACGCTGGTTCCCAACGGACGGCGCCGTCCGCTCTACCGGATCCCCGCCGAGGCGCTCGGCCTGGGGCGTCCGTCCTTCGACCTCGTGCTCGGCCCGGCGGCGCGCATCGTCTCGCGCTCAGGCACGTTGCGCGACCGGATCGGCAGCGAGGCCGCCCTGATCCCGGTCGAGGCGATGACCGACGGCATGACCGTGATCGAGGTCGCGCCGATCTCCTCCGTGCAGCTCTTCCATCTCGGCTTCGCCTCGCACCGGACTTTGTCGGTGAGCGGAGTAGAACTTGAGAGCGTCCATCCCGGGCGGATCGACGCGTCGATCGGGCGGGAGCTCCTCTCGCTCTACATGTCGATGTTCCCGCATCTCGACGGGCCGGCGGGTTTCGGAAAGCTCGCAATGCCGCGTCTCAGCCTCGACGAGGCGGGGCAGCTCGACGCGGCCTGACACGCTTTCCGTCCGCTCGGTCCGAACACCCGGACGGGCGGGTGCCTACGCGCCCCGCAGCAGGCGTTCCTCGAGAACCTCGAAAGAGACGCCCGGTTCGCGCTTGGCGTTGCGGATGACGAGGGAGGTCTTGACGCTGCCGACATTGGCCGTGGTCAGCAGTTCGGAGGTCAGGAAGGACTGGAACGTCGACAGATCGGGTGCCGAGCATTTCAGGATGAAATCGACCTCGCCGTTCAGCATGTGACATTCGCGCACGAGGGGCCAGTCGCGACAACGCTGCTCGAAGGCGGAGAGATCGGCCTCGGTCTGGCTCTGCAGGCCCACCATCGCAAAAACCTGGACCTCGAAACCCAGCGCGCGCGGATCGACGTCGGCATGATAGCCACGGATATAGCCCGCCTCCTCGAGCGTGCGCACCCGCCTGAGGCAGGGCGGCGCCGAGATGCCGACCCGGCGCGCCAGTTCGACATTCGTCATCCGTCCGTCGGACTGGAGTTCCGACAGGATTCGCCGGTCGATCGAGTCGAGCTTGTGCCCAGCCATTCAGGTCCCCCGCAACATTCCGATCCTATGCGCCGAAAGACGCTGAGGCGCAATTATGTTTCAACGTTGCGCAAGATTCTTTCCGGAGCCTAGGGCGGGAAGCGGGGCTTTCGCGGTGCCGGAGAGAACCCTATATTCGGTGCCCAGCGCAATCGAAGGAACGTCCCATGAGCGAGACCCGTCACGTCAAGGTGCTGATCGTCGGCTCCGGCCCGGCCGGCTACACGGCCGGCGTCTATGCCGCGCGCGCGATGCTGGAGCCGGTCCTGATCCAGGGGATCCAGCCGGGCGGGCAGCTCACCATCACCACCGATGTGGAAAACTGGCCGGGCGATGCGAGCGTCATGGGCCCCGACCTCATGGTCCGGATGGAAGCCCATGCGCGCGAGACCGGGGTGGAGATCGTCTCGGACATGATCGCCTCGATCGACCTCGCGAACCGCCCCTTCACCGCCAAAAGCGACAGCGGCACGATCTACAAGGCCGATGCCGTGATCCTCGCGACCGGCGCGCAGGCGAAATGGCTGGGCTTGCCGTCGGAGGAGGCATTCAAGGGCTTCGGTGTCTCGGCCTGCGCGACCTGCGACGGGTTCTTCTACCGCGGTCAGGAGGTCGCCGTGATCGGCGGCGGCAATACGGCAGTGGAGGAGGCGCTGTTCCTGACGAACTTCGCCTCAAAGGTGACGCTCATTCACCGCCGGGGCGAACTCCGTGCCGAGAAGATATTACAAAAGCGGCTCTTCGATCATCCAAAGGTGGAAATCCTCTGGAACCACGCCCTCGAGGAGGTGACGGGGACGACGGCCCCCCGGGGCGTCGAGGGCCTGCGCGCGCGCCACGTGGACACCGGAGAGATCAAGGAGATCGCCGTCACGGGCGTCTTCGTGGCGATCGGCCACGCGCCCGCCTCCGAACTCGTCGCGGAGCAGCTCGAGACGCATCACGGCGGCTACGTCGTGACGAAGCCCGACAGCACCGCGACCTCCGTGCCCGGCGTCTTCGCTGCGGGCGATCTCACCGATCACGTCTACCGCCAGGCGGTTACGAGCGCCGGAATGGGCTGTATGGCCGCGCTGGAGGCCGAACGCTTCCTCGCCTCCGTGGGAGAGACCGATGGCAAGGTCCAGACGGAGCCCCTGGGATGGGGCGCCGAGGTGGAACCGAGTCCGGCGGAGTGAACGGGCTTCGGTCCGCGCGGTGAACAATCACGGCGCGGACCGGGAAATTGTCGCCGCGAAATGCGGAAATGGTGTCAATGCTCGCGAAATTCCTGAGTGCGACCGGTCGTTCCGTCGGCAGGGGCACAGGCGACCGGTAGGCGTCGGAACAAGGTCCGACGCCGTCGCGGGAGCGTGGAACGCCCATTTCCATCCCGGCGCCATAAGGCGGATTTTCGACCATTCTGGCCGTCTCGGGCGCCCTCTCGTCGGTTCCGCCTTGATCCGGCCCGCACCGCCGCGATATGGCGCGCCCCGAAAGCGACGTTCGTCGCACCCCCAGAAAAGCTGATTCCGACCCATGCATTTGCCGAACCTCGCCCCCATCCCGGAACTCTACGTCTCCTATGACAGCGCCCAGAAGCTGAAGGCCGAGGCCGGCGATCTCGTCTCCCACGATCTGACCCCGCGTCAGACCTGCGATCTCGAATTGCTGATGAATGGCGGGTTCTTCCCGCTCAAGGGCTTTCTCGGCCGTGAGGATTACAATGGCGTCGTCGAGAACATGCGGCTCGCCGACGGCACGCTCTGGCCCATGCCCATCACGCTCGACGTATCGGAAGCCTTTGCCGAGAAGGTCAGCGAAGGCCAGGACATTGCGCTGCGCGACCAGGAAGGGGTCATTCTCGCCACGATGACGGTGACCGACATCTGGACGCCTGACAAGGCGCGCGAGGCGGAGAAGGTGTTCGGCGCCGACGACAGCGCGCACCCGGCCGTGAACTACCTGCACAACCAGGCTGGCAAGGTCTATCTCGGCGGGCCGGTGACGGGAATCCAGCAGCCGATCCACTACGATTTCCGCGCCCGTCGCGACACGCCGAACGAGCTCCGCGCCTATTTCCGCAAGCTCGGCTGGCGCAAGATCGTGGCGTTCCAGACCCGCAACCCGCTTCACCGCGCGCATCAGGAACTGACGTTCCGCGCCGCGAAGGAGGCAGAAGCCAACCTTCTCATCCATCCGGTGGTCGGTCTGACGAAGCCGGGCGACGTCGATCACTTCACGCGGGTTCGCTGCTACGAGGCGGTTCTCGACCAATATCCCGCGGCGACGACGACCATGTCGCTGCTCAATCTCGCGATGCGCATGGCAGGCCCGCGGGAAGCGGTTTGGCACGGCCTCATCCGCAAGAACCACGGCGTGACCCACTTCATCGTCGGCCGCGACCATGCCGGACCGGGCAAGAACTCCGCGGGAGAGGATTTCTACGGCCCCTACGATGCGCAGGAACTGTTCCGCGCCCATCAGGACGAGATGGGCATCGAGATGGTCGACTTCAAACACATGGTCTACGTGCAGGAGCGTGCGCAATACGAGCCCGCCGACGAGATCGAGGAGGGCGTGACCGTCCTCAACATCTCCGGCACGGAGCTGCGCCGTCGTCTTCAGGAAGGCTTGGAGATCCCCGAGTGGTTCTCCTTCCCCGAGGTCGTCACCGAACTGCGCCGCACCCGTCCGCCGCGGGCGCGACAAGGCTTCACCGTGTTCTTCACCGGCTTCTCCGGCTCAGGCAAATCGACCATCGCCAATGCGCTCATGGTCAAGCTGATGGAGATGGGCGGACGCCCGGTTACGCTCCTCGACGGCGATATCGTGCGCAAGAACCTGTCTTCCGAACTGGGCTTCTCCAAGGAGCACCGCGATCTCAACATCCGACGGATCGGCTACGTCGCCTCGGAGATCACCAAGAACGGCGGCATCGCCATCTGTGCGCCGATCGCGCCCTACGCCACGACGCGGCGCGCCGTTCGCGAGGAGATCGAGGCCTACGGCGCGTTCTGCGAGATCCATGTCGCGACGTCGCTCGAGGAATGCGAGCGGCGCGACCGCAAGGGGCTCTACAAGCTGGCGCGGGAAGGCAAGATCAAGGAATTCACCGGGATCTCGGACCCCTACGACGAGCCGCAGAACCCCGAGCTCAGGCTCGACACCGAAAACGTCGATGTCGACAATTGCGCCCACCAGGTGCTTTTGAAGCTCGAATCGATGGGTCTGATCGCCGCTTGAGCGCGCCTGGGTCCCTGCACGGCGGGGACCCCGACACGGGTGGGATCGCAGGTCACGGGATCGTCATCCGTTCGTCTTCGGCTCGACACAATGACTGTCTAGAGCGACCTCAGGGCCCGCGCGCGAGGCAGTTACGTTCAATCGCGGTGTCAGTTCGGGCCAATTCTTGCCTGCCCATTCACGGCAAAGCATTTCAGGGCGCGTCCACGGGGCGCGCCCGTTTCGTATGTCCGCGCGATATTGGTCTGCAGAGAGAACCGCTCGCCGGTATCAGGACGCGGAGCGCAATGCCTTCGCCCCGACGCTGATCCGAACATCGAAGACGTCGTGCATCGCCCGGACCCGTTCGATCTCGCCCGGCGTGCAGATCGCGTGGATGGCGCCCGCCGCCGCGACCACGCCGTCGATCTGCATACCCTGCGCCTGCAATTCCCTAGCGATCCGGTCGGTCGCCTGAAGGGCCGTGTCCGACAGCGTGATCAGGACACCGATGCGTTGCTTCTCACCCATGCAGGCTGCTCCACGTGATTCTCGGTTCGCTATGATACCGCGACCGACGGGCCGTCGCACACCTCCTTCTCGATACCCGGGGCCTGCACGAGACCCGCACCGCCGTCGCGCGCCGAAAGGCCGAGATCGCGCGCACTCCGCACCAATGCCTGCCAGAGCCGCTCTCCCCGCAATGTCGGATCGACCTCCGCCAGAAGCGCCGCGATCCCCGCGACATGCGGGCAGGCCATGCTGGTGCCCTGCTGCGACGCATAGAGCCGCGGCGCCGGGACGGAGGAGAAGATACCCACGCCCGGCGCCGCCAGATCGACTTCGCCGCCCCCCGCATCGATCCCGCCGCAGGAGAAGTCCGCGACCGCGCCGGTCGGTGCGATCGCCGCTACCGCAAGGATCGAGGGCGAGTTCGCCGGTGCGCCCACGGGCGCGATATAACCGAAATCCCGCGCACTCTCGTTGCCGGCCGCCGCGACGATCAGGCAGCCCCGTTCGAGCGCGCGCCGTCCGAGCCGTTCGTACGCGGCGCTCGGGAGCTCGCCCGGCTGCGTCGGACGTCCGAGCGACATTGAGATCACCTCGCACCCCTCCTCGATCGCCCACGCCATGCCCGCAAGGATGTCGATCTCCCGGCCGGACCCCGTGTCGTTCAGCACCTTTCCGATCACGAGGTCGGCCCCTGTCGCCACGCCGTAGCGCGGAACGTTGCCCCGCGCGTCGGGGCCCGCGGCGGTGCCCCCGCAATGCGTGCCGTGTCCCTGGACATCCTGCGCCGTTTCCCCCGCGACGAAGCTGCGCGCGGTGATCTGTTTTCCGACGAAATCGGGATGGCCGAGCGCGAAGCCGGTATCAAGAATGGCGATCCGTATGCCGGCCCCCGTCGCCATGGACCGGTCTGCCCCCGTCGCGGCGATGCCCCAGGTTCGCGCCGCGTCATCGACGGCGAGGCAGGGAGCGTCGGCGGAATACATGAAGAATTCCGGCCGGGCCTCTTCCACCGCCGGGTCCTTCGCGATCGCGCGGGAGACGCTTCCCACGGCGCCGCGATCCGCGATCGGCACCAGCCCCACCCCCAATCCGCGCACGAGAACCGGGCCGTCGAGGATGTCGGGATCGATCTCCGCCGCCTCGAAGATAGAGACGGAACGCGCCGGGGCCAGCCCCGCGCCATGAACCGAGACCCGCTCGATCGCCGCCATCTGCTCGTCCGCGACCCCGTCGCGGAACGTCACGAGGACATGACCGGTCGGACGTGGCCGCATGAGATCGAGATATGGGGGTATCGGCATAGCCTGCTCCGGCATTTGGTAACAATCAGTGCACAAGATGATGAAGTGTCAGGGATTGTCCATGGAGGCGCATGTCACGGATACGCGCCCTCCCCGGCCGCTCGTCTTGCGATATTGGGCCTCCATCGCGCACGGTATTGGTTGTTTATGCTGAGGGTCGAGGCAGCGGATCGGCGGCAGGGAGAGAATGCTCAGAGCCTTCGCCAGCACCGTCTGTCCTGTTTCCGAATCATCACCGGGATGCTGGCGAAGCGACAGAAGATCGACCGCGGCGGACACCGATTGACTGGTCAAAGTCCCGCCGGGAATTAGAACCCTTACCGAATGACAATTGGAGACCGCCGGGATGCGACGTTCTGGCACTCTTCTCCCGGGCTGCCGGGATCGGCGAGAAGGTGTGCATGTTACAGCCGCGAACAAGACACCCGGACGGATCCGCCGGGGAAGCCCGTCCCGTCCTGTATATCGCTGCGATCGCGATGAGCGGCCTGGTCGCCGCCACATCCGTCGCCGCGCAATCGGAGGGTGACGATACGTCGAACCCGACGGTAGATCTCCCCGTCATAGGCGAGGTCGGCATTCCCGGCTTTCTCGCCCGGCTCTTCGGGATCGACGGTGACGCCGAGAGCGGCTCCGGACAGGGCCAAGGCGCCTCCGGCGAGGGACAGGGGGGTGACCGTCCGCCCGCGATCGTCTTCGAGACCGCGGAGCGTCGGTCCGTGGCTGAAAGCTTCCGCTTCCTGGGCCGGATCGCGCCCATCGAGCGGGTGGATTTGCAAAGCCGCGTTCCGGGCTTCGTCGAGGAGGTCGCGTTCTCCGGCGGCGCGGATGTGTCGGAGGGAACGCTCCTCTTCCAGATCGAGCAGGCGCAATACCAAATCGCGGTCGAGGCCGCGCAGGCCCGGCTCGCCGGTGCGGAGGCTCAGACGCTCGAAACCGAACGCGCCCTGACCCGGGCCGAGGAACTTCGCGGATCAGGCACGGTCAGCCAGTCGAACCTCGACGACGCACGCGCGGCGGCCGAAGCGGCGTGGGCGGACCGGCTGCAGGCGCAATCCGATCTACGGCAGGCCGAACTCGAACTCGAATACACCTCGATCGAGGCGCCCATCGACGGGCAGATGTCGGCTCCGCTCGTCACGCGGGGCAATTACGTCACCGCCGGCAGCGGCACGCTGGCCGAGCTGGTGCAGCTCGATCCGATCTGGGGTGTCTTCTCGTTGGGAGAAAACCGCCTCGCCACCTGGCAGCGTCTCGGGATCGGCACCGGAGAGCCCGCTCCGATCGCGGAGACCGAAGGCGAGGACGACGCGGAGGCCGGGTCGGCCGAAGGTTTGCAGGGGGAAACGGGGGCGTCGGCGCCCGACGATTTCGACCTCACCCTCGTCCTGCCCGACGGGACCAGATACCCGCAAGACGGCGCCTTCGACTTCGTGGGCAACAGTGTCGATCCGCAGACCGGAACGGTTGAGGTGCGCGTCCGCTTCGACAATCCCGACGGGCTCCTCCTGCCGAACCAGAACGTCACCCTCCTCGTCACGGAGGCCGACCCCCCAATGCTGCCGGTGATCCCGCAGGCCGCGGTGCAGCTCGCTCGGGAGGGTCGGGCCGTCTGGGTGGTCCGTGACGACGATACCGTGACCCGGATGCCCATCGAGACGACCGACGGGCCGAGCCCCGGTACGGTCGCCGTGACGCGAGGGCTCTCGGGCGGCGAGCGCGTCGTGGTGCGCGGCGCGCTCAATCTCGAGGACGGGCAGCAGGTCGATCCGCGCATGGCGGAACGGCAATCGGGCGGTTCGGGCGGTTCGGGCGGTTCGGGCGGTTCGGGCGGTTCGGGCGAAGGTGGCGGGTCCGGGAGCGGCGGGCAATGATCTCGGGGACGTTCATCGAGAGACCGCGCCTTGCCGCCGTCGTCTCGATCGTCATAACGCTCGCCGGGATCCTGGCGATCTTCAACCTGCCGGTCACGCAATACCCCAACATCTCGCCACCGACGGTACAGGTCTCCGCCTCGTATCCGGGCGCCGATTCGACGGTTCTCGCCGACACGGTCGGCGCGCCGCTCGAACGGGCGATCAACGGAGTCGAGGGCATGATCTACATGTCCTCCTCCTCCTCGAACCAGGGGACCTATTCGCTCACCATCACCTTCGCGATCGGCACAGACCCCGACATCGCGCAGGTCAACGTCTCGAACCGCGTCCAGCTCGCGACGCCGCAGCTTCCGACCTCGGTCGTGGACCAGGGCGTCACCGTACGCACGCAGAGCCCGAACTTCCTGCTCGCCGTGGCCTTTCCGATCGACGCAGATTCGTCGCTCTCGATCATCGACGCGGCGAGCTACGTCTCCACGAACCTCACCACGGCGGTCCAGCGGATCAACGGCGTGGGCAACGCGCAGGTTCTCGGCCCCTCGAACTACGCGATGCGGGTCTGGACGGATCCCGACAAGCTCACGCAATTCGGCCTCTCGCCCACCGACGTGGCCGACGCGATCCGCAGCCAGAACCTCGCGGCGGCCCTGGGCCAGATCGGCGGCGCGCCCGCCGTGGACGGGCAGGCCGTCGTCTACACCGTCACGGCGCAGGGCCGCCTCTCCGACCCCGACGCCTTCGGCGACATCGTCGTGCGCGCGGGCGACCAGGGCGGACTGGTGCGCCTGCGCGACGTGGCCGAGATCGAGCTCGGCAGCGAGGATTACTCCACGAATTCCTTCCTCGGCGACAGACCGAGCCTGACCATGCAGGTGAACCAGTCGCCCGGGGCCAACGCAATCAACACCGTGGGCCTGATCCGCGACGAGCTGGAGCAGCGCGCGGGAGAGTTTCCCGAAGGCCTGTCCTACGAGGTCGTCTACGACACGACGGAATACGTGCGCGTCACGATCGAGGAGATCGTCAAGACCCTCCTTCTGACCGCCGGCATCATCGTCCTCGTTGTCTTCACCTTCCTGCAGGGGGTGCGGGCGACGATCATTCCGCTCATCGCCATCCCCGTGTCATTGGTCGGCACCTTCGCGGCCCTCCTCGCGATCGGCTTCTCCATCAACGTGATCACGCTCCTCGCGCTGATCCTCGCCATCGGCATCGTCGTCGACGACGCCATTCTGGTGGTGGAGAACGCCCGCCGGGTGATGGAGGAGAACCCCGATATGGAAAGGCGGGAGGCCGTGACGAAGGCGATGGGGGAAATCACCGGCCCGATCATCTCGACCACGCTGGTGCTTCTCGCCGTGTTCCTGCCGACGGCTTTCCTGCCCGGCCTGACGGGGCAGCTCTACCGGCAGTTCGGACTGTCGCTCTCGATCTCGATCATGCTGTCGTCCATCGTCGCGCTCACCCTCACGCCCGCGCTTTGCGGCGCGATGCTGCAGCGGGCGAACAGCAAGCTCTGGGTGTTCCGGCAGTTCAACAAGCTCCTCGAGAAATCGCGCGACGGCTACGGCCGGGTCGTGGGCTTCTTCGTGCGTCGTGGCATCCTCGCGATCGCGGCACTCGCGGGCGCGATCGCGCTGGCCTGGATCTCCTATGCGAACCTTTCGGGAGAACTCGTGCCGGCCGAGGATCAGGGCGCGATCCTGATCGACGTCTCCCTTCCCGACGGGGCGTCGCTGCAGCGCACGACGGAGACGATGCGCGAGATCGGGGACCTGGTGCAGAATACCGACGGCGTGGAGAACGTGATCCAGGTCGCGGGCTTCTCCTTCCTCGGTGGGTCTCGCTCATCCGTGGGAATCGCCATCGCCACGCTCGCCCCCTGGGGGGAGCGGCGCGACCTCTTCGCCATCCTGGGTCAGCTCAATGGCCAGTTCGCGACGATCCCCGGCGCGCAGATCACCGCCTTCCCGCCACCCTCCATCCCCGGCACGGGCTCCGTCGGGGGCTTCTCGATGGAAATCCTCGCGACGCAGGGCCAGGAACCGGCGGAGGTCGCGCAGGTGGCCCGCTCGTTCATCTCCGCGGCCAACCAGCGGCCGGAGATCGGCAATGCGCGCACGACCTTCTCCGCCGACGTGCCGCGCATCTTCGTGGATGTCGACCGCGAACGCTCCGAACAGCTGGGTCTCAGCGTCGCCTCGATCTACGACACGCTCGGCCAGACGCTCGGGGCGGGCTTCGTGAACCAGTTCCTCTACGAGGGGCGGGTCTACCAGGTGCGCCTGCAGGCGGACGAGCGGTTCCGCACGGAGCCCTCGGACATTACCGGGCTCTATGTGCAGAACCGGGCGAACGAGTCGGTGCCGCTGTCCTCCGTCGCGGAGCTTAGAACGGAATTCGGGCCCTATATCCTGCCGCGCTTCAACCTCTTCACCTCGGCCTCGATCTCGGGCTCGCCCGCGGGCGACTCCTCCTCCGGCGCCGCGCTCACCGCGCTCGAGGAGGTCGCCCAGGAGACGCTGCCCGAGGGCTACGACTACCAGTTCTCCGGTACGTCGTATCAGCAGCAGCAGGCGGGCAACCTCACGATCATCGCCTTCGCGCTGGCCTTCGTCTTCGCCTACCTCTTCCTCGTGGGCCAGTTCGAGAGCTGGCTCCAGCCGCTCGCCATTATGCTGTCGGTGCTGGTCGGCGCGGCGGGGGCGACGACGACCCTGCTGCTCGCGGGTCTGACGGCCAATGTCTACGCGCAGATCGGCATCGTGATGCTCATCGGGCTCGCGGCAAAGAACGCGATCCTGATCGTCGAGTTCGCCAAGAACCGGCACGCGGAGGGGATGCCGATCACGGAGGCTGCGATCATGGGCGCGCAGCAGCGTTTCCGGGCCGTCATGATGACCGCGCTGGCCTTCGTCTTCGGGCTCCTGCCGCTCGTCCTCGCGAGCGGAGCGGGGGCGGCGGCGCGTAACGCGATCGGCACGGCGGCGCTTGGCGGCATGCTCGCCGCGACCCTCCTCGGGATCATGATCATCCCCGCGCTCTACGCGATCCTGGAACGCGCGGGCGAAGGCCGGCGCGGCGTCTTCTGGGGTCGCGAGCGGCACGAGGAGAAAAAGGAGCAGACCGCCTGAACGGGGTATCGGTCGTGGCGTCCCCGGTTCCGAAATCCTCGCAGGAGCTCCGTCTCAGTCTGTCCCGGCGCCCGGCCCGATATCGGCCGGGGCGATGGCGACGGACTTGACGGCCGCGTGAACGGACATCCCGACCTTCAGCCCGAGCGCCGCCGCGGAGCGGCGGGTAATACGCGACAGTAGGCGTCCGGCCTGCGTCTCCATCGTCACGAGCGCGCCGGGTCCCTCGCCCGGGCGGATTTCCACGATGCGTCCGGGAACGATGTTGAGGGTCGAGATCCCCTCGGGCCGCGTGCGGCAGAGAATGACGTCATGGGCCGGGATGCGAAGCCGCAGGATGGTGCCCGGCGGCTGGTCCACGCGGGGCAGGAAGAGCGGCACGCCGGCGGCATCGAGTTCGGTCAGCCCGTCGGAATGATGCGTGGCCACCCGAGCGAAGAGAAGCGCCCCCACCTCGCGCGGCCCGCCCGGCAGGACCGACGGATCACCCAGCACCCTCTGGGGCGAACCGAGATCGGCGAGCCGCCCGTTCTTCAGCGCGACGACCGTTGTGGCGAGACGCGCCGCTTCGGACACGGAATGGGTCACGTAGAGGATGGGCACGGTGGCCGCATCGCGGAGCCGCTCCAGATACGGCAGAATTTCCGCCTTACGCGCCGCGTCGAGCGAGGCGAGGGGCTCGTCGGCCAGGATCAGGCGCGGCGCGGAGAGCAGCGCGCGCCCGATCGCGACACGGCTCGTCTCCCCGCCCGAAAGCGCGCTCGGCCGCCTGTCGAGGAGATGGCCGATCCCGAGCAGGTCCACGACGCCGGCGAAATCTCCCCGGGGAGCGTCCTTCGGCGCGAACCACGCCCCGTAGCGAAGGTTCTGCCGGACGGTCAGGTGCGGGAAGAGCCTCGCATCCTGAAAGACGTAGCCGATCCGGCGGCGATGGGGCCGGACGCGGATGCCCCGCGCGGTGTCGAGAAGCACGGCGTCGCCCACGGCGATCCGTCCCGCATCGGGCGTGAGGATCCCCGCGACCGCGTTGACCACGCTCGTCTTGCCGGAGCCCGACCGGCCGAAGAGTATGGTGACGCCCGCCGGCGCCTCGAAGGAGAGATCGAGGGAAAAGCCCGGAAAGGCGTGACGCAGCTGCACCGACAGCATCACGCACCTCCGATGCGGGCCGCGACGCGGCGGGCGAGCACTTCCGACAGCAGCACGGCCCCCATCGCCACGACGACGGAGACGAGCACGAGCTTCAGCGCCGACCCCTCGCCGCCAGGCACCTGCAGAAAGGCATAGATCGCGGTGGGGATCGTGCGCGTCTGACCGGGGATGTTCGAGACGAAGGTGATCGTCGCGCCGAACTCTCCCATCGCCTTGGCGAAGGCCAGGATCGTGCCGGCGAGGATACCCGGCAGGATCATCGGCAGCGTGAGGGTGACGAAGACCCAGGGCGGGGACGCGCCGAGCGTGGCACCGGCCTGTTCGAGCCTCCTGTCCACCGCCTCGATCGAGAGGCGGATCGCGCGGACCATCAGCGGAAACGCCATGATCGCCGCCGCGAGCGCCGCGCCGGTCCAGCGGAAGGCGAAGACGATGCCGATCTCCGCGAGCCATGCCCCGAGCCAACCGCTCCGCCCGAAGGTCAGGAGAAGGAGGTAGCCCGTCACGACCGGCGGCAGCACAAGCGGCAGGTGGACGAGGCCGTTGAGGAACTGCTTTCCCGGAAAGGACCAGCGCGCCAGCGCGTAGGCGGTGAAGAGGCCGAAGGGCAGAGAGGCCGCCGTCGCCCAGAACGACACCTTCAGCGACAGGGCCACCGCCCGCCATTCCTCGGGTCCGAGCCATCCGGTCACGGCTATTCGCCGACGACCACGAAGCCCTGCCGCTCGAAAGCCGCGCGTGCTTCCGGGCCCGCGAGGAACGCGAGGAACGGCGCCTTCCCCGTGGAGCCGTCCGTCGTGAGGGCGGCGGCAGGATATACGATCGGCGGATGCGACGCCTCCGGGAACGTCCCGACGATCGTCACGCCGGCTTCTGCCACCGCATCGGTGGCGTAGACGATTCCGTAGGGCGCTTCCCCCGTTGCGACGAGGCGAAGCGCCGTTCGAACGTTGTCGGATTGCGCGACCTTCTCCGCCACCCCGTTCCAGAGGCCGAGGGTTTCAAGGGCGGCCTTGCCGTAGATCCCCGCAGGCACCGCATCGACGAGCGCCATGGCGAGGCGTCCATCGCCTAGCATCCCCGCGAGGTTGAGCGATCGCCCGATCTCGACTTCGGGCGCCTCCCCGTGTGCCACGAGGACGAGCGAATTGCGCACCAGGTCGACGCGCGTTCCGGGTTCCACCAGCCCGGCGGCCTCAACCTCGTCCATCCATTCGGCATTGGCGGAGATGAAGACGTCCGCCGGCGCGCCCTGAAGGATCTGACGCGCGAGAACGGAGGAGCCGGCGAGCGACACGATCAGGTCGTGACCGCTCTCAGCCTCGAACCGCTCTTCGATCTCGGTCACTGCGTTGGTCAGGCTCGCCGCAGCGAAAACGACGATCTCCTCGGCGGCAGCCGGACGGCCCGCCGCGGCGGACAGGACGAGCGACAGGAAGAGGGCATGAAAGCGTCCGGTCCGGCGCATCATCGTGGATCCGTCAAGTGATATGTTTTCCTAACCATATCGCGAAGGCGGCAGGAGGTGACAAGCGTCAATCCTCGGACGGGTCACGCAACAGCGACCTCAGGGCGGCGATCCGGGCCGAGCCCGCCTCGGCCAGCACGTCCTCGAGCTTGCGGTAATGCACGAGGACGGCCTCCCCCGCGTCCGTAAGACGCGCGCCGCCGCCCTTCACGCCGCCCCGTTCGGACCGGATCAGCGGGTCGCGGAAGGCCCCGTTCATCTCTCCCACCAGCATCCAGGCGCGCTTGTAACTCATGCCCATCGCCTTCCCGGCCGCGGAGATCGATCCCGTTTCACGGATCTTCTCGAGCAGATCGGCCTTGCCCGGCCCGAGCATCGCGGCATCGCCGAAGACGATCCGGATCCTGAGATTGCCCGCGCCCTGCGGGTCCGAACGATCACCCATGCGCGCGAGTATTGCGCCGCCATCCACGAGGCGGCAAGCGATGGCTCGAGACCTCGGGCGTTATGGCGAGCCGGATACACCGCTCTCGCTTCGCGCGGTCACGAAATGTCAGATGTCGCGCCGCTTCTCCCAAGTCTCGACGATCGCGGGCAGATCGGCGAAATTGCCGAACCGCGCAATGGCGGATATCTCTTCGGCCGCGCTGCGCCGGTAGCCGTGAACGTGCAGCACGAAATCCTGCCCTGCGGCACGGGCCGTGGCCGCGTCCGTCTCGCTGTCGCCGACATAGAGGCAAAAATCCGCGCCCATCTCCTCCATCGCGTGACGCATCGGTGCCGGATCGGGCTTGCGCAGGGCGAGCGTGTCGCCCGCAACCACGCTGACCATGCGTCGCGCGAGATCGAAGCGTTCCAGCACATGAGCCGTCGCCGCAGCGGGCTTGTTGGTGCAGAGCCCGAGGCGATGGCCCGCCGCCGTGATCGCGTCGAGCGCGTCGATCATGCCGGCATAGGGCTCCGTGCGCTGCGTCGCGGTCCGGTACTGCGCAAGGAAATCCTCGTGGAGCGCGTCGAACTCGCCAATCGGCAGGTTCCGGGCCTGCAGGGTCCGCTCCACGAAGACCGTCGTCCCCTCCCCGACGAAGGAACGGACCGTCCGGGCATCGAGCGGGGCCGCGCCCGCGTGGTCGAGTGCCACATTGATCGAGGCCTGGATGTCGGGAACGGTATCGAGAAGGGTTCCGTCGAGATCAAAAATGATGGCCGCCATGCCGCAAACCCCCCGTGCGCTGTCTCATATTAATGTTTGCGGAGGCGAATTTACGCAAAATCCGCCTGATTTCGGTAAATTGTCCCGCTTAGCGATTACAAACCTGCGATCACGCGCCATTCGCTTGCATCCTAGCTGGGCGTTTAGTTTAGTTTTCCGCAAGACCGCAACAGCGGCGACATAAAGCGGGGAGACACGGGTGCTGGACACCGGGAGCGAACAGGCGTTCGTCGCCTTCGAACGCGTACAGAAGAGCTATGACGGGGAAACGCTCGTCGTCAAAGACCTGAACCTCGACATCGCCAAGGGCGAGTTCCTCACGATGCTGGGGCCGTCCGGCTCCGGCAAGACCACCTGCCTGATGATGCTCGCGGGGTTCGAGACCGCGACGCACGGAGAAATCCGCCTCCAGGGGAAGGAGATCAACAACATCCCGCCGCACAAGCGCGGCATCGGGATGGTGTTCCAGAACTACGCCCTTTTCCCGCACATGACGGTGGCCGAGAACCTCTCCTTCCCTCTCGAGGTGCGCAAGATCGGCAAGTCGGAGCGGGAGACCAAGATCAAGCGCGCGCTCGACATGGTGCAGATGGGGCAGTTCGGAGGCCGCCGCCCGGCGCAGCTCTCGGGCGGACAGCAGCAGCGGATCGCCCTTGCGCGGGCGCTCGTCTTCGAACCCGAGCTCGTGCTCATGGACGAACCGCTCGGCGCGCTCGACAAGCAGTTGCGCGAGACATTGCAGTTCGAGATCACGAGGCTCGCCCACGACCTCGGCATCACCGTGGTCTACGTCACCCACGACCAGACGGAGGCGCTGACGATGTCGGACCGCGTCGCGGTCTTCGACGACGGGCGCATCCAGCAGCTCGCGGCCCCGGACGCGCTCTACGAAGAGCCGCAGAACAGTTTCGTGGCCCAGTTCATCGGCGAGAACAACACGTTGCACGGCACGGTGAAGCAGATGGGGAAGGAAAGCTGCACGGTCGAACTGGCTTCCGGGGAGGTGATCGAGGCGCTGCCCGTCAACGTCTCGCAGGTGGGTGACCGCACGCTCGTCTCGATCCGACCCGAACGGGTCGAGATCGACCCCGCCCCGGGCACGATGGAGCATACGCTCGATGCCGAGGTGAAGGAGTTCATCTACATGGGCGACGTGTTCCGGACCCGCCTCGCCGTGGCGGGGAAGGACGATTTCGTCGTGAAGACCCGCAACCGGGCGAATCAGACCCGGCTGCGGCCCGGACAGAAGATCCGGATCGGGTGGATGCCGCAGGATTGCCGGGCGCTCGACCCCTGAAACGGGGGTCGCGCCCGATCGATCCTCCGCTCCGAGACCCGAGGACGGGGGATCCGCGAAAGACCAAACGGGTGTCAATGTTAGGAGAAGTGTTCGATATGAAGATCAAGACAATGCTACTGGGAAGCGGCGCGGTCATGCTGATCGCAGCGAGTGCTGTCGCCCAGGACGGTCAGACCACGGAAAGCCCCGTCGCGGGCGAACCCATGGCCGACGAGATGACCATCGTGTCCTGGGGCGGCGCCTATCAGGACAGCCAGCTCAAGGCTTACGTCGAGCCCTATCTCGAGATGCATCCCGAGGTTCAGGTGACCTGGGACGAGAGCTCCGCGGAGGCCGTCGCGGGCATGCGCGCGCAATCCGAGGCCAACAACGTGACCTGGGATCTTGTCGACGTGACCGCGGCCGACGCGATGCGCCTCTGCGACGAGGGCCTCGCCATGGAGGTCGATATCGACGAGATCGCGGCCCCCGCCCCCGACGGGACCGAAGCCTCGGAGGATTTCGGCGAGGACATGCTCGTCAGCGACTGCTTCATCCCGCAGATCGCCTATTCCTACACGTTCGGGTATCGCACCGACGTCGCCGAATGGGATGGCAACACGCCGTCGAGCATCTGCGACGTGTTCGATCTCGAGACGTTCCCCGGCCGCCGCAGCCTCGAGCGTCGTCCGCACAACAACATGGAATGGGCGCTGATCTGTGACGGTGTCGCGATGGACGACGTCTACGACGCGCTCGAAACCGAGGAGGGGCGCCAGCAGGCCTTCGCAAAGCTCGACACGATCAAGGACCAGACGGTCTGGTGGACCGCCGGCGCCGACACGCCGCAGCTTCTCGCCGATGGCGAGGTGGTCTTCGGCTCGACCTATAACGGGCGGCTCTTCTCGCTGATCGTCGAGCAGGACCAGCCGGTGGAGATGATGTGGGATACGCAATCCTACGACCTCGACGGCTGGGTCATTCCCGCGGACCTCGGGGAAGAGGAACTGAACCGCGTGAAGGACTTCCTCTGGTTCGCCACCGACACCCAGCGCCTTGCCGACCAGGCCAAGTACATCAGCTACGGCCCGGCCCGCGCCTCCTCCGCCCCGCTCGTGGGCGAGCACGCCACCCTCGGGATCGACATGGCCCCGCACATGCCGACCAACCCCGAGAACGCGACGAACGCCTTCGTGCAGAACTACGAATGGTGGGCCGATTACCGCGACGATCTCGACGCGGAATTCCAGGCCTGGCTCGCTCAGTAAGACCCGAGCGGATCCGCGCCACGCGCGGATCTCCGACCCATCGACCGCGGGGCCGCTTTCCCGGTCTCGCGGCTCGCCAGAAGGAGTGGAGGATGCCGAAAGGCTATATCATCGGGCATATCACCGTGACGGATGCGGAGGGGTATCCGGAATATGTGCGTCGCGACACGCCCATACTCGAAAAGCACGGAGCGCGATTCATCGTGCGGGGCGGACGGTCGGAGACGCCGGAGGGCCAGTCCCAGGAACGCCACGTCGTCATCGAGTTCGACAGTTTCGAGGCGGCGAAACGGGCCTATGAGGACCCCGAATATCAGGAAGTGGCCGAGATCCGGCGACGCTGCGCCGACAGCACCATGATTCTCGTGGAAGGAACCTGACATGGCCGACGCGACCACCGGTCCGGACCAGTTCACCGGCCCGACGCCGGACAACGCCATCCGCGAGGCGGACAGGGCGGGACGTACCGAACCGATGGTCGCAGCGGACGGAACGCCGCTCAAGCGTAGCCTCAACCGGGCACTCCGGCGCCAGAAGCTCAGGGCGCTGGCGCTGATCTCGCCGCTTCTGATCTTCATCCTCGTCACTTTCGTGGCCCCGATCGCCGACATGCTGTTCCGCTCGGTCGAGAACCAGATCGTGTCGGAAACGCTCCCGCGGACCGTCGTCGCGCTGGAGGATTGGGACGGGACCGGCGTCCCGGACGAGGAGGTATTCCGGGCCCTGGCCGCCGACCTCGTCGTGGCCGAGGAGCTGAAGAACCACACGCGCCTCGGCAGCCGGCTCAATTACGAAATGACGGGCATGTCATCGCTGATGCGTCAGACGGGCCGCGACGTCGACGAGATCGGCGAGGTTCTCACCGACCAGTTCGTGGAACTCGATCCCGCCTGGGAGGAGCCCGCGACCTGGGTGTCGCTCATGGCACGCGACGGATGGGTCGAGGATCAGGCGGAATGGGTCGCCGCGGCCGAGGAGGCGGAAGCCGCGCAGGATGCGGCCGCAACGCCCGAGGAACGCAGGGCGCTCGCCTTCGACGAGCCGGAGCCAACCTTCCGCGTGAGCGACGCGGCGCAGGAGGCGTTCCCGCGCACCGCCCGGATCTACGGCCAGTTCGCAGACATCACACAAACTGAGGACGAGGACAGCCCGACCGAGGAGGAACCCTGGAACATCGTCTACCAGGCGCTTTACGAGGATTTGAGCGCCGGGACGGCGCAGGGCTATGACGGGCCGGAAGCCGATCTCGTCGCACGCAGCGAGGCCGCCGTCTCGGACTTCGATGCACCCTCCGTCCGCTCGTTCTTCGTCGACGAGATCGACGAGGATTGGGCCGATCCGGAGGTCTGGGGAACGATCCAGGCCTTCTCCTCCCCCTACACGGCCGGCTATTTCCTCTCGGCCGTGGACCTGAAGCTGACACCCGACGGGATCGAGGCGCAGGACGCGGACCAATCGATCTACATCCTCCTCTTCGAGCGGACGATGTTCATGTCGCTGACGATCATGTTCAGCTGCATCCTCCTCGGCTACCCGATCGCGTTCCTGCTCTCGAACCTGCCGATGCGGACGTCGAACCTGCTCCTGATCCTGGTGCTGCTGCCCTTCTGGACGTCGCTTCTCGTCCGGACCTCCGCCTGGAAGGTGCTCCTGCAGCAGCAGGGCGTGATCAACGACATCCTGGTCTGGATCGGCCTCGTATCGGACACGAACCGTCTGGCGCTCATCAACAACCAGACCGGCACGATCATCGCGATGACGCATATCCTGCTGCCCTTCATGATCCTGCCGCTCTATTCGGTGATGAAAACGATCCCGCCCTCCTACGTGCGTGCGGCGAAGTCGCTCGGGGCCACGAACTGGACCGCGTTCTGGCGGGTCTACTTCCCGCAATCGGTCCCCGGAATCGGGGCCGGCTGCATCCTCGTCTTCATCCTGTCGATCGGCTACTACATCACGCCGGAACTCGTGGGCGGCACCACCGGCACGTTCATCTCGAACCGGATCGCCTATCATATCTCGAGTTCGCTGAACTGGGGCCTCGCCGCGGCGCTCGGCACCATCCTGCTCGTGCTCGTGCTGGCCCTCTACTACCTCTACGACCGCATCGTCGGCATCGACAACGTCAGTCTCGGCTGAGGAGAACGTCATGGAACTCCCCCCCTATGCGACCCTTGGCCAGAAGATCTGGCACTACGCCTTCCTGGTGATCTGCGGCCTGATCTTCTTCTTCCTGATCGCGCCGATCCTCACGATCATTCCGTTGAGCTTCAACGCGCAGAACTTCTTCACCTTCACGCCCGGCATGCTGGCCTTCGAGGCCGATGCCTACTCGCTCCGGCACTACCGGGACTTCTTCACCAATCCGAACTGGCAGCAGGCGCTGAGTAACTCGGTCCGCATCGCCCCCGTGGCAACGCTGATCTCCGTCGCGCTTGGCACGCTGGCGGCGGTGGGCCTGTCGCAAAGCCACGTGCCCTTCCGCCGCGCGATCATGGCGATCCTGATCTCGCCGATGATCGTGCCGCTCATCATCTCGGCGGCGGGAATGTATTTCTTCTATTCCCGCCTGGGCCTGCAGGGCACCTATATCGGCGTCGTCCTCGCCCACGCGGCCCTGGGCATTCCCTTCGTGATCATCACCGTCACCGCGACACTGGTTGGGTTCGACCGCTCTCTGACCCGGGCGTCGGCCAATCTCGGCGCAGGGCCGATGCGGACCTTCTTCAAGGTGCAGATGCCGCTCATCCTGCCGGGCGTGATCTCGGGCGGGCTCTTCGCCTTCATCACCTCCTTCGACGAGGTGGTCGTCGTCCTCTTCGTGGGCTCCGCCGGTCAGAAGACCCTGCCCTGGCAGATGTTCATCGGGCTAAGGGAACAGATCTCGCCGACGATCCTCGCCGTGGCCACGATCCTCGTCGTGATCTCGATTGCGCTTCTCACGGTCGTGGAACTGCTGCGCCGTCGGTCCGAGCGCCTCCGCGGGATGTCGCCGGGCTGAAGGACCGGCACGTGACTGGTCAGGGCAGGATCAGGAGCCAGACCCAGACGCTTCCGACGCAGAGGATGGTCCCGATCAGGACCGACGACGCGGCCACGCGCGGCGCCGCGCCGTAGAGGCTCGCGAAGATGTAGCCGTTCGCGCCAGGCGCCATGGCGCCGGTGATGACCGCCGCGCGGAGCGGATCGCGCCCGAGGCCCAGGGCCGAGCCGGTGAGATAGGTCACCGACGGGTGGAGCACGAGAGAGACGCCGCAGACCCACAGGATCACCCGCATGTCGCCTTCGGGGCGATAACGCGCGAGCACGCCACCGAGCCCGAAGAGGGCGGCAGGCAGCGCCGCACGGATCATCATCTCGAGTGCGTCGTCGATGACGGAGGGCAATCCGATCCCCGCGAAATTAACAACGAACCCGAGCACGATCCCGATCACCAGGGCGTTCCGCAACATGGCGCGCAGCACCTTGAGTGGAAGGCCCCGGATCGGCTCTCCGCGGGCACGAACGAGCTCCATCAGGGTGACGCCGACGAAATAGCAGATCGGGGCATGAAGGGCGATGATGGCGTAATTGTAGGCCAGCGCCTCGGTCCCGAAGGCGCGTTCCGCAAGCGGCACCCCGAGTAGGATGGAATTGGAAAACATCGCGCAGAAGCCGATGGAGACCGAATCCTCCCAGCTTCGCGAAAAGAGATACCGCGCCCCCAAGAGCCCGGCCGTGAACCCCATGATCACGCCGGCATAGAAAGAGAAGAGCAGATCGGCCCGGAACTCGGCCCCGAGATCGATCGTGGCGATGGCGCGAAAAAGTAGGCAGGGAATGGCGAAATGCTGCGTGAAAGCCATCAGCCCGTCGGTCGCGCTGTCGGAGAAGAAGGAGAGCCGGACAGCGAGATAGCCGAAGCCGATGATCAGGAAGACCGGCAGGATGACGTCGAGGAGTGCGCTCACGGCGCAGGCAGGCAGAGCGTCATGCCGTCATGGGCGGGCGTCACGTTGGCCGGTGTCTCGGCATCGAGCGTCGCATAGTCCAGATCATTGTGCATGTCGGTCAGGATTGCGCGCTTTGGCTCCGCGCGGGCGATCCAGTCGAGCGTCCGCGCGAGGTGCGAATGGCTCGGATGCGGATCGCGGCGGAGCGCGTCGACGATCCAGACATCGATCCCTTCCACGGCCCTCCAGGCCTCCTCGGTCATCGCACCCGCATCGGGAAGATAGGCGAGACCACCGATCCGGAAACCGAGCGCGTCGATATTCCCGTGACCGACACGGAACGGATCGAGCGTGACGCGCCCCCCTGCCCCGTCGATGGCGATCGTGCGTTCGATCGTGTTCATCTCCAGGATCGGCGGATAGCTCGACCCTTCCGGCGTTTCGAAGGCGTAGCGGAACCGCGCAAAGAGATCGACCTGCGTGGCCGTGTCGGCCCAGACGGGAAGCCGCGCGCGGCGATTGAAGACGACCATCCTGAGATCGTCGAGCCCGTGGCAATGATCGGCATGGGGATGGGTGAAGACCACCGCGTCGAGCGTTCCCACGCCCGCATCGAGGAGTTGGTCGCGCAGATCCGGCGAGGCGTCGATCAGGACGCGGGTCGTCCCCTCCGCTCCCTCGCGCTCGACGAGCAAGGAGCAGCGGCGGCGTCGATTGCGCGGATCCGCCGGATCGCACGCACCCCAATGGCCGCCCACGCGCGGCACGCCGCCCGACGATCCGCAGCCGAGGATGGTGAACCGGAGCGTGTCGCTCATTGCGGCCGCCACCGGGCGGCCTTGGCGAAGAGCCGGTCGAAATTCGCCTCCGTGGCGGCGGCGAAATCCTCGTAGGAAAGGCCGAACGTCTCCGCCCCCACCCGCGCGGTATGCGCGGTGTAGGCGGGCTCGTTGCGCTTGCCGCGATGGGGCGGCGGCGCGAGATAGGGGCTGTCCGTCTCCACGAGGATCCGTTCGAGCGGGGCCGCAGCGAATATTTCCCGCAGCGCCGTACTCTTCGGGAAGGCGGCGATGCCCGACATGGAGAGGTAGAAGCCCAGATCCAGCGCGGTCTCGGCCAGCGCGGCGCCCGAGGAGAAGCAATGCATGACGCAGGCATAGGGACCGGCCGCGTGTTCCTCGGACAGGATCTGCGCCATGTCGTCATCGGCGTCGCGCGCATGGATCACGAGCGGCAGACCCGTCTCCCGCGCGGCGGCGATGTGGACGCGCAGGCTTTCCATCTGCACCTCCGCCGTCTCGGCCGTGTAGTGATAGTCGAGCCCGGTCTCCCCGATCGCCACCATCTTCGGATGCCGTGTCAGCTCGACAAGCTCGTCCAGCCGCGCCATCGGCTCCTCGGCGGCGCTCATGGGGTGCGTCCCGGCGGCCCAGAAAACGGGTTCGTGCGCCTCCGCGATGGCCCGGACCCGGTCCACGTTCTTCAGCTTCGTGCAGATCGTGACCATGCGTGCGACGCCCGCGGCGACGGCATCCCCAACGACGGCGTCACGTGATGCGTCGAAATCGGGAAAGTCGAGATGGCAATGGCTGTCGGTGATCGTCGTCATGGCGTCTCAATGAGGGTCAGCGCGCGAGGATCGCGCGGCCCGTCTCGTTGATCTTCAGCCCCGTATCGAGGATGAGTGCGGAGGGGTCAAGATTGACCGCCCGCCCGTGGGCGAGACGCGCGGTGACCTCCTGCTGGCGGCTCGCCCAGAGACGTCCGGCCGCCATGTCGGGAGCCAGTCGGGCGAGGAGTGCGGCCTCCCCCTTCGCCGCTTCCGCCTCCGGCAGCATTCCGGCCCCGCGCCGGGCAAGCCGCGCGAGCATCAGGTCGATCAGGCGTATCGCGATCTCGAACCGCCCGCCCGTGCCGGGCCCCGCGAGCCCCGCGGCGAGATCCGAGAGCGAGGCGCGATCGAAACCGGTCTCAGACGAGAAGATACCGACGAGATCGGCATAAAGCGATGGCCCATCCTGTTGCAGAAGGCGCGCCGCTTCCCCGGCGGAGCCCTCGGCAAGCTGCGTGAGCGCGGCGGGCTCGATGTCGGGACGCAGACCCGCGGCCTCGAGTGCCGCTGCGATATCAGGGCCAGCGAGCGGGTGGCATCGCAACGTCCGGCATCGCGACCGGATCGTCGGCAGGAGGCGAGAGGGGGCGTGGCAGACGAGCAGGAAGATCGTCCGCGCCGGCGGCTCTTCGAGCAACTTCAGGATGGCGTTCGCGGCTGCGACATTGAGGAGGTCGGCGGAATCCACGATCACGATCCGCATTCCGCCATCGGCGGCGGACATGTGGAGAAAATCGCGGGCGCGGCGTGCGACGTCCACGGTGATCTCACGCCGCTCCGTCCCACGGGTCGGCTCGAGCGTCGGCCGCATGAGAAGCAGCCGCGGCTCTGAAAGGGCGGCGATCCGCGCGGCGACGGGATGATCGGCGGGAACGTCGAGCGAGTCCGTGACCGCTCCGTCCCCGGGGACTGCGAGCAGGGCCCGGGCAATGCGCCAGGCCAGGGTCGCCTTGCCGATCCCGCGCGGTCCGGAAAGGAGCCAGGCGTGATGCAACCGGTCGCTCCTCAGCGCGTCGAGAAACGTCCGCTCCGCAGCCTCCTGGCCGAAGAGGCGCGTGGCATGGCGGGGATGGGGGACACCCTCGACGCGGTCCGGCTCGTAGCTCGCGGCCTCGCTCATGGGAGCTGCGACCTGATATCCGAAGCGACGGCGTCCGCCGGACGATCGCCATCGATTACAACGATTCTTCCGGGCGTTTTGGCCGCCAAATCGAGGAAGCCGTGACGCATCCGCTCCTGGAGTTCGAGACCGCGGGATTCGAACCGGACCTCGCCACCGGAGCGCCCGAGCGCCCGCTCGAGGCCACGATCTGGCGCCATGTCGATGAGGAACGTCCGGTCGGGCTCGATCCCGATCATCATCTCGTGCAATCGATCGACGGTCTCGCGCAGCCCGGACGCGGCGAGGCCCTGGTACATTCGCGTGCTGTCGGCGAAACGATCGGTGATGACCACCGCGCCGCGTGCGAGCGCGGGCGTGATCAGCCGTTCGACATGGTCGCGTCGCGCCGCGGTGAACAGCAGAAGTTCCGCCTCGGCGGACCATCGATCGGCGGATCCTTCCAGGACGAGCTTGCGGATCTCCTCGGCCCCGGGGCTGCCGCCGGGCTCCCGGGTCAGGACGACCTCCCGCCCGGTCGCGCGAAGATATTCGGCGAGAAGCGCCGCCTGCGTCGACTTCCCGGATCCATCGACCCCCTCGAAACTGAGGAAAAGACCGGGTTCTCGCGACGTCACTGGGTCGCAACCGCCTCGTCGGCCTCTTCGTCACCGGTGCCGATATTCTCGACGACCTTTGCGAGGAGGACGTTGGCCGCCGTCGAGAGCCTAGGTACGAATCCTCCGCGCTCGACCGCACGACCCGCGACGAGGGGGATCTCGCTGTCGGGCAGACCCCGCATTGTGATGACCAGCTTGCCTACTTCCTGCCCGGCCTCGATCGGCGCCTCCAGCGGATCGGTGAACGCCGCGCGGGCCGTGATCTCTCCCTGTTCGAGCGCGGGCACGAGGAGCCGTGCGTCGCGCCCCGCATTGAGATCGACGCGAGACACGTCGCCGAGCCAGACATCGGCCGTCGCGATCCTCTGCCCCCCGGTCACGACCGTCTTCTCGACGAATTGGCGAAAGGCCCAGGCGACCACGCGTTCCGCCTCCTCCGCACGTGCCGTCGATGAATCGAGTCCGGTGATGACGAAGACGATCCGCCGCGCGCCCTGGGTCGCCGAACCGACGAGGCCATGCCCCGCCTCCTGCGTGTGGCCGGTCTTGAGCCCGTCGGCCCCGATCCCGAGGCCGAGAAGTGGATTGCGGTTGAAGCGGTTCTTCGGCGCCCGGTTGTCCCAGGCAAATTCCTTCTGCGCGAAATAGCCGTAATATTCCGGGAATTCGGTCACGAGCCGCGTCGCGAGGATACCCAGATCCCGGACCGACATGCGGTGGTTGAGCGCAGGCCAGCCGCTCGCGTTGACGAACGTGCTCTGCGACATGCCGAGCGAGGCGGCACGCTCGTTCATCATCCGTGCGAAGGCATCCTCCGATCCCGCGAGCCCTTCGGCCACGACCACGCAGGCATCGTTGCCGGACATCACGATGATCCCCTGGATGAGTTCCTCCACCGTCGGCCGGTCGCGCTCGTTGAGAAACATCGTGGAGCCATCCATCGCCTTCGCTTTGGACGAGACGCCAAACCGCGTCTCCATCGTGATGCGCCCGTCCCTGAGCGCCTCGAAGAGCATGTTCAGCGTCATCAGCTTCGACATGGATGCGGGCGGCAGAGGCACGTCGGCCTGCTTTTCCACCAGCACGGTATCCGTGGTCACGTCGTAGACATAGGCGGCCGTCGCCCGTGTCTCGAAGGCCGCGTGTGCAGGCACCGCGAACAGGAACGGCAGGAGAAGCGCCGCGGCACGGCGGAGAATGGACATGACAAGACCCTCATCAGGATGTCGCTATGGTTGCGTCTCGATAACAGGAGACCGCCGCAAAAGGCAGTCCCGAATCCGTGTGGGCCGTTCGTGGGCCGCTCGCTATGGCTCCTGCGCCGCGGCCTCGTCCTCGGCCGGAAGCTCGGCTCCTCCACCGGAGGTCGTATCGCCGGGTCGTAGGGCGATGACGGTGAGGGACGCGGGCGCCCCCGCGAGCATGCCCAATCCCTCCGCCGCGTCGGAGGACACCTGGAAGGCCGGGCCGTCCATCTCGCGCTCGCGACGGAACAGCGCGCCCCGCGTCGTGCGTCCGGTCTCGTCGTTGCGGATCAGCACGCGTTCCGGCCGATCCACGCCGGGATAGGCGACCCAGGTTCCGCCAAGGGACGGACGCCCATCCCACAGGCCCTGATCGGTCGCGGTGAAGACTTCCGGCGCCTCGATCTCGTCCGGCGCGGCGACGGGGGCCGTCGCATCCGGCAGCGGCGGCGGATCGCGCCGGATCCGGTCGCAGGCCCCAAGCGACAGCAACGCCATCCCGACGAGGAACAGCCCCACCCGATCGCCCCGCCCGACCGCGCGCGGCGCCCGCTCGCACAACTGCGTCACACCATTCCCCCTCATGTGTTTCGAGCCTTGCCCGTACTGCATAGCCTTGCCGCCCGGCCTAGGAAAGATCCCGCCCGTCCGCAGGCTCCGATCTCGCCTTTTCAAGCCACTTCTACCGGGTTACGACGGGGTCATCGGAGGAGTGGCAGAGTGGTCGATTGCACCGGTCTTGAAAACCGGCGTGCGTGAAAGCGTACCGTGGGTTCGAATCCCACCTCCTCCGCCATTATCACCCTATCGAACTTGTTCAGGCCGCCCGCCCGAGGCGAAATTTATCCTGTTTTCAAAGGAGTTTGCCGACTTAGTGCGAACCGCTGAGACCCGGGTGCGCAGCGTTTTCCGTCTCTGAATGGCCCATCGTCTCTGGTCGGGCGAACCGCACCGATTTCGGTTCGGTCGAAATTTTCCGCGTCTTTCCAATGACCTGACTTGCAACACCGCCAAAACTGCGCGCCCTGTTTCCATCGCCATCGACCGAAACAGATACCGAACATGCAGGAGGCGTAGCCGATAGGTGCGCTGGCAGAACAGCGCGTAGCGTTGGCGGATCAATCGGCGACGGGCTCAACGAAGCCATTGATGACAAACGCACATCGCGCCTCTAGCCTGGCGGCATGGCGAGTGGCCCTTGGACCGATGAAGAAAACGACCTGATCGTCGCGGATTACTTCGCGATGCTGGCCGACGACATCGCCGGGCGCCGCTACAGCAAAGCCGAGCATCGCCGGGCCCTCCTGCCTCTGCTGAACGATCGGTCATAGGGATCGGTCGAGTTCAAGCACCAGAACATCAGCGCGGTGCTGAAGGGGCTCGGCGAGGATTGGATCCCGGGCTACAAGCCCGCCTTCAATTTCCAGATGACTCTGGTCGACGCGGTGGCGCGGTGGCTGGAGCAGCATCCGGATTGGCTCGGCCGGTTGCCAGGCATGCGGCCCGCGGACGGCATGCGCGAGGCGGCGCAGATCTGGATCAGTCCTCCGCCGACGCTCTCCAACCAGCCTCCGCCGCAAGAGCTAGACCAGATGCTGCACATCGCGAGGAAGTTCGACGTGGCAGGCCGGGACGAGCGCAATCGCGCCCTCGGCCGTGCTGGCGAGGAACGCGTCCTGGCGCATGAGCATGCCACGTTGAAGGCCGCGGGGCGAGATGATCTGGCGCGAAAGGTCCGCTGGGTCTCGGAGGAGGACGGCGACGGAGCGGGCTACGACATCGCCAGCTATTCGCCCGATGGCCAGCCGCGGCTGATCGAGGTCAAGACGACGACTGGGTGGGAGCGCACGCCCTTCCACATCACGCGGAACGAACTGGCCGTTGCCGACGAACGGCGCGCGGCGTGGTGCCTGTTCCGGATGTGGAATTTCTCGCGCGAGCCAAGGGCGTTCGAGCTGTACCCGCCGCTCGATGCGCATGTCTCTCTGACGCCGACGTCGTTTCAGGCCAGCTTTCACTAGCCGTCAGTCGAACACCCGCGCTGGCTGCTCGTCCCAAGGCAGGGATGCCACGAAGCAGAGGTCGTAGAGGCTGATCGCGCAGGGTTCGCGGCGCATGACCAGCCGCTCGAGGACGTCCGGCGCCAGCCATGCGAGGCGCAGGAGGCGGCTGACGTATCGGTCGGAGAGGGCCTTGTTGCAGAAAGCCTGCGTGGGATTCACATCGTGAGTCCAGCGACATAGCTGTCCGGCATGTCCAAGCCTGCGCCCACCCGTT
>NZ_QKZL01000005.1 GCF_003253995.1 Palleronia aestuarii
CGCCCGCCCCGCTGCGCGAGATGAAAGCTCCGCGCGTCGGGCGATTGCTAACCCTGCGCCGAACGGCGTAAACAACAACCGGGCTCCGGTCGCGACTAGATGAAAGTCCCGTGGCAGGTCACACCGGCAGCGCCTCGCGGCGTTCGACGGCTGTCCGGATGTAGTCCAAATCATAACCTCGGGCGGCGAGCAAGACGCTCGGTGTTGGCAGGTTGTCGGCCATGACCAGATCGAAGCCGCGATAGTCCGAGGTCTGGCCCGGCGTGATTTCGGTTCTAATGGGCAGGCCGCTCGGCATCTTCCTCGGACCGATGGCGGACAATGCCTCGCCGTTGACGAGGAGATGGATTTTGCTGGTAAAACCACCCCGAGAGCGTCCGAAACCCTGTCGCGGAGTCCCCCTTTCGAGCCCGCTGCCTGATAGTGGCGCGGATCACGGTGCTGTCGATCATCGGGAACGTATCCGGTACGGCTCCGCTGCGGTTCAGCGTCTCCACGAGGTCCTCCCACAGCACGGCCAGTGTCCAGCGCAGGAACTGCCGTTAGACGCTCGAACATTTGCCGAGCTTCTAGGGGAGGTCTCGCCATGAGGCTCCGGTTCTGGAGATCCAGAAAACGCTACTCTGAACACGACGATGATTGACGGGTTTGCGCCTGTTCGAAGCGCTGACACCAGGATGAAAGGCGCGAAAAACGCCCACTCCTCGTCCGACATCAGATTTCGTGCCAAGCTGGTCTCCATCGAAGATACCAGCTTGAATCACGCTTTCCGTCGGCGAGGATACTTTTGTCAACAGGGCATAGCGGGAAGCCAATTTTTATTCGACTGGCCAAGGCAGTTCACAGAACCTGGGTATCCGCCGCCAAATCATCACAACGTTCCACCCCTTGCCGATTGGTCGTGCCGCGCTGTGCGAGGTCCCGCCCTGCGTCTGCCCACGCGGTACGGCGTTCGTCCATATCCAACCATGACGAGATTTACGATGGACCCGGCTGTCCCCGCAGGGAGTTTGTAAAGGCAGCTATGGGGGCCATTCCTAATCGTTCTCCGCGGGCGCCCGATCCTCACAGCGGCTTCAAAGAGGCACGGAGATTGGAAATCCGGCTCGGCGTGCGAAGGCATGGAATGCCCGCTCCTCAACTGGATGGGTTACCTGCGAAGAGCCCCCGGATTTCATTTGAGGCCCGGTATTGGTACTCCGAAGAAATCTGCCAGCAGCACGAAGTTCAGGCTCAGGACCGCGCAGGCCCCGATGGTCGCCAATGCGCGCAGTACAGGCCCGATCCGGAAATCTCCCATCACGTCCCGCCGGGACGAGAAATACAGCAGTGCCAGCATCGGCACCGGCAAGGCGATGGACAGGACCACCTGTGACATCACCAACGCGTCGGTTGCGTTCACGCCGGCGGCGATCACCGCGAATGCGGGCACCATGGTCACGAGACGGCGCAGCCAGATCGGCACGCGGAAGTGCAGGAATCCCTGCATGATCATCTGCCCGGCCATCGTCCCGACGACGGAGCTGGAGACCCCGGAGGCGATCAGCGAAGTCAGGAATATTCCCGCGGCTGCCGCGCCGAGCAGCGGTGTCAGGGTATGATAGGCGGTCTCGATCTCGGCGACATTGGCATGGCCCTGATGGAAGGCGCTCGCCGCCATCATCACCATCGCCATGTTGACCATTCCGGCCACGGCCAGCGCCACAACGACTTCGATGTTCGAATAGCGCAGCAGGGTGCGGCGGTCCGCGTCCCCCCGCACCACCGCGCGGGACTGCGTCAAGCCGGAATGGAGATAGATGGCGTGGGGCATCACGGTGGCGCCGATGATGCCGACGGCGATGGTCAGCGCCGCGTTATCAGGCAACGAAGGCGTCATCACGCCACTTCCTGCCGCAACCCAATCGACCGGGGCGATCAGTACCTCGGCGAGGTAGCAGAGCCCGATCACGCCGACCATCGCGCCGATAATCAGCTCCATGGGGCGGAATCCTCGGCCCTCGAAGATCAGGATGGCGTAGGTCGCGATCGCCGTGATCACCATGCCGGCCATCAGCGGCAGGCCAACCAGCAGCGAAAGGCCGATGGCACCACCAAGGAACTCGGCCAGATCGGTGGCCATGGCCGCGACCTCGGAGATTACCCACATCACCCATATCAGCGGGCAAGGTAGATGATCGCGCGAGACCTCGGCGAGGTTCCGTCCGGTCACGATGCCCAGCCGAGCCGAAAGTGCCTGGAAGAGCATGGCAATCAGGTTGGCCAGCAGCACCACCCAGAGCAGCCGGTAGCCATAACCCGCTCCCGCCTGGATGTTCGTCGCGTAATTGCCCGGGTCCATGTAAGCCACAGAGGCCACGATCGCGGGCCCGGCAAACAGCAGGCGGCTGCGCCAGCCGCGGGCCTCGCCGGACAGAACCGCGGAGAGGCGGGATTGGGTACGCTCGGTAAGGGTTTGCATTCCGGGGTCCTCGCGGGAACACGGCGCTATATAGCACTTGCTATACTTTCGACAACGCACCAGTAATCTTGGCTGAAGCTTGTCACGCGACAGACGCCCGTTTCCCATTGCACGTCACGACACAGCAGAACCGGAAAGAAGGACATGCGCGGATGCCCGATACGTTCCTCGACGAGAACAAGCCCGCCAACCGTTTCGCCCGGGCTCGCGAGGCACAGGCGGTGGCGCTGCTCGAGGATTACGTCGAGATGATCGGCGATTTGAGCGCCGAACTGGGTGAGGCGCGCGTGGCCGATATTGCGGAACGCATGCACGTCTCGCAGCCAACAGCGACCAAATCGATTGCACGGCTCAAACGCGAGGGCCTGGCCACGTCACGCCCCTATCGCGGTGTCTTCCTGACCGACGAGGGCGCGCGCCTTGCCGACCGTGTCCGCGACCGTCATCGCACCGTAGTCGCTTTCCTCATCAGAATGGGCGTACCCGAAGACATTGCGGAACTCGATGCGGAAGGCATCGAACACCACGTATCCCAAGTGACGCTTTCCGCTTTCGAAGCGGTTCTGAACTGCAAGACTTAAAGTCTCGATTGGCTGAAGCTGCTGTTTCTCATGGGCAATGCAGCAAGCCCATTAGGCCCGTGAGCGACAAGGCGCGAACGCGCTGCTGGGCGGCATGGCGTAGATGGTCTCGGCAGCGCCCTGAGAGGCGCGCCGCTTGAACCGCCGGGCCGCGAAATGGTGCAGGCTCTCCCCGCGCCATCCATGAATGACCGGTGCCGACCGTGGCGTACCTTGGTAGGCGCAAGACACATTTTCATAAAACCTCTTTCTGCGAAACGTTCGAGAGGATATTCGAGCGGCATGGACCGTATGCCGTTCCGCCGAGTCATTCTGCTCGCCGCCGCCCTGATGATGGCGATGGCCAGTGTCGTGTCGGCGTCCCGAATGGCGCCGGACCGGGACGAATCGGCCATGGCGGCGCACATGGCGATTGGCGGCACGCTCGACGATCTTTGCGGCGACGGCCCCTTCCATAACGACCATCACTGCCCGTTCTGCCGTCTTCTGAGCGATCCGCCGGAGATCCGCTTCGCCCCCTGCATCCGCCGCGCGACGCCGACGCTGGTCTGGCAGGACCTGGGGCATCTCGTTGCCCGGTCGTATGCCGGCAATCCCAACATCTCCGCACGGGCGCCGCCGGCGCCGGTCTGATGCCGTGCCGCCCCGGAGCGGCGTTCCCTTCAGATCGGACGACCGGTCCCGAATACCCGGATCGCGCCGTCTCGCGCCGGCAGCGGTACGTCCGCGCGCGCGACCCACAGGAGATGACCCATGTTCAGACCTTCGATCCCGGCCCTGGTGCTGGCCACACTTGCTTTCGCAGCGCAGGCGCAGACCGCAGAGACAAACACCGCGCCAATGCCCGCCGTCACGGAGATCGGCGCACTCGAGATCTCCGCACCCTTCGCGCGGGCGACCCTGCCGAACCAGCCCGTCGCGGGCGGCTTCATGACGATCACCAATACCGGCGATGCGGACGATACGCTCGTCGGCGTCAGCTCGGACGCGGCGGGCCGCAGCGAGGTCCACGAAATGGCCATGGAGGGCGATGTAATGCGGATGCGCGAACTTGCCGATGGGCTGCCGATCCCCGCTGGGCAGACCGTGACGCTCGCGCCCGGCGGCTACCACGTTATGTTCATGGATCTCGCCGGACCGCTTGAGGAAGGCGATGGCGTCGACCTCACGCTGAGCTTCGAGCACGCCGGGGAGGTGTCCATGACCATGCCGGTCCTCGGCCGGGCCGCCACGGCGGCGGCGAACGGAAGCTAGGAGGATGCGCCTTACGCCGAAAACCATCTCCGCAGCGATCGGGGGCGGGCTGACGATCGCGCTCGTCCTGGCGGCCGGTTGGGTCTGGGTGCTCGAGCCGCGCATGAACCGCTCCGTCGCTGATGCGCTCGGACGCGGCGATTACACCCTCGTAGCGACCGACGGCACGACCTTCACCGAGGACACGCTGAACGGCGCGCCCTCCGCCGTCTTCTTCGGTTTCACCCATTGCCCCGAAGTCTGCCCGACGACCCTCGGCGACGTGGCCGGCTGGCAGGACGCGCTCGCCGAGGACGGCGAGGAACTGCGGGTCTTCTTCGTCACCGTGGACCCGGAGCGCGACACGGAAAAGGTCCTCGGCGACTACGTCTCCTGGGTCCCCGGCGTGGTCGGGGTCACCGGGTCGCGTGACGAGATCGACAAGGCCATCCGGTCCTTCCGGGTCTACGCGCAGAAGGTGCCGATCGAAGGCGGGGGCTACACGATGGACCATTCGGCCTTCGTGTTGCTTTTCGACGCGGACGGCCGGCTCGACGAGCCGATCAGCTACGGCGAAGACCCTGCGCGCGCCATGGCCAAGATCCGCGATCTCTTTGGCTGAAACCCGGACGACCCGCGCGGCGTGACTATTGCCGGGCCGGACGCCCTGCGACCCGCGCGCCGCGGATCGACGCACGCACTCCTTCCGCGCCGTCCATCGGACGGCGAGGTCTACGCACCCTTCCTGATCGGAACACCGCAATGACCACTGCAACGATAAACCCACCGCGGACCTCCGCGCTCTACCGCGCGGTATGGCGCTGGCATTTCTTCGCCGGACTGATCGTCCTGCCCTTCGTGATCCTGATCGCCGTCACCGGCGCGATCTACCTCTTCAAGGACGAGATCAACAACGCCGCCTACGCCGAGCGCCGCTTCGTCGCGCCTGCCGAGACGCAGGCCCTCGCGCCCTCCGAGATCACGGGGGCGGCCCTCGATGCGCATCCGGGCTCCCTTGTCGCCTACTTCCCGGCCCCGGCGCCGGATCGCACCGCGGAGGTAAAGATCGCGGGCGAGGACGGGCTCACGGACACGATCTATGTGAACCCCTACGACGCCACGGTGGTCGCTTCCGACTGGGATGCCGGACCGTCCGGATCGACGCCGATGTGGCTCGTGCGCAAGCTGCATTCGCTCGAATATGTCGGCTGGTGGGGCAACAGGATCATCGAGGCAGTCGCGGGCTGGATGGTGCTTCTGGTCGCCACCGGCATCTACCTTTGGTGGCCGCGGGGGCGGAACGTCGGCGTCATGGCCCCGCGCCGGACGAGCGGCCGTCCCTGGTGGCGCGACATCCACGCGGTGACCGGCATCTATACCGCCGGGTTCATACTCTTTCTCGCGCTGACCGGGCTGCCGTGGTCGGGCGTCTGGGGCAAGTACTTCTACGATTTCTCCTATGCCGCCGGGCTTGGGATGACCGATGGCTACTGGTCGGACCTGCCGACCTCCGACGTTTCCTCGGGCGAGGCGATGCAGCAGACGCCCTGGATCATGGAGCATCACGGCATGCCGATGTCGGGCGGCACCGACGGCGTCCCCGCGGCGATCGACGACGTCGTGGCGACGGTCGAGGCGGCGGGCCTTCATCCGGGCTACGAGCTTTCCATGCCGTCGGGGCCAACGGGCGTTTTTACCGCTTCGGTCTATCCCCACGACATCTCTGAGGAGCGGGTGATCCATCTCGACCAGTATACCGGGGAGGTCTTGCTCGACCTAGGAGTCTCGGATCTCGGCACGCTCGGCTGGATGGCCGAATGGGGCGTCTCGATCCACATGGGCCAGCAATTCGGCCTGGCGAACCAGATCGTGCTGCTCTTGGCCTGCATCGCAATGCTGGTGATGGCGGTCTCGGCTATCGTCATGTGGTGGAAACGCCGCCCCGCGGGATCGCTCGGCGCCCCCGCCGTACCCTCGGACTGGCGCATCCCGCACGCGGTCCTGCTGATGGCGATCGCAGCCGGCCTCTTCTTCCCGCTCGTCGGCCTGTCGCTCCTCGCCGTGGCGGCAATCGAGATCGGGCTGCACCTCGTGGGGAACCGTCGGGCGGTGTGAAGGCCATCGCTCCGATCGGCGGAGGGAAGGCGTCGGTGATGGACCAACGACGCCTCCTTCTTTCATCGGCCCGGATTCACAAGGTCATGTTGCGGCTAATCGGCCTCGACTGGACGGTACCCGACTACAGCACGTTGTCCCGCCGTCAGAAGTCCCTGGCCGTCATATCCCCTACCGTGGGGCGAAGGGCCCGGTGCACCTGCTCATCGACAATGAGGTATTGACCGCCATCGGTCCGAGGACGATGCCGAATGGCATCGAGGGCAAAGGCGAATGGCACGCCTGCAAGCATGGCGGCCCCAAACGGCGTATTGGCGCAGGATCCATTTGGGGATCGGCGAGGAAACGCCTGAGATCCGAACTGTCGACAGTTCACTGGTTCTTACCACTGGTCTGAAAGAGCCAATGGACGGGAGCCATATAGGTGACGCACCGGTCTTGCCCGATCTGCTCGGCCAGATCCCGCAGAACCAGCAGATTGGCAGCTTCACATTCGACGGCGCCTACGACCCGCGCAAGTGCCACCATGCCATCATTCCACCCCGCAGGAACGCCAAGCCATGAAAGGCAATAACGGCCGGAGCCATGGCCCGAAACGAAGCCCCGCGCGCCGTGAAGTCTCTTGGTCGCGGAACCTGACGAATATGGAGCGGATACCTCCGCCGAAGCCGTGCCGAAACGAAGATGCACTGTATGTAAATGCTGGGGCAGCGCCTTATGGCGCGGGACTTTGACCGACAGGTCGCGCAGGTCCGGATCCGCATCACCGTCATGAACGGCCACACCGCGCTCGGCATCACTCTTAGAGAAACCGTGGGATGAGTCCGTCCGGGAAAGGGCAACCTCGGACATCAGAGGGTTTGAGCAAGGTAGTCTCTCTACCGTAGATCGTGCGCAGGATGACGCGGTGGCGTGACAAGCGCCGGTAGCAGGGCTGCGAGGGACGCCAGTCCCAGGAAGCCAGCAACTGCGAGAAGTTCCGCGCCCCCAAGTTCGGCAGACAGATCAAGTCCAGTCTGTCGCGAGACGATAGACGACAACAATCCAGCCGCGATCTGCCCGGACAGAAGCCCGAGAACGACGCCTGCGAACAGGTGCATCACCGAATGGAGCCACATTACCGACACGACGAACCGTGCCGGTGCGCCCAAGGCGGCGAGCAAGGCCAACTGACGCCGAAAGAGGCGCGCGACGATGGCGAGGCCGCACAGAACGCCGCCCACCACCAAGCCTTGGGAGACCAACGCCATGATGGACATCGCTCCCCGGACGTCGCCCATTACTCCATAAAGCTGAGCCAGCACCGTGCCGGGGAAGAATGCCATGGTCTCGCCGTCGCGGGTGAACGCGGCGCGCAGCGAGTAAGCGCCTCCGAGACTGTTGGCCGCAACGACGATCGCCGGCATTCCCGGAACCAGCTCCGGGACGAATGGCGGGCCCACTTGATCTGCCTCGCGGTGTCCATCAGCAAGTCCGTGGACCTGCCACACCGCTTCGATCGGTACGAGTATTGCCCGGTCCCAGGGTGTACCGCTCGGTTCCATACGTCCCACCACCGTGAACTCCGCCGCGTCATGTGCGTGGTCGTCGGCAGCTTCGCCGACACCATGGGCAGGCTCCAGATGAGCGCCCATCTCCACTGCAACATCCGAACCCACCACCGCCTCGAAGGCGGACGCCCATATGCGTCCCTCGAGAGCACCGCCGGTAAGGTGATACACCAGGTCTGCCGTTGTCCCCACGATAGGCGCGTCGCCCACACTGTCGCCGAAGCCGAGCGGCGCGGCCAGGGCGACGCGCTTATCCGATGACAGCTCTTCCAGCACGTCGCCTCCGATCAGGCCCATGTCGGATGCCCGCAGGAACACGGTCGCGAACAGCGCCGTCAATTCGCTACCCGGTGCCGTGACGACGAGGTCGAAGGGGTCGGCCGCCCGGGCCGTGGCGCTCCGGATCGCCCGCTCCTGCGCGAGGAGGCCAGTGCCGAGCGCGACGGACAGCGCAATAAGGATGACGAATATTGACGAGACCCCCCAGTGCCTGCGGATCAACGCATAAGCGAGGGGCCAGGGTCGGTGCCCCGGCAGCAAAACCAGCGCGATGAGGATGAGCGGCGCAAGCAACGCTAACCCGAGGAGCGTATCCTGCGCCCAGGCGGGCAATCCGTACCACAGGCTTGCCATCAGGCCGCGGCCCGCGCGCCGCCCGCGAGTTCGATAACCCGGTCCATGCGGTCGAGAAGCCGTTCATCGTGGCTCGCGACGATGAGCGTATGGTCGGCTTCGCGCGCATGGGCAACAAGATCGCCGATCACGAGATCCGCGGCTTCGCGGTGCAGGCTCGCCGTCGGCTCGTCGGCAAGAAGGATGTCCGGTTCATTTGCCAGGGCGCGCGCCACGGCCACCCTCTGCCGCTCTCCCCCCGACAGGGTCGCCGTACTGGACCGGTCGGACGAAAGTCCCATTCGAGCGAGAAGCCGTTCGGCTCGCGTGCGGACATGGTGCCGGGATCGTCGTGGCGAGAACAGTGCGAACACACCCGCGTTGGCGGCCGGTCCCAGCTCGTCGAACAGCAAGAAATCCTGAAAGACCATTCCGACGTGAGCGGCGCGGAATGCCCGGCGGCCCGCCTCGCCCAACGCCGTCAGGTCCGTCTCACCCCAGCTTATCCGTCCGCTCACATTCGGCAGAAGGCCCGCGAGAGCGAAGATCAGGGTCGTCTTCCCTGCCCCGGAGGGCCCACGAACGCCGAGAGTGGACCCACGCGGCAGCGATAGCCGGTCCAACGTCATGATCGGTCGCCGCTCGTCTCCCATGACGACCAGGTCCTCGACGACGAGCGACAGGGCGTCAGCCATAGGTCGCATCCGTCAATCTCAGCATGCTGACGAAGCCCGTCTCCTCATCTCGCTTCTCGCCGTATTCGAGCACACCGCGGACTTCGATACCGACATTGAATGGCACCACCCGAACCATGCGTTTCGTGAAAACGGCGACGATGTCGTCCGGCCATTCGGCGGATGTTTCGCAAAACGGACAGACCGCCATCGGCATCTTGGTCAGCACGAAGAAATCCGCCTCGGCCTTGAGTGGCGGGGCCATGAACCCGTCGACGAGGATGCGTTCGCCAAGGCTGGATTGCGCCAGTTCGGACAAGTCCCCGCTCTTCGCGTAGAGATCGCGAAGACGAATGGACCCGTCCTGTGCCCGCCCCATGCAAGGCAGCGCAGGTATCGACATCGCCGACAGGATAAAGTTGCGTCGATACATGTTCACCCCTTCGTAGATGGGCGGGGTTCAGCCATGGCAGAACCCCGCCCGATGGGAACCGGGACCGGCCCTAGAAGCCGATTCGCGGATACATGGCTCTAGTCACCGGCGTTCATGGCGTAGTTCATCACGTGGAAAATCACGTTCTGTTCGAGGGTGCCGTTGAAGAGATGCGCCCACGGGCCTTTCGCATACAGAGCAACGTCGGTGCCCGAATGGGTCTCGGACGGCATCGGGATCAGCGCCTGTTGCAGGTAGTCGATGTCGCTCGCCTCCTCCGGTGTCACATCCGGACGTGAACCCGAGTAGACCGGCTGCGTCTCTCCCTCGGCGGCGCCCACATCCGGCGTCGTTGTCTGTGACGTGTCAGCAGCGGCCGTTTCGTCCTCGATCTGCTCGATCAGGACGGAACCCGCTCCGTTCATGTATCCCGCCACCGTGTATGGCAGACCGTCCGACGCCACGTTCGGCGTCCCGGTATGCTCGATGCCTGCCGGATCGACCTCCATGCAGAGGCCCGTGATGTCGGAACCTCGGCCGCAATACCCGTTGAACTGCAATCCATGATCATGGTCCGCGGTTACCACGATCAGCGTGTCGGCATCATCGGTCATCTCGTCGGCCATGGCGATCGCCTCCGCGAAGGCGCGCCCGTCACGAACCGTCCTGGCAAGGTTGCCGGCGTGATTGGCGTGATCGACGCGTCCGGCCTCGATCATCAGGTAGAAGCCGTCCTCGTTCCGGGACAGCACCTCGATCGCCGCTGCCGCCATCTCGGCAAGACTTGGTTCGCCCGACCGGTCCGCCTCGTACTGCATGTGGCTCGACTCGAAGAGACCGATGACCGGGCCTTCGACGCTTGCGGTGTCGATCGCGTCGAACTCCTCCTGAGTCTGGACGTAGACCCCGGTCTCGCCGGTCATCTCCTCGGCGAGGTTGCGGCCGTCGCCGCGACTACCGCTCTCGCCCTCTGCGTCGGTCACGTCCGACGGGAGGAAGTGCTGACGGCCACCGCCCATCGCCAGGTCGATCACTCCCGCATCGACCTGCGCGGCCATCTGGGCCGCGAGGTCGGTCTGCCCGCAATCTTCCGGAACCAGCGTATCGTCCTCGAAATCGCGGTCGACCGTGCGTCCGTAGACCGCGGCCGGCGTGGCGTGGGTCAGGCGGGCGGTCGAGACGATACCGACCGACTTACCGGCCTCGGCGGCGATCTCGGAGAGCAGCGTCACCTCGTCTTCGGCTCCCGCCGCACAATCTCCCACGCTTATGGCGTCGGTCACGTTGATAACGTCGTTGCGGGCCTTGATCCCAGAATTGAATGTCGCCGCGGTCGGCGCGCTATCGGGCGTCTGGCCGTTGGTGGTGTAGGTCTTGATCAATGCGAGGTTCGGAAATGCCTCGTGCGGCTGTACGTAATCGTCGCCGAGGCCACCCTCCTGCTGGCCGCTGAAGATCCGGGTCGCGTAGTTCGACGCCACGCCGTTTCCATCGGCGACGAGCAGGATCACGTTCTTCGCGCGGTTGGTGTTCTCTTCCTGCGAAAGCAGAGCCTCCAGCGTGGTCTGCGCGTCGACGAACCATTGGTTCGACGCCTGGGGCAAATCCTGGGCCAGGGCCCCGCCCGCCGTGAGGGCCATGATGGAAAATGAAAGTCCGAGCTTCATCGCATTCCTCCTCTTGCCCCGTCGTGAACACGGTCCCTCACCGCTTCCGTGACGGTTGCACACCCACTCTATCCATCAATCGGCGCGTGGCAATTGATCCTGCGGAAGGCCCCCCGTTGCAAAAGTCGCTGGATGACCGAGGCCCCCATTCTCCCGACCGGGCGACTCAGACGGCGTCTTTGAAGGGTATGCGGAGTGCGGTACGTCCGTTCGGCACAGGGACAGGAACCTGAAACCGTGCGACCTGACGGTCGATATGACGAGTTGCGATGCGTCGACCCAAGACCAAGGCGCAGGGCGTCTTTGCTTCGGCACGCTTTCGGCGGCGATAACCCCTCCATCATAGCCAGACAGTCCGTACGAAGTTGCGTGCTGCGCGGAGGGTTTCGTTTCGTGCGATTGCACCGGCTTTATCGGGCACCCAAGGCTCGACGTTAACGAGAGGCGCAGTAGGCGATGTTTGGGTCGGGTGCCGGTAAGCTAAAAAGGCGGCTGCCAAGCGGCAATTGGAGGTACCTACGTCTTAAAGGCTGGCTAGTTCCTGATCGGTAGCGAGAGAGGTTGGTCTACTTACGGATCCCGACGACCATGCTCGATTTACGAAATGAATACCTTTCGGAATTCGTACGACAGGGCCATCCAACAATTAAAGTTCGTCGTTAAATTTAGGGAAACCATGATCCGGTACATCAACGCCTGTTCGAGGGTGAACTGATCAAGGATGGATCGATGAAGGTTGGAATTGGCAAGGGCCGCGGGAAAGCTGAAAAGGCACATGACGACGATGACCACGACCTGACGGACGGGCATGGATCGGGGCATGATCGTGATGGAAAGTCCGGGCTGGGTCTTGGACATGACCGGGAAGACAAGAACGGTCGGGCACTCGGTCACCGGGACCACGATGACGAGGCCGACCATTCCGACGACATCGATATCCAGGAGGACGTGACATCCAACATCGATGCCGGGGCCATGCTGGAGGAGCTTTGCAACGCCGATTCCATCCTGTTCGTCGGAGACTCCTCGGATGAGACGATCGCCGGTAAATGCAATAACGACGAGCTTTACGGCGGCCGCGGCAGCGACACGATCTCCGGTGGCAAAGGTAACGATTACCTTTCCGGAAACTGGGGCGACGACATCCTGATCGGAGGTGAAGGAGCCGATACGTTCTCGTTCGACGGAGATTTCGATCGCGATACGGTCACCGATTTTTCTCTCTCGGATGGTGATCGTCTCGACTTCATATTCTACGAGCAGCATCAATCGGATTGGACGGCGCAGATGCTGGTCGATCTTTTCGTTCAATCGGGCGATGACGCAATTCTTGAATTGCCTTCCTCGGACGATGTTGTGGTTCTCGCGAATACCGATGTCAGTTCGCTTTCAGTGGATATCGTTTCCGTAACCCACCTCTATGTCCAGGACGAATTCCTGACCTGAACGGTCATTGGATCGGTCGGGGATATTTCCCCGGCCGATCCACGATAAAATGCTACGAGAAACGTGCAAATAGCGACGATTGCTCCGGTGAAACCTCGGCAATTCGCCTTTGCAATTCCAGATGTCGGGAATGGATCGCGTCGAGATCGGTTTCCGACGGTGGGCGATCCGCGCAGGAACGCAGACGCTCCTCGATATCCCCACAAAGCTCGCTGATCCTGTGGAAACCGATGGATCCGCTGCTCCCCTTGAGCTTGTGCATCCTGCCGATGAGGTCGCGGTGCCCGTTGGCAAGATCGGGCCCTGCCCCGAGCATCGCTTCTTCGATCGCCGCCGCCTCGTTCTTCAGCGTCGTACAATGCCGGGTCACCAAGGCTAAAATCTTCTCGCGCATGAGAGCCTCGCGACGCATCTTTCGGGGAGATCATAAGTGAGAATGGCGAAGCGTGGGTTAACGGAAGTTTTCTGATTTTAGCGAATTTGGAAAGATGTTGTTAACCATGCTCAGCCATTCAGGAGCCGTAAGTCACGATGCCCGGACATTGTCATGGATACCACGAGCGGGGCAACTTTTGATCTGAAGCGGGTTCTCCTCGTCGAGGACAGTTCGGTGACCAAGGACCTGGTCGAGTTGGTCCTCTCCCATGCCGGACATACGGTTACGAGCGTGGAGACTGGACAGGCGGCGCTCGATGCACTGTTCGCCGAGCACTTCGACGTGGTCCTGACGGATTTCCACCTTCCCGACTTTACCGGGCTCGAGGTTGTGCGGCGGTTCCTCAGCGAGCGGGGAGAGCGCGAACGCCCCCTCTTCGTCGCCATAACGGGCGATACGCGAGGATTGCTGAGCGACGCCGAGAATTGCGAGCTTTTCGACCGGGTGGTGCCGAAACCACTGGACGTGGATCTGGTCTGCGATCTGGTCCTGGAGCCGGTTCTGCCCGTGTCCAAACGTGCGAGGCCGGGGACCAAACGGTCCGCCAGCACGACCGACGGGCTGGGTCTGGCGGTTCTCGAATGGCCCATAGGCATCGGGCCGGCACCGGTACCCGGCTTGCCGGGCATAGACGCGATCCTCATCCGGGAGGCGCGCGACCTGCAAATCCTGTGGGGGATCAACGGCGCCAACCTGCTCCCGGTCCTCGACGAGACCGGCACGCTCGGGGCATCCGCCGACGTCGACGTCTCGACTCTGTCCATCACGCGCACCGACGAGGTCCGCAAGGTCGTCGAACGGTTTCACGAGCGGCGCGCCGACCTGCATCCCGACCTCGCCCGGTCCGAGGATCCGGCAGATCGGCTGCTGGCGCGGATCGAGATCACGGGCGCTACGCTTTCGGCGCGGATGTCGCATCGCCACGACGGTCTCGTCGCCTGGAACACCATCTGCGATCCCGGCGGAATCCCCGCCCTGCTGACGAAGCTCGAGAAAGAAGGCCTCGTTCGGACGACGTTCTTCGAGCGGATTCACGTCTGCCCGTCATGCCGATCCGCCTGTCTCATCGTGCGGGAGGAATGTCCGACCTGCGCCTCCTCCCAATTGACCGACGAAAGCTATCTGCATCATTTCCGCTGCGCGACACAGGCGCCCGAAAGTGCGTTCGTGCAGGGCGACGATCTCGTCTGTCCCAAGTGCCGTCGGACTTTGCGACATTTCGGCAGGGACTACGATCGGCCCGGGATAATGACGCGCTGCGAGAGCTGCGAAGCGACCACGGTCGAACCGCAGGTGGCGTTCGTCTGCAGTCGCTGCACCACCCGGACGCCTGCGGAGGCGGTCCCGACCCACGATGTCATGTCGGCTTCCCTGACCGATACGGGACGTGCCTACCTACGCAGCGGGACGGCGTTCCTCGGGCCCGCGCGCCGGACGTTGCGTTTTGGAGATTTTCCGCTCGAACTCGTGATCGCGCTGAACCGGGCGGCTGCGGAATACAACGAGAGCCGCCAACCGTTCACGCTCGCGTCCATCCACTACGACGGTCTCGATGCGATACGTCAACAGCACGGAGCGCTCCGCGCGCGGGATTCGCGTCGGCTCTGGCTCGAGGCGTTGCAGCAGACGATGAGCGATCGGGTCGTCGTCGCGCGGGGAACGGCGTCGGATTTCGTCCTTCTGGCCGGCTCCCAACTGGAAGAAGCCCGCGGGCAGATCGATGCGGCGCGGTCGGAAGCCGACAGAACTGTCCGGGACGACCTTCAGGCGACCCTCCGCCTCTTCGGACCGGAAGACATCGCGCGATGATCGAAGCTTACGATTATATCCGGGCCCAGACCTTCGACAGCTTGCTCGCGCTCTTCTGGTTCGTCGCGGTGTTCGAGATCCCGCGTTACTTCCTGCTTTTCGCGCTGACCGCGTTCCTGCCCATGCGACGTCATATCTCGCAGCCCGATGGGCGTGAGAGGATGGTGAGCGCCGTCGTGGTCGGGCATTCCGAGGGCACGAAGGTGGAGAAATGCGTGCGTGCCCTCCACGAGCAGAGCCGGCGGCCCGACGAGATCGTCGTCCTGAGCGACGGCTCGACTGACGGGATGGCAAAGCGCGTGGGCGCGCTCTCGCGGCAAGGACTGATCGATGCAGCGCATGCAACCGAACTACGCTCGGGCAAGGCCGCGGGACTGAACCTCGGCGCTCGCATCGCCAAGGGCGAGATCATCATCTTCGTGGATTGCGATTGCACGTTCGACAGGCATGCCGTGCGCAATATCCTGTACCATTTTGCCGACCCCGATGTCGGCGCGGTTGCGGGCTCGGTGCTCGTGCGCAACGAGACTGCGAGCCTTCTGTCCGCGTTCCAGGCGATCGAGTACCTCATCACGATCTCGCTCGGAAAGCAGGCCATGGACCGGCTCGGTCTCGTATCCTGCATATCGGGTGCATTCGGGGCCTACAGGCGGACGGCTTACGAACAGATCGGCGGCTACGACGCGGAAGGCGGAGAGGATCTGGATCTGACGCTCAGCATGCGCTCCGCGGGCTGGTCGGTCAGGTTCGCGGATGACGCGGTCTGCTATACCGACGTTCCGGTAAAGCGCGCGGCGCTCGTTCGCCAGCGGGGCAGATGGGAACGTGATGCGATAAGGCTCAGATACCGCAAGCACGGGCATCTCATGAACCCGTTCTCGCCGCGCTTTTCGTGGCGGGAGTGGATCCACGAGATGGAGTTCCTTGTTTTTAACGTCCTCGCGGCGATCGCACTTCCGTTCTATGTGGCTTGGCTGCTGGCGATGTATGGCAGCTTCGGGATCTCGATCCTGGCCGGCGCGCAGCTGGTACTGATCTGCATGGACATGGCCGTCTTCCTGATGGCCGTCTCGGTCACACCGCTCGTCCGTCCACTTCCACTCGTCCCCTACGTCCCGGGTTTCAGCCTCTATTACGGGTTGTTCATGCGGTGGGTCCGTCTTGCCGCCTACGCGCAGGAATGGATCTTCCGCGCGTCCAGGAACGACGAGTTCGTCCCCAGGAAAGTTCAGCGCGCGAGGGCTGAGGTATCATGAAACGCCTGAAGAAACGGATCCGGTCCGATACGCATGTTTCGGAGGCGCGCCGGCCCCGTCCGAGAACCTGGGATCGCAACGTCTATCTCGCTCTCCTCGTCTTATTCTTCGCGGCTCTCGGAAACTACGTGGCCGGCGACCGGCTTTTCCTGCGTGCGGATGGGCTCGTGCTCCAGGATCGTACCGTGATCGGGGCGACGGCCCTGGTGCAGGTCACCAAGGTCGCCGTCCGGCCGGGGCAAGTGGTCGAGGAAGGCGACATGCTCTTGCGCGCGGAATCGCTGGAGACGCTCGGACGCCTTGCGGATCTGTCGATGCGGGAAGCCGAGCTGGCCGAGAGAGAAGCGCGATTGCAATCGGAGTTGACCGTCGCCCGCGAACTCGAACCGCGCGCCGAACAACGGCTCACGGAGCTTACGGAGCGCGAGGAGACCCTCGAACGTCTGGAAACGTCGCGGCTGGTCACCTCCGCCCGACGCGAGACGCTGTCGGACACGCGTTACGACGCCGACATTCGGTCGGCCACGCTGAGTGCGCAGATCGAGGGCCTGTCGGGCGAGATCACGGCGCTGACGGATCGCCGTCAACAGGCCCGGGAGGCGATACAGGAACTCAAGACCCGGTATCGCAACGGCCTCCATACCGCCGCGACGTCCGGAACAATCGGTGATACCGTTCCGGCCCCTGGCGAGGTCCTCAATCCCGGTGAACCCATCCTGACGCTCTACTGGGGGGAACCTTATGTCCTGGCCTACCTGCCGCAACACTACCTGTTCGACGTCGCGGCGGGCGAGGACGTGATCGTCACATCAGGAAATCTTACGCGAAACGGCCGGATCGATGCGATCCTGCCCATGTCGACTGCCATTCCGGACGAGTTCCGCAACGCGTTCCGGCTCCGCGAAACCCGCCAGCTGGCGCGTATCTCCCTCGCGCCGGGACCCAATCTGCCGACGATGGCAAGCGTGCGGATCACGCGGGAATGGAAGCTCCCGGAACGTCTCGCCAACGTGATGGAGAATGTCGGCGCAACGTTCCGGCTATCCCAGTCGCAATAGGGTTGGATCAGACGGCCCTCTGCGATTCGGGCCATGAGCATATGGTCGATTACACGTAGCATCGATCTCGGAACGCACAGCTAGTCGATGACGGTCGCATTGAGGGCGTTATCGGAGCGAAAAATCTTGGGGCGGCGGTTGAAGCTGGCCGCCATACGGCGCCACTTCTACAGCCCGTCGAACATGATCTCGATACGGTTCCGGCCTAAACAGCGACAGAGGTCATTGCTAATTTTATGCCGTGTCCATCTGTGGACCTGAGAATAGATTCCTCGATCCGCCGACGCCATCTGGAACCGGTTGGCGTCCTAATCGCGCCCCCCGAACAGCTAACCTACATCCTGCAGACTTCTGCGAAGTGCCCGACCGCCATTCCCCTCTTCTCGGCTCCCCGTTAGGCTTGGGAAAGAAGACCTGAGCTGCGACGTACATGCATACGTGCGCCGGGAGATCGAACATCTCGGCGCTCGACCTCGGTAGAGGTGAACCGTCATCCTCGGCCAAGTTCAAGAGAGCCTTGGCCAAGCAGCGATGGAGGGTCTGAGTGCTGGCTCCAGGGTGATCCGGGTCCGGCCAAGCATTCCCACCGATCTGACGACTTTTAAATCGCATCTTCCATGATAGCCAGAAGGGCGCCGGCATCGAGGGTCACGGGATTGCCCTTCATAGAAGAGGATTGCGGGGCCTCCCGCGATACCTGAGCCGCGATCTGGGACGTCACGCCCATCTCGGCGAGGCGAGGAAGCGACTGGCCGTCGATCCAGGCCTCGAAGGCGGCAAGCGGATCGCCGCGGCCGAACACGCCGCCGATCCATTCCTCGAGTTCGGCCCGGCGACCGGGATCGATCCGTTCGAAATTTGCGCGGAGGACCGGGACGAGCAGCCGGCCGCAGAGGGTGCCGTGCGGCGCGCCGGTGTGCCCGCCCAGCGGTCCGGCCAGCCCGTGGACCGCCCCGAGCCCGGCATTCGCGAGCGCGATGCCGCCCGTCAGGCTGACGAGCGCCATGTCGTCGAACGCGGCTTCGTCCGGCGTCTCGATCACCCGGCGCAGGGCGACCAGGCCGCGGGGGATTGCATCGCGGCAGAGCGCGTCCGTGAAAGGATTTGCGCGGGTGGACAGGAATGGCTCGATAACCTGAGTAACCGCGTCGAGACCGGACGCGAGGCGGATGCCCCGCGGTGCCGTTTCCGTCAGGGCGGGGTCCACGAGGGCGAGCCGCGCGAGCATCCGGTCGTCGCGGAGACTGACCTTCCGCTTGTGTTCGGGCACGCCGATGACCGCGTTCTTGGTGGCCTCCGATCCGGTTCCGGCAGTCGTGGGGATGGCGACGAATGGCAGTGGCGCGGTCTCCAGCGGTGCCCCGTCGCCGACGACCTCCAGATGTCGCATCGGGTCGCTCTTCGCCGGGATCAGTGCGGCCAGCGCCTTGCCCATGTCGATCACCGCTCCTCCGCCGAGGGCCACCACCATGTCCGGAGCTTCGTCTCGAGCGGTGGCGAGCGCGTCATTCAGCGATGCCAGATCGGGCTCGCCGGAAACCTCTAGCCTCGAGGGTCCGAGACCGACCGCCCGCTCGGCGGAGGACGCGCCGTGGACGATCAGCGGCTGGCGACCGATGGCGGAGATCCTCTCTGCGGCGCCTGCGAACAGGCCACGTCCGAAAGCGATATGGGCGGGCAGACGCAGATCGAATGTCATACTGGCCTCTCCAAAGACGACGGAAAGTAAAAGGCCGGGACGCGCGAACGCCCCGGCCCTGTCTACTCGATCACCGCGGCAGTATCACTGCCAGGACTGCACCAGCTCGTCGTAGGTGATCGTCTGCGGCTCCTCTTCCTCGTTCTCGAGTGCGGGCTTCGGCGCGCCCGGCTGCTCCAGCCAGTACTCCGCGCTTTCCTTCTCGTTAAGAGCCGGGCCCAGATCGCCCTGCACGCCGGCGCGTTCGAGGCGCTCCATCACGTTCTCCATGTCGGAGCAGAGCGTGTCGAGCGCGGCCTGCGCGGTCTTCGCGCCCGACATGGCGTCACCGATGTTCTGCCACCAAAGCTGTGCGAGCTTGGGGTAGTCCGGCACGTTCGTGCCCGTGGGCGACCAGCGAACACGGTCAGGCGAGCGGTAGAACTCGACAAGGCCGCCGAGCTTCGGGGCCCGCTCCGTGAAGTGTTCGGAGTTGATCGTGCTGTCGCGAATGAAGGTCAGGCCCACGTCGGACTTCTTCACGTCCACCGTCTTGGAGGTCACGAACTGGGCGTAGAGCCAGGCGGCCTTGGCGCGGTCCACGGGGGTGGAATCGAGGATGGTCCAAGATCCCACGTCCTGATAGCCGACCTTCATGCCCTCTTCCCAGTAGACACCGTGCGGCGAGGGAGCCAGGCGCCACTTCGGCGTGCCGTCCTCGTTCATCACCGCCGGGCTGTCGACGAGGGGAGCCACGAAGGTCGTGTACATGAACATCTGCTGCGCGATGTCGCCCTGCCCCGGAACCGGACCAGCCTCGGAGAAGGTCATGCCGGCGGCGGCGGGCGGCGAGTAGTTCTGCAGCCAGTCGATCGCCTTCTCGACCGCATAGACGGCCGCCGGGGAATTCGTGGCACCGCCCCGATCCATGCAGGCGCCGACGGGCTGGGATTGTTCGTTGACGCGGATGCCCCATTCGTCGACGGGCAGGCCGTTCGGCTCGCCCTTGTCGCCCATGCCGGCCATCGACATCCACGCATCGGTATAGCGCCAGCCGAGCGAGGGGTCCTTCTTGCCGTAATCCATGTTGCCCCAGACCGAGGTCGGCTCGCCCTCGATATAGCTCATGTCGCGGCCGGTGAAGAATTCGGCGATGTCCTCGTAGGCGGACCAGTTAACCGGAACGCCGAGTTCGTAGCCGTATTCATCCTGGAAATCGGACCGGGTCTGCTCGTCGTTGAACCAGTCGTAGCGGAACCAGTAGAGGTTCGCGAATTGCTGGTCGGGAAGCTGGTAGAGGTTGCCGTCGGGGCCGGTGGTGAACTGCGTGCCGATGAAATCCTCGAGGTCGAGCGTCGGCGAGGTCACGTCGGCGCCTTCACCCGCCATCCACTCGGTGAGGTTGCGCGCCTGGCCATAGCGCCAATGCGTGCCTATGAGATCGGAATCGTTGACATAGGCGTCGTAGACGTTGTTGCCCGATTGCATCTGCACCTGAAGCCGCTCGACCACGTCGCCCTCGCCGATCAGGTCGTGAGTGACGTTGATACCGGTGATCGCGGTGAAGGCCGGGGCGAGCACCTGGCTTTCGTATTCGTGCGTGGTGATCGTCTCAGAGACGACGTTGATCTCCATCCCCTGCATCTCGGCGGCGGCATCGACGAACCACTGCATCTCGGCTTCCTGCTCTTCTCGAGACAGGGTCGAGACGTCACCGATTTCGGCGTCGAGGAACTCCTGGGCCTCCTCCATGCCCGCGAATGCGGGGGCAGAGAAAAGCCCGAGCGCCACCGCCACTGCGGTAGTCGATCTAAGCGACAAGTTCATTGTTTCCTCCCTTGGATATTCGAACGGTCTTTATGCGTCACGCGAGGCGAAAGATCGCCGCGGCGACGATGACACTCACGATGAGTGCCAGGTATTGGGGGCCGAGCGCGAAGCCCAGCCAGGCGAGATTGATGAACCCGGCGGCCAGGAGCGAGATGAAGAGCCGATCGCCGCGTGTGGTCTCGATGCCGAGGACACCCTGTTTCGGCGTCTCGGGGTAGCGTATGGCGAGGATCGTGAAGACGACGAGCGTGCCCGCCACCAGCCAGAAGAAGAGCGCCGTCGGCAATACCCAGGCCATCCAGCCTCCGGGGTTCAGGCTCTCGGTCCAAGCGATGGCGCTCTCCTCCCCGCTCGCCCGCATTGCGGTCCAGAAAATGAAGAGCCCGATGGCGATCCAGACGGTCACCAGGGTCGCGAAGAGCGCGGTATGCCCGTGGCTGACGCCGCGGTCGTCGGTTTCGGTATGGGTCATCACACCCTCCCCAGGGCGAAGCCCTTGGCGATGTAGTTTCGGACGAAGTAGATCACGAGCGCGCCGGGGATGATCGTCAGCACCCCTGCTGCCGCGAGCACGCCCCAATCGATGCCGGCCGCCCCTTGGGTCCGGGTCATCGTGGCCGCGATGGGCTTGGCGTCGACGCTCGTCAGCGTGCGGGACAGCAACAGTTCCACCCACGAGAACATGAAGCAGAAGAACGCGGCGACGCCGATGCCCGACGAGATCAACGGCATGAAGATGCGCGTGAAGAAGCGCCCGAACGAGTATCCGTCGATATAGGCGGTCTCGTCGATCTCCTTCGGCACGCCACGCATGAAGCCCTCGAGGATCCACACGGCCAGCGGCACGTTGAAGAGGCAGTGCGCCAGCGCCACCGCGATATGGGTATCGAAGAGACCTACGGACGAATAGAGTTGGAAGAACGGCAGCGCGAAGACCGCGGGGGGCGCCATGCGGTTGGTCAGCAGCCAGAAGAACAGGTGCTTGTCGCCCATGAAATTGTAGCGGCTGAAGGCGTAGGCCGCGGGCAGCGCCACGGTAATCGAGATCACCGTGTTCATCATCACGTAGATCAGCGAATTGACGTAGCCCATGTACCAGGAGGCATCCGTCAGGATGATCTCGTAATTCCGGAAGGTCAGGTCCTGCGGGAAAAGCGAGAAGGAGCCCAGGATCTCGGAATTCGTCTTCAGGCTCATGTTGATGAGCCAGTAGATCGGGATGAACAGGAACAACAGGTACAGCGTCATCACCACGGCAGAGCCGTTGACACGGCTGCCGCGCTTCAGCCGCGTGTTGGCGTCTTCGGCGGTGACGTCGCCGGGCAGATGGCTGGCGCCGGGGGCGGCGGTTCTGTCGCTCACTGACCCTGCTCCTCTTTGTCGAGGTTCGTCATCACGATGTAGAAGACGTAGCTGATGACCATGATGACGAGGAAGTACATCAGGCTGAACGCCGCCGCGGGGCCGAGGTCGAATTGCCCCAGCGCCATCTGCACGAGGTCGATCGACAGGAACGTCGTGGCGTTGCCCGGCCCGCCGCCGGTGAGTACGAACGGCTCGGTATAGATTTTGAAGCTGTCCATGAAGCGCAGGAGGATCGCGATGGTCAGCACGCCGCGCATCTTCGGTAGCTCGATATAGCGGAACACGGCCCAGCGGCTCGCCTGGTCGATCTTGGCCGCCTGATAGTAGGCGTCGGGGATCGATCTGAGGCCCGCATAGGCGAGGAGCGCGACGAGCGAGGTCCAGTGCCATACGTCCATGATGATGACCGTGGTCCAGGCAGCGTAGAAGCCCTGGGTGTAGTTGTAATCGATCCCGAGGGCGTCGAGCGTATAGCCGAGAAGGCCGATATCGACCCGTCCGAAGATCTGCCAGATCGTGCCGACCACGTTCCAAGGAATGAGGAGCGGCAGCGACATCAGCACCAGACAGACCGACGCCCAGGCGCCCTTCTTGGGCATGTTGAGCGCGATGAAGATGCCCAGTGGCACCTCGATGGCGAGGATGATCGAGGAGAACACGATCTGCCGCCCGAGCGCGTTCCACATGCGCTCCGAATGGAGCATGTCGTCGAACCAGGCAAGCCCGGCCCAGAAGAACTGGTTGTTGCCGAACGTGTCCTGCACCGAGTAGTTGACGACCGTCATCAGCGGAACCACCGCCGAGAAGGCCACGAGCACCAACACCGGCAGGACGAGCAGCCACGCCTTCTGATTGTCCGTCTTCATCAGGCAGCCTCTCTCGCGGTGTGAAGCGGTCCGTCGCCGCCCTCGGGCGGAACGCGCCACTCGTTCTCGTAGACGTTCACGCCGCGCTCGGCGAACTGCACGTGGGTGCCGCCGTCGGGGACGCTTTCGCCCTCGCCGGCGATTGCCGCCACCTGATGCCCGTCCATGTCGAGCCGAATGATCTTGTGCCGTCCCACATCCTCGACCCGCGTGACGCGCGCGGGGATGCCGCTGGCGCCGAGGCAGATGTATTCCGGGCGCACGCCGATCTTCGTCGCGCCGCCCTTCGTGCGATACCCGGCCCCGAGATCGACCCGCGTGCCGGCGATCTCGGCCGTGGTACCCTCGATCCTGGCGTCGAAAAGGTTCATGCCCGGCGAGCCGATGAAATAGCCGACGAACGTATGCGCGGGCCGCTCGAACAGCTCGTCCGGCGTGCCGACCTGCACCACGCGGCCGTCATACATCACCACGACCTTGTCTGCGAAGGTTAGCGCCTCGGTCTGGTCATGGGTGACGTAGATCATCGTATGGCCGAAATCGTGATGGAGCTGCTTGAGCTGCGTGCGAAGCTCCCACTTCATATGCGGGTCGATCACCGTGAGCGGCTCGTCGAACAGCAGCGCGTTCACGTCGTCGCGCACCATGCCTCGCCCGAGACTGATCTTCTGCTTGGCATCCGCCGTCAGGCCCGCGGCGCGCCGGTCGAGCACGTCCTCCATGGCAATGGATTTGGCGACGCGCGCCACGCGATCGGAGATCTCCGATTGCGGCAACTTGCGGTTCTTCAGCGGGAAGGCGAGGTTCTCCCGCACCGTCATCGTGTCGTAGACCACGGGAAACTGGAACACCTGCGCGATGTTGCGATCCGCCGTCGGCAGGTGCGTCACGTCCTTGCCGTCGAAGAGCACCCGCCCGTGGCTGGGGATCAGGAGCCCGGAGATGATGTTCAGAAGCGTGGACTTCCCGCAGCCCGAGGGGCCGAGCAGGGCGTAGGCCTCACCGTCGGCCCAGTCGTGATTGAGCTCCTGCAGCGCGAAATCCTCGGGGGATTTCGGATCGGCAAGGTAGCTGTGCGCGAGCGTATCAAGGGTGATCTTGGCCATCACGCGGCCTCTGCATAGGCGGCGGGCTGCGCGAGGGCGCCGTCGGTTTTGAAAAGATAGACGTGTCGCGGGCGCAGATAGACCGTCACGGGCTGGCCGGGATCGAGATGGCGCACCCCGTGGACAAGTCCGACCCAGCGCATCCCGTCGTGATCGACATGCACGAAGGTTTCGGACCCGGTGATCTCCGTCACGCCGACACGCGCATCGAAGCTCAGCGCACCCTCGATCGGATCGAGCCGCAGATGGTTCGGCCGAAATCCGGCCGTGTAGGTTCCGTCGGCGACGTCCGCGCCGATCCGGGATGCGTCGATCTCCTCGCCGGATCCGAACCTGAAGTGGCCGCCGGACTTCCTGACCTCGATGAAGTTCATCGGCGGATCGGAGAAGACCCGGGCCGTCGTGGCATCGGCGGGCCTTCGATAGACCGTCGGCGTCGGTCCGAACTGCGTCACCCTGCCCTCCCAGAGCGTCGCGCAATTGCCCCCCAGGAGCAGCGCCTCCTCCGGCTCGGTCGTGGCGTAGACGAAGATCGAGCCGGACCGCTCGAAGATGCGCGGGATCTCGGCACGCAACTCCTCGCGCAGCTTGTAGTCGAGGTTCGCCAGCGGCTCGTCGAGCAGGACGAGGCCCGCGTTCTTGACGAGCGCCCGGGCCAGTGCGCAGCGCTGTTGCTGTCCGCCCGACAATTCGAGCGGCTTGCGATCGATCTGCGGCATGAGCTGCATCAACTCGGCCGCCTCCCGCACCCGGGCGTCGATCTCGTCCCTGCTCAAGCCCATCAGCCGCAGCGGCGAGGCGATGTTGTCGTAGACCGTCATCGAGGGGTAGTTGATGAACTGCTGGTAGACCATCGACACCTTGCGGTCCTGCACACGCTGGCCGGTCACGTCCGCTCCGTTCCAGATGACCCGGCCCGTGCTCGGTTTGTCGAGGCCCGCCATGAGGCGCATTAGGGTCGTCTTGCCCGCGAGCGTCGGCCCCAAAAGGACGTTCATCGTGCCCTTCTCGAGCGTCAGGTCCGTCGGATAGATATGGGATCGCCCGCCCACGACCATCGATACGTTGTCCAGCATCAGCGTCATGCGATGTCCCCTCCCGATACCTGCAATGGGCCGTGCAGCTCACGCTCGCGGTCAGGTTTTCGCCTTTCGCAAGGCACCACCTCTCCGCAGCACGTTCGAGCCTCCCGTCTCGATATCGCGCAAACGGTATGAGATTCGCATCACCTTGGGAAGCACAGTTTTCGTTTTCTTTCGCTTCGCTTCCAGACCGATTGAGGTTTCCCTTAGGAAAGGCGCGATATTTTTCTAGTAGGAGGTGAAGCTATCTCGCTCACTTGCCTCAACGCGGATATTCGAAAGAAACTTGACATAAACGAAAAACGATGCCGACCGTGCATCGGGGGGAGAACGGGATGTCGCAGACGATCAGGCACCCTGAGATCATCGACATCGTGCGACGTGACGGAAAGGTCACCGTGGAAGGGCTATCGGCCTATTTCGGGGTCACGTCGCAAACGATCCGACGCGATCTCGCGGACCTTGCGGAAGCGGGGCGGCTGGAACGAGTGCATGGCGGGGCGGTATTGCCGTCCGGAACGTCGAACATCGGCTACGAAGAGCGGCGCCACATCAATGCGGAAGCGAAGGCCGCCATCGCCGCAATCTGCGCGAAGGCGATCCCCGACGAGAGCTCGGTCTTTCTGAACATCGGCACGACGACGGAGGCGGTCGCGCGCCACATGTTGTCGCATCGCAACATGCTGGTCGTCACGAACAACATGAACGTGGCGCAGATCCTCGTCGACAATCCCGATTGCGAAGTCGTCGTGACCGGCGGCGCGCTGCGGAGGTCCGACGGCGGGCTTCTCGGCGATGTCACCACGACCTCGATCCGGCGCTTCAAGTTCGACATCGCGGTCATCGGATGTTCGGCACTCGACGAAGACGGCGATCTTCTGGATTTCGACATGCAGGAGGTCGGGGTAAGCCGGGCCCTGCTGCAGCACGGACGCCGCGTCTTCCTGGTGGCGGATGTCTCGAAATTCCGCCGCAAGGCCCCAGTCCGAATGGCGTCGATTTCCGATCTTCACGCGGTATTCACGGACCGCCGCCCGCCCGATCGCTTCGCCATGCGATGCAGGGACGAGAGCGTCGCGCTATTCTCTGCCAAGATGGACCCGGTTTCGGACTGATTGCAGCCGTCCCGGCGGGCCCACAAAAAAAGTTTCGTGCCGTTCAGATCGCCTCGAAGACATCGAGAATCCGCGGAACCAGATCGGTGAAATCGATCTGGCAGTGGAACGCGTGAAGGCGACGTAATCGCGCTGCGTGCCGGGGTTCATCGAGGCGGGCAGAGATATCCAATCCATTCGATCTCCGTGGGGCGGACCCGGGCAGCCGCGACAGGACCGGTTCGGCCGACGCGTGCTAGAGTTCGGTGTCCGTCGCATGTGAACGGCTCGCGACGCCGTCCGCGCGTCGGCGCGCCTCGCCCGCGGCGATCGCAGCGTCGATCTCGGTGCGCTCGGTCAGGCCCGAGAAGTTGTCGCTCGTCGCGAAGGCGGCCGCGACATGGACGTAGCGTTCGCGCGAAACGGCGAGCAGGCGTTCCAGTTCGGCAAGCGGATTGGTGTGGTCGTCCACGCGCAGATCGAGGATCGGATAGGCCTCGCCGCGGTGGATCTTCAGGCCTGCCGCCTGCCGCCCGCGGCGATCACCGCCCGCGGCCTCGCCTGCCTGCATCGCCCGGAGCAGGCGATCCGGCAGGGAGAGGTCGTGCGCCATCTCGTAGGCGCGGAACGTCGCCTCCACCACCTCGGGGCCGGTGAGCATGTTGCCGGCGACGGAGTGGACCTCCCCCGTGCGATGACCGCACCAGGCCACGCAATCCGACCCCGTATGCGCAGCGAAGGCGCCGCGAAGGCGCCGCTCGCGTCGAGCATGTGCGCCTGCCGTATCTGCTGGCCCCCGTCGCGGGAGACGACATCGGCCAATACCGCCTCGGCGCCCTCCCCGGCTTCGAGCCGCGCAAGGCCCTCGGTTCCCCAGAGCGGATTGACGAAGGCCTGGGTCGCGACGGCGGATCGGGCCCCGACATGGGGCACGAGCGCGCCGCAGGCGAAGAAGCGGGAGGCGACCGCGATCCCGATCTCGCCGGTCGCCGGATCGCGTGCGATGAGTGAATAGGTCATGCTCAGCGTCCCACGGCGTAGGCTTGCATCAGGCGGGGCGTGGCCGCCGCGCAGAGCCGCCCGTCCGGGGTGCGGAGCGCGGCCGTCAGCCGCCCGATGCTCCAGGGTTCGGCCACGGTCACGCGGTGGCCGCGTTCGCGCAGATCCGCGATGCAGGTCTCTCCGACATTCGGCTCGATCATCATCTCTCCGGGCGCCGCGGCGCGGGGGAAGAACGATCCCTGGAAATGCATCGTGTGAAAGAGCGGGGCATCGATCCCCGCCTGGAGGCCGTAGCCGTGATGGACAAAGCGGAGAAACCAGATCAGCTGCCACTGGTCCTGCTGGTCGCCCCCGGGCGTGCCGAAGACGAGGCGGGTGCCGTCCTCGTGCCGCGCGAGGCTCGGCGTCAGCGTCGTGCGCGGGCGGCGGCCGGGCGCGAGCGAGGTCGGCAACCCCTCTTCGAGCCAGAACATCTGGGCGCGGGCATTTAGCGGGAAACCGAGGCCCGGAACGACCGCGTTCGATTGCAGCCAGCCACCCGATGGCGTCGCGGCGATGCAATTGCCCCACCTGTCGATCACGTCGAGATGGACCGTATCGCCGCGTCGGTCGGTCAGGTGGGCCATGGTCGGCTCCTGGGCGGCGACGGGGCCGGCGCCGAAATCCCTCGCCGCGCGTTCGATATAGGCATCGGCGAGATGCTCGAACCCGGGCACGCGTCCGGGGCGCTGCTCGAGCGAGGCCTCGGGTCCAATGAGCGCCGCCCGCTCCGCGTTGTAGGTGTCCGACAGGAGGTGATCCATCGGCACGTCGCTGTACTTCGGATCGCCGTAATAGGCTTCCCGGTCGGCATAGGAGAGCTTCATTGCCTCGACGACGGTATGGACGAAGTCGGGCCCCGTCGGGTCCATCGCGGCGAGGTCGAGATGCTTCAGGATCGCGAGGGATTGCAGCAAGACAGGGCCCTGACCCCAGGGGCCAGTCTTGGACAGGGTCCAGCCATGATACGGGTAGGTCAGCGGCGGCTCGATCTCCGCCCGCCAGGCGGCCATGTCCCCGCGCGACAGCACGCCGCGATTGCGGCCTCCGGAGCCGTCGTGCAGTTCGGCTTCCGCGACGAAATCCGCGATCGCCTCGGCCACGAAGCCCTCCGCCCATTCGGTGCGGGCGGCGTCGATCTGGACGATGCGATCCGCGCCGGCGGCCTCACCGGCCTCGACGAGGCGTTCGTAGGTCCGCGCGAGGTCGGGATTGCAAAAGAGGGCATGTGCCTCTGGGGCTTGCCCGCCGGGGGTCCATGTGGCGGCCGAGGACGGCCATTCGCGGGCGAAGTACTCGGCCAGTCCGGCGATCGTATCGGCCACGCGCGGCATCATCGGGTGACCGTCGCGGGCGTAAAAGATCACAGGGGAGACCACGTCGCGCAGACTCATCGTGCCGTGATCGCGAAGAAGGAGCATCCAGCCGTCGAACGAGCCCGGAACGACCGTGGAAAGATGTCCCGATCCGGGGATCAGGGTGAGGCCCTGCGCGCGGTAATGCTCTATCGTGGCGGCTTTGGGCGCGGGGCCTTGGGCCGCGAGGACGCCGTCTCCCCTGGAGGCGTCGTGGAACACCGCCGGCAGCTCGCCCGCCGGGCCGTTCAGATGCGGCTCCACGACCTGCAGGACCAGTCCCGTCGCGACGGCGGCGTCGAAAGCGTTGCCGCCACGCTCGAGGATCGACATGCCCACGGCCGAGGCGATCCAGTGCGTCGAGGTGACGACGCCGAACGTTCCACGGATATCGGGTCGGGTCGTGAAATCGGTCATGCTTCCTCGGATCTACTGTTCACGGGGGTCCAGGGCATCGCGCAGGCCGTCGCCCAAGAGGTTGAAGCCGAGGACCACGAGGAAGATCGCGATGCCGGGCCAGAGCGCCATCCACGGTGCCTGGTTCAGGAAGTTCTTGGCGGTGTTCAGCATCGAGCCCCAGGAGGGCGCAGGCGGCTGCTGGCCGAGCCCGAGGAAGGAGAGCGAGGCTTCGGCGATGATCGCCGTCGCGATGGTGAGCGTGGCCTGTACCAGGATCGGCGGCAGCGTGTTGGGCAGGATGTAACGCAAGAGCACCTTGTGCGTGGGCAGGCCGATCGCACGGGCACTCTCGACGTAATCCTCCGCCGCGACGGACAAGACCTGCCCTCGGGTCAGGCGCACGAAGAGCGGGGTCGCGGAGATGCCGATGGCGATCATCGCGTTGGTGAGCGAGGGCCCGAGGAACGCCGCGAGCGCGATCGCGAGGATCAGGAACGGCGCGGCCAGGAGCGCCTCGGTGCAGCGCGAAATCACCGCGTCGATCCATCCGCGGAAATACCCCGCCGCGATGCCGAGAGGGACGCCGATCGCGACGGCGATCAGGACGGAGACGACCCCTGCGAGAAGCGAGGCGCGCGCACCCCAGACGAGGCGGGAAAGCACGTCGCGTCCGATCTCGTCCGTACCGAGCGGATGGACGGAAGAGGGTGCCTGTCGCACCGCGGCCCAGTCCGTCGCGGTCGGATCGGGGATCGGCAGGACCGGGGCGAGGATCGCCGCCGCGACGAAGAACGCGACGAGCGTTCCGCCGAACATGGCCGAGCGGTGCGCGCGGAACTTCTTCCACACCCGGTTCTCCGGCTTGCGGTCGAGAACCGGGTCGTTGAGGCTCTCGGCATCGACGGTCATGGGATCGGCGGCCTGGGGCATGGCGTCAGCTCCTCAGTCGCGGGTTCAGGAGGACATAGGCGATATCGGCGAGCAGGTTCATGACGATGAACCCGACCGCCGTGACGAGCACGATGCCCTGCACCACCGCGTAGTCGCGATTGAAGACCGCATCGACGACGAGCTTGCCGAAGCCCGGCACCGTGAAGATCTGCTCGGTCAGGACGGCACCGGCGATGAGTTCGCCGAAGAGGAGCGCTGAGAGCGTGACGATCGGCGTGAGCGCGTTGCGGAAGGCATGATGGAGGATCACCCGCCGCTCCGTCAGACCCTTGGCCCGTGCGGTACGGACGTAGTCGGAGGTGAGAACGGTCAGCATGGCCGAACGGGTATGGCGCATCAGCGTCGCGGCGAGCGCGGTGCCGAGCACAAAGGCGGGCATGATCATCACCTGGATCGACCGCAGGGGATCTTGGTCGAACGGCACGTAGCCCGAGGCCGGCAGCAGCTGCCATTTCACGCTCACCAGGAGGATCAGCATGATGCCGAGCCAGAAGTTCGGGATCGAAAGCCCTGACAGGGCGACGATATTCGCCACGTAATCGGTGATCGTTCCCTTGCGGATCGCCGAGAGGATCCCGGCCGGAATGCCGATCAGGAGCGCGAAGATCATCGACATCGTGGCGAGCTGGATCGTGACGGGGAGCTTCTGCCCGATGAGCTCCAGGACCGGCTGATTGGTCCGCAGCGAGATCCCGAGATCGCCGGTCAGCGCGTTGCCGACCCAGCTTAGGTACTGGACCGGGATCGGGTCGTTCAGATTGTACTTCTCGCGCAGAAACGCGATGGTTTCGGGATCACGCTCCTCCCCGGCCATGGCGAGAACGGGATCGCCCGGCAGGAACTTCTGCAGGGAAAAGACGAAGATCGAGATCAGGATGATCGTCGGGATCGCGATCAGCAGGCGGCGCAGGATGAACGACAGCATGGGGGCCCCCACGGGAATGCCGCGCGGGGTCGGGCCGCGGCCCCGGCCCCGCGCAACGGATCAGTTTTCGGCGAGGCTGACGCCTTCGAGGCGGATCATCCCGTCGGGATAGGGCACGAAGCCCTGCACGCGGTCGCTGAGCGCCCAGAGCCAAGTGTCGTGCCAAAGATAGACGATGGGAAGATCCTCGTTCAGGATCCCGCGCGCCTCCGCATAGAGCGCTTTCCTCTCCTCCGTTTCGTTGGTCTGCCGCGCCTCGTTGAGCAGTCGGTCGACCTCCTCGTTCGAATAGCCGGAATCGTTGATGCCGCCATTGGTGGTCATGAACTGGTGGATGTTTCCGTCGGGATCGACACGACCCGACCAGCCGACGAGCGAGGCCGTGTAATCGCCCGCGGTCTGATCCGCCAGCATCGTGGCGAATTCCTTCGATTGCAGCGAGATGCGGATGCCCGCCTCGCCCGCCATCGACTGGATGACCTGCATCACCTGCTGGTTGACCGGATCGTTCGGCACCTGCACTTCCAGGTCCACGCCGTCCTCGTATCCGGCCTCCGCCAGCAATTCGCGAGCGCGCTCCACATCGCGTCCGGGCACCGGGTAATCCGCAGCGTAGAACGGGCTCTCGGGGGAATATTGCTGGTTTCCGGGCGTGGTCACGCCATTGAAGACGACCTGGCTGATGGCGGCGCGATCGATCGCGGCGCTCAGCGCCTGACGAAGGAGCTTGCCGTCGGCGCCGAACGGATTGTCGGCCCGATCGCCGTTGCCGACATTGAAGGTCATGCCGTCGTAGCCGAGCGAGGTCGCGCGCTCCACCGTGATGCTGGAATCCCCCTCTGCCGCCGCGAGGTCGGTCGCGGCAAGCCGCTCGATCATGTCGAGATCGCCCGATTGCAGGTTGGCGAGCCGAACGGTCGTGTCGGGAATGGGCAGGTAGGTAACGCCCGCGAGCATGATCTCCTCGGCGTTCCAGTATTCCGGGAAGGCCTCCAGCACGATGCGATCCTGCGCGACGCGTTCGACGAAGCTGAACGGTCCCGAGCAGATCGGCTCCAGCCCGAAATCGGCCCCGGCTTCCTCGGCGGCCGTGGGCGAGATCATCATGCCCGCGCGGTCGGCGAGTTGCGCGAGGAGCGTCGCGTCCGGCGTGTCGAGGTCGAACCGGATCTCGTGATCGCCCAGCACCTCGACATTCGTGATCGACGTGAGTTCCGACTTCCGCCGGCTTTCCTCGAGATTCTGCGACCGGTCGATATTCGCGGCGACGGCCTCCGCATCGAACGGGGTGCCGTCATGGAAGGTCACGCCCTCCCGGAGTTGCATTGTCAACTGCGTGGCGTCGTCGTTCCAGGACCATTCGGTCGCGAGTTGCGGGATGAGTTCGAGTTCGGGCGTGATGTCCACGAGCTTGTCGCAGAGTGCGGTATAGACGATGCGGCCCACGAAGGTGCGGGACTGGTCGGGATCGAGGATGTCGGGATCCTCGTTGAGCCCGATACGCAGCTCCTGCGCGCCGGCGCCGAGCGCCGTGGCGCCCAGAAGCGCTGCTGCGAGGGAAAGTCGGATGGCTGTCATGTCTGGCTCCTGTCGATTGAAGATGGCCGCTTGGCGCGGCGCTTGGTCCTTGCGGTCTACCCGTCGCCCACCCGGACGATTTCCTGGTGGAGGAGTCCGTCGCGATAGGCGCGGACGCCGATGATTGCGGCGATTTCCTGAAAGGCGTCGTAGCTCTCCTCGCGAGTGGCCGGGCCCGCCGCCCCGCGTGGCGCTGTCAGCAGGCGATTGATCTCGTCCGCAACGTCGAGAAAGGCGGCCAACTGCATCACATAGGTCATGTCGCTTCCTTCGATCGTTCGGGCGTTCGCGGTTCGGGCCGTTTCGTCCGGATCGCCACGCCGGCGATCGCGTTGGCGTAAAGCCTGAAGCGCGCCTCGGCGCCGGGTGTTCGGCCGGGCCCGCTTTCCGGGATGGGGGAAGCTGCTTCGGCCGCGATCTCCTCGAAGAAATGGCAGGCCGCGCGGTGGCCGGGCTCGAGCCCGGTCTCCCGCAGGGCCGGTATCTCTTCGCGGCACGCGTCGCGGGCGAAGGGGCAGCGGGTGTTGAAACTGCATCCCGGCGGTGGATCGACCGGGCTCGGCATCTCTCCCGTCAGCGGGATTTGCTGTCGCGTCAGGCCGTGCTCGGCCACCGGGATCGCGGAGAGGAGCGCCATCGTGTAGGGATGGCGCGGTCGCGAGAAGATCTCGTCGGTCGTCCCCTCCTCCACGATTCGGCCGAGATACATGACGGCCACCCGATCGCTCATGTGCCGGATCACCGCGAGATCGTGCGCGATCACCACGAGCGTCAGGCCCAACCGGTCGCGCAGGTCGGCGAGAAGGTTGATCACCTGCGCCTGCACGGAGACGTCGAGCGCGGAGACCGGTTCGTCCCCGATGATCAGTTTCGGGCCGGAGGCGAGCGCCCGCGCGATACCGATCCGCTGTCTCTGGCCGCCGGAGAATTCGTGCGGATAGCGTTCCGCGTGTTCAGGACGCAGCCCCACCTGGCGTAGAAGCTCGGCCACGCGACCGCGCCGCTCGGCCGCGGAGAGTTCCGGCGCGTGGGTCTCGAGCGGCTCGCCGACGAGCCGGCCCACCGTGGCGCGCGGATTGAGCGAGGAGAACGGATCCTGGAAGATGAACTGCATGTCGCGCCGCAATTCCGTGAGCTCGCGCCCGGAGGCCCGGTCGATCTGGCGTCCCTCGAACTCCATCTCGCCGGATGTCGGCGCGATGAGGCGCATCAGCATCCGCGCCAGCGTCGACTTTCCGCAGCCCGATTCCCCCACGATGGCAAGCGTCTCCCCGCGCCGGACCGACAGCGACACGTCCTCGACCGCCCTGAGCGTGTCGGCCTTGCGGAAAAGCGATCCGCCGACCGCGAAGTGCCTCGTGAGATTGCGGGCGACGAGGATCGCGTCCTTCATCAGGCGAGTTCCAGATGCTCGTCGAGCGGCGCGAAGTGGCACAGCACGCGGTGCCCATCGCCGAAATCGCGCTCGGGCGGCGTCTCGGCGCAGATGTCTTGCGCGAAGGGGCAGCGCGTGGAGAAGCGGCAGCCGGGGGGCATCGTCTCCGCCGTCGGCACGGTGCCCGGAACCGTCGAGAGCCGCTCGCGCGGACCGGTGAGCTTCGGCACGGAGGACATGAGCCCGATCGTATAGGGATGCTGCGGATCGTCGAAGATCCGCGCCGCGGAGCCGCTCTCTACGATGGTGCCCGCATACATCACCGCCACCCGGTCGGCGATCTCGGCCACGACACCGAGGTCGTGCGTGATCATGATCGTGCCCATTCCCGTCTCCGACTGCAATTCGCGGATGAGATCGAGGATCTGGCTCTGAATTGTGACGTCGAGCGCAGTGGTGGGCTCGTCGGCGATGAGGAGGGCGGGGTCGTTGGCGAGCGCCATGGCGATCATCACGCGCTGCCGCATGCCGCCGGACAGCTGATGGGGATATTCGCGCATCCGGCTCTCGGGCGCCGGGATGCCCACGCGCCGCAGCATCTCGACCGCACGGGACCGCGCGTCGGCATCGGAGACGTCGCGATGGGCCTTCACCGCCTCGGCGATCTGGTCGCCGACGCGGAACGCCGGGTTCAGCGACGTCATCGGCTCCTGAAAGATCATCGCGATCTCGGAGCCCCGCCGACGCCGCAGTACCGCCTGGTCGCCCAGATCGTGCGGCTTGCCCTGAAACCGGATATCAGCCGCCTCGATCCGCGCCACACCGGCCGGGAGAAGGCCCATGATGGCGAGCGAGGAGACACTCTTGCCGCAGCCGGATTCGCCCACGATGCAGAGCGTTTCGCCAGCCGCAACTGAGTAGCGCACGCCCTGAAGCAGGTTCGTCCGGTCCTTCCCGAACGAGAGCGTGAGTTCGCGCACATCAAGAAGCGGCGCCGGTTCTGTGTCGGGGGCTTGATGCACCAATTTTCCAGCCATTCGCTGATTGGTCGATGCTACAGGTAAACGCCATGGGGTCAACGCGTGGTCTTGGGGCCATCGGCGTCATCCCACGACATCTGACTGGCAATCGACCTTGATGCCCGATCACCCGGCATTCGTCAGTCGAGGAGCGCCTTCTCGAGCATCATGTGGATGCCCTTGCACCCGTTGACGGTCTGCGTGACGCGCAGATGCCCCGCGAGGCTGCAAAGCATGTAGGCGTCCGCCCAGCTCAGCCCGCTTCGGCTCTCGATCAACGCGATCATGTCCCGCAGCGCCATCTCGGCACAGCGGTCGAGATCGGGGTCTATTCCCATCGTGATCCAGTGCGTCGGCGTCTCGGCCTGCGGGGACGCGAAGTCGAGGTCGTCGCGGACCGTCAGGCGGAACCGGCCCTGCAGGGCGGTCTCGATCGCCGTAACGCAGACCTCGCCGTCGCCCTGCGCCCCATGGCCGTCCCCGCAGGAAAAGAGCGCGCCCTCGACGAAGACCGGGAGATAGAGCGTCGATCCCGCGACGAGTTCGCGGTTGTCGATATTACCGCCGTGGTGGCGCGGCTGGATCGACGAGATCATCCCCCAGGACGCGGGCGGCGCGACGCCCATGACGCCGAAGAACGGCGCGAGCGGCAGATCGAGGCCCCACGGCATGCGTCCGGTCCCCGCCTCCCGGTCGAGCGGGATCGTCACCATCCGGGCCTCGGGCACGTCATAGGGCAGCGTCCCGGCAAGCGGGCGCATGGAATTGTAGCCCCAATCCTGCCGCAGGCGTACCTCCTCGATCGCGATCTCGAGGACCGAACCGGGCCGTGCCCCTTCGACGGCCACGGGGCCAGTCAGGATATGGCCCGGCAGCGGGCGTTCGGAGCGGGCATGGATATCGAGGAGTTCAGGGGGCACCTCGAACCCGTCGCCCGGGAGCGCCTCGGGCGGGCCGGACACGGTATCCACGATCACCGTATCGCCCGACGCGATCGTCACGACCGGCTCGCGCGCGGCATCGAAATAGCCCCAGGCACAGGTTTCCGGCGAGGCGGGAAGGTGGTGTTGCGGCATCTTGGTACTCTTCCATACGGGCGCGGATGCGCTTTCAGACCACGCCCGCCAGACGGGAACAAGTGGCGGCTCTCCGCGTCGTGCAGCGCTTCCGCGACCCAGTCGTGTCGCGGGCTTCGATAACGGAGGCCACGTGGGCGGGACTTCTCCGGCTCGGCGCGCAGATCAGAATGCCGTCCCATGACCTTTTTACCGCAGGCATCTCATCCTCCGGGCGTGGGGTTTCTCGTCCGCTAAGGGCGTCTGGGTGGCATCCCACGGATAACCAATCCCGAAAAAACGAAACGCCTCGCGACCCCGCGGAAAACTTTGCGTGGAAAGTCCCAGCGTCACGGTCTGCCCCAGCCCCGACTGTTTCATCAGCGCTCCGGTCGCGATCTGCCGATCGTTCGTCGCGAAGAACAGACTGGCAATGTGCCCCATGTGGTTCCAGAAGTCGCCGCGCAGACCCGCTACGGCCGACGACGACCGGTGTCGGGCGAGTCCTGCGCAACGATGGTGGTGGTACCGATTGTGACCGGGGAGATGGGATGAGCCGACCGACGATCCACGACGTGGCCCGCGTCGCAGGCGTGAGCTTGTCAACCGTGGACCGGGTCCTGAACGGCCGCCTGTCCGTGCGGCACGCGACCCGCACCAGGGTCGAGGAGGCGATCCGCGATCTTGGATACCTGCGCAACAGCGCGGCGGCGAACCTCTCCCGGCGGCGATCCTTTCGGTTCGAATTCATCCTGCCGAGCGGGGCGAACAGTTTCATGCGGATGCTCGAGGCCGAGGTGCGGAATTACGCCGCCGGATTGCGCGCGGACAATGTAACGGTGACCCTCACTCAGGTTCCCCCATTCGATGCACCGGCGCTGGTTGAATGCCTGAAAAGAGTCGGGGCCGAAGAACCCGATGGGGTGGCATTCGTGGCGGTCGACACGCCGGCGGTCCGCGACGTCGTCCGGGGCCTCGCGTCGAAAGGGTCGAAGATCGTCACCCTTGTCTCCGACCTGCCGTCGGACCTGCGCGATCATTTCGTCGGGATCGACAACATCTGGGCGGGACGGACCGCGGCCGGGCTCCTCGGGCGGTTCTGCGGCCGGAGCCGGGGCCGGGTCGCGGTCGTGGCGGGGTCGATGGTGGTACAGGACCATGCGGAGCGCTGGCTCGGATTTCAGCAGGTGATGGCCGCCGATTTTCCCCATCTCGAACTGCTGTCGATCCTCGAGGCATTCGACGATGCCACGATGGTCGAAACGCAGGTGTCGAAGCTGATCTCGGATTACGGGCGCGTCACGGGCATCTACAGCCTCGGGGCAGGCAATCGCGGGCTGATCGCCGCGATCGGGGATCCGCCCGCGCGGCCGCATGTGGTCGTCCACGAGCTGACCGAACATTCCCGCCGCTGGCTGCAGAATGACAGGATAGATGCCGTGATCCGTCAGGATCCGGCACGCGAGGCGCGGTCTGCGATCCGTACGTTGCTCGCGCTGGCAAACGGACGCTCCTTCGACATGGACGAGAACCGCGTCGGGATAGAGATCTTTCTCCGCGACAATCTGCCCTAAGCCTTGAAACGATCGCTCACCGGTTGCGGAGCCCCCTTTTCTTTGACGTGAAATGATGTACGATAGTCAGAGATGGCGGGGGGCTGTTCGGTGCGCCGCTCATGGGAGGGGAAACAATGAAATTGAGTGCGACGACTGCGGTCGCGATCGCCCTTGCGGCGACGGGCGCCTACGCGCAGCAGACCGAGGTGAATATCCTGCGGGTCCAGCCGGGCGACGAGGAGGAAGCGTTCTACGCGGAGGTCGAGGCGGCCTACGAGGCCGAGCATCCCGACGTGGACGTGGTCTTCGAATACATCGCCAACGAGGCCTACAAGTCGCGCCTCCCGACGCTCCTGCAATCGGACGCGCGGCCCGACATCTTCTATTCCTGGGGCGGCGAGACCCTGCGCGAGCAGGCCGAGGCAGGCTTCCTGCAGCCGATCGGCGACACGGTGCCGGAGGACGTGCTTTCGACGTTCCCCGAAGCGGCGCTGGAACTCTATACCGTCGACGACTCGCTCTACGGGTTGCCGCTCTACGCGACCGAGGTGATCTTCTGGGTCAACACCGACCTGACCGAAGAGGCCGGGGTGGACCACACCCAGATCAAGACCTGGGACGATTTCCTCTCAGCCGTGCAGACGCTGAAGGATGCCGGGGTGACGCCGATCATCGCCGGCGCGCAGGACAAGTGGCCGGTGCATTTCTACTGGAGCTACCTCGCCCTGCGTGAGGGAGGCCCCGATATCATCACCACCGCGATGAGCGGCGACGGCGATGGCTTCGAGAACGAGGCCTTCGTGGCCGCGGGCGAGGACATGGTGGAACTCGTCGACCTCGATCCGTTCCAGCCGGGCGTGATGGGCACCACCTACGAGACCGCATCCGGCATGTTCGCCGACGGGATGGGTGCGTTCCATCTCATGGGCGACTGGGACTACCTGCCGATGCGGGGTCGAGCCACCGACGGCGAGGGCCTGTCGGACGATCAACTCGCGATCATGCCGTTCCCGGTCATCGCCGACCCGGTTGCCGAAGGTGGCGCCGGCGCGACGCTCGGCGGGATCAACGGGTGGGCGGTCACCGCGGATGCCTCGCCCGAGGCCGTGGATTTCCTGACCTTTCTGCTGGACCGGGACAACCAGGAGACCATCGCCGAGCGCGGCATCTTCATCCCGATCGTGGAAGGGGCGGATCAGGCGCTGACCAACCCCTTCTTCAAGCAGGTGGCCCAGGACATCAACCAGTCGACCTATCATCAGGTGTTCCTCGACCAGTTCCTCGGCGCTTCGGTCGGCGCGACGGTGAACGACGTCTCCGCGGACCTCGTGGCACAGGCGACCACGCCGGAAGAGGCCGCGTCACGGGTCCAGGAAGCCTGGGACTTCCGCTGATCTCGAACGACGTGCGGCCTTCGGGCCGCACCGCCCTGTCCTGACGGGAAGCAGGTTCCATGTCCGAGTCCACCATGCCACCGCCGGATCGCCGGCCGGGGCCGGCCGAGCGCCTGCGCGAGGCGGTATCGAACGGCCGCCTGACCGCCGCGCTGATCCTGCTGCCGCCGGCGCTCGTCCTCTTCACCCTGTTCGTGATCCTGCCCCTGGGCGAGTCCGGCTGGTATGCCTTCTACGACTGGAACGGGTACGGCACGCCGGAAGACTTCGTCGGGCTGCAGAACTTCGAGCAGATGTTCGGGCATTCGGTCTTTTCCGTCGCGGTCGGCAACACCGTGAAGATCCTCGTGATCTCGCTTGTGGTGCAGATGCCGCTGGCGCTTCTCTTGGCGCTCCTCGTCTACAGGCAGACGCCGACGAACGCGGTCTTCCGGCTGATCTTCTTCGTGCCCTACATCATGGCCGAGGTCGCGGCGGGCCTCATCTGGAGCTTCGTCTTCGACGGCAATTACGGCGTCACCGCCTCCATCGCCACGACGCTCGGGATCGACAAGTTCTTTATCCTGGCCGACCGGGATCTCGCCTTCTACGCGATCATGGTGGTGATCGTTTGGAAGTATTTCGGCTTCCACATGATGATCTATATCGCCGCGCTCCAGGGCGTGCCCGACGACCAGATCGAGGCGGCACGGATCGAGGGCGCGAGCCGCACCCAGATCGTGCGCCATGTGCAGATCCCCTATATCCGCCCGGCCATCGCGGTCAGCGCCTTCTTCGCCATCATCGGTGCGCTGCAGGTCTTCGACATCATCATTCCGCTGACGAATGGCGGCCCGTCGAACCAGACCCATACGATCGTCACCTATCTCTACGAGTTCGGACTGACGCGGCTCAGGATCGGCTTCGGCAGCGCCGTGGGCGTCGTCCTCTTCATCGTCGCGGTGCTCGTCGCGGTCTTCTACCAGCGTCTCTTCATGCGGAAGGCGGCGTCATGATCGGGCCCGGTGTCTGGCGCAACGTGGCGCGGATCTCGTTTCTCCTGATCGTCTCGGCCTTCGTGCTGGCGCCGCTCTGGGCGACGGTGATGGGCGGCTTCAAGACCAACGCGGAGATCCGGACCGCCGCCTTTTCCGTCCCGGACGCGTGGAACCTCGAATTCTACCGCGCCATCGTCACCGACCCGTCCTTCTGGCGCTACATGGGGAACTCGCTCCTGATCTCGTCGGCGGCGGTCGCGCTGACGCTGATCGTGGGCTCCGCTGCGGCCTATGTCTTCGCCCAGATACGGTTCTTCGGGTCTGACTTCCTGTTCTCCTATCTGCTCCTCGGCCTCATGTTCCCCTTCGCCACGGCGATCCTGCCCCTTTTCATCAAGGTTCGGGACATCGGGCTTCTCGATACCTACTGGGCCGTCATCCTGCCGCAGACGGCGTTCGGGCTCAGCCTCGCGATCCTCTTGTTCCGCACGTTCTTCCAGCAGCTTCCGAAGGAGCTCTTCGAGGCCGCCTATATCGACGGGTGCGGCTATATCCGGTTCTTCGTGATGTTCACTCTGCCGCTGTCGACGCCGATCCTCGCCACCGTGGGCGTGTTCGTCTTCGTGCAGAGCTGGAACAACTTCCTCCTGCCTCTCGTGGTCCTGAACTCGCGGGAGGTGTTCACCTGGCCGCTCGGGATGATGCAGTACCGCGGCGAATACGTCACCCAGTGGAACCAGACACTCGCCTTCGTGACGCTGTCGCTCCTGCCCGCGATCGTCTTCTTCCTTGCCGCCCAGAAATACATCGTCGCCGGCCTGACGGGCGGTGCCGTGAAAGGCTGACCAAATGAAGATCGAGAACCCGATCCTGCCCGGCTTCAATCCCGACCCTTCCATCGTGCGGGTCGGAGGCGACTACTACATCGCGACCTCCACCTTCGAATGGTTCCCGGGGGTGCAGATCCATCACTCGCGCGATCTCAAGCATTGGCGGCTCGTCACCCGCCCCCTGGATCGTGCGGCGCAGCTCGACATGCGGGGAAACCCGGATTCGGGCGGCGTCTGGGCCCCGTGCCTCAGCCATGCCGACGGGCAATTCTGGCTGATCTACACCGACGTCAAGCGGCGCGACGGGGCGTGGAAGGACAGTCACAACTACCTGGTCACCGCGCCCGCCATCGAGGGGCCCTGGTCCGATCCCGTCTATCTCAACTCCTCGGGGTTCGATCCGTCGCTCTTCCACGACGCGGATGGGCGCAAGTGGCTCCTCAACATGATCTGGAACCACAATCGCACCGGCGGCGCGCGGTTCGGCGGGATCGTGATCCAGGAATATTCCGTGGCCGAGACGCGCCTCGTGGGCGAGATCCGCAACATCTATCGCGGCACCGACCACAAGCTGACGGAGGGGCCGCATCTCTACCGCCGCGACGGGTGGTACTACCTCCTGACGGCGGAGGGCGGCACGGGGTACGACCATGCCGCGACCATGGCCCGCTCCCGCGACCTCTTCGGGCCGTACGAGATCGATCCGGCGAAACACGTCCTGACCTCGAAGGACACCGATCCGGGGCATCTGCTGCAGCGCGCCGGCCATGCGGACATCGTCGAGACGGAAGCCGGAGAGCATTTCATGGTGCATCTCTGCTCCCGGCCCCTCGACGGCACGCGGAAAGCGGGGACCGGCGCGGGCATCCATTCCGACGACGTGCGCCGCTCCCCGCTCGGGCGGGAGACGTCGATCCAGCGCCTCGTCTGGGAGGAGGGGCAGTTCCCCCGCCTCGCCCATGACGGCCCCGCACCGGCAGCGGAGATCGAGGGGCCGCAGCTGCCCGAGCATCCCTTCGACCCAACCCCCTCGCGCCGGACCTTCGACGAAGCGCTGCCGCCCGAGTTCCAGTGGCTGAGGACGCCCGAACCCGCGCGCCTCTTCTCCCTGACCGACCGCCCTGGCGCGCTGCGCCTTTTCGGTCGAGAGAGTCCCGGCTCGGCCTTCGAACACGCGCTTGTGGCGCGGCGGCAGGAGCATCTGCGCTACATGGCGGAGACGGAGATCGACGTCGCGCCGGGCGATTACCAGCACTTCGCAGGTCTCGTCGCCTGGTACGGACGCAACAAGTTCCACTACCTCGCGGTCACCGCGGACGAGGACGGAAGGCGCGTCCTCACGGTCTATTCCTGTGCCGCCGATTGGCCGGACGCGCGGATCGATTATCCGGTCACGCCGCTCCCGCTGCCGGACGGGCCTCTGCGGCTCGGCCTCGATGTGGACGGCGCGGCGCTCACGTTCCGCTATACGACGGAGGGCGGCGAATGGGCCGATCTCGGCGTGACGCTCGACCAGTCCGCCATTTCCGACGAGGCGGGCAACGGCCCCGGCAACAATTTCACCGGAGCCTTCGTCGGCATGTGCGCGCACGATACATCGGGGCGGGGCCGGCCCGCCGATTTCCTGTCCTTCACCTACGAGGCGCACCATGGCTGAGGTCCGTCTCGAGAACGTCGCCAAGGCCTTCGGTTCGCTGACGGTCATTCCCGATCTCTCGCTCCACGTGCCCGACAAGTCCTTCACGGTTCTCGTGGGGCCCTCGGGGTGCGGCAAGTCCACCCTCCTGCGCCTGATCGCGGGGCTCGAGCGGCCGACGCGGGGCACCGTCCGCATCGGCGGCGAGGACGTCACCACGAAGGAGCCGTCGAAGCGCGGCATCTCGATGGTGTTCCAGTCCTATGCCCTCTACCCGCACATGTCGGTGGCGCGGAACATCGATTTCGGCCTGCGCATCACCGGCGTCTCGAAAGAGGAGCGCGAAGCCCGCGTCGCCGAGGCGGCGCGCATTTTGGCGCTCGAGGATCACCTCGATCGCAAGCCATCGGAGCTCTCCGGCGGACAGCGCCAGAGGGTGGCGATCGGGCGGTCCATCGTCCGGAACCCCAAGGTGTTCCTCTTCGACGAACCCCTGTCGAACCTCGACGCCGCGCTTCGCACGCAGATGCGGGTGGAACTGGCGGAGCTGCATCATTCCATCGATTCCACGATGATCTACGTGACCCATGACCAGGTGGAGGCGATGACGCTCGCCGATCAGATCGTCGTAATGAACAAGGGCCGCGTGGAACAGATCGGCAGCCCCATGGACCTCTACGACAGGCCGGCCTCGGTCTTCGTCGCTGGGTTCATCGGGTCGCCCAAGATGAACCTCATTTCCGGCAAACGCTTCGGCAATCCCGAGGCGGAGACGGTGGGCGTTCGCCCCGAGGACATGGAGCTGACGGAGGGCCAAGGGTACGAGGCGACCGCGCGGGTGGTCGAGACGCTCGGCTCCGACACGATCGCCCATGTCCGCGTGGACGAGCTCGGCGATCTGACCGTCCGTCTACCGGGGCATATGCGGCTCCGGGACGGCGAGAGGTTACGGGTGACGCCCAATCCCGACCGCCTGCATTACTTCGATGCCGACGACCGACGTATGGAGACCGCCCGGGCATGAGCGGCATGGGCATCGGCATGGGCATGGGCATCGGCATCGTCGGCTGCGGCACGATCAGCGGCATCTATCTGGAAAACATGCCGCGATTCAGGGGTCTTTCCCTCAAGGCCGTGGCCGATCTGCGGCCCGAGGCGGCAGAGGCCGCGGCGCGGGCGCATGGGGTCGCGGCGCTCTCGGTCACGGGCCTGCTCGCGCGGGACGACATCGACATCGTGGTGAACCTGACGATCCCCGCCGCCCATGCGGAAGTCGGGCGGCAGGTGCTCGAGGCGGGCAAGCATCTCTACCTGGAAAAGCCGCTGGCCGCGGATCTCGGGGCGGCCCGCGCAATGGTCGATCTCGCTGCCACGCGCGGATTGCGGATCGGCTGCGCCCCCGACACGTTCCTCGGCGGCGGTCACCAGGCGGCGCGAGCGGCCTTCGACGGAGGCGCTATCGGACGGCCCCTCGGCGGAACGGCGACGATGATGGTGGCCGGGCACGAACGCTGGCATCCCAATCCTGACTTCTACTATGCCGATCCCGGCGGCGGACCGCTGATGGATATGGGCCCCTACTATGTCACCGCCCTGGTGCAGCTTCTGGGACCGGTCGCGGAGGTCACGGCGCTGTCGTCCCGCCCCCGCGACATCCGCACGATTGGCCAGGGCGACCGCGCCGGTCAGAGCGTGCCCGTGGAAGTCGACACGCACCTCCTCGGCATCCTTAGGTTCGCCGACGGTGCGCTCGTTCAGATCGCCATGAGCTTCGACGTGGACGGTCACTGGCATTCTCCCCTCGAGATCTACGGCACCGAAGGCTCCATGCGCCTTCCCGACCCCAATCGCTTCGACGGCCAGGTGGAGCTTTCCGGGGGCTCCGTTCTTTCTGCCGGGGATCGCCCATACGGAGAGGGCAACTGGCGTGGCATCGGGCTTGCCGACATGGCCGCTGCCATCCACGAGGATCGGCCCCATCGCGCCAGCGCCACGCTCGCGTTCCATGTGCTCGACGTGATCGACGCGCTCCACCGTGCCGCGGAGGCCGGGCGGGCGGTACGGATCGACAGCACCTGCACCCGCCCTGCCCCGATGCCCGAGGAGGATATGAGATGAGCCCCACGAAGGCCCTGATCTTCTGGGGTGGATGGGAGGGTCACGAGCCCCGCGCCACCTCCACGATCGTCGCCGATATGCTGAGGTCCGAGGGCATGGCGGTCACGTCCACGGAAGGCACCGATGTTCTCGTATCGGATGACCTGAACGCCTACGACCTGATCGTCCCCATGGTCACGCAGGTGCCGAGCGATACCCACGGGATCGAACGGCTACGGCAGGCCATCGCGTCCGGCACCGGACTTGGCGGCTTTCACGGCGGCATGGGGGATGCTTTCCGCGATTCACCCGACTACCAGTTCATGGTCGGCGGCCAATGGGTCGCGCATCCGGGAAACATCATCGATTATCACGTGGACATCGTCCGGGCGGACCACCCGATCACCGAGGGGATGCACGGCTTCGACTACCGTTCGGAGCAGTATTTCATGCATGTCGATCCCGGCAATGAGGTGCTTGCCACGACCACCTTCACCGGCGAGCACGCGTCGGAGATCGCCGGAACACTCATGCCCGTCGTCTGGACGCGAACCTTCGGGGCGGGCCGCGTCTTCTATTCCAGTCTCGGCCATGTGGCCGAGGAGCTGGTACGGCCCGAGATGCGCGAGATCCTGCGGCGCGGCCTGATCTGGGCGGCCAAGTCGAAAACCTACAGAGGAACCAAATGAGCAGCTTTTTTTCCGGACTCGACCCCGTCCGCTACGATCCCGAGGCCACCGGCATCGCCTTTCGCCACTACGACGCCGACAAGGTGGTCATGGGCAAGCCCCTGAAGGACCACCTGCGCTTCGCGGTCGCCTACTGGCACAGCTTCGCCGCGGACGGCTCCGACCCCTTCGGCGCGGGTACGTTCGGCCGTCCCTGGTTCGGCGACAGCATGGAGGACGCCCGGCAAAAGGCCGATGCCGCCTTCGAGATGTTCCGCATCCTCGGCCAGCCCTTCTTCTGCTTCCACGATCATGACGTCCGCCCCGAGACGAATGACCTGCGCGAGAACCACAAACGCCTGAACGAGATCGCGGACATCTTCGAGACGAAGATGTCCGAGACGGGCACGGGGCTTCTCTGGGGCACGGCGAACCTCTTCACCCATCCGCGCTTCATGGCGGGCGGCGCCACCAACCCGGACCCGGAAGTCTTTGCCTGGTCGGCCTCCACCGTGCGGTCCTGCCTTGAAGTGACGCATCGCCTGAAAGGGGAGAATTACGTTCTCTGGGGAGGCCGCGAGGGCTACGAGTCGCTGCTCAACACCGACATGGCGCAGGATCTCGACCATTACGGCCGGTTCCTGTCGATGGTGGTGGAGCACAAGCACAAGATCGGCTTCACCGGCCAAATCCTCGTGGAGCCCAAGCCCCAGGAGCCGAGCAAGCACCAGTACGACCACGACGTCGCCACCGTCTATGGATTCCTGCGCCGCTACGGGCTCGAGGACGAGGTGAAGGTCAACGTCGAACAGGGCCACGCCATTCTCGCCGGGCATTCGTTCGAGCATGAGATCGCACTTGCCCGGGACCTCGGCATCCTCGGTTCCATCGACATGAACCGCAACGATTACCAGTCGGGATGGGACACGGACCAGTTCCCCAACAACGTGCCGGAAGTCGCCCTGGCCTATTACGAGATCCTCAAGGGCGGCGGCCTCGCGCCGGGCGGCACCAATTTCGACGCCAAGCTCCGGCGGCAATCCATCGATGCGGAGGATCTGATCGCCGCCCATGCCGGCGCCATGGACATCTGCGCCCGCGGCCTCATGGCGGCGGCGCGGATGTTCGAGGACGACGCCCTCGAAGCCCCCCGCCGCGACCGCTATGCCGGTTGGTCGGACGAACTCGGCCGTGCCATCATGGCGGAAGACGCCACTCTCTCGGGCATCGCCGACCGCGCGGAAGCCGACGGCCTCAGCCCGGCCCCGAAATCGGGCCGGCAGGAGATTCTCGAGAACATCGTCAGCCGCTACGTCTGACGGACAGGCGGCCCCGGTGAACGGGGCCGCCCATCTGCCGTAATGCCGGAAAGTTGGCCAGCCGACGCGAAGGCACGACACCCCGGCATCGGTCGGCGGCTAGACGTGAGAAAGCCGCTCTCGCCGCCGAAACGATGCAGCGCTATTGCTCTCGGCAAAGTGGCCGCAAAGGTGTCAGGCGGCCAGGTGCTGCGGTTTCTTGCCGGCGATGATCATGCCCAGAAGATCGTCGGTGGTCACGTCGTCGACCTTCACGAGGCCCACGAGTTCGCCGTTCTTCATCACCGCCGCGCGGTCGCAGAGACGCTTCACTTGGTGCACGTCGTGGTCGATGAGAAAGATGCCGAGACCGTCCTTCTTCAATTCCTGGATCAGCTCTGCGACCATCTGCGTCTCCTGCGGTCCGAGCGCGGCGGTCGGTTCGTCCATGATTAGGATCCGCGCCTGGAAATAAACCGCGCGAGCGATCGCCACCGATTGCCTCTGCCCGCCAGAAAGCGCCTTCACGGGAGCCGCGAACTTGCGGAAATTGGGATTGAGGCGGCCCATGATGCGGCGCGTCTCGGCCTCCATCGCGGAATCGTCCACGAAGCCGAGCGCGGTGACGAGCTCGCGCCCCAGAAAGAGGTTGGAGGCGGCGTCGAGATTGTCGGCGAGGGCGAGCGTCTGGTAGATCGTCTCGATGTTGTGGTCCCGCGCGTCGCGAGGATTGGCGATCTCGACCTTCTTGCCGTTGATGAGAATATCGCCCGAATCCTGCCGGTATGCGCCCGAGAGGCACTTGATGAGCGTCGACTTCCCGGCGCCGTTATGGCCCAGAAGCCCAACGACCTCGCCCGGGTAGAGATCTACGCTGACATGGTCGACGGCCTTGATGCCGCCGAAGGAGATCGAGATGTCGCGCATCTCGACCAAGGGGGTATCGCTGCGATCGGTCATCAGGTCGCTCCCGTCTTTCTGCGGTAGATTATGTCCACGAGAACGGCGAGGACGAGGACACCGCCGACGATGATGTTCTGGAACGGAGCGTCGACGCCGACCATGGCCATGCCCGATTGCAACGACTGCATGATGAGCGCCCCGAGGATCGCCCCGTAGATCGTGCCCACCCCGCCCGCGAGCGCCGTGCCGCCGATGACCGCCGCGGCGATGACGCGCAATTCGTCGAGCGTTCCGATATCGTTGGAGTGAAACGACAATCGCGCGGAGGCGACGAGGCCGGCGAGTGCGCAGAGCACGCCCATGATGGCGAAGACCTTCACCGTCAGGAGCCGGGTGTTGATGCCCGAAAGCTCGGCGGCGTCGGGATTGCCTCCCGTAGCGAAGATGTAGCGCCCAAGCCGCGTCTTGCGTGCCACGACCGTCATCACGACCGCGACGGCGATCAGGAGGAGGACGGAATAGGGCACCCCGTAGCCCTCGCTGTAGCCCTCCGGCATCGACTGCCCGGCAGCCTCGAACTGCCGATCGAGGACGCGCGACGGCACCTCGTAGGCGTTGAGCACGGCGACGAAGCCGAGGATCAGCACCGCGCCCACGGCCATCAGCGCGATCTCGGCCCAGACCGGTTTCACCGGAAATTCGTGCCGGATGCGGGCGCGTCGCGCCGACCAGACGGCGATGCAGGTAACGACCACGCCGATGACGGCGAGGATCCAGCTTCCCGTCGTACCGAGGGTGCCGCCGATGCCGCCGAAGAGCTGGTATGTCTCGTCGAGCGGTCCGATGGTCTGGCCGTTCGTCAGGTACCAGGCCACGTTGCGCCAGACGAGAAGGCCGCCGAGGGTTACGATGAAGGCCGGGATCGAGAGATAGCCCACGAGCCACCCCTGGAAGCCGCCGATGACGGCACCGGTCAGGAGGCCGACCAGGATCGCCACGGGGGCGATCAGGGGATTGCCGAAATCGAGGCCCATGGCCGGCAGGAAGGACGTCTGCGTCATCGCCATCATCGCCGAGCAGGTCGCAAGCAGCGAACCAACGCTGAGGTCGATGTGGCGGGTGACGATGACGAAGACCATGCCGGTCGCCATGATCGCGACGGAAACGGTCTGGATCGTCAGGTTGAAGATGTTGCGCGGGGTCAGGAAGCGCCCGTCCGTCATCACGTTGAACACGATGCAGACGACGACGAACGCGCCCACCATGCCCAGAAGCCGCGTGTCGATCTCGAGCGTCTTGATGAAGTTGCGGCTCCGCGAGGGTGCGGCGGCGGCGTTGGCATCGGTCATGGGATCACCTGCTCAACGGATGGGACGACCCGGCGCGGGGTCTGGTTCGCGCCGGGAGAAGCCGGAAAGAGGTCTCAGTTGCAGGGGGCCGGACCGTTGGACACACCCTGGCAGAGCTCGTCCTTGCTGATCCAGCCGGCATCGACGACGACGCCGAGATTGTCCTGCGTGATCGGGACGGGCTCGAGGAACTCCGCCCAGAGCGTGGTACCGGCGGGCGAGGTCCATTCGCCGGCGCCCTCGATCTCGGAGAGTTCCGTTCCATCGGCGAGCGAGATGGCGATCTCGCCGGCGCGCCGGCCTAGATCGCGGCTGTCCTTCCAGACGGAGACGGTCTGCGTGCCCTGCGCGATGCGGTTCAGCGCCGCGTAATCGGCATCTTGGCCGGAGACCGGGATACCGTCCATGCCCTGCGCCTGGAGCGCCGCCACCGCGCCGCCGGCGGTACCGTCGTTGGAGGCCACGACGGCGTCGACCGCGTTATCGTTGGCGGTGAGGATCTGCTCCATGTTGCGCTGCGCGTTGGCGGGCAACCAGCCATCGGTATAAGCTTCGCCGACGATCGTGATATCGCCCGCATCGATGGCGTCCTGCAGCACTTCCTGCTGTCCCTGGCGGAGGAAATCGGCGTTGGGATCTGTAGGCGACCCCTTGATCATCACGTAATTGCCCTCGGGCTGCACTTCGAAGACGGCGCGGGCCTGCATTCGGCCCACCTCGATATTGTCGAAGGTCAGGTAGAAGGCGCGCTCGTCCTCGATCAGGCGATCGTAGGCGATAACGGGAATGGCGTTGTCGTAGGCACGCTGCACGGCGGGAATGATCGCCTGGGTGTCCTGGGCTAGGATGATGAGCACGTCCGCGCCCTGGGAAATCAGCGACTCGATATCGGAAAGCTGCTTCGACGAGGAAGATTGGGCATCGGCGGAGACGTAGGTCGCGCCGGCCTCCTCGAGTGCGGAACGGATCGCGGCCTCGTCGGTCTTCCAGCGCTCCTCCTGGAAGTTCGACCAACTCACGCCGACGGTGGGCCCGTCCTGCGCGAGGGCGGCCAGTGGCGTGACGGCGGTAGCGGCAAGGGCCGCGGCGAACAGCGTGCGTCTAATCATGACTATCCTCCCTGAGACAGACCCGACCCTCCCGGTCAGGCCAGGACATCATGCTCGATTTTGTTTGCCAGTCAAACTTAACATTTGCCCACTGCCGAATTTTTGCCCATCATTTACGACGAACAGGCGGCGCAAGTGATGCCTGAGCGGCTGCATGGGGGCATCAGTCTCGAATAATGTTTTCCGAATGAACGAAATGAACGGCGGTCCGGTTTTCGCGAAGCGTAGGAGTTGCGGACCGTTGATCACGCGGGATCTCGGCGCCGGACGGCCGCTAAGAATGCGGGTCTTCGATTATATCCGCGCGTCGGGCCCGGTCTCGCGGGCTCGGGTGGCGCAATTGATGGGCATCTCGCCGGGCACCATCTCGACGATCACCGCCGAACTGATCGAGGCCGGGGTACTTGAGGAACTGCCGGATCGCCGCAAGGCTTCCGTCTCTCCCCGGGGGCGGCCGCCGGTTTCGCTCGCGGTCCGGGCCGACGCTTTCGTTGTCGCCGGTATCAAACTGTCGATCCGGGACCGCACCGCGGTGCTGCTGGATTGCGCGGGCAACAGGCTCGCCGCCGCGCAGGCGGATGCATTGTCCGGTAGCCTGACGCCAACCGAGCAGATCGACGCGATCGGAGAGATGGTAGAGGACCTGCTTTCGCAGAGCGGCCGCCTACGGAGCGATCTGGGCGCAATCGGGATCGGCCTTCCCGGCTTCGTCCAGCACGCCACCGGTCACGTCCATTGGTCGCCGGTTTTGAACGAGGAGCGGATCGATCTCGGCCGGCTCGCGACCGAGCGGCTCGGCGTACCGGTAACGGTGGACAACGACGCCAATCTCGTCGCCCTGGCCGAATTGTGGTTCGGCCTCGGGCGGGAAAAGGCGGATTTCGCGGTCGTCACGGTCGAGCAGGGCGTGGGGTTCGGCGTCGTGCTCAATCACGAACTGTTCCGGGGCTCGAACGGTTTCGGGGTGGAACTAGGCCATACCAAGGTCCAGATCGACGGGGCGCTCTGCCGCTGTGGGCAGCGCGGCTGCCTCGAGGCTTATCTCGCCGATTACGCGATCGCACGAGAGGCCGCGGTGACGCTCAAACTCACCGAGACGGCCCAACCGCCGATCCCCGAATTGATCGACCGGCTCCGAACCTCTGCCGATGCCGGCGATGCGAGGGCGGCCGAGGTGTTCCTCAGGGCACGGCGGCACCTTGCGGCGGGGCTCTCGACGGTGGTGAACCTTTTTAACCCGACGCTGCTGATCCTGTCGGGCGGACGCTTGCGCTACGACTGGCTCGATGCGGAGGACCTGCTGGCGGAGATGGCCGATTTCACCATCAAGGCGGGCGACCCGCCTGCCCTGCGTATCCACGAATGGGGCGACCAGCTCTGGGCGCAGGGCGCGGCGGCGCTCGCCCTTTCCCACGCCACGGATGTCGAGCTTGGTTTGGAGGCGGTGGCGTAACAGCGCTGGTTTCGCCAGGGGCGGGACCGCGCGGCGTCCCAGCGAATGAAAGCCATCACGGCGATGCCGCAGCATTGCGGTTCCGTTTGGCCCAGATGGTTATCAGGCAGGATCATGATCGCCGCCGAACACGGTTTCCGACACATAATCACCGTCGCGACTTCTGCGGATTGCGTATGATTGGAGATCCGGCCGAGCTCTGGCCGCCCGGTACAGGTTCGACCTGGTTCAACTGAGCCGGTCAATCTCCGCTCGTCGAACCACGGATGATCAATTCGCCCGGCAGCAGGACAAGCCGATCCTCGTCGATTTCCGCCGCCAAGGTCATCTCGATCGCCTTTTCGATCAGCTGGTCGACCGGTTGACGGTAGGTGGTGAGGTCATTGGTCGGCCAGCCGGCCATGACGATGTCGTCGAAGCCCGCCACCGCGATGTCCTCCGGGATCCGCACCCCCGCCGCGCGAAGGGCCCCGAGACCGCCGAGCGCGAGGATGTCGGAGGCGAAGAAGATCGCGTCCGGCCGCGCGGCCAACAAGTCGAGGGCGCCCTGCCAACCGGCCTCGAAGGTATAGGCCTCCGATCCCGCGCTGCCGACAAGACGCATGCCGAGCTCTGCAAGCCGCGTGGTGAAAGCGCCTTGCCGCGTCATTCCGACGGCGGTCTTTGCAAGTCCGGCGACATATCCGATGCGATGCCGATCGATGGCGTGGAAATGGTCGACCACAGCCCGCGCCCCGGCGACGTTGTCACAGCAGACGGTCGGCATGTCCTGGTGGCTCAACCGGTTAAGGAGGATCGCCCGCCGCCCCCCCGCCGCCCAGTTCAGCGTCCGGTCGTCGAGGATGGTCGCCGAGATAACGATCACGGTGTCCACGTTGTACGTTCGAATGGCGACGAGCTGCTCCTCGATGCGCGCGCCCGGAGAAATGTTGAAGAGCAGGCTCTGAAAGCCGACCCGCTGCAACGCTTGCGTCAGCCGCTCGATCAGCGCGGGATAGAATGGATTGCGCATGTCCGACACGACGATCCCGACGATCTTGGTGCGCTTGGTGGTCATCATCGAGGCGATCGCGTTGGGCTGATAACCGTATTCGTGCGCCGCACCGAGGATGCGCGCGCGCAGCTTCGAAGAAATGCTGCTTCCCGGCGTGAAGGCCCGTGACACCGCGGATTGGCTGACCCCGATCAACGCCGCGAGTTCGCGCGAGGTGAGAGGTCGGGCCGGACTTTCGTCAGACATCATGATGCCGCCATGAAGAGTTTGCCGTGAAGCCTTTAGACGTTCGGATGGCCGGGCGCCAAGTCTTTGACGAGGGAATCTTACCCTTCTCCACTTTTTGCAATCGGTTGCAAATCATCAAGACACCGTAGAGTTTGGGTTGCCTGAAGATTTCGCCGAATTGAATGCGCGATCCTTGATCGAAAAGTTTCCGTGGCTGACGTTCAAGCAGCAGCTCTGTGAAAGCCTCAAGAAAGTTTCGCTACGTCAGTGGTATACCAGTATCTTGACCATCCCTTTGCTCAACACGGATCAGACATATCGATGCCGTGCCGGACACTCCGTCAGGCCCTTGATCCGCCAAGAGACTAAGTCGATTATTCTTGAATACGGATGCGATACGTGTCTACAGTTCAAGCGTGGGACGGGGGGAGCCGGATATCCACGGGGGGATTACGACGTTGGAAGACACGATCGGAATGCAATCGTCTGCAGCAGCCGGGACGCATCGTATCGCGGGTGTGGAGGCATTCGCCGTGGCGTGGAGGCCCGGCGATCCGCCGGGACGCCGCACCGCGCTGGTCCGGGTCAGGACCGACAGCGGCCTCACGGGCTACGGCGAAGCTTCTCCGATGATGGGGGGCGATCACAGTCTGCTCGTGACGCGGGATTTCTCCGCATCGCTCACCGGCGCCGATCCGTTCGACCAGGCGGTGATCCAGGACCGTCTCCTGCACCGCTACATCAAGCTCGGGCCAGAGGGGGCGGTCACCGGAGCCCTGGCCGCGCTCGACATCGCGCTTTGGGACCTGAAGGGGAAGATCCTCGGGCTGCCAATCCACAAGCTCATGGGCGGGGCATGGCGAAACGAGCTGCCGTTCTACGCTTCCGTCGGCGGCAATGCGGAACGCGGGGTGGACGAGATGTTGCGCGTCGTCGAGGCGCGCTGGACGTCGGAGAAGCCGGCGGCGATCAAGATTCGCTGGGACGGTGACCGTACCCGGCAGGATTACGACATTCCCGGCGATATCGCCAAGGCACGCGCCGTGCGCGACCTCGTCGGACCAGACTACCCGCTCGCCTTCGACGCGAACAACCAGTACTCGGTCGGCGGCGCGATCCGGGTCGGGCGCGTGCTCGAGGAGCTGGGCTATCTCTGGTTTGAGGAGCCGGTCCAGCACTACGATGTCCGCGCCATGGGCGAAGTGGCACAACGGCTCGACATCACCGTCTCCGCCGCCGAGCAGACCTACACCACGCAGGCGCTGGTTGACATGATCTCGGCGGGCGTGCGGATGGTGCAGCCCGACATCGTGAAGATGGGCGGGATCACCGGCCTCATGCAGTGCGCGGCGATCTGCTTCGCGCACGGGGTCGAGCTGGTGCCGCATCAGACACAGCCGGGCATCGGCCACGTCGCGAACCTGCATCTGCTCTCGACGATCATGCACAACACCAAGCCGGCGGAGTTCGCCGATCCCGACGACCGGATGCTGCCGGGGATCCCGAACATGCCGCGCCCCTCGGGGGGCTGCTTCGCGCTGCCGCAGGGGCCGGGGCTCGGACTGGATTTCGACGACGCGGAGATCGACGCACGACGCATATGACGCGGCGGGAGGCCGCGGGAAGGCGATGCGGCGTCGCAAGGACGGCCCGATGCCGCGACCGGGAGGATGGCGCGGCCGACCAAGGGAGGAACAAGCAGATGATCACCAGACGCACTTTGCTGGGCACCGCCACGGCGGCGACGGGTACGATGCTCTTCGCACCGCGCCTCAGGGCCCAGGGCCAGGACGTGCTGCGCTTCGCCAGCTCGGCCGGCGGGCCCCGCGCCTTCGATCCGAACATGACGACGCAGGGCTCCGACAATTGGGCGATGATCCAGTGCTTCGAGTACCTCGTGGAGCCGCCGGATGGCGATTTCGGCAAGACGCCGGACGCGTTCGAGCCGGCACTGGCCACCGAATGGACCACCTCAGACGATTCAAGGACCTGGGTCTTCACCCTGCGCGACGGAGTGCAGTTCCACCACGGCTACGGCGAGATGACCGGCGAGGACGTGGCGCGGTCCTTCATGCGCGCCAAGCTCGACGGGGTCTCGACCTCGAGCTACGCCAACATCGCGCAGGCCGAGGCGACCGGGAAGTACGAGGTCACGGTGACGCTAACCGACCCCGATCCGCTGTTCCTGGCCTCCACGGTGTTCAGCCGCCGCGTACTGGTGATCTCGGCCAAGGCCGAAGCGGAGCGCGGCGAGGCCTTCGCGACCGAAGCGGTGGGAACCGGTCCCTACAAGCTCGACCGCTACGACCCGGAGGAGGGCATGTTCCTCAGCCGGCACGAGGATTACTGGGGCGAACCCGGCCACATCGCCAACATGGAGTTCCTCTACATCCAAGACACCACGGCGCGGACGCTGGCGCTGCTCTCGGGCGAGGTGGACATGATAGAGGGGGTGCGGGCGCCGGGATGGATCCCGCAGATGCAATCGCAGATGCCCGACCTGATCTTCGACCTGACCGTGCCGGGATCGTTCAACACGCTGTTCTTCAACCTCACCAAGGACCCGCTGCAGAACCTGCAGGTCCGCCAGGCGATCGCCCATGGTATCAACAAGCAGCAGATCGTCGACGCGCTGCAACCGCTCGCGAAGATGGTCTACACGCTGAACCCGCCGGATTATCCCACGGGCTTCACCGAGGAGGAACTGCCCGAGGATCTGCGCTACGAGCATGATCCCGACAAGGCCAAGGCGCTGCTCGCCGATGCCGGCTTCCCGAACGGGCTGACGATCCCGGTCAACACCTCGAAGCGCGAGGATTATTCCACGCAGCACCTGATCATCCAGGAGCAGCTCCGCGCGATCGACGTGAACATCGAACTCAACATCATGGACCATTCGGCCTACCACGCCTCGAACCGCGAGAACGCCAACACGCTCAACATCAACTCGTGGTCGCTGCCGCCGGTGCCGCTCTTTGTCTACTCCAATTATGCCGCCTCGTCGGCAAACATGACGCCGGACGGCACGGGCGGGGCAAATTACTCGCATTACGGCGTGGAGATGGAGGGCGTCGACGACCTGCTCGCCCAAATGCTGCAGGCCACAGACTTCGACGGCTACGTGGAAGTGGGCCGCGAGGTCGAGCTGAAGATCCAGCGCGACCTGCCGATGCTGGGCCTGCCGACCATGTCCTACGTGGTGGCGCGCAACCCGCGCCTCGATCTCGGCTACGAGGTGACGGGCGGCGACGCCTACTGGCGCTTCAACCACGCCACTTTCGTGAGCTGAGGCGGAACGCATGGCGCGATATCTCCTCTACCGGCTTCTCGACGCGATCCCGACGGTGTTTCTCGTCCTGAGCTTCGTGTTCGTCGCCATGCGCATTCTGCCGGGCGATCCCGCCCTGGCGGCGCTGGGTCCGCAGACCGACCCGGCGCAGCTCGCCCTCTTCCGCGAGCGGATGGGGCTCAACGATCCGCTCTGGCTGCAATACCTGAAATTCCTGTGGGACGCGGTGCGGTTCGATTTCGGCGTGTCGTTCCTGTCGAACCAACCGGTCTCCTCGCTGATCGCACGCAACCTGCCGCACACGATCTACCTCACGCTCACCTCCGTGGTGATCGGCCTGGCGCTCGGCATCCCATTCGGCGTCTACGCCGCGACCCGGCGCAACCGACCCGCGGACAGCGCCCTGCGGCTCTATTCGCTCCTGGGCTACGCCATCCCCGACTTCTATCTCGCGGCGATCCTGCTGATCGTCTTTGCGCTGAATCTCGGTTGGTTCCCGATCCTCGGCGCGGGTACAGGGTTCTGGGACGGGTTGCACCACATCATCCTACCGGCGCTGACGCTCGCGCTGCTGAAATCCGCCTTCCTCGGACGCTTGACGCGGACATCGGTGCTCGAGGTGCTCGGCCGCGACTACGTCCGGACCGCGCGGGCCAAGGGCGCGCGGGAGGGCCGGGTGATCTACCGCCACGCGCTGCGCAACGCGCTCCTGCCGCTCTCCACCGGGATCGGCATCTCGATCCTGGCGACGCTGTCGGGGTCGGTGGCGGTGGAGCTGGTGTTCAACCGCCCCGGTATCGGCCGGCTCCTGATCGACGCGATCAGCGAGCGCGACTACCCGGTGATCCAGGCCGGCGTGCTGATGTTCGCCTTCTTCGTGATCTTCGTGAACCTCGCGATGGAGGTCGTCTACGTCCTCATCGACCCGCGCATCAGGATGGCGTCATGACCGATACGAGCGGCCTCCTCGATCCCGAACTCGACGCGATGGCGGAGCGCGAGGCGATCGCGCCCGCCCCGACCATGTGGCAGACTGTTCGCCACGAGGTGTTCCACCGTCCCGCGACCCGGATCGCGCTGGCCGTGGTCGTGATCTTCGTGCTGGTGGCGGCCTTCGCGCCTTGGATCGCGCCTTACGATCCGCTGCAACAATCGTTCCTCGCGATCAACCAGACGCCCAATGCCGCGCACTGGCTCGGCACCGACCAGTTCGGCCGCGACGTGCTGAGCCGGCTGATCCACGGCTCGCGCAACTCGCTCATCTTCGGCCTGCTGTCGCCGGTCTTCGCGGCCGTCATCGGCACGACGCTCGGGGTGTCGGCGGGTTATTTCGGCGGCGTCGTGGACCGTGTCGTGAGCCGGGTGATCGACATGCTGATGGCCTTCCCGGAACTGCTCCTCGCGATCCTCGTGGCCGCGGCCCTGGGCGGCAGCTTCTGGAACATCGTCATCGTGCTGACCGTGGCGTTCACGCCGGGCTTCGCGCGGGTCGCCCGCGCCTCCACCCTCGCGGTCAAGCAGGAACCCTACGTGGAGGCGGCGATGGCGGCGGGGGTGCGTACTCCGGTGATCATCGCGCGACATGTGGTGCCCAACATCCTCGCACCGATCGTGGTGCTCATGACGCTGTGGTCGGCAAGCTCGATCCGGATCGAAGCGACGCTGTCCTTCCTCGGCATCGGCACGCAGCCGCCGAACCCGTCCTGGGGCAACATCATCCGCGACGGGCTCAACAACATGTTCGCGACCCAGTGGCCGATCCTGTCGGGCGGCCTCGCCATCACGGTCGTGGTGCTCTCGATCAGCCTGATCGGCGACGCCGTGCGCGACGTGCTCGACCCGGAGGCGGGGTGATGGGCGGGCCGCTTCTCGAGGTGCGCGACCTCACGGTCGCCTTCGGCCCGCGCGACATGCCGCTGCGCGTGGTCGACGGGGTCAGCTTCGCGCTCGACCGGGGCGAGACCGTGGGCCTCGTCGGCGAGAGTGGATCGGGCAAGTCGATGACGGCGCTGTCGGTGATGCGGCTGGTGCCCGAGCCGCCGGCGCGGATCGGCGGCGAGATCCGCCTCGACGGCCGCGACATCCTCGGCCTGCCACTACGCGAGATGCCAGCGATCCGCGGCCGCGATGTCGGCATGATCTTCCAGGAACCGATGTCGTCGTTGAACCCGGTGATGACCATCGGCGACCAGATCGGCGAGGCGATCTCGCTCCACGGACGGATGACTCCGGCGGCGCGGCGCGCCCGGGTGATCGAGCTTCTGACCCTTGTGGGCATGCCCGATCCGGAGGCGCGTATCCGCGCTTATCCCGACCAGTTCTCGGGCGGCATGCGGCAACGGGTGATGGCGGCCATCGCCATGGCCTGCAACCCGAGCCTCCTGATCGCCGACGAGCCGACCACGGCGCTCGACGTGACGATCCAGGCGCAGGTGCTTGAGTTGATGACCGACATCCGCGAACGCTTCAATTCGGCGATCCTGCTGATCACCCACGATCTCGGCGTGGTGGCCGAGATCTGCGACCGGGTGATCGTGATGTATTCGGGGCGCATCGTCGAGGAGGCCCCGGTCGAGGCGCTCTTCGACGCGCCGCGCCATCCCTATACCCGGGGCCTGCTGAAATCGGTGCCGAGCTTCTCGGAAACCCGCGAGCGGCTCTACCAGATCGCCGGCTCGGTCCCGCCGGCGGGGACGATCCGGGAGGGCTGCCCGTTCCGCGCGCGCTGTCCGCTGCGGATGCCGCGCTGCGCGGTGGAGATGCCGCCGATGGCGGCGCACGGACCCGGCCACCGCGCGGCGTGCTGGGCAACGGCAGAGGAGGCGGCGGCATGAGCGTGCTGATCGAGGTCGAGGGACTGGGCAAGACCTTTCACGACACCTCCGCCCGGCTCGGCCCGAGGCGGCCGCCGGTGCGCGCCGTGGATGGCGTGAGCTTCCAAGTGATGCGCGGGGAGGTGCTGGCGGTCGTGGGCGAATCCGGCTGCGGCAAGTCCACGCTGGGCCGGTTGCTCCTGCACCTGATCGAGCCGAGCGAGGGCCGCGTGGTGATCGACGGCCAGGACATGAGCACGATGGGGGCAGCCGCGCGGCGGCAGATGCGACGTCAGGTCCAGATGGTGTTCCAGGATCCGTTCGGCTCGCTCTCGCCCCGGCGCAGCATCGCCGACATCGTCGCCGAGCCGCTGGACGCCTTCGGCCTCTCCGGATCGCGCAGGGCCCGACGCGAGACGGTGGCCGATCTGCTGCGCATGGTCGGCCTTCCGGCGGCCTACATGGACCGCAAGCCGCGCCAGTTCTCCGGCGGGCAGCGCCAGCGGATCGGCATCGCCCGGGCGATCTCGGTCGATCCGAGCTTCATCGTCGCCGACGAGCCGGTCTCGGCGCTCGACGTGTCGATCCAGGCGCAGATCATCAACCTGATGCAGGATCTGCAGCGCGAGAAGGGTTTCGCCTATCTCTTCATCGCCCACGACCTCGCGGTGGTCAGACACATCGCCGACCGCGTGGCCGTGATGTATCTCGGCCGGATCGTCGAGATCGGCGGCAAGGACCAGGTCTACGGCGCGCCGCACCACCCCTATACCGAGGCGCTGCTCTCCGCGGCGCCGGAGGCTCGGCCGGGCCGGCGAAGCGGACGCATCGTCCTGCAGGGCGACGTGCCGAGCCCGTCGCGGGTACCGAGCGGATGCGCGTTCCGCACCCGCTGCCCGCTCGCCACCGAGCTCTGCGCGCGCGAGACGCCCCCCCTCGTCGAGGTTGAACCCGGCCGGCTCGCCGCCTGCCACTTCGCCTCGGCCTTTCCCATCACCAGACGGAGGAATGCGGCATGAGCGGCGCTCTCGACGGGCTGGTCGTGATCGACCGGTCCGGGACCATCGCCGGGCAGTACTGCGCCCGGCTGCTGTCGGATTTCGGCGCCGAGGTCTGGCTGGCGGAAGCGGCTCCTGGCAGGCCGGCGATCGCCGCCGCCCCGCCGCGGGGCAGCATCGGCGACATCCACCTGAACGCCGGCAAGCGCCGCGGCGCGCCCGAGGCCCGGCCCGACATCGTGCTCTGCGCGCCGGGCGAGGATCCGGACACCCTGCTCGGCGGCGCGGAGGCGCCGATCGCGGTGGTGATCGACGGTTTCGGGCCGGACGGGCCGCGTGCGGGATGGCGCGCGCCCGAAATCGTGCTGCAGGCGGCCTCGGGGATGATGATCTCCAACGGAGTGCGCGGTCGCGAGCCGCTCTACGGCACCGGGCAGCGCGCCTCCTACGCGGCGGGGCTCGCGGCCTATGTCCAGATTATGGCCTCACTCCGCGTGCGCGCGGAAGGCGACGCCGATACCTGGGCGGGCGACGCCATCCGCGTCGACGCGGCCGAGACCGCCTCGGCGATGTGCTTTCCCTACGCGCTGCAGGCGATCTACAACGGCACCGACCGGCGGCGCGGCGACCAGGACATCCCGGCCGGGCAGGTGCTCTGCCGCGGTTCCTGGGTCTGCCTCTGGGTCTATTCCAACCGCTTCGCCGCGCTCTGCGAGCGGCTCGGGCTGGAGGCTTGCCTCGACGATCCGCGGTTCCGGGAGGTGCCCGAGCGGCAAAAGCACTGGCCCGCCTTCTTCGCGCTGGTCGAGGAGAAGGTCGCAGACCGCGACCCCGAGGAATTCGTGGCCGAGTTGCAGGGGATGCGGATCATCGCCGCGCGCGCCTACCGCATCTCGGAATTGCGCGAGAGCCCGCATCTGGCCGCGCGCGGCTACTGGCGGAACGTCACGATCGACGGACGAGAGTATGTCCTGCCGGGGCCGGCCTTCAGGCTCGGCGCGACACCCGCGCGCGACATCGGGGGGGATGCCGATGCTGCCGCTTGAGGGCGTGCGGGTGGTCGAGCTGACCACCGCCTGGGCCGGTCCGATGGCGGGGCGCATCCTCGCATGGTACGGCGCGGAGGCGTTCCACATCGAGAGCCCGACGCGCACCAACACCTGGCGGTCGAACCGCGACAAGCCGAGCCCCCTCGCCTTTCCCGACCACGATCCGGGCGACAGGCCCTGGGACCGCGTCTTCACGTTCAACTCGCAGAACGTAAACAAGCGCAGCCTCGTCGTCGATCTCAAGCATCCCCACGGCGCCTCCGTGATGCGCCGTCTGGTCGATGCCTCGGACGTGCTGATCTGCAATTTCCGGCCCGGCTTGCTGGAGCGGCTGGGACTCGGTTACGCGCAACTCGCTAAGACGCATCCGGAACTGATCGTGGTGGAGATGCCGGCCTTCGGCCTCGACGGTCCGCATGCCGATTACGCCGCGCTCGGGCCGACGATGGAGATGGCGGCGGGGATGTCGGCGATGGTCGCCTATCCCGGCGGCCAGCCCACGGTGACGGGGCCGTCCTATCTCGACCCGATCGGCGGGTTCAACGCGGCCGCGGCGATCCTGACCGCGCTGCGCCACCGCGAGCGGACCGGGCGCGGCCAGCATATCGAGCTCGCCCAGGTCGAGGCGGCGATGCAGTTCATCGGTCCCGAGCTGATCGCCGGGACGGACGTGGCGCCAGAGGGCAACCACGTCGCGGACATGGCGCCGCACAACGCCTATCCCACCCGCGGCGAGGACGAATGGATCGCCATCGCCGCCGAGGACGACGCGGCCTGGTCGCGGCTGGCCGGGTTGATGGGGCAGGACGAACTGGCGCGCGATCCACGCTTTGCCACGCTTTCGGCACGTAAAGCCAACGAGGCCGCGCTCGACGCGCTGCTCGCGGAGTGGACCGCGGAGCAGGACAAGGCCGAGCTCGCCGCGCGGCTGCAGGAGGGCGGCGTCGCCGCCGCTGCGGTGGAGACCGCGCCCGAACAGGCGGCGTCGGAGTACCTCGCCGCGCGGGGCTTTTTCGACGAGCTGGTTCATGCCGAGGCCGGGCGACACCGCCATCCTGGCCTGCCCCTGCATTCCACGGTCGCGCAGGGATCGCAGCGAAGCGCCTCGCCCTGCTACGGCGAGGCCAACGGCTACGTGCTGCGCGAGGTTCTCGGCCTGCCGGAGGAAGAGGTCGAGGAGATCCTCGCGAGCGGCGCGATGGCCGACGTCCCGGCGCCGGGAACGTGAGCGCCGACCTGCCCGAGCGGCTCGAGGTCACCGCGATCCTCGATCCCAGGCCGCGCTACCGCGGCACCTCGCACGAGGACGCGACCGCGCGTGCCATGGGTTTTCCCGCCGCCCTGCTCCCCGGCGTCTTCGTCTACGGCCACGCGGTGCGGCTCGCGGTGATCGGCTGGGGCGCGGACTGGCTCGCGCGGGGTCGGGCGCAGGTCCGGTTCCGCCGCCCGGTCTATGCCGGCGACCGGCTCGTCGTGACGCGCGGTGCACTTGCGCGGGAGGCGGACGGCGTCGCCGCGCCGGTGACGGTCACGCGCGGTACGGAGGGCGAGGTCGTGCTCGACGGCCGCCTCGGCCTCGCCGATCGTCCGCCCGATCCACCCACGACGCTGCCGCTTCCGCCCACCTTCATGCCGAAGCGCGCCATCCGGCCAGGTGACTTCGCACCGCCGCTGCAACTCGGCAGCGGCGAGACGGTGCTGAGCCCCGATTTCGTGGCCGAATCCCGTGCCGACTTCCACGAAACCGAGGCGATCTTCGTCGAACGCGGCCTGGTACATCCGGGCTGCCTGCTGCGCCGGACGATGGAGGATGCGGTGGCCAACCTCGCTCTGCCGATGCCGTTGATCTTCGCCGGGGCGGAGGTGGAGAACCTCGCCCCAGCCCCGGTCGGCGCGCGCTACGCCACCTCGTCGCGGATCGTCTCGGTCTCGGAAGCGCGCGGCAAGCACTATTTCGAGACGGAAGAATGGCTCCTGGCCGATGGCCACCCCGTCGCGCGCCACGTCCGGCGCAACCTCTATGCCATGTCCCGGGCTTCCGTGTCGTGAGCCGGATCGCCCGCCTCGAGACGTTCTCGACCCCGGCGGTGGGCTTCGTCCGGGTGACGGCGGAGGACGGCACGGAGGGCTGGGGCCAGGTCTCCACCTACAACGCCGACATCACCTGCACCGTCTTCCACCGCCAGGTCGCGCCGCACGCACTCGGGGCCGAGACGACCGACATCGCGGGGCTGATCGAGCTCATCGGCGAGCGCGAGCACAAGTTTCCCGGCAGCTACCTGCGCCGCGCCCAAGCCGGGCTCGACACCGCGCTCTGGGATCTGCGGGGCAAGGTCGAGGGCAAGCCGGTCTGCACGCTCCTCGGTGGCAGCCCCGGCCCGCTGCGCATCTACGGCAGCTCGATGCGGCGCGACATCGCGCCCGACGAGGAGGCCGACCGGCTGGTCCGGCTGCGCGACACCTACGGCATCGACGCGTTCAAATGGCGTGTGGGCCGGGTCTGCGGCCGCGACGTCGACCAGTGGGATGGCCGCACCGAGGAGATCGTGCCCACGGTGGCGCGCGCGCTCGGCGACGAGGTGACAAAGCTCGTGGACGCCAATTCCGGCTTCACGCCGGCGCGCGCGATCGAGGTGGGGCGGATGCTCGAAGATCACGGCATCGTCCATTTCGAGGAGCCCTGCCCCTACTGGGAGTTCGACTGGACGAAAGAGGTGACGGACGCGCTGTCGCTCGACGTGACCGGCGGCGAGCAGGATTGCGAGATCTCCGCCTGGCGCACGATGATCGAGATGCGCGCGGTCGACTTGGTGCAGCCCGACGTGCTCTATCTCGGCGGCGTCGCCCGGACCTTAGAGGTCGCGGCGATGGCGGCCGGCGCCGGCCTGCCCTGCATCCCCCATTCCGCCAATCGCAGTCTCGTCACGGTGTGCGCGATGCATGTCCTTCGGGCGATCCCGAATGCCGGGCCTTACCTGGAATTCTCGATCGAGAATTACGGGTCGGAGGACTGGACCGATCCGCTCTTCGTCCATGCGCCGTTCGAGATACGCGATGGGTGCATCGAGATCGAGGATCGGCCCGGCTGGGGTGTCGAGATCAATCCGAACTTCCTCGCGAACGCCCGCCATGAGGAGACCCGCGCCTGATCCCTGGGTCGGCATCGCTTCGACCCGGCGTCTAGCGCAGAGCAGTCTGAGCACCAAGATATCTGGGGGAGCCGGTACGGCCTTTCATCGATGATCGACACAGGTCCGGACGATTGGGGAAAGGGATTGCGAAATCCACGAAAGTCGTTCGAATTTTACCGCGGGTGCCCGCAACCTGCGGCGGTCGGCGATGACATCTCGGGAGGCTCGCATAAGCCTTGGCGATACATAGAACGCTCCCCAAATCGGTCGCTATTCGAAATCTGAACCTGCAATGAGGGTCGCATCGTGGAGTCCTCTGCCAGTGACGCTGACGCTCAGTTTTCCATGATAGCTCCGAAGGGAGGTGGCATTCCCCTGATAGGATGACGTGAGTTTTGATCGCCTCGCCCACCGGGCATCGGGCCGGGCCAAATGCCCTGATCTTGCGTAATCACCCGCACCGGACGCCGAGGCTTCCTTCGCTGATACCCTATCGTTCTCGCGGCCACTGAAGGCCAGATCTCGCTCTTTGAGGTCCGATACGATGCGTCCCGCATGGCGTCATCCCGAACCGGAGCGCGTCCAGCGAACGTGGGCCGTTCGAGATCGTGAGACGCTCGATCGACGCCGGCGAAGGCGTCATGGCGGCGGCATAGCGTGTCGCGCGCGTTCCCGACCGCCGTTCCTTCACCGAATCTTCACCTTGATCCTGCAGTTTCGCCTGAGAATTCGGATGGAATGTCAGGGGTCTGCAGAATGCAGGGCATCGTATCGATGGTCGAGAGCGGATCGATCGTACTTCTTTCCGTCCTGATCGTGAGCGCGATCCATAGTCGGTTCGCAAACCGCTTCTGGGTCGGGAGTGCGCTGCTCGGATTGCTTTTCACGCTCGTCGGCGTCGTGGTGATGGAGAACGGGTTCGAGGTCGTCCCCGGGATCCTGACCGATCCCCGCGGTGCCGTCGTCGTGCTTTCCGCTGCGTTCGGCGGCCCGGTGAGCGTCGCCATCACCGCCTCGTCTCTCGCTTTCCTGAGATTGGCATACGGCGGGGTGGGAGCGGTCGCGGGCGCGACCTACATTCTCGGCACCGGTCTTGCCGCCGGGCTCCTGTGGTGCTGGTGGTTCCAGTACCTGAAGCAACGTCCGACCATCCTCTATGTGGTGAGCCAGGCCATCGTCGCGGGAACGGTCCCGTCCGTGATCCTCCTCACGATCAGCAATGCCCCGTGGGACGTGTTCCTCGTTTCGAACGCTCTCCTGATACCCACGAATTTCCTCGCGACCGTGCTCATGGGCTCGATGCTGGTCCGCGATTTCGAGCGGTCCCACGCCATCAGGGAACACGATGAAAAGCAGGCCCAGATCGACGCCATAGCGGAGCATGCCCCGGTCGCGTTGTTCCAGATCGTCCGCGACAGAGACGGCATGCCAAATTTCACCTACGTCTCCCGGGCCGTCGAACGTATCATCGAGGTTCGGCCCGACGACCTCCTCGCGGATTTCGAGAAGCTCGACACGATCTCGGATGGCGAGGTCACGGCGCTCATCAAGGACAAGCTCGAGGCATCCGTGGCCGAGTTCGGCGCATGGAGCCACGAGATGTCATGCAGAACCTCCGGCGGCCAGGAGAAGTGGATCTACATCCGCGCGGGCATCCGTAAGGACCGTGACGGCCGATGCGTCTGGGACGGTTCCATCGTCGATGTCACCGAGCGGAAGATCACGGAGAAGCTTCAGGACGAGTTCATCTCCACCGTCAGCCACGAGCTCAGGACCCCGCTCACGTCGATCCGGGGCTCGCTGGGCCTCGTTCTCGGCCTCGGCACCGAGCAGTTGCCCGACAAGCTCTTGGGGATGCTGAACATCGCCAATCGCAACGCGGAGCGCCTCGTCCTGCTCATCAACGATCTCCTCGACATGCAGAAGATCCGATCGGGCAAGATGCGGATGTCGATGAAGCGGCAGGAAATCCGGTTCCATGTCGACGATGCCATTACCTCGGCTGCGAACTACGCGCCGGATAAGAAAATCCGGCTCGTCGTCGAAGATCACGTGCCCGCGGGCGAAGCCATGATCGATCCCGCGCGGCTCGATCAGGTCCTCGCTAACCTCCTGTCGAACGCGATCAAGTTCTCGCCGAAAGAGGGGGTCGTCACGACCTCGATCCATCATGTCGACGACAAGATCCGCATCTCGGTGACCGACGAAGGTCCCGGCATTCCGGCGGCGTTCCGCGACCGCATCTTCAAGCCGTTCTGCCAGAACGAAATGTCGAACACGCGCAGCGTCGGCGGGACCGGCCTCGGATTGAATATCAGCAAGGCCCTCGTAGAGGCGATGGACGGAACGCTCTGGTTCGACTCGATCGAGGGGAGCGGGACGACCTTTCACGTCGATCTGCCCGCGGTCTCGGTGCAGGGGATGGGCGGTCTCATGCCGAACGTCCTGGCGACCGGCCGACGCGTGCTGATCTGCAGCAATGACGGGGACCTGACCCGGACGGCGACGGAAACCGCTGCACCCCTGTCGCTGGTTGCCGATATCGCCCAGGACGCCGATGCGGCCTATGGCCTCGCCTGCCGCAATCAGTACGCGGCACTGGTGCTCGATGCCGGCATCGGTTCCCCCGCCCCCCTGCTGAACCGCCTCGCGGCGGACGAGAGGACGCGGGACTTTCCGGTCATCGCCGTCGTGGAAAGCGGAGAGGATGATTGCGGGGCAGTGACGGAGACGTTGATCCGGCTCGCGAAGCCGCTCGAAAAGGTCGGTCTGAGACAGGCCCTGGATGCTGTACTCGCGATGCGCCCTGCCCGTTCGCATATTCTCTATGTCGAGGACGACACGTACCTGCACGAGATCTTCCGCCAGCATCTGGGAGAGGACGTGAACATGACATCGGCCAGGACGCTGACGGAGGCACGGTCGTGCCTCGCGACGGGCAAGTTCGATCTCATCCTCCTCGACCTCGAACTTCCGGACGGCGCCGGACAGCAGCTCGTGAAAGAAATTGCACCGAGCACGCCGATCATCGTGTTCTCGGCCTACGATGTCGATCCGGACGTCGCCCGGTACGTCAAGGGCGTCATGACGAAGTCGCGCGTGAAGGAAGCGGAGGTCGCACAGACCGTCCTGGCCACGCTTGCGGGAAAACCCCTCGACAGATCACATCTCTCGGCGTCGGCAGCATGAAAAAGACCGGAAGGACAGGCAGACCATGAAAATTCTTCATGTCGAGGACGAAGCCGATATCCGCGAGATTGCCGAACTGGCCCTGAAATTCGATCCGGACTTCGAAGTGACATCCGTCGCGAACGGAGCCGACGCACTGGAGAGGGCAGCGGAGATCGATCCGGAACTTCTCCTGCTCGACGTGATGATGCCGGACATGGACGGTCCCAGCCTCCTGAAGACCTTGCGCGGCCATGCGCGGACGGCCGGCACCCCGGTCATCTTCATGACCGCCGCGGCGCAGAAGCACATCGTCGATGACCTCATGCAACTCGGCGCGATCGGCGTGATCACGAAGCCGTTCGACCCGATGACGCTCGCCGAGGACGTCCGGGAAATAGTCGAAAGCCGCGGGATCGTCGCGGCCGGCTGATCTTTCTTCGAAAGTGCCGGAAAACGGTTTGCGTCCTCGATGGGTTTTGTGATCGATCGGCTCATCGATTTGCGGCTCCCTTCGCGTGGCCGCGATGACGAGAACCGGGCGCGTTCGCGAGGTCTCTCGACGCCCGACACGTACCGCGTGTACTTTCTGCCGTTCCGAAGCCGCCGCAGATCAGTCGCGATGAGCGGGATTGATCGGCTCGGAACCCGCGGGAGATTTCGGCGCGCCGGGCAGATCGTCGTCCTCCCGCGAAAGCCGGATCAGGGGAAGCGCGCGGCGGACGAGATCGCGCGCCGGCAGGTCGTCATCCGACGAGACCGCATCGACGAACTGGCGCCGCATTCTGGGATCCCAGAAATCGTTGATATGCGCGGCGAGGCCCTCCAGCGCCTCGTCCCGATCCGTCTTGCTCTCCATGAAGAGGCTGATCTGGTTGGCCATGCCAACGAGCTTCTCGGGTCGCACTGGACGTCGTCTCCCTGGGGCTATTCGGCCGCGTAGTCGATGCGCCGTGCGGCTTCGGCGTGGTCGGAATAGCGTTCCTGCCAGTCGGACGGTCCGTTGGAGGGCGCGACCTGCACCGCCGTCACCTTGTATTCCGGGCAGTTCGTGGCCCAATCCGAATTGTCGGTGGTCACGACGTTGGCCTGCGTGTCGGGGTGGTGGAACGTGGTGTAGACGACGCCCGCCGCCACTCTGTCGGTGATCTGCGCCCGGAGGGTCGTCTCCCCAGCGCGCGAGGCGATGCGGACCCAGTCGCCGTCCCTCACGCCACGGTTCTCCGCGTCATGAGGATTGATCTCTAGCCGGTCCTCGTCGTGCCAGATCGTGTTGGCCGTCCGCCGGGTCTGGGCGCCGACATTGTACTGCGACAGGATCCGCCCGGTCGTCAGGAGAAGCGGATAGCGCGGCCCGCTCCGCTCCTCAGTCGCGACGTAATCGGTCCGGATGAAGCGGCCCTTGCCGCGCACGAAACCCTCGACATGCATCATGGGCGTGCCCTCGGGATGTACCTCGTTGCAGGGCCACTGGACCGAGCCCTTCTCCTCCAGAAGCCCGTAGGTGACGCCCGCGAAGGACGGTGTCGTCGCCGCGATCTCGTCCATGATCTCCGACGGGTGGGTATATCCCCATTCCGTGCCCATCGCGGCGGCGAGCAGTTGCGTGACTTCCCAGTCGGCGTATCGCGCGCGCGGCGCCATGACCCGGCGCACCCGGTTGATCCGCCGCTCGGCATTGGTGAAGGTGCCGTCCTTTTCGAGGAAAGACGATCCGGGCAGGAAGACGTGGGCGTAGTTGGACGTCTCGTTTAGGAAGAGGTCGTGCACGATCACGCAATCCATCGCGGAGAGCGCCGCGACCACGTGGCTCGTATCGGGATCGGATTGAACGATGTCCTCGCCCTGGCAGTAGAGCCCGCCGAACGATCCGTCGAGCGCGGCGTCGAACATGTTGGGGATCCGCAGGCCCGGCTCGGGATCGATCTTCACCCCCCAGCGGCTCTCGAAGATCTCGCGCGCGTCGTCGTGCTTGACGTGGCGATAGCCCGGAAGCTCATGCGGGAAGGAGCCCATGTCGCAGGAGCCTTGGACGTTGTTCTGACCGCGGAGCGGGTTCACACCGGCCCCTTCGATCCCGACATTGCCGGTCAGCATGGCAAGATTGGCGATGCCGATGACCGTGGTGGAGCCCTGCGAATGCTCCGTCACACCGAGCCCGTAATAGATCGCCGCCCGTCCTCCGGTGGCGTAGAGGCGCGCGGCCTGCCTCAGCGTTTCCGCCGGGACGCCGGTGACCTCCTCCATCGCCTCGGGGGCATGGCGCGGATCGCTGACGAACTCGAGGTAATCGGCGAAGGCCTCGGCATCGCAGCGTTCGTCGATGAAGGCCTGGTCCTGCAGCCCCTCGGCGACGATGACGTGGGCCATGGCCGTCACCACGGCGACGTTCGTGCCGGGCCGGAGCGGCAGGTGGTGGGCCGCCTCGACATGGGGTGTCTTGACGAGGTCGATGCGGCGCGGATCCACGACGATCAGCTTCGCGCCCTGCCGCAGGCGTTTCTTGAGGCGGCTGGCGAAGACCGGATGGCCGTCGGTGGGATTGGCGCCGATCACCAGCACCACGTCGGCATGTTCCACGGAGTCGAAATCCTGCGTGCCCGCCGAGGTGCCGTAGGTCTGGCCGAGCCCGTAGCCGGTGGGCGAATGGCAGACCCTGGCGCAGGTGTCCGTGTTATTGTTGAGAAACACGCCGCGGGCAAGTTTCTGGACCAGATAGGTCTCCTCGTTGGTGCAGCGGCTCGACGTGATGACGCCGATCGAGCGGCGGCCCTTTTCGGCCTGGATGCCCTTGAGACGTTTCGCGGCGAAGCCGAGCGCCTCCTCCCAGGATACCTCGCGCCAGGGCTCGTCGATCCGGTCGCGGATCATCGGCGAGAGGATGCGGTCGGGATGCTCGGCATAGCCGTAGGCGAAGCGGCCCTTGACGCAGGAATGGCCGCGATTGGCCTTGCCGTCCTTGTAAGGCACCATGCGCACCAGCTCGTCGCCGCGCATCTGCGCCTCAAAGGAGCAGCCGACGCCGCAATAGGCGCAGGTCGTCACCACGCTGCGCTCGGGAGTGCCGATCTCAACGACGCTCTTTTCGACCAGCGTCGCGGTCGGGCAGGCCTGCACGCAGGCCCCGCAGGAGACGCAATCGGACGACAGCATGTCGTCGAGCGAGGTTCCCGCCGACACCCGACTGTCCCAGCCGCGCCCCGCGATGGTCAGCGCGAAGGTGCCCTGAACCTCCTCGCAGGCACGCACGCAGCGTGAGCAGACGATGCATTTCGACGGATCGTAGTCGAAATAAGGGTTCGACTGGTCCTTGGGCAGGTAGAACGGATTGTTCTCTCCGGCCGTGTTGCGGATCTGGAAATGCGTGCCCTTCTCGGCCACGCTGTCGTAGCGCACGTCGCGCAATCCCACGGCACCGGCCATGTCCTGCAACTCGCAATCGCCGTTCGCGGCGCAGGTCAGGCAGTCGAGCGGGTGGTCGGAAATGTAGAGCTCCATCACCCCCTTGCGGAGCTTCTTCAGCCGGTCGGTCTGCGTGTGGACCACCATGCCATCGGCCACCGGCGTGGTGCAGGAGGACGGCGTGCCGTTCCGCCCCTCGATCTCCACGAGACAGAGGCGGCAGGACCCGAACGCGTCGAGCATGTCGGTCGCGCAGAGCTTCGGCACCGCGATCTCTGCCTCCGACGCGGCGCGCATGATCGAGGTTCCGGCGGGCACCGTCACCTCGGTGCCGTCGACGGTCAGGGTGACCATGGTCTCGGAGGTGCCGCGCTTGGTGCCACGGTCGATCGTCCTGGACAGCGGTATGGTCATTCTGCGGCCTCCCTCTGGGATGCGGGCTGGAAATCCTCGGGGAAGTGACGCAGCGCGCTCATCACCGGATAGGGCGTGAAGCCGCCGAGGGCACAGAGCGAGCCGGCGGTCATCGTGTCGCAAAGATCGGTCAGAAGCTCTTTCGCGGCGGCGTCTCCGGCGCGGATGCGGTCGATCGTCTCGACGCCCCGGACGGCTCCGATGCGGCAGGGCGTGCACTTGCCGCAGCTTTCTATGGCGCAGAATTCCATCGCGAAGCGGGCCATCTCGCCCATGTCGACGCTGTCGTCGAAGACGACGATCCCGGCATGGCCGATGAGCCCGCTCTTCGACGAAAAATCCTCGTATCCGAAGGGCGTGTCGAACAGCGCGCGCGGGAAGTAGGCGCCGAGCGGTCCGCCCACCTGCACGGCCCGCACCGGCCGACCGGAGGCGGTGCCGCCGCCGATCTTGTCCACGATCTCGCCGAGCGTCATGCCGAAGGCGATCTCGAAGAGACCGCCGAACCGCACGTTGCCCGCGATCTGAAGCGGGATCGTGCCGAGCGACTTGCCGATCCCGTGGGCTGCGTAGGTCTTGCCGCCCTCGGCGAGGATGCAGGGCACGGTCGCGAGGCTGACGACGTTGTTGACCACGGTGGGCCGACCCATGAACCCTTCGAGCGCCGGAAGCGGCGGCTTGGCGCGGACCACCCCGCGCTTGCCTTCGAGGCTGTTGAGAAGCGACGTCTCCTCGCCGCAGACATAGGCCCCCGCGCCCACCCGGATCTCCATGTCGAAGGCCTCGCCAGAGCCGAGGATGTCAGGCCCGAGCACGCCGTTCTCGCGCGCGATGGCCACGGCCGCCTCCATCACCCGGATCGCGTCGGGATATTCACTTCGCAGGTAGACATAGCCCTGCGTGGCCCCGGTCGCGAGCCCGGCGATGGCCATCCCCTCGATGAGGGTGAAGGGATCGCCCTCCATGACGATGCGGTCGGCGAAGGTGCCGCTGTCGCCCTCGTCGGCATTTGCGACGATGTACTTCCACGGCGCCTCCGCCCTCGCAACCGTGGTCCACTTGATCCCCGTGGGAAATCCCGCGCCGCCCCGTCCGCGCAGGCCCGAAGCCGTGACCTCGTCGAGGATCGCCTGCCTGCCCGAGGCCAGGGCGTTCCGCAGCCCCTTCAGTCCCCCGTGCGCCTCGTATTCGGCGAAGTCGAGCGGATCGATGACACCGCACCGCGCGAAGGTCAGGCGAGTCTGCAGCCGCATCCAGTCGATCTCGTCCACCGGTCCGAGCGCCTTGGGATGACTTTCGGGATCGGCGAGGAGCGATGCGACCTCGTGCGGCTCGACGGGGCCGTAGGCGTGACGGATGCCGTCACGCTCCATCTCCACCAGGGGCTCGAGAAAGATCATCCCCCTCGTGCCGTTCCGCGTCAGCCGGATATCGGGTCCGATTTCGGCGGCGATGGCCTCGGCCACGGCATCGGCGCCGAGCGAGCGGGCGGCCATGTCGCCCGGCACGAAGATCCGGGTGACGCCATCGAGTCCCGCCATCAGCGCAACTCCGCCACGAGACCGGCGATCCGGTCGGCGTCGAGCCGTCCGGCCGGGCGGTCGTCTATCGTGGCGTTGGGACCGCTGGCGCAGAGGCCGAGGCAATAGACGGGCTCCAGCGTCACCCGGCCGTCCGCCGTGGTCTCGTTCCAATCGAGGCCCAGGGCCTCGCGCACCCCCTCCTCCACCGCGCGACCGCCGCGGGCCTGGCAGGCTTCCGACCGGCAGACCCTCACGACATGCCGCCCCCGGGGCTCGGTATGGAAGTCGTGATAGAAGCTGACAACGCCATGCACCTCGGCCCGACCGATGTTCAATGCCTCCGCGATGGGCTGCATGGAAGCCTCCGGAATGTGGCCGAACCGCGCCTGCACATCCTGCAGGATCGGCAGGAGCGGCCCTTCCCGGCCCGCGTGCATCGCGGCGATCTGAGCCACGGCCTCGGCGACCTCTGAGCCCGTCGGTGTCGTCATCTGACCTCCCTTACGCCACGCGGCCCGCCTCCTCGCGAACCAGTGCGTGCTTCCGCGCGTGCAGTAGCGATTTTCACTTGCCTACCTAATCTACCGTGGCCCTTCGATCACGTGAGAAGCGACTGTTCCGCGAACATTTCCGTCACGGTGTTCCACGCAAGCGGCATACCCTCGAAGGCCGGGTTGAGGGTGAAATTTACAGTTATTGGCGTCCCGAATTCACTGGTGGACTCCGTAACTTCCTCGAGTTGTTCGCGCGTCAATGGGCCGTGGTGCCTAGCTTGCGCAATCGACATTCCGGAGGCGCGCCGTCATCGTTTCATGCTGAATTGCACGGACAGGATCACTGCATCGCGCCGTTGCCATAATCCGCGACCCGCCAGATCGCGTAGGGCCGTCCCCGAAAATCGATCTCCTGGTGAAATGGCCAAGGGGGCATGTCGCGGTCTTTCCGACCGATGATCAGACCCTCCGGATGGTCCTCGATCCACTCCGACAGTACGGGCAACATCGAAACTTCGGTTATCGGTCGCGTGAGGCGTCCGGCAAAAGTGAACTCGGCCTGATATTCTTCGTCGTAGAGGGCAATGCCCTCCTCCTCCCGATCCGTCAGGATGTCCGCGATCCGATGGGCGTCGTATCTCGATCCGATCGCCGTCCCGCCTACGAGCACGTTCAGTCCGAGCACCAGCCCCAGCGTGGCGAACGCCGCGCCGATCGATCCGCCAAGGCGCGCCACGCCGAAAGCCACTCCGACGAGCGCTGTCGCGACTAGGACGACTGCCCATGATGGTTGAAGCATGGTGCCGATCCGCCCCATGGGGACCATTCCGACAAGCCCGGCGAAGAGGAGCAGGCCGACGGCACCGACAACGAGGGCCGGCAACATTGCAGACGGTCGGACCGCGCGGGACAGACGGCCCACGACAAGTGCGACGGCGGGAAGTTCCGGAACGAGATAGTGGAGTTGCTTCCCGCTGATGAGACTGAAACCGACGAATGCGGGCACGATCCATACGAGCGCGAGCCGGAGGCCGGGCTCCGACCAGCCGACGCTGCGGGCCTGATGCCAGAGCTTCGGCAGATAGGCCCAGGGGAAAAGGAGGATCGGCAGCAACGCGATGTAGAACCACCAGGGACGGGCATGGGCGAAGGATTCGGCCATGCGCCCCGCGCTTTGCCGCCAGAGGACGGCATCGAGCCAACCCGCGCCCGCCGCCAGCCCGGCCGGGACGACCCAGAGGGCGACGAGGGCTGCGCCCGTGGCAAGCGCGATCCCCGTACCTTCCAGTCCCGCGCGCCATCCGCGGGAATGCGCTGGCGCTGCCCACAGGGGCATGGCGAGCATCGCGGGCAGGACGTGGACGAGTATCACCGGCCCCTTCGTCAGCCCGCCCAATCCGAGTGCCAGTCCGGCCGCGACCCACCAGCGCCGTTGTCCGGTCCTCCCCGCGGTCAGGACGGCGAGCATGGTCAGCAACGTGCAGAGCGCGAGAAGCGCGTCGAACATCGTGAGCTGGCCCGAGATGACGAAGACCGCGCTGCCCGCAAGCGCCCATCCGGCCCGACCCGCCGCGCCGGGATCGTCGGGCCAGAGCCGCGCGGCAAGACGGCCCGTCACCAGGATCGCGGCCGTGGCGGCTAACGGGCCGGCCATGCGCGCAGCGATCTCCGACACCCCCGTCACCTGCCAGATCGCGTGTATAAGCCAGAAGAGGAGTGGTGGCTTGTGGGTGTAGAGGGCGAAGTTCTTCGTCGGGACCAGCAGATCACCTCGGAACCACATCTCCCAGGCGACGGAGAGATAGCGGGTCTCGTCGACCGGCAGGGCGGGACGCAGAAGGATGCCCGATACGGCGACGACGAGAAACGCCATCGCCGCGGGGAGCGCGCCCCATCGGGCGGTAGCGATCCCCCCGAACCCTTGTTGCATCGACAAATCCACACGCTCCCTTCCATCGGTCGCGGGCACGGATTGGGCATGAAGCTTGCGCTCGGCTGACGCCGAGGGCTCAGCTTGTCGGGGTGGCCGGGAAGCGGAGCGCCACCAGCACGCGGTCCTCCGCGACGGAGCGGTCCAGCACGAGGCCGAGCTGGGTCGCGATGGTCTCCACGATGGTCAGCCCGAGTCCAGTGCCTTGCGACGCATGGCCCTTGTCGAACCGCCCCGACCGGAGCGCCGCGCCCTCCGCCGCGCGGTTCTCCACGGCGAGATGCGCGGCCCCCACGCGCACACGGACATTGCCGGTGCCGTGTTCGAGCGCATTCGCAACAAGGTTGCGCAGCAGGATCGCCAGCAGGTCGGCATCGCTTCGGACGGTTCGCCGCGGGACATCGCCATCGTCCAAGGCGATGGAGGTCGGAAACTCGGCAAGGACGTGGCGCGCGAGGGCGACAAGGTCCACCGGCTCGGATCGCGCAACGTCGCCTGCCTCGGCACGCGCGAGTTGCAGCAGCCGGTCGACAATTCGCGTCAGACGCTCGAGCGCACGGTCCACCTGCGCAACGGTCCCGTGGCCGTCGCGCAGCGCCGTCGTCTCCGCCCGCGCCGTGGCGAGCGGGGTACGCAACTCGTGCGCGGCATTGGCCGCGAAGGCGCGCTCGGCCATGTGCAGCCGGGCGATCCGCGCGAGGTAATCGTTCATGGAAAGCGCGACAGGCCGGAGTTCGCCCGGCAGACCCTCGACGGAAAGCGGCGTGAGATCGACCGCGTCGCGCGTGGCAATGGACCTCGCGAGCCTGCGGGCAGGACCGAGTGCTGCGCGGACGGTCAGGATCACGGTCAGCGCGACGATTAGAACGAGAGGGACCATCAATACGAGAAAAGCCCCCGCGCTCTCCCAGAATTCCTCTCGCCGGAACGCGGAGGATTGGCCGATCTCCACGGCGAGGCCATCCCTTTCGGCGCGGTGGACATGCCAGGAAAGCGTCGAGTGTCGAGCCGCGGCGTCGGCGGGCCAGGGCGCCGGCGCGGACGCTTCGTCGACCCACAGAACATCGCCTTCGCCGAGGGGGATCTCTTCGGCCGGAACACCTGCCCCGAGCAGGTCGAGGGCGTAGCCGGCGCGGGCCTCGAGCCCCTGATCCAGCAACTCGTCGATCTCATGGGCGAGCGACCAGAGGCCGAGCGCCATGGCGAGCGACCAGCCGGTGACGACGATGGCGAGGATGCGCCGGACCAGTCGCCCCGCGAGTGTCCAGCTTCCGGTCATGAAAGCGCGTATCCGAGGCCCCGCCTCGTCTCGATCAACTCGCGGCCGATCTTCGATCTCAGACGGGAGATATAGACTTCGACCGCGTTGCCCGCGATGTCGTCGTCGAAGGCGAAGAGCCGTTCCTCCAACGCCGTGCGGCTGAGTATCCGGCCGCGGGCGGAGACGAGCGCATCGAGTACCGCCCATTCGCGCGATGTGAGACGGATCTCGACATCCCCGCGGCGCACCCGCGCCCGCGCCCTGTCGATCACCAGCGGCCCGATCGCGATTTCGGAAGCCGCGAGCCCATCGGCCCGCCGGGCCACGGCACGCAGCCGTGCCTCCACCTCGTCGGGGTCGTACGGCTTCACCACGTAGTCGTCGGCACCGGCGTCGAGCCCGGCGATGCGGTCGCTGATCTGGTCGTAGGCGGTTGCGATCACCACGGGCGTGCGGTCGCCCGACCGTCGGCGGGCACGCAGCAGATCCAGCCCGGATCCGTCGGGAAGGCCCAGGTCGAGCAGAACCGAGGCATAATCCGCGACGTCCCAGGCAGCCTCCGCCTCGTCGCGCGTCGTGACATGATCGACCGCATGGCCCGCGCGCCGGAGATGATCCGCAATCGCCGCGCCAAGATCGGCCGCATCCTCCACAAGAAGTATTCTCATGCCAGAGTTCTAGCGCAGCGCCGTCACCGGCCGCGAGAGAAATTGGTGCGGCGTAAGCGACGCGCAAGATTGGGGCGGGATACGGCCGTATCGCCATTGAGCTCGAGAGACCCCAGACCATGCGATCCGCCATCCTTGCCGTCCTTCTGACTGCCGCCGCCCTGCCCGCCCTGGCCGATGACATTTTCCATGTGGAAAAGGCGGATTGGCGTCCTGTCGAGGAACTTCAGACACAGCTTCAGGACCGCGGCTGGACCGTCTCCAACGTGAAGGAGGAGGACGGATGCTACGAGGTCTACGGACACGACGAGAGTGGAAAACGCGTCGAGATCTTCTTCGATCCCACCACTTTCGAGGAAATGGGCTCGGATGATTGAGCAGGCGGCCCAATCCACGGTCCGCGTCTGGGATCCGTTCGTACGGCTCTTCCACTGGGGCCAAGTCGCGCTGATCGGCGAGGCGTGGTTCACCGAGGACGGCCCGAAATGGCTGCACGAGGATGCGGGCTACGTGCTCGCCGCGCTGGTCGGTCTGCGGCTGGTCTGGGGATTCGTCGGCCCCCGGCGCGCCCGTTTCGCCAATTTCGTACGCGGGCCCGGGATGGTCCTGCGTCATGTCGCCGATCTCGCGCGGGGTCGGGAGCGGCGCTACCTCGGACACAATCCGGCTGGAGGCGCGATGATCGTCGCGCTCCTCGCAGCGATATCGGCCACGATCCTCACGGGCTGGCTGCAGACGACCGACATGTTCTGGGGCTCGAGCGCGATGGAGAGCATCCACGAGAGCGCGGCGATCTTCATCCTCGTTCTCGCCCTCTTCCACGTGGCCGGTGTCTTGCTCGGAAGCCTCCGCCACCGTGAGAACCTGGTCGGGGCGATGATCCACGGCTGCAAGCGCGTCGACGGAAGGAACGCATCGTGAGCCGCGCGGAAAACCTCGACCGGGTCGTCGTGACTGCCCTCGTCCCCGATCTGTCGATCGTGATCCCGGCCCGGAACGAGGCCGCGAATATCGGCCCGCTCATCGACGAGATTTCCGCGATCGACGGCTTGGGACTGATCGAGATCATTGTGGTCGACGATGGCGCGACCGACGGCACCGGGGATGTCGTCCGCGGCCGGATGTCCCTCGTGCCGGGACTGCGTCTCATCACCCACGAAGCCGTTCTGGGGCAATCCGCCGCGATCCGTACCGGCGTCGAAGCTGCCCGCGCGGCGATGGTCGCGACGCTCGACGGCGACGGGCAGAACCCTCCGGGAGACCTGCCACGCGTCGTCGGTCCGCTCACCGGCGGGAGCGTCGACCTCGTCGCCGGTCAGCGCACGGCGCGGCACGACACATGGAGCCGGCGACTGGCTTCACGTCTCGCCAACGGGCTTCGCGCCGCCTGTCTCGACGATGGCACGCGCGATACCGGTTGCGGGCTGAAGGCGTTCCGGCGCGACGCGTATCTGCGCCTTCCCTACTTCGATCACATGCATCGATTCCTGCCGGCATTGTTCGCCAGGGAGGGGCTCGTGATCGAGCATGTCGGGGTCGGCCATCGTCCGCGACGCGGTGGCCGCTCGCATTACTCCAATGCCGGACGCGCCATCGCGGGCGCCGCCGACCTCCTGGGCGTGATGTGGTTGATCCACCGCAGCAAGGGCAGTCGCCGCCCGCGCCGCGTCACCGAGATCTCCGTTTCGCACCACGAGGTTTGAGCATGGACGTCTCGTCGGTCGGCGCACAGGACTGGCCCGACCTCGCCTGGCTCGCCGTGGGCTTCCTCGGCCAGTTCCTGTTCGCCGGGCGATTCATCGTCCAGTGGATCGCATCTGAACGGGTGCAGCGTTCCGTACTGCCGACGCTGTTCTGGTATTTCTCGATCTCCGGCGGAATGGTCCTGCTCGTCTATGCCATTCACCGCCAGGATCCGGTCTTCATCGTCGGGCAATCCCTGGGTCTCGCCATCTACGCCCGGAACCTGTGGTTCGTGCACAAGAGCAAAGGCGATCGCTCCGCCGGGCTTTCCAGCGAGGGGTAGACTGACGATAATCCGTGGGGTCATTCCTCCGGCACGAACCGGACGTCGTGGAACACCTTACTACCCCATATACGCTTTCTGTATCGCGGGGTCGTCGACAAGCTCGGCCGCGGGCCAGGAACGCACGATGCGCCCGTGATCGAGGACATGAGCCTGATCGGAGGCGGCGAGGGCCTCGCCGACGTTCTGCTCGACGAGGATCACGGTGACATCTTTCGTGTCCCGCGGCGAGATTTCATCCGATCCTGAGAACGGTTGGGGCATCTCAGCAACCCTTCGGCGTTCAAACGCATCAGAGAGAGATCGCCCCGCCACGTTCCGCCGATTTCTGGGCCGCCAGCCCGATAGCGACCGCCTTTGCTCCGTCGGACATCGAAACCTCGACCTTGCCACGGCCGCGCACCACCTCGAGAAATTTCTGGTGCTGGTAGAACGTCGATCCATTGTGATCTCCGGCCTCTAGGAGATGCGGGTCGACCGGCACGTCGAGCACTTGCTCGCTTACCGGCGAGCGCGGGCTGACGACGATCCGCGGTACGGGTGCGGGGCCGCTGTTTACATTCCAGAACCGCGTCGGCCCGGGCACCAGCGCCTCGATCTTGCCCGAGGGGCCCATCGCGCTCAAATGCTCCTGATAACGAGACCCCTCGGCGAACATGCATAATTCGAGCATTGCCCGAGCACCGTTGTCGAAATCGACGATCGTGTAGGCGCTGTCCCAGACATCGGGGACGCGATCGTCGTAACGCTCGTCCAGAAAGTTTACCACCTGGCCGCCCGACGCCATGACCCGCACCGCCTCGGCCCCCGTGGCGACCCGCATCAGATCGAAGAAGTGGCAGCACTTCTCCACCAGGGTGCCGCCCGACGTGGCGTTGAACCGGTTCCAGCCGCCGACCTTGTCGAGAAACGGGAAACGGTGCTCACGCAGGGTCAACATCCGGATGCCACCGGTCTCGGCACCTGCGCGCTCGAGGAACAGGGCGATGGGCGGCATGTAGCGGTATTCCATCGCGACCCAGATCGGCGCCGGATAGGATCGCTCCAGCGCCGCCAGCCGCTCCGTATCCGCCTCGACCGTATAGAGCGGTTTCTCCACCAGAAGCGGAAGCGGACGCAGCCGTGCGATCTCTTCCAGCTGTGGGACATGGAGATGGTTGGGGCTGGCGATCAGGAGGCAATCCAGCTGACGTCTCGCGAGCATGTCCGGGATCGCGTCGACCACCGCCGCCTCGGGCGCGAGGTTCAGGGCACGGGCGCGCATATGCGCGTCCGGCTCCATGATCGCATCGATCCGTACGCCACCCAGAAGCCGAATGTTGCGGATATGCTCCTGGCCCATCATGCCGGCGCCGATGATGCCGTAATTGATCATGCCTCTCGCGATCCTTCCCTCTATCGCAGCCGCGCGACGTATCTCAGGCGCGCGCTGTCGAACCATGTGCGTGAATATTCCACCGTCTTGCCGGACGTTGATTGGCTCAGACGCTCGACGAAGCCCGCGGGCACGCCGGGCTCAAGGGTGACGGGTGGGGCGGCCCAGTCCGGTGCCGGGGCGACGCCCACACGATCCTCGATGGACCCGATCGAAAGGCCGAGCGCCTCGCGGTAGTAATAGTAGAGCGATTCCGAAAGCGCCCCGGGTTCGATCTGCGCCACGACATCCCCGTCCAGCCAGATCTCCTCGAGCGCCGCCGGCACGCCACCCACCCGGCGCAGCCGCCGGATGCAATGCGCATCCCTGGACTGCCCGAAATCGGGCATCCCCGGCGCCTTCGCCTGCCGCGCGACCGAGATCAGTTCGGCCGTCGGCAACCCCCCGCCCTCCAGTAGTTCGAGCCGGAAGAAGCGGTAGATCCCCAATTCACTGGGCGGTCGGCGAATATAATTGCCCGACCCCTGGACGCGTTCCAGCAGGCCCATCTCCTCCAGCCGCGTCAGCGCCTTTCTCAACGTGCCGACCGACGCATCGTGGGTAACAGCCAGTTCCCGCTCGGGCGGCAGCCGCGCGCCATCGGCCAACCGCCCCGCCGCGACGTCGCGGATCAGGGCTTCCGAGATCTGCAGGTATCGGGGGAGAGCTGTACCGGACACGGGCCTACGTAGCGCTACGAATTGATATACGATTGCTACACCTCCCTCGCAATGCTAGGCAAGGTCCAATCCGTCGCGGGAGATCCGATGCGCAAGGCCGCCTCATCCGCCAGCCTGACCCTGATGCTTCGGTACGCCGGCCCTGCGGCGCCTATCCGTTTTTTCGAGCCGAGCGGGACGAATGTAGCTTTGTCGGGTTCGAACGTGTTTTCTGACGGAAGGTCCGAACCGTCCTCACCATTCCGTCACGATGCAGGTCTCGGGATCGCCGCCAGTCTGCTGCCTCCACTCTCGATCCCGGTCGCACACGCAGCCTTCGACAGGTAGGACATGCCACGCCGCCATGCTCCGAACGTAACTGATGGGCATTCCGCAATTCACGGAGAGATACGCAAAGACTGGGGCAGTGCCGTCGGCAGTCACGCGGACCCGTCGCAGTTGGCCTTCGACACCGAGGCGTCGGCTTCCGTCGGATGGCCCTTCACCCGCTGGGCCAAGTAGATGCTAATGCCGAACGTCGAGACCCCTCGCCATACAGACCGGTACAACCTCGCGACCTTGCCGCGCGCGAGCACGATCCGCCCGGATATGGAGGTAAAGCCATGAATGCCACCCTCGCCGTCGACATCCGCTGCCAGTTGGGTGAATGCCCGGTATGGTCCGTGGCGGAACAGGCGCTTTGGTTCGTCGACATCACGGGCAAGCGACTACATCGCCATGACCCCGCCACCGGCGAGACACGCACGTACAGCGTGCCGGAGGAAATCGGTTGCTTCGCGCTCGCCCGAGGTGGCGGGTTCGTCGCGGGTCTGCGCTCCGGCGTCTGGCTTCTCGACGAGGAGGCCCGGGTGGACCGAATGCTGGCCCCGAACCCCGAACGGGCGGAGACCAACCGTTTTAATGACGGGCGCACCGATCCCGCGGGCCGGTTCCTCCTCGGCACGATCGACGAGCCAAAGGCGGGCGGCACGGCGGGTCTCTACCGCTATGACCGGCGCGGCCTCGAGGCACTCGATGGCGGGCTTATGACCTCGAACGGGCTCGCCTTCTCACCGGACGGGCGCATCCTCTACCACTCGGACACGCCGCGCTTCACGATCTTTGCGCAGGATTACGATCCCGCCACCGGTCGGACCGAGAACCGCCGTGTCTTTGCCCGGCTCGACGAGAATGCGCCCGACCGGGGCCGCCCCGATGGCGGCGCGGTGGATGTGGACGGCTGCTACTGGACCGCGCTCTTCGAAGGCGGACGGGTTCAGCGCTACGCGCCGGACGGACGACTTCTGTCCGAATACCCGGTGCCGGCTCGCTGCCCCACCATGATCGCCTTCGGGGGCGAGGATTTCCGCACCCTCTACATCACCTCCGCCCGCGCCGGGCGGAGCGACGACGAACTGGCTGCCCATCCGCTGGCGGGCGCCGTCTTCGCGCTTCGCACCGACGTGCCGGGCCTCCCCGAACCGCTCTTCGACCCGGAGGCCTGACGATGACGGCGCGCTATCCTTCGCTCGACGGACGATCCGTCCTCGTGACCGGCGGTGCCAGCGGCATCGGTGCGTCGATCGCGCGGGCCTTCGCGGGTCAAGGCGCCCGCCTCACCATCCTCGATATCGCGGCAGAGGAAGGCGCCGCCCTGGCCAACGAGACCGGTGCGCGGTTTATCGACTGCGACCTGACCGATATCGACGCGCTGCGCGCCGCCGTCGCGGAGGCGGAGGGCGGGGACGGCCTCGACGTGCTCGTCAACAATGCCGGCCGCGACGACCGGCAGCAAATGGAGAAGGTGGAGCCGGAGGATTGGCGCCGGATGCTGGCGCTGAATCTCGACCATCATTTCTTCGCCACGCAGGCCGCGGCCCCCGGCATGGCCAGGCGCGGCGGCGGGTCGGTGATCATGCTCGGCTCGATCTCGTGGATGCGGGGGCGGCCGGGCATGGTCGGCTACACCACCGCGAAAGCCGCGATCAACGGCCTGACCAAAACCATGGCGCGGGAACTGGGCGCGGACGGCATCCGGGTCAATTGCCTCGTGCCAGGGGCCATCCTGACCGAACGCCAGCAGACATTGTGGCTGTCGCCCGAGAAGGAACGGGAGTTCCTCGACCTCCAGGCACTGAAGCTTCGCCTGAAGCCCGACCACATCGCCCGGATGGCCTTGTTTCTCGGCTCCGACGAAAGCGCGGGGTGCACCGGGGCCAACTTCGTCTGCGACGCCGGCCTGACCCAGAACTGACGCCGCCGGTCCCACCGTAGGAGCAGCCCCCCGGCCGTCATTGACCGGGGGAGCCAGTTCACTCCATTTCGGCGGAAAGCTTGGCGTCGATCTGCTCCTCGGCCGTCGCGACGCTGTCGCGGAGGCTCTGGAGCACTTCCTCCCCGCCATCGACGTTCTGGGCGAACCAGTCGTAGACGGGATCGACCGCCGCGCGGAACGCCTCCATCTCGTCGGACGTGGGATTGTAGACCTCGCCGCCCGCATCCGCGAAGGCCGCATAGGCGTCGATCTGCTTGCGCTTCGGCGATGCGAAGGTCGCTTGCTGGAGGTTGTAGAACCCGTTCGCCACGACCCGCTTCAGATCCTCGGGCATGGACTGGAAGCGATCGTTGTTCATCACCCAGATCGCCGCCATGTATGCGTGCCCGTCCAGCGTCATATGGGTTAGCCCGGCATCGGTGAACTTCATCCCCATGATGTCGGTGATGCCGTTCTTGGTGCCGTCGACCACGCCGGTCTGCAGCGAGGTGAAAAGCTCAGGCCACGGGATCGGCGTGGGCGAGGCGCCCAGCGTCGACACGAGCTCCTGCGGCAGGTCGGCGACGACGGTGCGGATCTTCATGCCCTGCAGGTCCTCGGGCGTCGCGATCCGCTTCTGCGTGTTGGCGAAGTTGCGCCAGCCCCCGGTGTTGCCGATGGTCATGATCCGGATCATTCCCCCCGAATCCTCGAGCGCCTTGTCGCGCAGGAGCTTGGTGAAGCTGTCATCGGTCAGCACCGCCTCGGCCACGCGGTCGGACCGCATGAGATAGGGCAGGTCGAAAACCTGGATGTAGGGAAAGATCCCCGCCGCGCCCCCGCTCGTGGTGACGAAGATGTCGATGGAACCGTCCGCGACGCCCTGCAGGCACTCGGTCCCATTGGAGCAGAGCTGCGTGCCGATGAACAGCTCGACCTCGATCGCCCCGTTCGAGGCTTTCTCGACATAATCCTTGAAGACGACGAGGCCGTCGTAATCCTCGTCCGTCTCGTTCGAGTTGGCCGTGGCGCGAAGGGTGTAGTCCTGCGCCCCGGCCCATCCCGATCCGAGCGCCAACGCCAGCGCCGCGCCCGTCATCACATGTCTCAACATATCCGTCCTCCCTGTCGTTTCCTCGAAGCGGCTTCGAAGCTCAGTTCATCATGCCCGCCCATCGCGGGATCGTCAGCGAAAGCGCCGGCACGTAGGTGATCAGCAGGATCACCACCACCTCGATCGCGATGAAGGGCAGGATCGCCTTCGATATCGATTCCACCCTTTCGCCCGATACCGCCGAGGCCACGAAAAGCACCAGACCCATCGGCGGCGTCGCCAGTCCCACCGTCAGGTTCACGCTCATGATGATGGCGAAATGTATCGGGTCGACCCCCATCGAGACGAAGACCGGGCCGAGGATAGGGCCGAGGATGATGATCGCCGGTCCCGCATCCAGGAACATCCCCACGATGAACAGCAGGATGTTGATGAGAAGGAGCAGGATCAGCGGGTTCTCTGACAGCGACAGGATGAAGTCCGCCATCATCTCGGGTGCATGTGACAGGCTCACGACTGTCTTGAACGACACGGCCGCGCCAACGAGGAGCAGCACCGTGGCCGAGGCCACCGCCGAGCGCTTCAGCACCTCGCCCAGATCCGCCAGCGTCATCGTTCCCAGAACGCCGTAGGAGACGATCAGGGCATAAAGCACCGCGATCGCGGCAGCCTCCGTCGGGGTGAACACGCCGAGCAGGATGCCGCCCAGGATGATGATCGGCGTCTGCATCGGCGCGACGGCCTTCTTGCACACGATGCGGAAATCCCGACTGACCCGCTGCCGGTAGGCCACCAGCGCGAAATGCGCCGGCACCAGCATTCCGAGATAGACGGCAAACCCCCCCGTCATACCCGGCACGAGGCCCACGAGAAGGTAGAACACCCCGGCGACGTTCGCCCGCAGCAGGATCAGGCTAACCCAGTACTCGATCGTCCCGATGCTCGCGTTGCGCTCCACGATCCGCTCGGCGCGGGGCAGATCGTACCGGTCGGCCATGAGGCGCACCATGATCATCAGCCCGATGCCCACGAGCACCCCGGGCACGATGCCCGCCATGAACAGCGCCGCGACCGATTCACCCATGACATAGGCGTAGATGATCATGATCCCCGATGGCGGGATCACCGGCCCGATCACCGACGACGCGGCGGTGATGGCGGCGGCGAAGCGTCGGGTGTAGCCTTGTTTCTCCATCGCAGGGATCAAGGTCGAACCGAGCGCCGAGGTATCGGCCACGGCCGATCCGGAAAGCCCCGCGAAAAGGATCGAGGACAGGATGTTCACATGCGCCAACCCGCCGCGCAGATGTCCCATGAAGGCCTGCGCGAACTGCACCAGCCGCTCGGTGATGCCACCGCGGTTCATGATCTCGCCTGCGAGCAGGAAGAAAGGCAGCGCCATCAGCGGGAAGCTGTCCATGCCGTTGTAGAGGTTGCGATAGAGCAGCGAGAGATCCCGCTCCTGCCCGTTCAGCCACAAAAGCGCCCCCGGCGCGAAGAGCAGCGCAAAGAAGACCGGGAGGCCGACCATCAGCAGGAAAAGGAAGAGCGGCAGGAACCAGATCAGCATCATTCGGCCTCCGGCAGGTCGCTCGCATCGAGGGGCGTTAGCGATTGTTCCCCGCCGGCCAGCTTGACGATCTCGCGCAGGATGAGCTCCACCAGCACGAGCGTCATGAGCACCATGCCGATCCAGATCGACATGTACATCCAGGCGAGCTTCACCTTCACCGCCGAGCCCCCCACGAGGTCGAGGGGGAGGCGCAGGGACGACGATGCAAAGAGCCATCCGGAATTGACGTGCGCCCATCCCAGCGACAGACTCATCGACACCACCGTCAGGCCGAGGGCGAGGAACACGAGGTTCAGCGCACGCGCCCCCGCCGATGGCAGCGCCGCGGACAGCATCTCGATCGCGACGAAGCCGTGATGGCGCAGCCCCCAGGGGGCGGCGAGTCCGGTCATCCACAGCATCAGGAACCGCGCCGCCTCATCCGGCCATGGCAGCGCGTTGCCCAGCACGTAGCGGTACCAGACCTGCAGGATCACCACGGCCACCATCGCCGCCAGCGCCAGCAAGGCGAGCCATAGCCCGACCATTAGCAGGAACGTATTCAAGCCCTGCAACGGGATCAGAACGGCCTTCAGAATCCGCATCTCGTCGCTCCCCCCGGAGAGTGCCTGCGCCTCGCGAGACCTATCGCTGCGGATCGCGAGTTCCTCCACCCGCCGCCGCACCTAAGCATCTCTCCCCCGGCGCCTCGCGTTGACACGCCCTTTTCGTAGCGCTACGAATATCGCGGCGAAGGGGAGGATGCAAGATGCCGCAGACCGGCGCGCCGGGCAGGAAGGCCCTCGAGGACCTCAGGAGCCAGCGCTGGTTCGCCTCCGACGACATCCGCGGCTTCGCCCATCGCCAGAGGACCCAGCAGATGGGAATGCGGCGGGAAGAGTTCATGGGACGCCCGGTCATCGCGATCCTCAACACGTGGAGCGAGATCAGCCCCTGCCACGCCCATCTGCGCGACCGCGCCGAGGCAGTGAGGCGCGGGGTCTGGCAGGCCGGCGGCTACCCGATCGAGCTGCCGGCCCTTTCGGTGGGGGAGGTCATGGTCAAACCCACGACCATGCTCTACCGCAACTTCCTGGCGATGGAGACGGAAGAGCTGCTGCGCTCCCACCCGGTCGATGCCTGCGTGCTTCTGGGCGGATGCGACAAGTCCACGCCCGGATTGCTCATGGGCGCCTTCTCGATGAACCTGCCGACGATCTTCTGTCCCGCCGGTCCCATGCTGAACGGACGCTGGCGCGGACAGACGACGGGCGCGGGGACCCATACCAAGAGATACTGGGACAAGTTGCAGACCGGCGAGATCACGTCCGACGACTGGGTCGATCTCGAGAGCGCGATGACGAGGTCGAACGGCACCTGCAACACGATGGGCACGGCCTCCACCATGACCTCGATCGTCGACGCGATGGGGCTGACGAAGACCGGCGCCTCCTCGATCCCGGCGGCTGATTCGGGCCATCCGCGCCTTGCCTCCTGGTGCGGCGCCCGCGCGGTGGAGATGGCCTGGGAGGATCTCAAACCCTCCGACATACTCGATGCCGACAGCCTGTCGAACGGGCTCGCCGTCTACATGGCGCTCGGCGGCTCCACCAATGCCGCCGTGCACCTGCCGGCCATGGCCGGGCGGCTGGGGCTTTCGATCACCCTCGACGACATGGCCGACCGCGCGACCCGGATCCCCGTGCTGGCCAATCTCTTTCCCTCGGGCGACCGGCTGATGGAGGATTTCTACTTCGCGGGCGGCCTGCCCGCGCTGATGAAAAAACTCGGCGACCACATCTTGCCCCATGCCCGCACGGTGGAAGGCCGCAGCATCGGCGACGCGATCGCCGGGGCCGCGTGCTACGACGACGACGTGATCCGCGACATCGACAACCCCGTCGTACCGCTTTCGCGCGGACGCGCCCTGATTGTCTTGCGCGGCAACCTCGCGCCAGACGGGGCGGTGATGAAGACCTCCGCCGCCAATCCCGACAAGCTCTCCCATCGCGGTCCGGCGCTCGTCTTCGACGGGCCGGGCGACATGTTCGCGCGGATCAACGACCCCGACCTCGACGTGACGCCGGATACGGTCCTCGTCCTGCGCGGGGCGGGTCCGGTCGGCGGTCCGGGCATGCCCGAATGGGGCAACCTGCCGATCCCGCGCAAGCTCCTGAAGGCAGGGGTGCGCGACATGGTCCGGATCTGCGACGGCCGGATGAGCGGCACACATTACGGCACCTGCATCCTGCACGTCTCGCCCGAAGCGGCGGTGGGCGGGCCGCTCGCGCTCCTGCGCACCGGCGACGACGTCGTGCTCGACGCAGAGGCAGGTCGCATCGACATGGACGTGCCGGAGGAGGAGATCGCCGCCCGCCGTGCCGCCTGGACGCCAGCCCCCTCCCCTTACACCCGCAGCTTCACCGCCCTCTTCCAGCGCCACGTCGCCCAGGCGCATCTGGGTTGCGATTTCGATTTCCTGGGTGGCACCGATCCGGTTCCCGAGCCGCCGATCTACTGAAAGGACCGCCCATGGACATCACCAATCCGCTGAAGCACCGTATCCGCGCGCGGACCGACGTCCCGCTGGGCTCGTGGCTGATGTCGGGCGCGCCTTCGACGGCGGAGGCGATGGGGCATTGCGGCTTCGACTTCCTCGTCGTGGACATGGAGCACGTCCCCATCGACACGCCCCAGCTGGCCGAGATCCTGCGCGCGATCCAGACCACGCCGGCGCGCGCCGTCGTCCGATTGCCCTGGAACGACCGCGTCATGATCAAGCGCGCCCTGGATGCCGGGGCGATGACGATCATGATTCCCTTCGTCGAGACGGCGGAGGAGGCCGAGGCTGCGGTCGCGGCGGCGAAGTACCCGCCCCGGGGCGTGCGTGGCGTGGCCGCCGTTCACCGCGGATCGGCCTATGGCGCGGCCAGCGACTATCTCGCCCGCGCCAACGACGAGACCTGCGTCATCGTCCAGCTGGAGACGCCGGGCGCGCTCCACAGGATGGATGCGATCGCCGCGACCCCCGGCCTCGACGCGATCTTCGTCGGGCCCGGCGACATGGCCGCCTCCATGGGTCATATCGGCCAGATCGGCGCCGAAGAGGTGCAGGAAACGCTGGCCCGCGCCGCCGCCAAGGCGCGCGCGCTCGAGGTACCCGTCGGCATCGTCGGACCGACGCCGGACATGGTCCGTGCCTTCATCGACATGGGCTATTCCTTCGCCGCCATCGCCTCCGACATCGCGCTGATGACCGGCCGGGCCCATTCCTGCCTGTCGGAGCTTCGCGGAGAGGTCGCGCAGCCCCCCGCCCCGACGGCGGCCTATTGAGGGACGCGCGGGGTTTGCGCGCGGCCCCGCGGTCCGGCTAAGGGAGGGTCCGGGCGGCGCCTGCCGGCCCGCGACAAGAGGCGCTCGCCGATGACCGAACCCGACCGCTCCGATCACCCCGAACGCCGCCGTCGCAAGATGCAGAGCGTGACCATGAGCGACGTGGCGCGCGCGGCTCAAGTATCTCCCTCAACCGTTTCGCTTTACCTGCGGAAGCCCGAAGCCGTCTCCGAACGGGTGGGCGCCCGCGTCGCGGACGCGATCGAGACGCTCGGCTATGTGCCGAACTTCGTTGCCGGTGGGCTTGCCGCCGCTACCAGCCGGGTCGTCTCCGTCACCGTGCCGTCGCTTCGCAACGCCTTCTTCTCCGAAACGGTGACCGAGCTCGAACGCCTCCTGTCGGGCCGCAGCCTCCATACCCTTGTCGGCCATACCGAATACTCTCTCGAGCAGGAGGAAAGGCTGGTACGCGCGGCCCTGTCATGGTCGCCCGCGGCGGTCGTGCTGACCGGGCATACGCATACCGATACCACCCGCGACCTGCTGGCTCGTTCCGGGGCGAGCGTCGTGGAGATGTGGGATTTCGGCCCCGACCCGATCGGGCGAAGCGTGGGCTTCTCCCATCACGCCGTCGGACGGTGCATCGCGGATCATTTCGCATCCCAGGGGTATGGAAGCGGCGCGTTCGCCGGGGCGCGTTTGACGGAGGACGCCCGGGCCGCGCAGCGTGCGCAGGGCTTTCTCGACGGCATGCGCGACCGCGGTCTTTCCGCCCGGCTGGTGGAAGTGGCAGGCCCCGCCTCGACCGGCGCCGGCGCGGACCTGCTGTCGCGGGTCATGGAGGATCCGGTGCGCGCGGTGGCCTGCTCAAACGACACCGTCGCGCTCGGCGTGATGTTCGAAGCAGCGCGGCGCGGGCTGAGGGTGCCGCAGGACCTGGCCGTCGCGGGGTTCGGCGATCTCGAATTCGCCGCCCAGACGATCCCGCCGCTGACCACCGTACGCCCGCCCGCCAAACGGATCGCCGCCGCCGTGGCCGAGGCGGTACTCCTCGGTCCCGACGGCGACGCCCCGCGCCGGGTCGACGTGAAGTTCGCCTTCTGCCGCCGCGGCAGCGCCTGACCTCAGCCCAGGAGCGTCGCGCCCGTCAGTACGAAGGCCGCGATGAACAATGTCTCGCCGATGATGAGGGCGATGGCTTGCGGCGGGATCTCGACGATCCGCTTCAGTTCGGTTCGCACCCCCACTGCCGCGATGGCGGCCAGCATCGCCCATCGCGACACCGCCCAGGCGGCTTCCTGGACCGGCCCCGGCAGCAGCCCCAGCGAGTTGACCAGGGCGAGTGCGAGAAACACCAGAACGAATCCCGGTACCAGCGGCGGCGCCTTGCCCCCGCTTTTCGTCTCCTCCAGCCCCTGCCGGCGCAACGCCAGTGTCAGGCACAGTACGAACGGAGCAAGCAGCGACACCCGGATCAGCTTCACCGTGGTCGACGTCTCTCCGACCGGTTCGGAGACGGAGAAGCCCGCTCCCACGACCTGCGCCACGTCGTGAATCGTCCCGCCGAGGAAGATGCCCATCGAGCGCTCGTCGAGCCCCAGAAGCGTGGCCAGGATCGGGTAGATCACCATCGCAAGCGTCGACAGCAGCGTTACCCCGAACACCGTGAAGCTCAGGTTCCGCTCCGAAAACTCGTTGCGGGGCAGGACGGCGGCGATCGCCATCGCTGCCGACGCGCCGCAGATCGCCACCGATCCGCTGGTCAGGACCGCCAGACGCCAGCCACGCCCGAGTACGCGCGCGCCCAGAAACCCGAACCCCACTGTCGCAAGCAATGCCGCCACGACCAGCGCCAGGACCCCCCAGCCCAGATCGGCGAACACCGCGAAGCTGATCCGCGCACCCAGAAGCGCCACGCCCACCCGAAGGATCACCTTGGCAGAGAACTCGATTCCCGGCCGCGACCGCGTGCCGTCCTCCACGAGAAAATGCAGCGCCAGCCCGAGGAGCAGCGCCATCAGCATCGCCGGCGCACCGTAATGGTCCGACAGGAACTGGGCGGCCAGTGCGATCAGGCCACAGACGAGGAGGCCGGGCCAGAGGGTACTGGCCATCGAGGCGGCGGGGCGGATCGTGTCGGTGGGGCTCAAGTCGGATGGTCCTCCGGAACGGGGGGCTTTGGTTCGGCGGCACGCGCGATAACCGCTGGATTGCCGGTGTATCGAGCGGGGTCGCGGCGGAAACGCCTGGGTCGCAGATGGTCGAGCAAGCGCCGCCTCCGGCCTGATGATGCTCCACCGCCATCAAGGCAAGCGCCTTTCCCGTGTTGCCGACACGCGGCCGGCTCTCGAAAGCACGACCATGTCGCCAGGCGTAAGGTCTTGAGCCAGCAGTTTCCGAGGGGTTTCCCAGACATCGATTTCTTGGTTACTCGGAGCGACCTTTCACGGCGGGGCACGGCCAGGGGATCGAGAACCGGAACGACGCTCGCATCAGAGGTACAGGTCTGTCCGGTCGGGATCAGCCATTTCCTTCCTCCAACGCCTTGCGCACGTTCTCCACCGTCATCCGCGACACCCGGATATTCCCCTCTCCGGTGACGCCGGCGACATGCGGGGTCAGGATGACGTTTCTAAGGCCTTCGAAGACCGCTCCCGCCGCCGCATCCAAGGGTTCAGTCTCGAACACGTCGAGCGCGGCGCCGCCCAGCCGACCGTCACGCAGCGCCTCGGCCAGCGCCATCTCGTCCACGATACCGCCGCGCGCGGTATTGATGACGACCGCGCCCTTCGGCAGTCGTGCGATCGCGTCCCGATCCACGAGTCTTCGCGTCTCGGGCGTCAGCGGCACGTGCAGTGACAGAACGTCGGCCGTCTCGAAGAGAGCTTCGGCGTCCTCGCAGCGCTGCACGCCGCTCCAGCAAGGATCATCGGCGGGCAAATGCGGATCGAAGGCGGCGATCTCCATCCCGAGCGCGCGCGCGCGCTCCGCCACCATGCGCGCGATGCCGCCATAGCCCAGAAGCCCCATGTTCCGACCCGATACCTCACCGCCGACCAGATGCGTGCGCGGCCACTCGCCTGCCCGTACGGCTTCGGTGGAGAGATAGGCCCCCCGCACGAGGACGAGCGACGTCGCGATCACGTACTCGGCCACCGACAGTGCGTTGGCACCGGTGGCGGGGAACACCGCCACACCGCGTGCCGCGCAGGCCTCCATGTCGATATTGTCGAGCCCGACGCCCAGACGGCCCACGGCCCGGAGCTCGGGCGCCGCGTTGAGGAGGGAAGCGTCGACACGGGTGCGGTTGCGCACGATGATCGCGTCGGCCCCTGCCACGGTCGCCAGGCAGCGATCCCGATCCTCGACGAGGCTCGGGTCGTAAACCACCTCCCACGCAGGATCGAAGCCGCGAAGGGCCGCCTCGTCCATGAACTCGCTGACGACGATCCGCATCAGGCCGACCGGCCGAGCGTGCTCAACGCGAACTCGCGTTGCCACCTGCTCTCTGCTGCGGTGATGCAATCGTTCGCGATGCGGCAAAGGCATACGGTCCGCGCGTCGCCGGCTTCGTTCGTCGTCTGCGTGCGTATCATCATGTTGGAAACATCACTTCTCCATGGCTCCGCACTTGGTGCGGCGCAATCGATCAGGGGTAAAGCGCGTGGCACGTCCGTGGCATCGAGACTGCCAGCATCTTTCGATAGAAATCACGATCCGGGACGGCTTCATCTGGCTGCCTGGTCCCCGCTGGCATGCGCCACGATCACTTCGACCAGCAGGTCGAGCGTGTCGAGAAGGCGCGCCCCCGCGGCCCCCGGCGCGTCGAGGAGGGAGAATTCGGTGCAGGCGACGAGCTGTAGCGGGGCGCCGGCGGTTGCCAGCTCCGCCGAGGCGCCGCGGACCGCAGCGATGGCAGTCGGCGTCGGGCCGGCGGACTTGATCTCCCGGATCGCGGCCAGAAGCGCATCCTCGTCGGACGGGTAGACAGCGGAGAGACCGGCGGCGGCCAGCGCGGGCTCGAAAAGGGCGGTTCGCCGCACGGCCGGGGAAGCCAGGATGCCGATGCGGCCCGATGGAGGCGCGGCCTCGGCCGCGCGGCGCACCGAGAGGGCAACCATGTCGAGAAACGGGACGCTCGACGCCGACCGGATCGCCGGGGCGAAATGATGCGCCGTGTTGCAGGGCATCGCCAGCGCCGTCGCGCCCGCGGCCTCGAGCCGCCGGGCCATGTCGGCCAGCACCGGACCGGGATCCTCTCCTCTCCCCTCGATCAGCCGCGCGATCCGCGAAGGCACCTGCGGGTTCTGGTCGACGAGGAGCGGGACGTGATCGGCATCGTCGCGGGCGGGGACGGCATCGATCACGCGCCGCATCAGAAGCACCGTCGCCTCCGGCCCCATGCCACCGAGGATGCCCACGCACCTCATGGAGCCCCCGCGAGGTCGAGCCGCGCCTCGGCGGAGGCATTGCGCTTCGGGCTTGTGCCATGACGGGCGGGCCGCCCACCAACATCTGATCGAACCGAGAACCGGGCTAAGACGCCCGCGTCCTCGGTGATCGGCTTTTGTTGCGTGAAGCGCGGGCCGCGATGCCTCATTCGGCGGCCATGCGCTCGGACTGGCCGAACCAGCTCTGGTAACCGAAGAGCGCGGCCGAGCCGCCGGTATGAAGGAACACGATGCGCTCGTCCTTCGCGAATTTACCCTTCCGGACATAGTCGATGAGGCCCGCCGCGCCCTTGCCGGAATAGACCGGGTCGAGCAGCAACCCCTCGTATTCCGCGAACATGCGGATCGCCTCGAGCGTGTCCTCGCGGGGTATACCGTAACCTTCGCCGACATAGTCGCAATCGGCCACCACGTCCTCGCGGGCGACGATGCCGGGACATCCGAGCTTCTCCGCGGTGCGGCAGGCGAGGTCGTAGACGTTGGCCTCTTGCTTCTCGCGGGGCGCGCGGACGCCGAAGCCCATGAGCGGGATGCCGGCATTGATCGCCTTCAGCCCGACGATCAGCCCGGCCTGCGTACCGGCGCTGCCCGTCGCGGTGACGATCCGGTCGATGGCAAGCCCGCGATCGTTGGCCTGGCCCAGAAGCTCGAAGGCGCAATTGACGTAGCCGAGCGCGCCCGTCGGGTTCGAGCCGCCACCCGGGATGGAGTAGACGCGCCGCCCCTCGCCCCGCAGCTTTTCGGCCAGCCCTTCGAGTTCGGCCACCATGTCGGCGCCGCCCGGGCGGGTTTCCGTCGTGGCGCCGTGCAGATGGTCGATCAGCACGTTGCCGTTCCCGGTATAGTTCGGATCTGTCGAGCCGGTACGGTCCTCAAGAAGCAGGTGGCACGCCATCCCCATGCGGGCGGCGAACGCGGCGGTCTGGCGGCAATGGTTCGACTGCGTGGCGCCCTGGGTAATGAGCGTGTCGGCGCCCTGATCCAGCGCCTCGGCGATCAGGAATTCGAGCTTGCGGGTCTTGTTGCCGCCCGTCGACATGCCGGTGCAATCGTCGCGCTTGATCCAGATCTCCGGTCCCCCGAGCTCGGCGCTCAGCCGATCGAGCCGCTCCAGCGGGGTCGGCAGATGGGCGAGAAACTTTCGTGGAAAGCGCGCGAGATGCATGGGGCGTCCGTTCCTGATGTTTTCCTTTCGCGCATGAAATCGCCCTTCCCCTCCAAGCGCAAATGCGAAATCCTCCTGATGACATGCAGATCTTGCAAGTTCAGGGGGCGACATGCGGCTCGAGTGGCTCGAGGACATCCTGGCCGTGGCCGAGACCGGATCGTTCTCGGAGGCGGCCGAGCGGCGGCACCTGACGCAATCGGCCTTCTCCCGCCGCATCCGCCATATCGAGGAATATCTGGGCATCGAGCTCTTCGATCGCAGCCGCAAGCCGGTGCAGCTGCGCGACACGCTTCTCGAACAGCGCGAGCCCATCGCCGAGCTCGCCCGGCAGCTGCGCCAGCTCACCGAAGATCTGCGTCACGGGGACCGGGTGGCTGGCAACCGGATCGTGCTGGCGAGTCAGCATTCCCTGACGGCCTCGCTGACGCCGAAGCTGGTTCGCCGGCTCGAAGCGAGCCACGTCAACATCCATGTCCGCCTGCGTTCGGCCAATCTCGACGGGTGCTACGCCATGCTCCTCTCGCGTAGCGCCGATGTCGCCATCGTCTATTTCCTTGCCGACGAGGGGATCGAGGCGCAGCCCGACTACATCGAAACCGCCGAAATCGGTTACGACCGCCTGATCCCGGTCGCCGGTACGCAGATTGTCCGCCGACTGAACGATGCAACCGACGCGCCGCTGCCGCTCATCGCCTATCCCGGCGAGGTGTTCTTCGGTCGGGTGCTCGACCGGGCGATCCTGCCTGCGGTGCGTGCGTATCGCACGGTAGCCCCCAAGGTCGAGACGGCGCTGACCCATGCCGCGCTGGAGCTCGCCTCCGAAGGGATCGGGATCGCGTGGGTGCCGATGTCGTTGGCCGCGGCACGGCTCGACGAGGGCCGGATCGCCGACCTGTCGGACCGCCTGCCCGGCTGCCGGCTCGGCGTCGCCGCCCTGCGCATCCGCGGCACCCCTTCCCCCGCCGCCGCCTCGGTCTGGGCGCAGTTGATGGCGGAGCGATGCTCAATGCAGCCGTCGCACCCGGACGCGCCGGGGGAGGGCCGCGAGGCTCAGCGATAGGGCGCGACGATGCCTGCCAGATCGACCCGCGCGCGGAGCCGCGCGGCGAGGAGATACGTGCCCGCGACCTTGCGCTGGATCAGGAGCGTGTCGCTCGGGGGGACGTGGCGCACCTCCCGTTCGGTCCCGATTTCGAGCCCCATGTCGCGCAGGCGCTGCGCGAGATCGGTGGTCCCGAAATCGAAGGGGGCGTCGCTCCGCAGCGGGGCCATGCCGGTGTCGAACATCGCGAGGAGCCTGTCGGCGAGACGCGGCGGGGTCGCCTCCGTCATCAGGCCCACGGCGACGGCCGCGCGCCGTGCAGCCACGGCGTCGCGCGACAGGCCCGCGAGCATCAGATCGCGAAACCCGGCGACGAGATCGGGCGGGAAATGGCGGACCGCGCCGAAATCGAGAAGGACGATCCGTTCCGTCCCCGGCTCCACGAGGTAATTGGCGAAGTTCGGATCGGTCTGCATCGCGCCCCACTCGAAGAGTTCGCGCAGAACGAGGGCGATGAGCCGCCGCGCGATCCCGTCGCGCACGGCCTGCGGCGCCTCCGTCAACCGCTCGACGGGCTGGCCACCCACGTAATCCATCGCCAGAACATTCGGGGTACAGAAATCCGCATGGCGGCGCGGCACCACGAAATCCTCCTCGCCCGCGAGATGCGCGGCGAAGAGATCGAGGTTCTGCCCTTCGCGCTCGTAATCGGCCTCCTCGTGGAGCTGCCTGCGCGCATCCTCGAGAAGCGGGCGCAGATCGAGGCCGGACGGCGCGGCGCCGGACCAGCGGATCAGGCCGGAAATGTTGGCGATGTCGCTGTCGATGCTGTCGCGGATGCCGGGGTACTGAATCTTCAGCGCAAGCGCGCGGCCGTCCTTCGTCCGGGCCCGGTGGACCTGCCCGATGGAGGCGGCGGCGATGGGACGGACGTCGAAATGGTCGAACCGCTTCAGCCAGTCCCGCCCCCATTCCGCGCCGAGCACGTCGCGGAGCTGTCTGGGCGGCATCGGATCGGCATCGGAGCGCAGGCGGTCGAGGATCGCCGCGATCTCGGGCGGCATCACGTCGCCCGCATCCATCGACATGAGCTGGCCGACCTTCATCGCCGCGCCGCGCATCCGCGAAAGCTCCGTCGCGATGCGCTGCGCGTTGCCGGGGGTGAGGATCAGGTCCTCGAACCGGGGCCGACGCCCGCGCGCAGCCTCGCGCAGGCCACCGGCAAGCGTCGCACCAGCAACGCCGCCCGCGAGGTTTCCCATCCGGAAGAGCCGCGACAACCGGCGGGAGGGCACCGGAAATCCGGGTCGGTCGGTCTCGTCGGGCCCGCTCACCAATGCTCCGTTCCCCGCGCGCCCTTGATCCGTCCGGTCAGATTGCGCGTGACCCAGCCGCCGTAGAAATCGCCGTCCTGCGGGATGACCCGCTCCGATCCGACGAAGCACGCCTCCATGAGCCCCGCGTAGAAAGCCAGATATCCCGCGAGATCGGCAAAGCGGGCGGAGGGCGCGTCGTAGCTCCAGGCCGCGCGCGGCGCCCGCTGCCCGCCCGCGCTCACGTCGAAATAGCGCGCGCGGCCCTTCCACTCGCAAAAGCTCCCCCCCGCCACGGGATCGAGACGGGCCCGGACATCCTCGGGCGGAAGGTAGTAGCTCGGCGCATGATGCGTCTCGAGTACACGGAACGCGCCGGTCGTCTCCGCGATCGTCTCGCCGCCGAGGCGGACGACGACGAGATGCGGCACCGGTTCGATCCGGGGCGGGCGGGGGTATTGCTGGACGTTCTCTGGCGGCAGATCGGACATGCGCCAGAGCTAGCGCCAGGGGCCGGGCGGTGAAAGCGACGGATGCGCGCAGCCACTCGCGATCACTTGCCTCCCCAGGCGTCGAGGAGCGGGCCGGTTCCGCCATGGACGGGATCGGTCCGTGGCAGCGGGACGGCGGCGATCCGGTCGCGGACCGACGGATCCGGCGGCTCCTCCGCCTGGATCGTCCCGTAATCCTCCTGCCCCGGCGGATAGGCCCCGCAGACCCGGAAGTCCCCGCTCGCCTCGATCTGACAATGGCCTGTGCCCGCCGGGAGGACGAGGACGTCGCCCGCCGACACCTCGACCGTCCGACCCTCAGGACCGCCGAGCATCAGGAGCGCGTGACCCGAGGCCACGGCCAGCGCCTCGTGCGCGTTAGGGTGGTAGTGGTGATACTCGAAGACCCCCCAGACCCATGTCCCGCCCCATCCGCTTTTCTCGAGCCGTGCCGTTACCGCCTCGGGACCCGCGCCCGCATCGAGCGCGCCGCGCAGGACGAGAACCGGCAGGTCGGGATTGTTCGGGACGGCCTCGCCACCATCGAGGTGGCGCGTCTCCACCCTCACCTCCGTCTCCGGCATCACCCGCGCGACCAAGACGCCACCCTTTCGCGATCCGCTCATCTGCGTTCGACCTCCGCGCCCTCGCGCCCGAGGCGGCGCATCGCCCGCGCGGGACCGCGGCGCATCGGTGGCAGGCGGGCGGGATCGAAGGGGGAGAGGTCGACATGCCGCGACATGCCGCCCGAGATCACGTCCGCCACCGCTTCCCCGGTTGCGGGCGCGTTGAGGATACCCCAGACGCTGTGACCCGTCGCGACATGGACGCCCGGCCATCCTTCGACGAGACCGATGACCGGCAAACCGTCTGCCGCGATCGGACGGAAGCAGGCCTGCCGCGCGATCACGCGATCGGGCGTCAGACGCGCGGAGATCGCGAGGCACATCGCCTCGAGCCGCTCGATGGCGCCGGGGTCGGGTCCGGTGGCGGCGGGATCGTCCGGAAGCGCCGCTTCGCTCGAGATCGCGCAGGCGTAGACGGTGCCGTCGGCACGCGGGAAGATCTCGGGCGAGGCCGATCCGCCATCGCCCTCCCGATGCTCGAGAAAGAGGGCTTCCGCCGGCACGTCCTGCACGTCGTAGACGAGGCTGTGGCCCTTGACCGCGTGGATCGCGGGCAAATCGAGCCAGCCGCCCGCGCGGATCGACCACGGGCCCATCGCGAGGACGACGCGATCCGCCGCGATCTCCTCGCCATCGACGCGGACGCCGCTCACATGACCCGCCGCGTCTTGCGTCAGCCCCGTCACTTCGCCCTCGACGAGCCGGGCGCCGCCGTCGATCGCCGCGGCCATCAGCCCCTGCGTGAAGAGCGCGGGATGGACCTGTGCCGTCGTCGCCTCCGTGCCGAGCCGCCCCTGCAAGGCGACCGCCTCCGAGAGCCAGGGCAGATCCGCGCGGCCGCGCATCTTCATCCCGGAGACGCCCGCATAGGTGGTCATCCGGCGATAGCCCCAATCGCGTCCGGTCTCTCCGGGAAGGTCCGCATGCAGGGCGAAGCTGCGGCGGGCGAGCGGTTCGAGCGCGGATCCGTCGCACCAGTCGAGCGCGAGAAAGCCACCGGACTTGCCCGATGCGGCAGAGGCGACACCCGTCCGTTCGACGACCACGACCTCCGTCCCGCGGCGGGTGAGATAATAGGCACAGGCGGCGCCGATCGCACCGCCGCCGCAGATGACGACCCTCATGGAAATGACCTCGGCGTGTTTGAACCGCAAGACTGCGCGTCTCCGGCGCGAGGTGCAAGGGGACCGGCGACCGGAACCGTTCGGGCGGCGTCGCGCGCTTGTCGCAGAAACGACATCCAGGGGTTGCGCAGTTGTCACGTGGATCGGCTTTGCTCACTCGTCGTCGAACCACGAAAGCGATCCAATGACACGTCAACTCCTCGCCATTCTGCTCACCGCCGGGACCGCGGTCCCGGCCGCCGCGCAGCAGGAATTCCCCGCCACCCTGACCGCCTGGGCCGCCCTGCCCGCCGCGACCTTCACCGCACCGCCCGAAGACGCGCCCGCACACCATGCGCGCTCCGGACGGTTCACGGGTGAGGGCCGCACCGAGGAATTGGGGGCGATCCGGATCGAGGAGACGGGCGTCACCCTGCCCATGGAGGGCCAGCCGGTGCAGGGCTTCTCCGGCATCCGCTCGCTCGGCGAAGACCGCTTCCTGGTGCTGACCGACAACGGTTTCGGCACCAAGGCCAATTCCGCGGACGTGCTCCTGATGTTCCACGAGGTCGAGGTCGATTGGGAAAACGCGAAAGTGGGCCAGCCGGAGACGACCTTCCTCAGCGATCCCCTCCGCCGCGTACCGTTCCCGATCGTCAACGAGGCGACGGAGACGCGCTATCTGACCGGGGCGGATTTCGATCTCGAATCGATCCAGCCGATCGGGGATGGCTACTGGATCGGCGACGAGTTCGGCCCCTGGCTGATCGAGGTCGACGGGTCGGGCGTGGTGCAGCAGGTCGTGCCGACGGAGGTGGGCGGGCAGACGTATCTCTCGCCCGACAATCCTGCCGCTGCGACGCCCAATTCCGGAGAGCCGATGCCGGAGGAGCTCATGGCGATGCGCTCGGGCGGCTACGAGGGGATGGCCCTCGGGCCCGACGGCACGACGCTCTATCCCCTTCTCGAGAAGCCCGTCTGGGACGCGGCGGCCGGGGCGCCGATGCAGATCGGCGGAACACCGGTCCTGTCGCTCTTCGAGTTCGACACCACGGGCGGCGGCTTTGCGGAGGAGGTATGCTACTACCCGCTCGACGATGCGGGCCATGCGATCGGCGATTTTAACATGATCGACGAGACCCGCGCGCTCGTCATCGAACGCGACGGCGGACAGGGCACGGCGGACTTCTCCGACAACCCGGCGGAGTTCAAGCGCATCTATCTCGTCGATCTCGACCGGACGGACGAGGCGGGCGTGCTTGAGAAGATCGCCTATATCGACCTCATGGATATCCGCGATCCCGACGGGATCGGACGCGGCACGACCGACGGCGTCTTCACCTTCCCCTTCGTGACGATCGAGGACGTGGACCGCGTTGACGCGACCACGATCGTCGTCGCCAACGACAACAACTACCCCTTCTCCGTGGGGCGCGAGGCCGGCCGGGCCGACGACAACGAGTTCATCCTGCTCGACGTGGCCGATTTTCTCTCGGCTGAATGAGACCCCGGGGCGGTCGCCCCGGAACGGACGGTGCGGCGCAGGGCCCTTGCCCGGGGATCGGCGCCGCATTATTCCGGTGCGGAGCCTGCCGGCGATGGCGTCGCCGGGGAGCCTGCCGCTCCCGCTCTCCCATCCTGAACGCCGGGAGGTTCGATCGCGGGATCGAGGCCGGTCCCATTCCGCGATCAGATGGAGGTCATGTTGATGAAGTCCCCCACCGATCCCACAGGCATAACGCGCGCTGAATATTTCGCCTTCGAAAACGGCCCGAAGGCCCCCCTGCCCTTCAGCGAGGCCGAATATGCGCGGCGGATCGGCGGTCTGCGCACGATCCTCGCCGAGCACGACCTCGATGCCGCGATCCTCACCTCGATGCACGGCGTGGCCTATTATTCGGGGTTTCTCTACTGCGCCTTCGGGCGGCCCTATGCCTGCATCGTCACGGCGGAACGGCTCGTGACGATTTCGGCCAATATCGACGGTGGACAGCCCTGGCGGCGCTCCGTTGGCGAGAACATCGTTTATACCGACTGGAAACGCGACAATTTCTGGCGCGCCGTGCGTGAGGTGACCGGGCGCGGAAGGCGCTGCGGGATCGAGGCGGACCACCTCACGCTGCTGCAAATGGGCAAGCTGCGGGAATTCTTAGGCGGCGAGACGCTCGACATCGCCGGAGCCACGATGGCGCAGCGGATGGTCAAGTCTCCCGAGGAGATCGCTCTGATCCGCGACGGCGCGCGGATCGCCGATCTGGGCGGCGCGGCCATGCGCGAGGCGATCCGCCCCGGCATCCGCGAGATCGACGTGGCCATGGCCGGCCGCGACGCGATGGAGGCCGAGATCGCGCGCGCCCATCCCGACAGCGAGCTGCGCGACACCTGGGCATGGTTCCAGTCCGGCCCCAATACCGACGGCGCCCACAACCCCGTCACGACACGGCGGCTCGAGATGGGGGACATCCTCAGCCTCAACGCCTTCCCGATGATCTCGGGCTATTATACCGCGCTGGAGCGGACGCTTTTTCTGGGCGAGCCGGACGCGGCGTCCCTCGCCATCTGGGAGGCGAACGTAGCCGCGCACGAACTGGGCCTTTCAATCATCCGCGAGGGGGCGCGCTGTTGCGACATCTGCGCGGAGATCAACGCGTTCTTCGTCGGCCGCGACCTGCTGCGATACCGCAGCTTCGGCTACGGACATTCCTTCGGCCTCCTGTCGCATCATTACGGGCGCGAAGCGGGGCTCGAGTTGCGCGAAGACATCGACACGGTGCTCGTTCCGGGGATGGTGATCTCGATGGAGCCGATGCTGACGCTGCCCGAAGGCACACCCGGCGCGGGCGGCTACCGCGAGCACGACATCGTCGTCCTGGGCGCCGACGGGCCGGAGAACGTCACGGGCTTCCCCTTCGGCCCCGCGCACAACGTCATCGCCGCCTGACACCGTGCGCGCGACATGATGGCGGGCGGGCGGCCCGGTCCGGATGTTGCGATCACGTATGCGATCGCGGCGATTGCGACGGCGGTCCGGACGCCCTAAGGCCTCCCCATGACCCTGCGTTCCGCCCCGATCCTCCTCGCGATGCTTCCGCTCTGCGGGCCCGCCCTCGCGCATCCGCACGTGTTCATCGACACCGCCTTCGATCTGGTCTTCGACGCGGAGGGCCGGCTCGAGGGCGTGCGGATCGAATGGAGCTACGACGACTTCTACTCGCTGCTCCTCGTGGAGGAGAACGCGCTCGACGCCGATGGCGACGGGGTGCCGGAACCCCGTCGGCTCGACGCCTTCGCGGGCGGTGACGTCGATTGGGCGGCGGGCTTTCCGGGCGATTTCACAGTGACGCACGACGGCACACCGCTGCCGCTCCGCCCGCCGACGGAGCACGAGGCGAGCTGGCGCGACGACCGCTACGTGACGACGCATCTCATGACGCTGGCCGAGCCCGTTGCCGTGGACGGGCACACCATCGTCGCGCGTGCCTACGACCCGACGTACTTCGTGGCCTACGACGTCCCCACGGCCCCCGGCATCGTCGGACGGGACGATTGCACGCTTTCGCGCGAGGCCGCCGACCGGGATGCCGCGATGGCGGAATACGGCGAGGCACTGGCCGAGGTCGACATGCTCTCCGACCCGTTCGAGGCGGTCGACCTGCCCGATATCGGCATTCTCTTCTCCGACGCCTTCGAGCTCGCATGCGCCGCGCCGTCCTGATCCTGCCGATCCTCGTCGTCGGAGCGTTCCTCTGGGCGATGGTTTCGGGCCTCGACGGGTCGGTGGCGGCTTGGGCCGCGGGATGGCAGAGGGAGTTCCAGAACGCGCTCGCGGGCGCGTTGAGAGGTCTCCGCGCCGGCGAGCCCGGCGCGCTCTGGCTGATGACGGGGCTCTGCTTTGCCTACGGCGTCGCCCATGCGGCGGGTCCCGGACACGGCAAGATGCTCATCGGCGGCTACGGGCTCGGCCGCACCGTCCCGGTCCTGCGCCTCTCGGCCATCGCGATGGCGGCCGCCATCGGACAGGCGCTGACCGCCCTCGCCCTCGTTGGCGGTTGCATCTTCGTCCTAGGCTGGACGCGGGTGCAGACGACGGGTCTCGCCGAAGGCCTGATGGCCCGGGCGAGCGCGCTCGCTATCGGGTCGATCGGCGTCTGGCTCGTCCTGCGCGGGCTCTTGCGCCTTCACCGCGGCCGTGCCGCCAGACCGGTGCATCACGACCATGCGCATGACGACCATGCGGGCTGCGGACACCGCCACGGGCCCACGCCCGAAGAGGTTCGCGCGGCGACCGGGCCCGGAGAGATCCTGGCGCTCGTGGGGGCCATCGCAATCCGCCCCTGCTCCGGCGCGCTCATCCTCCTCGTGCTGAGCTGGCACATGGGGATCCTCGCGGCCGGGGTCGCGGGGACCTTCGCCATGTCGCTCGGCACGGGGGCGGTGACGGTCGGCGTCGCGGCGATGGCCGTCGTCGCGCGTGAAGGCACGGCGCTCTCTTTCGGCCAAGCGGGCCGCGCCACGGCGCTCATGCCGCTTTTAGAGATCGGCGCGGGAACGGGCATCGCGCTTCTCGCGCTGCGCGGTATCCAACTCGCCTGAGCGTCGGTGCGAGGCAAGGATGTGGGCTTGGGCACGTTATGTTCAGGATGTGATCTTGGACAAAGTTCATCGTTCGAACACGATCCTGACCGCCGCCGCTCCATCACTCCCGCGATAGCACTTACCGGGAAGTCGCCGCCGAATTGCCTCTTGCTGACAGTCGGCTAACCAAATGGTCGTTATGGGCAAAGACGAGCGGATCATGGCAATATTTTCTGCGGCGAGACGACCGGCGCGCCTGACGGACGCCGCGGGCCTCACGGCCGAAAGAAGCGCAGCGCGCTGATCGCGGCGTCGGTGAGGTCGGCGAAGCGGGCGAGGATATGTTCGGGCGCGATCCCCGCGGGGCGACCCTCCGTCGCCGAGATACGTGTCATCAAGGTCAGGAGGCGACGGCGATGGATGCCGAGCCTCGCCTGGACCGGATCCGCGATGATGCCTGCGAAGGTGGTCACGACCGAGGCGATCATCGCGAGCCCGAAACCCGTCGCGAGCACGAACCAGAGCGGCTGGCTGACCGGGAACGTGCCATACCAGACCCGTCCGAGCCGGACGCCGAGAGGGAAGTTCTCCACCGCCGAGGCATGAACGACGTATTCCGATACGGACGGCGCGAGCGACGCGATGCCCGGCGTCGCCGTGCCGAAGAGCGCGAGCCCCGCGGAGAGGACGATGAGCGATGTCGTGATCTCCGCCACCGCGGAACGCACGGCGGTGTAGTCGGCGATGATCCGGCGGCTTTCTTCGGAGAGGGGCGCGGCCTTCAAGAGCTCCGCCTCGATCCGCGACTGGACCGCCCGCGACACGGAAGTCGGCAGCAGGATGCGCCGCGCGGCGAGCCAATCGCCGAGCCGCCGGAGACGGACGAGCCGTGCGAGGAGCGCCGCGATCCCCGTCAGCAGATAGACGGGTGCGAGCGCCACGTTAAGCGGCGCGCGCAAGAGGTCCCAGCCGAGCGCCGCGCTGTGCAGACGCAAGGTCCCGGCAAGCCGAAAATGTCGCGCGACGAAGGCGTCGATATCCTCCCGAACGGCAATCGCGGCCGCCGCCTTCTTCTCGTCCACGGTCCTCACTCCGGCACGGGACGGATCAGGTCGGCTTCGTTCATCCGTCGGATCGTCGGCGCCACGAATCCCCTCCATGCGTCACCCACCGCGCGCAGGATGCGCGAGATTGCCCGGTCCGACCAGAGCCGCGCGGACGGAGAGGGTCATGCACGTGACCGACCCTGCGGGCAGAGATTGACAACGCCGACAGGGCATGAAACGCCTTCCGATGCGACAGGGGCATCCGGCGACCGCCGGGTTGAGACGCACCCTTTGAACCTGAACCGGATCATACCGGCGGAGGAAGGCGCGACACGGACCCGAGCCGCGGTCCATCGTCCCTCCCCGTCATTGGGAGGTGATAATGGACGATCCATCCCGCCATCTCGAGCGGGTGCGCCGCGATGCACCGCTCGTGCAATACATCACGAACTACGTGGCGATGAACGTCGCGGCCAACGTGCTTCTCGCCGCCGGGGCGTCTCCGGCGATGGTCCATGCGCGGGAGGAAGCGCCGGGCTTCGCCGCGATGGCCGATGCGCTCGCGATCAATATCGGGACGATCGATGGCCGGACGGCGGAGGCCATGCCGCTTGCCGCCGCCGCGGCGCGGGCGGCCGGCACGCCCTGGGTGTTCGACCCCGTGGCCGTCGGTGCGACGGCGTTCCGGCAGGAGACCGCCCGGGGACTGCTCGCGGAACGGCCCTGCGTGATCCGTGGCAACGCCTCCGAGATCCGCGCGCTCGCGGGATTGGAGAGCCAGGGCCGGGGCGCGGATGCGAGCGACGCGGTTGCCGCTGCCGAAGACGCGGCGCGCGCGCTTGCCGGGCGGACCGGCGCGGTCGTCGCCGTCACCGGTCCCGTCGATTTCGTGACCGATGGCGAACGGGCCGCGCGGGTCGCGAACGGTCATCCCCTGATGCCGCGGGTGACTGCGCTCGGCTGCGCACTCACCGGGCTCGTCGCGGCCTTCGTCGCGGGCGGCCCCCGCTTCGAGGCGACGCTCGCCGCCCTCGCCTGTTTCGGCGTCGCGGGCGAGATCGCGGCCGAAGGCGCGCGGGGTCCGGGCAGCCTGCAGGTCAACCTTCTCGACGCGCTCCACGCGATGGAGCCCGGCACGCTCGATGCCCGTGCCCGGATCGATCCGGCATGATCCCGGCGCTTTGCTATGTCACCGATGCCGACGCCCCCCTTTCCCTGCCCGATCAGGCGGAGGCCGCGGCGCGCGGGGGCGCAAGCTGGATCCAGCTGCGCCACAAGACGCTGCCCGACGATGCCTTTGCGGCCCTCGCCCGAGAGATCGCGGAGCGGATCGCTTCCCATGGCGCGAAGCTCGTCGTCAACGACCGCGTGGAGATTGCCCGCGCCCTTGGCGCCCCCGCGCTCCATGTCGGACAGGGGGATGGAAATATCGGCGCGATCCGCGACCGGATCGGCCGCGACATGATCCTCGGCCTTTCCGTGCAGGTGGTCGATCAGATCGGCGCGATCCCGCCCGGTACGGTCGATTACCTCGGCATCGGTCCCGTGCGCGCCACGGCCTCCAAACCCGACCACGCGGTCCCGATCGGGTTCGAAGGGCTGGCCCGGATCGTCTCCGCGACCCCCCTGCCCTGCCTCGCGATCGGCGGACTTGCCGCAAAGGATGCGGGGGCGGTGCGGCGAAGCGGTTGCGCGGGGATGGCCGTCGTCTCCGCCATCTCCCGCGCTCCGGACCCGGAACGCGCTGCACGGGCCATCTTCGCACAATGGAGGAAGACATGATCCCCAACATTCTCGCCATCGCCGGATCCGATCCCTCGGGCGGCGCCGGCATCCAGGCCGACATCAAGGCGATCTCGGCCAATGGCGGCTATGCCATGGCCGCGCTCACCGGACTCACGGCGCAGAACACGTGCGGCGTCATGCGAGTCCAGCCGGTCGACCCCGGAATGGTGACGGCGCAGATCGCGGCGATCCGGGACGACATCCGCATCGATGCCGTGAAGATCGGCATGCTCGGCGACGCGTCGGTGATCGTGGCCGTCGTCGCGGCGCTTGAGGGGCTCGACGCGCCCATCGTTCTCGACCCGGTCATGGTGGCCAAGGGGGGCGACCGGCTGCTCGAGGAAGAGGCCGTCGGGGCGCTGCGCGAGAAGCTTCTGCCCCGCGCGACGCTCCTGACGCCGAACCTGCCCGAAGCGGGCGATCTGCTGGGCGAGAGCCCCGCGCGCGATATCGAGGCGATGCGGTCGCAGGGCCACGCGCTCCGCGGCTTCGGGCCTGCCGCGATCCTGATGAAGGGCGGCCATCTCGACGGAGAGGACGCCATCGACCTCCTTCTGACGGAGACGGGAGAGATGGTCCTCTCTGCGCCCCGGACCGATACACGCAACACCCACGGGACAGGCTGCACGCTCTCTTCCGCGCTCGCGACCGAACTCGGGCACGGGCGCGAGTTGCCCGAGGCGGCGGAGCGCGCGAAAGCCTATGTCAGTGCCGCCATCGCCGCCGCGAGCGCGCTTTCGGTCGGGAGCGGGCATGGGCCCACCCATCATTTCCACGCGCTCTGGCGCGACGATCACGGAGGACCGAGATGACTTTCACCGATGAGGCCAAGGCCGCGACAGCCACGCTGCAGGAGACGATCCTGACGATGCCCTTCAACGCCGATCTCGCGAGCGGCGCGCTGCGGCCGGAGGTCTTTCGCGGCTACATCGTGCAGGACGCGCATTACCTCGAAGGGTTCGCGCGCGGCCTCGCCATGGCCGCCGCCCGCGCCTCCGATCCGCCCGCGATCGCGCAGCTCTCCGGGAGCGCCAACGGCGCGATCCTGGTCGAGCGGGGCCTGCACGGGCACTACATGGAACTCTACGGGGTGACGCCGGAGATGTACGAGGCGACGCCGCCCTCGCGTGCCTGCGACCATTACGTGAACTTCCTGCTGCGCACCGCCGCGATCGATCCGTTCCCGGTCGCGGTCGCGGCGCTCCTGCCGTGCTTCTCGATCTATTACGACGTGGGCCATGCGATCCAGGATACAGCCGTGAAGGATCATCCCTACCGCGCCTGGATCGACACCTATGCCGGAGAAGAGTTCGGCGAGGCGGTGCGGGCCATGCTCGCGCTCACCGATCGCCTCGCGGCCGCGGGCGACGCGCCTTTGCGCCGGGCGATGCAGGCGGCCTATGCCGCCTCCGTCTGGCACGAATGGATGTTCTGGCACAGCGCCTATCACGAGGAGGCATGGCCCGCGCCGTGAGGCCTGCCCGGCACGCGGATCGGGGCAAGGCTTTGACGGCAGGGTAAATTCGCTTACACCTCGGGGGCCGGCGGCCGTGTCGCGGGCCCGACCGAGGGGGAGCCGATGCCGAACGAGCCATTCTTCGAATTCGCGCCCTACCACCTCCTTCTCGTCCTGATCGGGGCGGTGGTCCTGATGGCCTACTGGCTGCCGCGCTTCGTGTCGAACCGGGAGCCTGCGGCGCCGCCGCTCCTGATCCTCTTCGGTATGCTCTGCCACTGGGCCGTTCCCGACATCGCCCTGCTGCCCGATCCGCGATCCCAGCCGCTGGTCTGGGAGCGTGCGAGCGAGATCACGGTGATCGTCGCCCTCTTCGCCACCGGCCTGCGGATCGATTCACCTCTGACCCGCTCCCTCTGGGGACCGACGGCCCGCATGCTCGTGCTCGCCATGCCGCTCTCCATCGCCGCCGTGGCGGTGATGGGCCATTCGCTCGTCGGCATGACGGTGGCCGGTTCGATCCTGCTCGGGGCGGTGCTGGCCCCGACCGACCCCGTCCTTGCCGCCGACGTGCAGGTCGGACCTCCGCATGAGGGGATCGAGCATCCGGTCCGCTTCACCCTGACGACGGAGGCAGCGCTGAACGACGGGCTGGCCTTTCCCTTCGTCTATCTGGGACTGCTCGTCGCCATCGAGGGCGTGGGAATCCGCGACTGGGGCGCGACCTGGATCGGGATCGACCTTCTCTACCGCACCGCGATGGGCACCGCGGCGGGCATCGTCGCGGGCTGGGCGCTCGGCAAGGTGCTCTTCGCGATCCCGCGGAGAGCGGTGCTCGCCGATACCGCTTCTGGCATCGTGGCGCTCGCGGGCGTGCTACTCTGCTACGGCGCGACGGAACTCGCAGAGGGTTACGGGTTCATCGCCGTCGCCGTGATGGGGCTGACGCTGCGCCGCGTGGAGAGCGAGCATGTCTTCCACCGCGCGCTGCACGATTTCTGCGAGACGGTGGAACACGCGCTGATGGCGCTGCTCCTCGTGGCCCTCGGGGGCGTCCTGCCGCTGCTCTTCGCCGACCTCAACTGGACCCACTTCCTCATCGCGCTGCTGCTCATTGTCGTGATCCGGCCCGGCGCCGCCTGGGTTTCGCTCATGGGCAGTCGGCTGCGCGGGCGCGACCGGCTCGTCGTCGCCGTCTACGGCGTCCGCGGCATCGGCTCGATCTACTACCTCTGCTACGCGGGTAGCCATATCGAGTTCGTGAACGAGGACCAGCTCTGGTCGCTGGTGGGGCTGACCATCCTGCTTTCGACCCTGCTCCACGGCTTCACCGTGGGACGCGCGATGGACAAGCTCGACGACTGAGCAGGCCCCCTCCCCTGCCCCGCCGCATCGCGGATCGGTTCAGCTCCAGGGTCCCTTCGGGTGGGACCGTTTGCCGGTGGACGGAACGCGGGAGGCGACCGTCTCGGCCCGTGCGCGGGCGCCCACGCCCGCCTCCGCCATCCGTCGCAATTCTGCCACCCGGTTCTCCGTCGCAGGGTGGGTGGAGAAGAGGTTGTCGTGCCCGTGCATGTGCAGCGGATTGATGATGAACATGTGTGCCGTCGCCGGATTGCGCTCCGCCGCGTGATTGTCGATCCGCGACGCGCCGACCTGTATCCGTTCGAGCGCGGAAGCGAGCCAGAGCGGATGGCCGCAGATCTCCGCGCCAGCCTTGTCGGCGGCGTATTCACGCGTCCGGCTGATCGCCATCTGGACGAGCGCCGCGGCGAGCGGGGCGAGGATCATCATCGCGAGCGTGCCCACGATCCCCATGCCGTTCTCGCGTCGCCCACCGAAGAGGAAGGCGAAGTTCGCAAGAAGCGAGATCGCACCGGCGAATGTCGCCGTCACGGTCATGATCGCCGTGTCGCGGTTGCGGATATGGGCGAGCTCGTGGGCGATGACGCCCGCGATCTCCTCCCGGCTCAACGAACGCATAAGGCCCGTCGTCACGGCGACGGCCGCATTCTCCGGGTTCCGCCCGGTGGCGAAGGCGTTGGGCTGCTCCGTTTCGAGGATGTAGACCGCAGGCGTGGGCAGCCCGGCGTTTTTCGCCAGATCGGCCACGAGATCGTAGATGCCGCTGCGATCGCCGCGCGCGACTGGCCGCGCGTTGTGCATCCGGAGCACCATCTTGTCCGACGACCACCACGAGAAGACGTTCATCCCGGCCGCAGCGATGAAGGCGATCACGATCCCCGTTGACCCGCCTAGGAGATAGCCGAGCCCCATGAAGAGCGCGGTCATCGCCGCCATCAATATGCCTGTCTTGACGTATCCCATCACCGATCCCTGTCCATCCGTCCGAACCGAACTCATATAGGGAGGGATCGGGGCCCCGCAAAGCGCTCTGCCCGGCGGTCAGCCGCTCAACAGATCGACGTCGTAGAGCGATATCTGCGCATCCGCCGAGGCCAGTCGAAGCCCTTCCAGCCGGGACTGCGCGATCAGCATTCGGTCGAACGGATCCGCGTGGTGCCGCGGCAACCTCCCGGCGGCTCTGGCATGCGCCCAGGTGATGGCAAGCGGAACGACCCCCTCCGCCCGGACGGTGTCGAAGAGGTCGTCCGGTACGGACAGCTTTCCGATCGAGCGCTTTATCGCCACCTCCCAGACGGAGGCCGCGCTGACATGGAGCTCCGTTCCGGGGGCCGTGAGCACCTCGCGGATCCCCGCGGGAAGCCGCGCGTCGTCAAGGGCCGCCCATAGCAGGATATGGGTATCAAGAAGGAGCCTCATCGCGGCGCGATCGGGCCATCCCCAATCAGCGCTGCGATTTCCGCATCGCCGTCATAGAGGTCGGGAGCGTCGAACCGTCCCGCGAGACACCCCACGAGCCCCCTGCCCCGACCAGTCATGGCGTTCGGCACTAGCCGGGCAACAGGACGGCCATACCGCGTAAGCTCGATCTCCTCGCCCGCCTCCGCCCGGCGGATCAGTTCGGCGAAACTTGCCTTGGCGTCGGCGATGGATACCTGCATCTCATACTCCATGTTGGTCATGATGTAGGTCATAATGCGACTTATTGCAAGAATGATCGCGGCGAACCAGTATGTAGGCCGTTACCGAGCGGTAACCGACAGGATCCCGCCGGTTACCGCTCGGTAACGCCCGACTATCTCAGGACTTCCCGCCGGATCCCGCTCGCAGCTCCCGCTCGAACGCTTTGACGGCGCGCTCTAAACGCTCGCGTGAAATCTCAGCAAAGTTATCCTGGCTGACGATCCGGCACTCCCCCTGTCGAGCAGTCACCTTCGTCGCGCCTAGATGAAATTCGAGCTTCGGGCGCGAGGCGGCGGGTCGATCAGGCGTGGTGCTGCGCTTCGATACGCTGACGAACTCCCCAAGGATCCTGTTCTGGGCCTCCGGATCGCTACAGCCAGAGAGCGCCGTGCGCAGCGCCGGAATATCGGACGACCCCTTCAGCGTGCGCGCAACCTCGACCCCGAGATCACGCTTGACCGCCTTGGGCCACCGGAGGTCGTCCCCCAAGGTTTCGAGAACGGATACGAAGCTGCGAATGTAGGAACGCTTGGTCTTGTGCAGTGCCGTGTAGAGCCGCCCGACCATCGCATCCGCATCGCCCTCACCCGTACCCGGATCGGCAGCGGCAGTAATGGCGACCTGAGCCATCTCCGCGAAGGTCAAATCCTCCCTGACGACGTTCTCCTCAACCATGTCGATATAACGCGCGATACGCTGTGACTCACCCGCTTCGATCCGTGCGACGACCTCGGAAAACGATCTGTCCCCAGTCTCGACATGCAGCTGCCGCAGCGCCGTCAGACGCCGCCAGCCCTTCTTGAGCTGGTAGCCACCCAGCTCGTCCTCGTAGACCTCGATCGGCTCCTTCTGGCCACGCGCCCGGATCGATGCCTTCAATTCCTCCATCTCGTCGGAGACCGCGACGGCTTCGAGTTCCAGACGGTCACGCGGAAGATCGTCCGTTCCAATCCGGTCGAGCGGCAGCGACACAAGGACCCGACCGGCTTCGCGCGCGGCACGGAAGGCTTTCGCATCCTCCGCGTTCCGCCGCCGCTGCTCCACTTTGGCCTCGGTGCTGGCGTGAAGGTCCTCGGCCGCCTCGCGTACCGCGGCGCCCATCGGCCCGACGCCACGATCCCGACGAGAGGCCGTCGAACCCGGATCGAGCGGGCCAAAACCGAACTTGTTTCTGGAACTCATAGTGCACGCTCCTCTTCCTTCACGTTCGCCTTCCAGGCCGTCAGCAACGTCGCCTTGAACTCCTGGTAGGACCGGTCGAAGCTCTGGCGTGCGCGCTTCCACGTCTCCCGCGTCATATGGCGATAATCTTGCTCGTAGACCGACATTTGGAACCGCCCCGATTGCTCCACAGCACGGGTCATCTCGACGGGATGTGCGCAGACATCCGCGCCGAACACATTGCGGAACGCATCGAGCATCGCGTCGTGAAGCGGATTGCTCGCCTCAAACCGCGTCATCAAAAGACGGATGTCACGGAAACGCTTCGGGAGATCGAGCCCGGCATCCTCCGCCAATCCCGAGAACCCCTCCGAGATGTCTGCCATCGCGTCCCCGAGCTGCCCGAGATAGCTCGTCGTGCTGTCGTATTCCCAATAGCCCGGGCCCGACGGGATATAGAGGATGTCGGAGGCGAAGGCGGCGTTGAGGGATTGATAGCCGATCGCCGGGGGGCAATCGAAGATGATCACGTCGTACTGGTCGTCGGGCAATTCATCGAGATAGCGGGCCACGCAGCCGAAGAAGCTCCAGGCCTTGTGCAGCGCGCGGTATTGCGCGGAGGCGAACTCCACGAAGGCCGCGTTGGCGCAGGACGGAATGATGTCGATCGTGGGCCAGCACGTGGGCTGGATGAAGTCCTGGAACCGCTGCGCGCCGATCGACTGAACATCCTCCGGCAGCTCGTCGGCGGAGGGGTAGGGGCAATCGTCGGGATCGTCGTAGGAGGCCGTGATCCGGTCGGCTTCCCGGCAGAGATCGCGGCACATGATGCCCCAGACCGTGTTCCACTCACGGACCTCGACAAGGCCCATAGAGTGCGTCAACGTCGCCTGCGGATCGAAGTCGATGCAAAGGACGCGGTAGCCGTCGAGGGCAGAGGCGTGGGCGAGGTGCTGAGCCACGACCGTCTTGCCGACGCCACCCTTGAAGTTCGACACAGCGACCCGCATCGCGCGCCCCTTCGGACGCTCGGGCAGGAGGGGCTTGCCGCGGAACCGCAGACGACGGCGCAGCTGGATGATCTCCTGCAGAGTGAACCAACGCTGACGCCCATCGGCCTCGGTCTCCCCCTGGGGAAGGGAGGGATCATCGGCGAGTTTCTTTCTCAGTGTATCGGCCGGGATATCGAACATGAACTGGCTGATCTCCCAGATCGAGAAGGCCCTGAGCTCCTTGACCTCTCCCGGACTGAAGGTCGCGCGGCGCACGGCAGCCTGTTGCGACAGGCTGCGCTCGTTCATCTGCTGCAGATCGGTATGGTCTCTCATGGCGATCTCTTGTTATTTCTGCTCCTGCCAAGGAATAACGCGATTTCTAAAACCATAAAACCGCGAAAACGGATTACCGCGTTTTCGAAGCCGACTAAGCAATAACGGGAAAATTCAGGTGTTCTTTAGAATGCGGGGGACAGAGAAGGGCTGATTGGGGGACATATAGGCGTCCCCCTTCACCAAATTCACCGATTTCTTCGAATAAGAGTGAGGATCAGTAATCCCGTCTTTCTCCGGGGATTGACAGAAAGCGGGAAACACGGCTTGCTGTATCCAGAAACGGGAATCGGCGCCGAAGACGTCGAACCAAAGATAACGCGGGACGAGCATGTTCATCAAACCGTTGACCGGTCCGCAGGCCGGCGCGAGAAAATACGACCTCCTGACCGCCCTGAGCCTCCTCGGACTACATGGCCCGCGACAGATGCGGATATCCCTGCTCCGGCTGCTTTCGGTGGTAACAGCGCGATACAATTGGAAAGCGAACGAACTCTCGATCGGTCAGGCGGAGATGGCGCGGATTTGGGGCGTGACCGAGCGGACAGCCAAACGCGAAGTCCGGACATGGATCGCGGAGCGGCTGGTGATCCGGTCCCGCGCACCGTCACGGGGCCGGGTCGGGGCCTACCGACTGGACCTCTCCGAAATTTGGCACCGAAGCGCGCAATTCTGGCCATTGATCGGCCCCGACTTCACGGAAAGGATGTTGGCCGAGCATCCGGTCACCGCTGCGGAGAACCTACAAACGCCGACCCCGATCCCGGAAGAAAAGACGACAAGTCCATGGGGCGCCGTCCGTGACCGGCTTAGGCGACACGATCCCGCAATCTACCAACACTGGATTGCGCCTCTAGATTACGTCTCGGATACCGGCTGCTGCGTCACGCTCCGCGCACCGTCGCGGTTCATGGCCCATTATGTGAAGACTCGTCTCGGACCGGTTCTGGATGCCGCGATCGAGGCGGAGATCGGCCCGATGCGGCGGGTCGAGATCGTCGGGGATAGCCGTGCCGTCGAGGCAGATTGACCTTACGTCAACGCACCCCTTCGATACGATTTCGCTTAGCCTTCGTTGCAGCGATGTCTATGGCTCCGAATTCGTCGATAACCACGCCGAAGAGTTCGCTCGCCGCAATCGTCGAGAAATACCCCAGCCGGACGTCCTCCGCGACGGCGACCGGGTCGCGTTTCCATGGTTCGCCATAGCCCCCTCCGCCGGGTGTGCCCACGCGGACCCTGTCGCCAGGCAGGAGGGGGATGTTCTGGGCCTTCGAGAGGTGCGGGGGCACGAAGGTCTCCCCGTTGCGGCTAATCCGGACTTCGTTAACCGTTCCGTCGGCGCCGCCGAAGATGCCTTGCGGCCCGGTCCGGCCATGATCCATCACGAAACTCGCCAGCGCCGTTCCCCGCAGGAGTTCCACCTCGTAGTCGAGACCGAACCCTCCGCGATGCGTGCCGGCCCCGCCAGACCCCTCGCGCAGCGCGTAGCGGCGGTAGAGGACAGGGAATTGCTGCTCCATGATCTCCACAGGTGGCGCCTTCGAGATGCCGATGGTGGAGCAGCCGTTGGAAATGCCGTCGCCGCCCGCAAAGCCGCCGTAGCCGCCGCCCGAGATCTGGTACATCACGTAGGAGCGGCCCTCCTGGGCGATCTCTCCGCCGAGGGCGAAGTTGCCGGACGTGCCGGCGGGCGCAGCGGTGATCCGGTCCGGCAGGGCAGGGGCGAGGGCCACGAAGACGGCCTCCGCGATGCGTTGGCTCACCTCCGCCGCGCAACCTGAGACGGGGCGGGGATAGCGCGCGTCGAGGAACGTCCCCTCGGGGCGCAGGATCTCGAGGGGCTCGAAGGCGCCCGCGCTGATCGGCACGTCGGGGAAGATGTGGCGCATGGCGAGATAGACCGAGCTTACGGTCGTCGCGATGACGGAGTTCATCGGCCCAGCACAGGGCAGCGAGGAGCCCGTGAAGTCGAATGTCAGCCTGTCGCCATGCGCGGTAACGGCAAGCCGGATCTCGAGCGGTTCGTCCACCACGCCGTCGCTGTCGATCCAGGCGGAGGCACGATACGTGCCGGGCGCGATCAGCGCCACGTTGGCGCGCATCTGCTCGGCGGCGCGTCGGCGCAGCTCGGCGATTGCCTCGGTCACTGTGGCGTCGCCGTAGCGGTCGAGTAGCCGCTCGAGCCGCGCCCGCCCGACATAGAGCGCGGCGGCCTGCGCCTTGACGTCACCGATCCGCTGGTCGGCCACGCGGATGTTGGAGCAGATAATCGCGTAGATCTCCGGATCGAGCGTCCCGCGCTTGAAGAGGCGGACGGGCGGCAGGCGGAGGCCTTCCTGTTCGACCGCGGTGGCCGAGGCGGAGAAGCCACCGGGCACCGCGCCCCCGGTATCGGGCCAGTGCCCGGTATTCGACAGCCAGCAGAAGATCGCGCCGTCGCGCCAGACCGGCATGGCGAAGCGCACGTCCATGAGATGCGTGCCGCCGAGATAGGGATCGTTGACGATGTAGACGTCGCCGGGCTCGGGCGCCGCGACCCGTCCGTCGGCGATCATCTCGATGAGCGTCGCCGTGGAGGCCTGCATCGTGCCGACGAAGACCGGCAGGCCCTGGGAGCCCTGCGCGATCAGGCTGCCGTCCACGGCGGAATAGATGCCGTCGGATCGGTCGTTCGCCTCCGCGATGACGGGAGAGAAGGCCGCGCGGGAGAAGGAGAGGTCCATCTCGTCGCAGACCTGCTGCAGACCCGACTGGATGACCGACAGGGTGACGGGATCGAGGCTCATGCGGCTCTCCGCGGGGCAGGGGGCGCGAGGCCCCGGCTCGGGGGCCGGGGCGCCTGGCGCCTGGTTTGACTGGCGGGGGAAGGGGAGGGGGTCACGCCGACCCCAGCGTGACGACGAGGTTGCCGTCCGTGTCCTGTTTCGCGCGTTCGCCGGGGCCAAGGACGAGGGTGGTGTCCATCTGCTCGACGATGGCGGGACCCTCGAGGACCGCGTCAGCGGGGAGGTGTTCGCGCCGGTAGACCGGCACCACCCGCCAGCCGTCGAACCAGACGCGGCGCGTCCCGGTCTTCGCCTCCGCGAGCGTCGCCCGACGTCCCGCAGAGTCGATCAGCGCGGCGAGGTCGATCTCCGGCCGTCGCCCGATCACGGAGGTGTTGACGTTGACCAGGGCGGGCCGGATCTCCGGCAGTTCCACCTGGAAGCGGCGGAAATAGGCGGCCGAGAAAAGGTCACGGAGCGTCTCCAGGCTGGGGCTCGGGGTTTCGAGCGGAACCCGCAGGAGGTGAGTCTGGCCGATGAACTGCATGTCGACGGAGGAGAGGATGCGGACGTCCGAAACCGCCACCCGTTCCGCCGCGATGGCCGCGCGGCCCGCCTCGATCTGCTGCGCGAAGAGCGCGTGCACCGCCTCGATGTCGACCGCGTCGAGGGGCCGGTTGACCGTGTTGACGAAGTCGTGGCGCAGATCGGCCACCACGCATCCCAGGGCGTTCGTGATCCCGGGCCGCGCCGGGACGAGGACGCGCGGCACGCCCAATTCCCGCGCGATGGCCGTGGCGTGGAGCGGGCCGGCGCCGCCGAAGGCGAAGAGGGCGAAATCGCGGGGATCCTCGCCCAGGGAGATCGAGACCATCCGCACGGCATCGGCCATCTTCGCGTTGGCGATCATAAGGACCGCCGCCGCGGCCTGCGTGGCGTCGAGCCCAAGCGAAGCCCCGAGCGCGGCGAAGGCGGAGGCGATGCCCTCCATCGTCACCCGCTCCGGCGTGGCATCGAGCCGCGCGGGATCCATCCGCCCGAGCAGCATGTTCGCGTCGGAGATGGTGGGCAATGTCCCACCGCGGCCGTAGCAGATCGGGCCGGGGACGGAGCCGGCGCTTTCGGGTCCGACCTCCAGCAGGCCCGCCGCGTTCACCCGCGCGATCGACCCGCCGCCCGCGCCCACCGTGCGGACATCCACCATGGGAAGGTGTATGGGCATCGCGTATTCGATCTCGATCTCGTGGCTCACGGCCGGATCGGCGCCGCGGATCATCGCGACGTCGGTGGAGGTGCCGCCCATGTCGTAGGTGAGGAGGTCGGGGATCCCGGCCCGCCGCCCGGTATACGCGGCGGCCATTACGCCGGACGCGGGCCCCGACATCACCGTCTTCGCGGCCTCGTGCGCGACGATCCTTGCCGACACCATGCCGCCGTTACCGTTCATGACGAGGAGGTCGTTGGCATAGCCCCGCTCGGCCAGCCGGTCCGCGAGGTTCTCCACGTAGCGGCGCAGGAGCGGCTGGACAGAGGCGTTGACGGCGGCCGTCACGCCACGCTCGAATTCCCGGCTTTCGCTGAGAAGCGCATGGCCCATCGTGACGTTGCTGCCGGGCCAAACCTCCGCCGCGATTTCGCCCGCCCGGATCTCGTGGGCGGGATTGGCATAGGCGTGGAGGAAATGGATGACCAGCGCCTCGCAGCCCGCCTCGAGCAGCTGCGCCATCGCGGCGCGGAGCGCGTCCTCGTCGAGCGGCGTCACGACCTCTCCGCGGGCGTCCATCCGCTCGGGGATCTCGATCCTGAGGTCGCGGGGGATGAGCGGGCGGAACGTGCCCGACATTCCGTAGGCGCGCGGCCGGGTCCGGCGGCCGAGCTCCAGCACGTCGCGGAACCCCTCGGTGGTGATGAGCCCGGTACGGCAGAGCCGCCGCTCGAGAACCGCGTTCGTCGTCGTCGTAGTGCCGTGCACGATGAGGTCGAGCGCCGCCGCATCCACCCCCGCCGCATCGAGGGCGGCGAGCACGCCCAGGGCCTGGTTCTCAAGCGTGGTCGGTACCTTGGCGAGGCGGACGCCCAAGGCGGGGTCGTAATGGACGAGGTCGGTGAAGGTGCCGCCGACATCGATCCCGGCCACGGCGCCGGTCGGCGCACTCATTCGCGGGCCGCGAGGATGGCCGCGCGCACCCGGTCGGGCGTTGCGGGCAGGTCGTGGATCCGCGCGCCCGTGGCATGCGCGATGGCGTTCAGGATCGCGGGTGCGGTCGGGATCAGGCAATGCTCGCCCAGGCCCTTGGCCCCGAAGGGGCCGTGCGGATCGCCGCTCTCGACGATGATGGTGTCGATGGGCGGGACGTCGCCCACCGTTGGGATGAGGTAGTCGTGCAGGTTCTCCGTCCGGCCGGGGATGAATTCCTCCATCAACGCCATGCCGATGCCCTGCGCGATGCCGCCCTCGACCTGACCTTCGACGAGCAGCGGATTGATCGCCCGCCCGACATCGTGGGCGGCGCGGAACTTGAGGAGTGTCACGGTCCCGAGCTCGGTATCCACGTCGAGTTCGGCCATCTGCGCGGCGGTGCCGAAGATCGCGTAGGGGGCGCCCTGTCCGTCGGCGTCGAGCGGTCCCGTGGGCGGGTCGTAGCTCCCCGTGGCCTCGATCGCATAGGAGCCGCCGGTGGCAGTGAGATCGATCCGCCGCCGCGTGCCGCCTTCTTCGAGCGCGATGGAACCGGGGCCGAGTACGATCGTGGCGACTTTGGATACATTGCCGAGACGCAGGATCTGCGTCCGGAGCGCCGCGCCGCAGGCCCGCGCGGCGTTGCCGGTGATGAAGGTCTGCCGGCTTGCCGAGGTCTTGCCGGCATCGGGGGTGAGGTCGGTGTCGGGGCCGACGAGCTCCACGGCGGCAAGCGGCACGCCGAGCGCCTGGGCGAAAATCTGCGCGATGACGGTGTTGGAGCCCTGACCGATATCGGTGGCCCCCTGGTGCAGGCGGACGATGCCGTCGGCCGTGATCCCGGCGCGGATGGTGGAGGGGTTCGACAGGCCGGTATTGCCGCAGCCGTACCAGCCCGCCGCGATCCCGACGCCCCGCCGCACGGGACCCGGAACGGCATTGGCCGCCTCGGCCGCCGCCAGCGCCGCGGTCCAGTGCGGCTCCAGCGCGTCGAAGCAGGCGGCGATGCCCATGCCGGTCTCGAAGACCTGGCCCGTGACGGTCGGATCGCCGTCCCTCAGGCAATTGAGCCGCCGGAAGGCGAGCCGGTCCATCCCTAGCCGTTCGGCGAGCAGATCGTAGAGGCTCTCCTGCGCCACGGCCGATTGCGGCACGCCGAAGCCGCGGAAGGCACCCGCGGGGGCGCAATTGGTATGAATCCCGGCGCTCGTGGCGAGAAAGGCGGGCGTGCGGTAGGGGCCCGAGGCGTGGATCGGCACCCTCGTCGCCACGGTCGGCCCCCAGCTCGCATAGGCGCCGGTGTTGAAGACGCCGTCGAATATCGCGCCGGTGATCCGTCCATCAGCATCCGCGCCGATCCGCATATGGGTCCGCGACGGATGCCGCTTGGTGGTCGACTGGATGGATTCGATACGGGTGAGGCACATGCGGACCGGGCGGCCGAGTTTCCACGCGGCGATGGCCACGAAGGGCTGCGTGGTGAGGTCGAGCTTGGAGCCGAAGCCGCCGCCTGTGGCCGTGGGCACGATACGCACCGCCTCTGGCGCGATCCCGAGGATCCGCGCGACCCCGTCGCGGTTCATGTAGGGGGCCTGTGTGCAGCAGCCGATCTCGATCCGGTCGCCCACGCGTCGGGCAAAACCGGCTTCGGGCTCGATATAGGCGTGCTCCACGAAGCCGGTGGAAAAGCGCCCCTCGACCACATACGCGGCCTCCGCGAGGGCGGTCTCGGGATCGCCGCGCCGCACGCGGCCCGTGGCCATCACGTTGCCCGCGCGGTCCGCGTGGAGCGACTCTCCTATGCCCGCGTCTTCCGGTTCGAGCGCATGGGGCAGGGGGGTCCACTCGACGGGTGGGGGAGGCGCCGCATCCAGTGCGGCGCGAGTGCCCACGAGGCAGGCCACCGCCTCGCCCCTGAACCGCACCTCCCTACTGGCCATTACCGGTTGATCCTCGAAGCCCGGAATGACGCCGAACCGGTTCTCTCCGGGCACGTCGGCGGCGGTCAGGACGAGATCGAGGCCCGCGGCGATGCGGTAGCCTTCGAGATCGCCGAAGGCGAAGCGCGCACGGTGATGCGGCGAACGAACGGCGCGAGCGAGAAGCGCATCCGCGGGCGCGACGTCGTCGCCGAAAAGCTCCTTCCCCGCGACCTTGGGCCAGCCATCGACACGTGGCACCGGGGCGCCCACGGAACCCTCGGACGGCACGTCGGGCGCCCGGTCTGCGGCGACGTCCGAGACCGCGGCGACGATCTTGCGATACCCGGTGCAACGGCAGAGCACGCCCGCGAGCGCCGCCTCCACCGCCGCGGGGTCCGCCGTGCCGCCCGCGCGCAGATAGGCCATCGCGGAGACCATCATGCCCGGCGTGCAGATCCCGCATTGCGCCGCCTGCCGCGCCTGGAACGCCACCGCGAGACGGTGGGCCAGGGGATCGCGGGCGACAAGCCCCGCCGCTGTCTCCACCTCCGCGCCCGCCGCGCGTCCCGCGGGCACCATGCAGGCGCAGAGCGCGACGCCGCCCACGAGGACGGAGCAGGTGCCGCAATCGCCTGCGCTGCACCCGACCTTCACGTCCCGCGCGCCCGCGACCTCCCGCAGGACGTCGGACAGGCGGCGGGCGGGATCGGCGTCGAGCGCGACCTCCGCGCCGTTCAGGCGGAAGGTGAGGCGGTTGGGCGGCGCGTCGAGCGACATCAGGCAAGTATCGCCGCTTGCAGGAGCGCGCGTGCGACGAGCGTCCGTGCCGCGTCCACCCGGTAGGCCGCGGTGGCGCGGATGTCGTCGATGGGGGCGAGGCCGTCGAGCGGAGCCGCTGCCACGATCCCCGCGATCTCGTCGGCCCGCCGGCCGACGAGCCGTCGCTCGAGTTCCGGCAATCGCCGCGCGACGGAAGAGCAGGCGCCGACTGCGACGGCGACCTCCGCGAGCTTCCCTTCGGCATCGAGCTCCACGCGGGCGGCGACCATGGCGATGGAAATGACGAGATAGCGCCGCGCGCCGAGCTTGAGAAACGCGCTTCGCCCGGGGCGGTCGGGCACGCGGATCGCAGTCACGATCTCCCCCGGGGCAAGGGCCGTCTGCCGCACGCCCGTCACGAAGTCCCGAAGCGCCATACGGCGCGTCCCGGCGGCCCCCGCGATCTCGACCTCCGCGTCGAGCGCGAGGAGCGGCGGCATGCCGTCGGCGGCGGGGGAGGCGTTGCAGAGATTGCCCGCGACCGTGCCCGCGTTCTGGATCTGGAGGGAGCCCACCTCGCGCGCCGCCGCCTTCAACCCGTCGAAGAGCGGCGGAAGCGCGGCGCGGACGATCCCCGTCCATGTCGTGGCCGCGCCGATCCGCCAGCCTCCGTCGTCCCGCGCGATACCGGCGAGATCCGCGATCCCGGTCAGATCGATCATCGCGGACGGCGGGGCGGCGTCGCGCAGGGCGGGATAGAGGTCCGTCCCGCCCGCGACGAGGGCCGCCGGCGCCTGGCCCAGCCGGTGGAGCGCATCGGAAAGGGTGGCGGGGCGATAGAGGCTCATCCAAGGCTCCCCAGCGAGAAAACCGTTCGTATGCATACGATCCTTTCCCGACGATGAGCGCGCGCGGAAATCCTGTCAACGCCCTTGAGCGGTGGGTGCGGCCGCTGCGCCCGGGACCGGCCCGGCGTCGGGATCGATTGCCTGAAAAACGGGCGATCCGTGCCGGGTGAAAAGTTGCCCGGTTGTGACGTGTTGACAGGCGGTCCCGGAAAGTGCGTTCGTATGCAAACGAGTTTCGCCATCAGGAGCGCTGGCCGGAGCATGCCGTCGAGCCCCGATCCCCGGACCGCGAGGACCAAGGCCAGGCCGGAGAAGATCCGCTGCGATGCCTGTCCCGTGATGTGCTACATCGCCGAGGGTCGCTCCGGGGCCTGCGACCGCTACGCCAACGAGGGTGGCGAGCTGGTCCGGCTCGATCCGCTCACCATCCTCGAGAGCGCGGAGGAGGGGGTGGAGCTCGTTCCCTTCCTCGAACGCGACTGGGACGGGGAGATCGTGGCGGGCGACAGGCATTTCGTGACCGCGCTCGGGGCCGGCACGACCTATCCCGACTACAAGCCTGCGCCCTTCATCGTCGCGGCCGAGATCGACGGCGTCGATACCGTGACCGTCGTGACGGAAGGCATCTTCTCCTATTGCGGGGCCAAGGTGAAGATCGACACCGACCGGCATCTCGGCCCTGAATGCGCGGCCGTGCGCGCCGAGGGAGAAGTCGTGGGCCACGTCACGACCTCCGAGTACGGCAGCCGGATGCTGTCGCTCGGCGGCGTGGAGCACCTGACCGGCGGCTCGAAGGCGGAAGGCCGCGTTACCTGCGCCACGCTCCTCGCGCTGTGCAACGGGGAGCGGGTCGCGCTCGAGATCGACGGCGGCGCGGAGATCGAGGTCGCGGCGGGGCAGGCGCCCATCGTCAACGGCCAGAGGGAGGAGCGGATGCGCGTCGGCTGCGGCTCGGCCACGGTGGGCATGTTCGCGGCGCAGTGGAAGGGTCTCGTCGACGAGGTGGTGGTGGTCGACGATCACATCACCGGCGTGATGAGCGAGCATCAGGCGGGCAAGGTCATCGGCTGGGCGCCCACGGGGATCCGCATCAACGGCCGCCGCTCCACGCCCGGTCGCTACTTCCAGGTCGCGGAGCCGGGAACGGGCTGGGGCGGTACCGACCTCACCGATCCGCTGGCGATCCTGGGCGATTTCAAGCCGGCCGTCGCATGGGAGGGATTGAGCCTTCTCATGGTCTCGACGACCGGAGAGCAGGCCGCCTATTACGAACTCGACGTGGAGCTCCGCCCCGTTCGGCACGAGATGCCCGACCGCCTCCTACCCTCGGTGGAGCGGATCGCGGAGAATTGCGAACCCGCGCTCGCCTCCGTCCTCTTCATGGCGGGCGCAGGGGGCTCGCTGCGCTCGGGCGTGACGGAGAACCCGGTGCGCCTCACCCGTTCCGTGCAATCGGCGCTGACCCGGGTGACGGTCGGCGGCGCGCCCGCGATGATCTGGCCGGGCGGCGGCATCACCTTCATGGCCGACGTGACGCGGATGCCGAAGAACGCCTTCGGCTCCGTGCCGACCCCCGCGCTCGTGGCGCCCATCGAGTTCACGCTCTCGGCTACCGATTACGCGGCGCTCGGCGGCCACATGGATTACGTGCAGCCGCTCGCCGACGTGCTCGGGGGTGCGGCGGCGCGCCAGAGCGACCACCGCCTCTCCGGCCGCCGGTCGGAGCGCCGGGGCACGGACGCCTACTGGCCTGCGCGAGGGCGGGGGGCATGAGCGCCGCCTTCCGCGAAGGGCCAAGGGCCATGGCGTCTGCCGACGGACGGCGGCTCCGGCTCGTTCACGGGCCCATCGATCTTCACGTGACGCTTGAAGGCCCCGAGGAGGCTTTGCGAGGGGCGGGCGCGCGCGCACGAAGCGTCTTCGTCGACATCCTGCCGCGCCTGGCCGAAGAGCTCCCGCGCCTGCGCCATCCCGGAGGGCCGCGTCCCGAAGGGCCGGTCGCGCGGCGGATGGTTCGGGCCGTCCGGCCCTTCGCGCCGCTTTTCGTCACGCCGATGGCGGCGGTCGCGGGCAGCGTCGCGGATCATGTCCTTGCGGCGATGCTCGTACCCGGCCACGGTCTCAGGCGGGCCATCGTCAACAATGGCGGCGACATCGCGATCTGGCTTGCCAGCGGCACGCTCCGCGTGGGCCTCTGCGACGATCCCGTTGCGCGGACGCTGCCGGGGCGGATCGCGATCGGCGCGGGCGACGGGATCGGCGGGATTGCCACCAGCGGCTGGCGCGGGCGGTCGCACTCGCTCGGGATCGCCGATGCGGTGACGGTGCTCGCGCGCGATGCCGCGGCGGCGGATGCGGCGGCGACGCTTATTGCCAATGCCGTTGATCTGCCTGGTCATCCCACCATCGAGCGCCGCCCCGCGGTCGCGCTTGCCCCCGACAGCGATCTGGGGGAGCGTCCCGTCACCACGGGCGTCGGCACGCTCTCCGCCGCGGAGATCGGCGCGGCGCTTGATGCGGGGGCGGCCTGCGCGGCGGTGTTCCGCGCGCGCGGATGGATCGCGGCAGCCTGCCTGTCGCTTTGCGGGGAGATCCGTATCCTCGGCACGAAACTGGAGTTGCCCGCCCATGCCTGACCCGCAGATCCGCAAGACCCAGGTGATCGTGGAGACGATCCACCACGAATTCGGCCCGCCTCCGGACGCACCCGTCAAGCGCGGCGCGAGCCTCGCGGTGATCGCCAACCCGTTCGCCGGGCGGTTCGAGGCCGAGCTCACCCCCTTCATGGACGATCTCAAGCCCCTCGGGCTCAGGATGGCGCAGGACCTCATCGATGCGCTCGGCGGCGATGCGGGTGCGATCACGAGCTATGGCAAGGGCGCGATCGTGGGCACGGACGGAGAACTCGAACACGGCGCGCTCTGGCACGTGCCGGGCGGCTATGCGATGCGGGAGCTCATCGCGAAGAGCCATGCCATCGTACCGTCCTCCAAGAAGGTCGGGGTCATGGGCGCCCGGCTCGACGTGCCGATCAGCCATGCCGATGCGTCCTATGTCCGCTCGCATTTCGACGCGATGGAGGTGGGCATCCCCGACGCGCCGCGGCCGGGCGAGATCCTGCTCGCGCTCGTGATGACGACGGGGGGACGGATCCACGCCCGGATGGGCGGGCTCGCGGCGGAGGACGTCAAGGGCGAGGACGGGCTGAGATAGGAGAGCGAACATGACGAGCTTCGTGAGGAATGCCTGGTACGTGGCCGCCTGGTCGCGGGAGATCGACGCGGAGCTCCGACGCTTCACGATCCTGGGCGAGCATGTGGTGATCTTCCGCCGCAGGGATGGCGGCATCTCCGCACTCGAGGATCGCTGTCCGCACCGCCATCTGCCGCTCTCGATGGGCAAGCGGATCGGCGACGACGTGCAATGCGGCTATCACGGGCTGACTTTCGACGGGATCACGGGGCAATGCACCCGCGTGCCCGGGCAGACGAACCTGCCCGCTGCCGCCTGCGTCACCGCCTACGAGGTCGAGGAGCGCCACGACATTGTCTGGATCTGGATGGGCGATCCGGGCCGCGCGGACCGGGGCGCGATCTTCGACATGCCGGAGCTTTCCGACCCCAACTGGGCGGTTCACCAGGGAGACGCCTTGCACCTCGACGCGAACTACCTGAACGTCGCGGAGAACCTCGTGGATCCCGCGCATGTCAGCTTCGTCCATCCCACCACGCTCGGCAATTCCGCGTCGGAGAACGTGCCCGTCCACGTCCGCACCGACGGAGAGGCGATCGTCGCGTGGCGCTGGATCCGCGATGCGGAGCCCGTGGGCTTCTTCAAGGCTTTCGGCGGGTTCGACGGCAACGTGGACCGCTGGCACTACTACTATCTCCACACGCCCTGCACCGCGGTCATCGATTTCGGTTCCGCGCCCACCGAGGACGCGATCGGGGAGGACGAGCGCGATCGCGGCGTGCGGATCTTCGCGCTGCATTTCATGACGCCGATCACCGAGGGGCAGACCGTCGATCGCTGGATGCATGTCCGCAATACCGCGCAGGACGACCCGGAGGCCGCGGAGCGGATGGACGTTCTCCTCCGGAAAGCTTTCGCGGAGGACAAGGCGATCCTCGAGGCGGTGGAGAAGGAGGAGGCGCGGCCGTCGAAGCGACGTCCGATCCGGCTCGCCATCGACAAGGGACCGCTCGTCTACCGCAAGCGCATCGCGCAGATGATCGAGATGGAGCGGCACGAGGATCTGGCCGCCGACCCTTCGCCCGCTTTCGTCTATCACGATTGAGACGCGCTTCGGCGCGAGACCCGGCCCCGCCCGTCAAGAGGCGGACCCGCAACAGGAGACTACGAGAATGAACCTTCACCGCCGCGCGATCCTCGCGTTCGCCGCGTTCACGGCCATCGCCCCCGCCGCCGTCGCGCAGGAGGGCGATCCGATCGTCATCGGAGAAATCAACCACTACACCCGCATGGCCGCCTTCGCCGAACCCTACCGCAAGGGGATCGAGCTTGCGCTGGACGAGATCAATTCGGACGGTGGCGTGCTCGGACGGCCGCTCGAGTTCGTCTTCCGCGACGACCAGGGCGACCCGGCGGAGGCGGTCCGGATCGCCGGGGAGCTGATGACGCGGGAGGGCGCGGTGATGCTGACGGGCTCGATCCTGTCGAACGTGGGCCTCGCGCTCAGTTCGTTCGCCGCGGAGCGGGGCTACGTCTACCTCGCCGCGGAGCCCTTGGCCGACAGCCTCGTCTGGACCTCCGGCAATCCCTACACGTTCCGCCTGCGGGCCTCCACTTGGGTGCAGGCCGCGATGCTCGCCGAGCGCGCGGCCGAGACGGATGCCACCCGGTTCGCCACGATCGCGCCCAACTACGCCTACGGGACCGATGCGGTGGAGGCGTTCAAGGAGAACCTCACGCGGCTGAAGCCCGACGTCGAGTTCGTGGGCGAGCAATGGCCCGCGCTCTTCAACATCGACGCGGGTTCCGAGGTGCAGGCTCTCGAACGCGCGAAGCCCGACGCGATCTTCAACGTGACCTTCGGGACCGACCTTGCTCGCTTCGTGCGGGAGGGGGGCGATCGCGGCCTCTTTGACGGGCGTGACGTCTATTCGCTCCTTTCGGGCGAGCCCGAATATCTCGAACCGCTGGGCGACGAGGCGCCCGAAGGCTGGACCGTGACGGGCTATCCCTGGTACGCGCTCGAGGACGGCGATCCGGGCAAGCCCTTCGTCGACGCCTACGAGGAGTTCACGGGCGAGACGCCGATGATCGGCTCGCTCGTCGGCTACCTTACCGCGGTCTCCATCGCCGGGGCGATCGAGAAGGCCGGCAGCACCGAGACGGAGGCGATCCGGGAGGCGTTCGAGGGCCTGACCGTTGCGGACACGCCCATCGGCGAGCTCAATTATCGCGAGATCGACAACCAGTCGAACATGGGCGCCTATATCGGCACGCTCGCGGTCGAGGACGGGCAGGGGGTCATGGTCGATTGGGAATACAAGGAGCCCGGACCCTACATGCCGTCGGACGAGGAAATCACCGCGATGCGCCCCGCGGAGTGAGCCTGACCGCGCCGTTCCACGCGGACGGCGTTCCTCCCTTTCGATCCACGGGCTGACGGGAGCCGGACATGGCCTTTTTCCTGGCGCAGATCCTGAACGGACTGGCCAATGCCTCGGCGCTGTTTCTCGTGGCGTCGGGCCTATCGCTGATCTTTGGGGTCACGCGGGTGGTGAACTTCGCCCACGGTTCGTTCTACATGCTGGGCGCCTTCATCGGCGTCACGCTGATGGAGATGCTGCCGGGCCATGTCGGGTTCTGGGGCGCGATCCTGCTCACCGGGCTCGCCGTGGGCCTAATCGGCGCGATCGTGGAGATGATCGTGCTGCGCCCCATCTACCGCGCGCCGGAACTCTTTCAACTCGTCGCGACCTTCGGAGTGATCCTCGTCATCCAGGATCTGGCGCTGATGATCTGGGGCGCGGCCGACCGGATGGGGCCGCGCGCGCCGGGGCTCAGGGGCGTCGTGCGCCTCTGGGGGGAGCCGATCCCGAAATACGACCTCGCGCTGATCGCGATCACGCCGCTCGTCCTTCTCGGACTCTGGTATCTCATCACCCGCACGCGCGTGGGCATCCTCATCCGCGCGGCGACGCAGGACCGGGAGATGGTGGGCGCGCTCGGCGTCAATCAGGCGTGGCTCTTCACCGGGGTCTTCGCACTGGGCTCCGCGCTTGCGGGGCTCGGGGGCGCGCTGCAACTCCCGAAGGGCGGCGCGGATCTCCTGATGGACTTCAACATCCTCGGGCCGGCCTTCGTCGTCGTGGTGATCGGCGGAATGGGCAGCCTGCCGGGCGCCTTCCTCGCCGCGATCCTGATCTCCGTCCTGGGCGTCTTCGGCGTGACCTACCTGCCGCAATCGACGCTCGTCCTGATGTTCGTGGTGATGGCGATCGTGCTCATCGTACGGCCCTACGGGCTTCTGGGCCGGGAGGAGGTCGCGGGAGAGCACGGGCAGGTCGGACGGCCGGAGCCGCCGATCCGCCCCTATGGTCAGACGGCGCGCCTGGTGGTCATGGCGCTCGTGGGCGCACTTCTCCTCCTCCCGCTCGTGGCGGAGACCTTCGTGCAGATCCTCGTCATCGACATCGTGATCTTCGCGCTCTTCGCCGCGTCGCTGCATTTCATCCTTGGCTCGGGCGGGCTCGTGAGTTTCGGCCACGCCGCGTTCTTCGGCGGCGGCGCCTATGCGGCCGCGCTGCTCGTGCGGCACGCAAGCGCGCCGATGGAGGTGGCGTTCCTGCTCGCGCCGCTCCTCGCGGGGGTGCTGGCGCTCGGCATCGGGTGGTTCTGCATCCGCCTCTCCGGCGTCTACTTCGCCATGCTGACGCTCGCGTTCAGCCAGCTCGTCTGGTCGGTCGCGTTCCAGTGGCGCTCCGTGACGGGGGGCGATGACGGGATGATCAGCATCTGGCCGGCGGCCTGGTTGTCGGACACGACGTCCTACTACTATTTCACGCTCCTCTTCGGGATCGGCGGCATCCTCCTGCTCCGCCACGCGATTCACGCGCCCTTCGGATATGCGTTGAGGGCAGGCCGCGACAGTCCGCGTCAGGCGGAGGCGATGGGGATCGACGTGAAGCGGATCCAGCTCGCGGCCTTCACCCTCGCGGGGGCCATGGCGGGTCTCGCGGGCGGGCTCTTCGTCTTCGCCAAGGGCTCCGTCTTTCCGACCGAACTCGAGATCGCTCGGAGCTTCGACGCGCTCATCGTCGTGTTCCTCGGGGGCGTCAAGACGCTCGCGGGCGGCGTCGTCGGCGCGACGTTCCTCACCGGCGTGGAGGATTGGCTGTCGCGACTGCAATACTGGCGTCTCCTTCTCGGGCTTCTCATCATCGGGGTCGTCATTGTCGCGCCCGAAGGGATCGTGGGCGCGGTCCGGGGCGCTTGGATGCGCTGGCGGGGCAGCGCGCCGGGGCTGAAATCGAAGGGCGGCGCCGCGACATGACGGAGATCCTGCGGGTCGAGAGACTGGTGAAATCCTACGACGGCTTTCTCGCCGTCAACGGCGTGAGCTTTTCGGTGGCCGAGGGCGAGCTGAAGGCGCTGATCGGGCCGAACGGGGCGGGCAAGACGACCTGCTTCAATATGCTCATGGGTCAGATCCGCCCGACCTCCGGCGACGTCTTCCTCGGGGCCGAGCGGATCACGGGGATGCGGCCACGGCGGGTCTGGCGCAAGGGGGTGGGGCGGACCTTCCAGATCACCGGCACCTACCAGACGATGACGGTGATCGAGAACGTCCAGATGGCGCTCCTGAGCCATCATCGCCGCCTCTTCGACCTGCGCAGCCGCGCCTGGAAACTCTTCCGCGGAGAGGCGTTCGAGTTCCTGCGCATCGTCGGCATGGCCGAGCAGGCCGACCGACCCTGCTCCGAGCTCGCCTATGGCGATCTGAAGCGGCTCGACCTCGCCATCGCGCTCACCCACCGGCCGAGGCTTCTCCTGATGGACGAGCCGACCGCGGGGATGGCGCCATCGGCGCGGGTGGAGCTCATGCGCCTCGTGGCCGAGATCGTGGCGGAGCAGGGGGTAAGCGTCCTCTTCACCGAGCACGACATGGACGTGGTCTTCGCCCATGCCCACCACATCATGGTGCTCAATCGCGGCGAGCTCATCGCCGACGGCGATGCGGCCGCCGTGCGGCGGAATCCGAAGGTGCAGGAGGTCTATTTGGGCGGCGGGACGCTCTTCGCGGCGGAGGACGCGAATGCTTGAGCTCGAGAACGTGCACGCCTTCTATGGCAAGGCGCATATCCTGGGCGGGCTCTCCTTCACCGTCGGCCGGGGCGAGGTCGTGGCGCTTCTCGGTCGCAACGGCGCGGGCAAGACCACGACGATGAAGTCGGTGATGCAGCTAGTCCGTCCGCGGGAGGGGCGCGTCGTCTTCCAGGGCGCGGATCTCGTCGGCCGCCCGGCCTTCCGGGTCGCCAAGGCGGGCCTCGGCTACGTGCCGGAGGAGCGGCGCATCTTCACGGACCTCACCGTGCTCGAGAACCTCGAGGTTGGACGCCAGCCCACGCGGGAGGGTGCGCCAAGCTGGTCCGTCGAGCGACTCTTCGAACTCTTTCCGAACCTCGCGGAGCGGCGCGGCAATCGCGGCAAGGCGATGTCGGGGGGCGAGCAGCAGATGCTAACCATCGCCCGCACGCTCATGGGCAATCCGCTGCTCCTCCTGCTCGACGAGCCGTCGGAGGGAATCGCGCCGATCATCGTGGAGCAGATGGCCGCGACTATCCTGGAGCTGAAGGCGGAGGGGCTCACCGTCGTCATCTCCGAGCAGAACCTTCATTTCGCCCGCGCCGTGGCCGATCGCGCCATCATCATCGAAGGCGGCGAGAAGAAGTTCGACGGCCCTTTCGCGGAACTCGACGCCCGTCCCGAGGTGAGCGATGCCTATCTCGCGGTCTGACCCCGAGACCGCGGTCGCGGCAGCGGAGGCGGACGATGCGGGGCGTGGCTACGTCCTCGACGAGCAGATCGGGTTCGTCCTCCGACGCGCCTACCAGCGCAATTCCATGATCTTCGCGGAGCGGGTCCCGGGCCCGCTCACGCCCACGCAGTTCTCGGTCATGTGCCGTCTCGACGAGGCCGGGCCGCTGTCGCAGAATCGGCTTGGCCGGTCGGTGGCGATGGATGCGGCGACAACGAAGGGCGTGGTCGACCGGCTGATCGGGCGCGGGCTTCTGGCCACGCGGCGCGATCCCGAAGACGGCCGCCGTCATCTCGTCTATCTCACTGCGGCCGGGGCGGAGCTGATCGATGCGGCGCGGCCCGCCGCCGCGGAGGTCACGGAAGAGACGCTGGCCCCCCTCACCGCGCCGGAACGCCGCAGGCTCCTGCACCTTCTTTCCAAGCTAGCCTGATCGCGCTCTGCATTCCGGCGTCAACCGGCTGGCACGCGAGGGCGGAACGCGGTACCCGGTAGACGCATCTGGAAAACGGGAGAGGAGGACGAGATGGCACATGATCCGGTACGCCGGGCCCTGATCGGAACTGGCCTCGGCCTTCTTGTTGCAGGCTCGGCCGCGGCGCAGGAATACAGCTTCACGCTGCACCATTTCCTCGGACCGCAAAGCGCTACCCATACGGAGACGATCATGCCTTGGGCGGAGCGGGTCGAGGCCGCGTCGGAAGGCCGGATCTCAATCGAGATCTACCCATCCATGACGCTCGGGGGCACGCCGCCCGAACTGATCCGTCAGGTCCGCGACGGGGTCGTCGACATGGTCTGGACGCTCAACGGCTACACGCCCGGCCTCTTCCCGCGCACGGAGGTGTTCGAGCTGCCCTCGGTCTACCGCAACGACCCGGCGGCGGCGAACCTCGCCATGGCCGAACTCTTCGACACGTATCTCGCCGAGGAGCATGTGGGGGTGGAGGTGCTCTTCCAGCACGTCCACGCAGGACAGGCGATCGTGATGCGTGACCGGGAGGTCCGCGCGCCGGCCGATCTGGAGGGTGCGACGCTGCGCATCCCGACCCGGACCGGAGCCTGGATGCTGGAGGCGCTCGATGCCAATCCCGTCTCCATGCCCGTCCCGGACCTTCCCCAGGCGCTTTCGCGTGGGGTGGTCGACGGCGCGCTCATCCCGTTCGAGATCATCCCGGCGCTGCAATTGCAGGATCTGACCGAGTACGACATCGAGCTTGCCGATGGGGTCCGGTTCGGCACCTCCGTCTTTCAGCTCTCGATGAACCTCGATCGCTGGAGCGCGCTGCCGGAGGATATCCAGCAGATCTTTCTCGACCAGTCCGACGACGACTGGCTCCGGGAACTCGGCGGCATTTGGGAAGAGACCGAGCGGGAGGGGCTTCGGGTCGCGACGGAGGCCGGCAGCACCCACGTGATGCTCGGGTCCGACGAGAGCGCGGCCTTCGACGCGCCGATGCAGACGGTCGTCGATCGCTGGATCGCGGAGGCGGAGGCCGACGGGCGCGCGGGCGCGGAGCTGGTGGAGGCGGCGCGGCGCGCCATCGCGGACAACGCGGAGTAGGGGGCGATGGCCACGGGGCGCCATCGGGCGATCGCCGTCATCCGCGCCTGTGTCACGATCTGGGCGCTTCTCGGGGGCGCGGTGCTCCTCGGCATCGTGGGCGTCAACGTGGCGAGCGTCGTGGGCGCGGCGTTTCTCGGCCGCCCACTGCCCGGTGTCTACGAGATCGTGCAGATGGGCGCGGCCATCGCCATGTTCATGGCGCTGCCCTATTGCCAGATCACTGGCTCGAACGTGACGGCCGACATCTTCACCTCCCGCCTGCCGAGACGGGGCATCGTGACGCTCGCGGCGCTCGGCGCGGCCTTGGCGCTCGCCTTCGCGTCGTTCCTGCTCTGGCGGATGTGGTACGGGCTCGATGATGCCCGCGCCTACGGGGAGGTGACGGCGATCTACCAGATCCCCGTCTGGTTCGCCTATGTCCCGATCCTCCTCTCGCTCGCCCTGATGGCGCTGGCCGCGCTTGCCAATCTCCTGCAGACGAGCGGCGGCATCCTTCCCGAAGAGGTCGATGCCTCGCGCGACCGGCATGTCTGATCGAGGGTCTGCCCCTCGATGAGCGATCCGTTCGTCCTGGGTGCGACGGGGCTCGCGGTCCTCGTCGGGTTGATCGCGCTGCGCATGCCCGTCGCCTATGCGATGGCCGCGGTCGGGCTCGGCGGGATCTGGGCGCTCTCCGGACCGCTGATCCTGATGTCGCAGATGAAGACGCTCGCCTACGGGGTGTTCTCGAACTACGACCTCTCCGTCGTGCCGCTTTTCCTGCTGATGGGGCATCTGGCGACGCGGGCGCGGCTGTCCCACGCGCTCTTCCGGGCGGCCAATGCCTGGCTCGGGCGGTTCCGGGGCGGCGTGGCGATGGCGGCGATCGCGGCCTGCGCGGGGTTCGGGGCGATCTGCGGCTCCTCTCTCGCGACCGCCTCGACCATGGGCCGCGTCGCCTTGCCGGAACTCAGGCGGTATCGCTATTCCCCCGCGCTGGCGACCGGCACGCTCGCGGCGGGCGGCACGCTCGGCATCCTGATCCCCCCCTCGATCGTGCTCGTCGTCTACTCGGTGATCGTGGAGGCCAGCATCGTGCAGATGTTCTCCGCCGCGATGCTGCCCTCCGCGCTGGCCGTCCTGTTCTTTTTCGGTGCGATCCTCGTCTATACTTGGATCGTCCCCGAGGCCGGCCCGGCGGGTGGCAGGGTCGATCGGCGCGAGTTCCTCGAGGCGACGACGGGCGCGATCCCGGTCGTGCTGGTCTTCGGGATCGTTCTCGGGGGGATGTATGCGGGGCTCTATACCGCGACTCCGGCGGCCTCGATCGGCGTGGCGCTCGTCTTGCTCTACGGCGTCCTGCGGCGGCGCCTGTCGATCCGGGATCTGGGCGACGCGCTTCTTGATACTGCGAAGAATGCCGGGATGATCTATCTGATCGTGCTGGGCGCGGAGCTTCTGAAGATCTTCATGTCGCGGGGCGGCGTGCCGCAGGCGGCGGCGGAAATGATGCTCGCGTCGGGCCTGCCGCCCTACCTGATGCTGGCCCTCGTCCTTCTCGCGCTCGTCGCGATGGGGATGTTCATGGATTCGCTCTCCATCATCCTCCTGACGCTGCCCTTCTTCTGGCCGGTGATCGCCGCGCTGGATTTCGGGCTGGGCCCGAACGAGACGAAGCTCTGGTTCGGGATCCTCGCGCTCATCGTGGTCGAGCTCGGCCTCATCACGCCGCCCGTGGGCATGAACGTCTTCGTCATCAACGCCCTGGCCCGGAACGTCCCGATGATCGAGACGTTCCGGGGCGCGATGCCGTTCGTCCTCGTCGAACTCCTCCGCGTCGGAGTGCTGCTGGCCTTCCCGGGCATCGTGCTCGCCTTCCCGCTCTGGATCGGGTGAGGTCCGCTCAGCCGGGCAGATGCGCGAAGTAGTAGGCCAGCGTCGCCATGTCGTCGTCCGAGAGCGGGGTGGCGATCTCCACCATCGCGGCGCGGGCGCCGATCCGGCGTTCCGCCTTGTAATCCTGCAGGGATTTCAGGATGTAATCCTCGTGCTGGTTGCGCAGGGGCGGCATCTGGCTGCCTCCGAGATACTCGGCGCCGTGGCACGAGCCGCATCGGTTGGCATCGGCCAGCTTCGCGCCCGCCTCCATCCGCGCGGCGTCGGGCTCTTCCTCGGGCGGAGTGGGCCGGTCGAGCCCCGCGATCCAGTCCGAGGCGGCGCGCAGGTCGTCGTCGGACATGTCCGCGACCATGGAGTTCATGATCTCGTTCTCGCGGTCGCCCTCCCGGAAGGCCACGAGTTGCAGGAGCGCGTAATAGGCGTCGATCCCGCCCAAAGCCGGTGCGCCCTCGAGCGCCACCATGTCGCCGACCCCGTGACAGCCGGCGCATTGCTCCTTCGTCTCCTCGAAGAGATCCTGCGCCGCGATGGGGCCCGCCGCGAGGGCGAGGCCCACCATCGCCGCCAGCCCGAACGGGTGCGGCCCGGAACGTGTCCCGGGCCGCGAAGGACGGTCAGTTCCCGCCATCATAGCTCACGCGGTAGATCGCCCCGTTCCAGTCGTCGGAGACGAGCATGGAGCCGTCGGGCATCACCGCGACGTCGACCGGGCGTCCGACATACTGATTGTCCTGGATGAAGCCCGTGAGGAACGGCTCCGTCCGCTCGATCCCCGTCTCCCCGTCGAGATAGGCGATCGCGACCTCCGCGCCTTCCTTCTCGGTGCGGTTCCAGGGGCCGTGCTTGGCGATGAAGATCTGGCCCTGGTACTCTTCGGGGAACATGTCGCCCTGGTAGAAGCGCATGCCCAAGGGCGCGGTATGCGGCCCGAGAAGCGCGACCGGGTCGGTGAACTCGCTGCACTCGTGGCCCCAGCCGAATTCGGGGTCGGTGAAGAGCCCGTTGTGGCAATAGGGGAAGCCGAAATCCTGGCCCTCCTCGGTCAGGACGTTCAGCTCGTCCTCCGGGATGTCCTCCGACAGCCAGTCGCGCTGGTTGTCAGTGAACCAGAGGTTGCCGGTTTCGGGGTGGAAGTCGAAGCCCACCGTGTTGCGCATTCCCGTCAGGATCGGTTCCGCGCCAGACCCGTCGAGGCCCATGCGCCGGATCTCCCCGAACCCCTCCTCGCGCGCGCAGATGTTGCAGGGCGAGGAATTGGAGACATAGAGCATGTCGTCGGGACCGATATCGACGAACCGCCAGCCATGCGGGCGCGGCTCGCCCAGCTCGGAATAGATCTCCTTCAGCTCCGGCGGGTTGTCGAGATTCTCCATGATGTTCTCGGCCACGGAGATCTTCGTGTGCTCGGCGATGTAGAGATCGCCGTCGTGCAGCACGATGCCGTTCGGCCAGTCGAGATCCTCGTAGATCGTCCGGGGCTCCCCGCCTTCCTCGATCACGTAGACGTCGTTGCCTTCCCAGTTGCCCACGAAGACCGTGCCGTCATCGGCCACCCGCAGCGTCCGGGCATTGTTCACGCCGGCCGCGAAGACCTCGACGGAAAAGCCCTCCGGCGCCTCGAGCATGTCGATGGGCAGCTGGTCTTCCGGCGTCGGCAGCGGCGGCGGCGTCTGGGGCGCCAGTTGCTGGGCCGCTTCCGTCTCGGGCCGACCTTCGAGCGGTCCGCCCGGTTCGTCGTCCTGCGCCCAACCGGCCTGACCGGCCATCGCGACGGGCGCGGCAAGCGCCAGGATCAGCGCGCCTCTGAAATCTCTCATGATGTCTACCTCCCAGGAATCGATCCGCCTTGGGCGTTCGATACGTCACTCTCGCGCCCTGCGGGACACAACACAACCACGATGCGGCAGGAACAACCATGATGCGGCAAGAGAGCGCCATTTGGTTCACGGATGACCGTATCGCTTATCCCGGGCTGGATTTCCGCGCCGTCTTGGGGCGTGATACCGGCGAGCCTCTGCCGCGAAGGACGGGCGGCGGAGGTCGGAATGCCTGGGAGGAACCAATGGCGCAAAGACCAACTACCGGCCGAACCCGTGCCACGCGCGACAGCGCGGGCTACTGGAAGGCCAATATCAGGACAATCATCGGATGCCTCGTCGTATGGGCGATCGTGAGCTTCGGCTTCGGCATCCTTCTGCGACCGATCCTGTCGGGGATCGGCGTGGGCGGCACCGATCTCGGATTCTGGTTCGCCCAGCAGGGATCGATCCTGGTCTTCCTGATCCTCATCTTCTTCTACGCCTGGCGGATGAACCGCCTCGACCGGCAGTACGGCGTCGAGGAGGATTGAGCCGATGGATCAGTATTACCTCAATCTGCTCGTCATCGGGGGATCCTTCGTCCTCTACATCGCCATCGCGCTCTGGGCGCGGGCGGGATCGACCTCCGAGTTCTACACCGCCGGTCGCGGCGTCCATCCGGTGATGAACGGCATGGCGACGGCCGCCGACTGGATGTCGGCCGCGTCCTTCATCTCTATGGCGGGCATCATCGCCTTCTCTGGCTATACCGCCTCGGCCTATCTCATGGGCTGGACCGGCGGCTATGTGCTCCTCGCGCTCTGCCTCGCGCCCTACCTGCGCAAGTTCGGCAGCTTCACGGTGCCCGAATTCATCGGCGACAGGTATTACAGCCGGTCCGCGCGACTCGTCGCGGTGCTCTGCCTCATCATCGCCTCGATCACCTACGTCATCGGGCAGATGACGGGCGTGGGCGTCGCCTTCTCCCGCTTCCTGCAGGTCTCGAACTCCACCGGCCTCTTCATCGGGGCGGCGGTCGTGTTCTTCTACGCTGTTCTGGGCGGCATGAAGGGGATCACCTACACGCAGGTGGCGCAGTACATCGTGCTGGTCTTCGCCTACACGGTGCCCGCGATCTTCATCTCGTTGCAGCTCACCGGCAATCCGATCCCGGGCCTCGGCCTCTTCTCGACCTACGAGGGATCGGGTGAGCCGCTTCTTGCCACGCTGAACCAGGTGCTCGCCGATCTGGGCTTTGCCTCCTACACGGACCAGAACACCGATCCGTCGGCGATCATCAACATGACGCTTTTCACGCTGACGCTGATGATCGGCACGGCGGGCCTGCCGCACGTGATCATCCGCTTCTTCACCGTGCCCAAGGTGTCGGACGCGCGGCTCTCGGCGGGATGGGCGCTCGTGTTCATCGCCATCGTCTATCTGACCGCCCCCGCGGTGGGCGCGATGGCGCGGCTCAACATCATGGACACGATCTGGCCCGGCGGCACCCAGAACGCGGAGGCCATCGAGATCGACGAACTGCCCGTCTGGTTCGACAATTGGGAGACCACGGGACTTCTCGGGATCGAGGACAAGAACGGCGACGGACGGCTGCAATACTACAACGACGCGGGCGAGCCACCCGCGGGCCTCGGTGTCTCGCCGCTCGAGGGCAACGAGCTCGTGCTCTTCGATCGCGACATCCTCGTCCTCGCCAATCCCGAGATCGCGCAGCTTCCGGGCTGGGTCATCGCGCTCGTGGCCGCGGGCGGCATGGCCGCGGCGCTCTCGACCGCGGCGGGCCTCCTGCTCGCGATCTCGTCCGCGGTGAGCCACGACCTCGTGAAGCGCTCGATCAACCCGAACATCTCGGAGAAGGCTGAGCTCTGGTGGGCGCGCGGCGCGATGGCCGCGGCGATCGCTGTGGCGACGTGGCTCGGCCTCAACCCGCCGGGCTTCGCGGCGCAGACCGTGGCGCTTGCCTTCGGGATCGCGGCGGCGACGATCTTCCCCGCGCTGATGATGGGAATCTTCTCCCGCAGCATCAACAACGTGGGCGCCGTCTCGGGGATGCTGGTCGGCCTGATCTTCACCGTCGTCTACATCTTCCTGCACAAGGGGTGGTTCTTCATCCCCGGCACGGAGAGCTTCCCCGACACGATCCAGGGCTCCCTCTTCGGTATCGAATCGACGGCCATCGGCTGCATCGGCGCGGCGCTGAACTTCGCGGTGGCCTTCCTCGTCTCGGGCGCGACCGCCGATACGCCCGACGAGGTGAAGGCGATGGTCGAACGGGTGCGCGTGCCGCATGACGGCGTCGGTACGCCCGCCGAATGACGCAGGGCCCGCCCCTAAGGGGGCGGGCCTTTCGCGGCCCCGGCCGCGCCTCAGCTCTCGTCGGCCAGCCGCATCGGGGTGAAGAACGGCGCGAGGATCAGGATCGCGGAGACGAGCCCCGCGTAGCCGATCGCGCCCAGCATCGCGAGACGGTAGGCCTCCCGGTCGCCGGTCTCCGCACCGCCGAGCAGGCCGAAGAATATCCCGCCCATGATCGCCACGCCGAAGGCGATGCCGACCTGCCGGATCGCCTGCACCGCGCCCGAGGCGGAGCCGGTGTCGTTGTCGTCCGCCGCCGAGAGCGCGACCTGGTAGAGCGGCGAAACGGTATTGCCGAGCCCGATGCCGCCCAGCAGGAACCACGGCGCCATGCGCAGCCAGACGATCTCCCCGTCCATCCCGGCGATGGCCCAGGCCTGGCCCGCGAAACCCAATCCCAGGAGCAGCGCGCCACCGACCACCCGCCGCGCGATCCAGCGCGAGCCGAACCAGCCCGTCATCGCGGAGGCGATGAGCACGCCGATCGGAAAGGGGGTCGTCGCAAGGCCCGACTGAAGCGCCGTGAGCCCGTAGCCCGATTGCAGGTAGAGCGCGATCGTGAGGAAATAGCTCGGCACCGCGGAGAAGAGCACCGCGTTGAGAAGCCCGCCGGTGAGGAACCCGCCCGACCGGGCGAGCCGGAGCGGCAGGAGCTCCGGCGCCCCGCGCGCGGCTTGCCGCCGCTGCCAGGCAACGAAGCTCCAAGCAAGCGGTCCCGCGGCGAGAACGAGCGGCCACATCCAGGTTCGCCAGCCGATCGAGGGCGCCTCGACGAGCGGAACCAGCACCGCGAGCATCGCGAGCGCCGCGAGGATCATGCCTACCACGTCGATCCCGAGGGCCCGGTCGCCATCGGCCCGCGGCACGAGAAAGCAGGCGGCGACGAAGGCCCCGACGCCCACGGGAATGTTGACGAGGAAGATCGGCCGCCAGGTCAGGCCGTAGATGTCCGCGCCGATGAGCAGACCGCCCAGGATCGGCCCGGTGACGGAGGCGAGCCCGGCGGTCAGCGCGAAGAGACCGAAGGCCGCACCGCGCTGCTCGCGCGGAAAGAGCGTGGGGACGAGCGCGAGGGTCTGCGGCGTCATGATGGCCGCGCCTACGCCCTGCGCCACCCGCGCCGCGACGAGCGTGTCGATCCCCGGCGCGAGGCCACAGGCGAGCGAGGCCAGGGTGAAGATCGCGATGCCGGTGAGGAACATCCTTCGCCGCCCGAAGAGGTCGCCCATCCGTCCCGCGGGCAGCAGAAGGAGCGCGAAGGAGAACGTGTAGCCCGCGACGATCCACTCGACGAGGTTCGGGGCCGCGTCGAGTTCGGACTGGAGAGAGGGCATCGCGACGTTGACGATCGTGATGTCGATGAGATTCATGAAATTGGCCAGCAACAACACGGCCACGGCCGCCCACTTGTTCACTGGCGCGGACGGGTCTTCTGACATGACGGGCTCCGGCTGCTCGTGCCGGACGTAGAGGGCACCGGCGGTGCCGTCCAGTCTCGCCCGCGCCTTTCCGCCCCCCTCAGTGCAAGGCGGGCCGGGCGCGGCCGGACCGTGCGCCCGACCGCTCGGCCCTTGACGCAAATGATCCACCGGGCTGCAGGACCTCGCGCGCCGCCGTGTCCCCCGACCGGATCGCGGCCTCGATGGAGGAGGGCAGGGGGCCTGCCACGTGGTCCCCGGCGAGAACGAGGTTCGCGATCCCCGTTCGCATGGAGGGACGCGCCGCGACCCCTGCGGGGGACTGATCCCAAGTCGCCGCGGGCGCGCGGACGAGGCGGCGCGCGTGGCAGGCGATCCGGCCGCCGCCGGCGCTCAGCTCGACATCTTCGAAGAGGCGGTCGAGCGCCGCGTCCCGCGACAGGGCCGAAAGGCCCACCGCCTCCGCGGCGGACACAGTGACGGAAAGCACGTCGCCGCGCCGGAAGATCCAGTGCGCGGCACCCGAGACGAGGCCCAGGAGTGGCGGGAATCGCTCGGCCTCGGCTTCCCCGACGCGGAAATGTGCGTTGAGAATGGTCTGTCCCGGCGCGGGCGGCGTGCTGCCGGTTGCCCGGGCGCCGGCGCTCGCACCGGCCGCGACGACGACATCGCCCTGGCCGAGGACCGCCGTCTCCCCGTTCGAGAAGCGCAGCCTGCGGAGGACGTCGCGGTCACGCTTCACCCCCTCAAGCGCCGCGCGCCAGACGATCCGCACGCCACGCGCCTTCAGTGCGGCGACCGCCGGATCCACGAGCGCCGGGCCGAGGCCGCCTTGTGCGAGGACTGGGCGGCTCGCCTTGGCGCCGCGCATCACCGTCCGCCGGATCACCGCGGCGAGGAGGCGTGCGGACCCCCGCTCCGCCGGCTCGTTCAGGACGGCGAGGCACATCGGCTCCCAGAAGCCATGCCAGAGCGTCCCGCGCCCGCCGATCGCCTCGGCGACCGTGGCACCGGGCCCCGCGCGCAGCAATCGGGAGAGATCGCGGGAGAGCGTCACGAGGGAGCCCGGGAGCCCGACCCGGCCCCGCAGCACGTCGCCGAGCCCGCCCGGGACGCGCACCGTCCAGTCGGCACCGGTGGCGAGATCGACGAAGGGCAGCGCTGCGTCCTCGATGCGCAGGTGGTGCTCCGATCCGATCCTGCGGACGTAGTCGAGCACGGCGTGGTTGCCCGAGAGCATGAGGTGATTACCGTTGTCGATCACCCGGTCGAGCGTGCGGTCGTGAAAGCTCCAGCACCGCCCCCCCGCGCGGCCCGTCGCCTCCCAAAGGGTGATCGCCAGCCCCGGTTCAGCGCTCAGACGAAGCGCGGCGGCGAGCCCGGCGAGCCCGGCGCCCACGACATGGACGTGCCGCGTCATGCCGTGCGGCCGCCGCGCGCCATGCAATAGAGCCCGTCCACCGCCTTGCGCCAGCCGGGCCTTGGGGAGGGCACGCGCCAATCCCGCTCCATCTGCCGCAGGAGACGCTCGTAAGGGCCCATCATCAGAAGCGCCGGGGCGAGGCGGACCCGACCGTGCGGCGCCACGTCGCGTGCCGCCTCGCGGAAGGCGGCCCTGGCACGGCGGCCGAGCTCGGCGCGGGCCAGGGGAAGGTTCGGCGCGGCGGCGATCCGCGCGGGATCGGCCGGAACGCCGGTCAGCACGAGGACCTCGCGCGGAATGTAGATGCGGCCCATCCCGGCATCCTCCTCCACGTCGCGCAGGATGTTGGTAAGCTGCATCGCTTCGGCGAGGGCGAGGGCGAACCGCTCGGAGGGTGCGCCGCGCCAGGCGCCGAAAATGCGCATGCTGAGAAGCCCGACCGCACCCGCGACCCGCCGGATATACCGGTCGAGCACCTCGCCCGTGGGTGCCACGATCGGCTCGATGTCCATCCGCATCCCGTCGAGGACCAGATGGAACTCCGCCTCCGGCAGGTCGAAGCGCTGCGCCGCGATCTCGAGCTTGGCGCCGAGAGGCGTCTCGGGGCGGCCGGCGAAGACGGCGGTGATCTCGTCCTCCCAGAAGGCCAAGCGCGCGGCCTTAAGGTCGGGCGTGCCCGCGCCGTCGACGATGTCGTCGACGATGCGGCAGAATGCGTAGGTGGCGTAGATCGCCTCCCGCCGTGCGGCGGGCAGCACGCGCATGCCGTAGCGGAAGGAGGAGCCGGACCCGGCGACGATCTCCTCGAGGCTCCGCTGCCGCCAGATTTCCGGGAGCGATCCGTCCTTCACGGCAAACCGCCGATCATCGCCCGCGGCTGCGGTCGGCGCAGGCAGGCGGCCGCTCCGCGGATCGCGGCCCCGGCGAAATCCGTTCGCCCCGGCGCGACCCGACCCGCCATCGGATCGGCGCGGCACAGCCGGTCGTGAAGCCGCGTGGCCAAAAAGTGGATCGCCCGTACCTCGCCCGAGAGGCGGCGCGAGGCGAGGAGTGCCGGGAGTTCGGCCGCGCGGTGCAGCAGCCCGGCGGCCCGGCACAGGGCGTCGTCGATCGCCGCTCGCAATGCGGGCGACGCGTGGTTCTCGCGCAACGCTGCTTCAGAGTGCGGGAGAAGGTCTTCGGGCATGTAGATGCGGTCGAGCTCCCGGAAGTCCCGGCCGAGGTCCTGCAGGTGGTTGAGGATCTGCAATGCCGTGCAGAGCGCGTCGGACGGGGCATGCGTACTCGGCGCCTCGCCATGGAGATCGAGCAGGAACCGTCCGACCGGATCGGCCGACATCCGGCAATAGGCCAGCAGCTCCTCCCAGGTGGCGTAGCGGGTCTTGATCGCATCTTGCCGAAAGGCCCCGAGAAGCGCGCGGGCATGCCGCACGCCCTCTGCATGGCCCGTCGTCTCGAGTGTTTCCCGAAGCGTACGGGCCACCGGTTCGCCGGCTGGAGTGCCGTCCAGACCCCGATCGAACTCCCCGAGCCGCGCGAGCTTCGCGTCCGCTGTGAGGTTCGGGTCGTCGGCGACATTGTCGGCGCGCCGTGCGAATCCGTAGAACGCGTGGACGATCGGCCGCAAGTCGCGGCGAAGGAGCAACGATCCCACCGGGAAATTTTCGGATTTCATCGCGGTCGTTTCGATCACGGCTGTACCATTTCGTCGCATGCTTTCATTGCCGGTCGTATTAAGTCTTCTTTTAACAGATCACGACGCCAAGGTTAGCAGACAATGGAGAAGCGACCATTCCCCGTGCTCAGAGAACGTGGCCAGTCCCTTCTTCTGGCACTTTTTGCGACCTTATGTCTCGGAAGTGCCGCGTCGGCGGCCGACGTCTCGGTCCTCGTAGACGGGCTGCGGGGCGAGGTGGGGCTGTTGCGCGTGGCGATCTGTACGCAGGGCGACTTCCTGACGGCCAAGTGCGCGATCACGGCTTCGGCACCCGCGCCGCAGGGAAAGGTGCGGCTTTCCGACGTCCCCGCGGGACAATACGCGATTCAGGCCTACCATGACGAGAATTCCAATGGGCGGCTGGACCGTAATATGCTGGGACGGCCGATGGAGGGGATGGCATTCAGCCGCGACGCGCCGATGCGCTTCGGCCCGCCGCGCTACGCGGATGCGGTTGTGACGATCCCCGAGACCGGCGGTACGACGACGATGACCATGAGGTACTTCCGATGAACATGTCCATGTCCACCCGATCGCGTGATGTCGTCGTCATCGGCGCGGGGCCGGGCGGGCTCGCGTCCGCCATGCTCCTGCGGGCCGCTGGCGCCAAGGTCACCGTGCTCGAGCGCGGGGACCAGGTCGGCGGGCGAACCGGCGTCATCCGCCAGGACGGTTACACGTTCGACGTGGGGCCGACCTTCTTCCTCTATCCCGAGGTCCTGCGCGAGATCTTCTCTGCCTGCGGTCGCTCCTTCGATGCGGAAGTCGAGATGACGCGGCTCGAGCCGATGTACCGCCTGCAATTCGACGACGGCACCATCGTGGAGGCGACCGCGGACGTGGAGCGCCTGACCGAGCAGGTGGCGCGGATCGATCCCGAGGACGCGAAGAACGTCGCGCCCTATCTTGCGGAGAACAAGGCGAAGTTCGACGTCTTCCGGCCGATCCTGCAACGGCCCTTCCACAATCTCGGCTCGCTGATGAAGCCAGACATGGCGCGCGCCATGCCGCTCTTCCGCCCGTGGCTCACCGTCGATCAGGATCTGCGCCGCTGGTTCAAGAACCCCGATGTGCGGCTCGCCTTCTCGTTCCAGTCGAAATACCTGGGGATGTCCCCCTTCAAGTGTCCCTCGCTCTTCACGATCGTGGCCCATGTGGAATACGGCTTCGGCGTCTTCCACCCCACGGGCGGCGTGAACGCGATCCCGCGCGCCATGGCACGGGTCGCGCGGGAGATGGGCGTGGACATCCGCCTGTCGGAGCCGGTCGAGCGGCTGACCTTCGAGGGGCGGCGCGCGACGGGCGCGATCACCAAGGGGGGCACCTATCCGGCCGACGCGGTGGTGGTGAACGGCGATTTCGCGAGCACGATCCAGCAGATCGTCCCCGACAAGCTGCGCCGACGCTGGACCGACAAGAAGATCGCGTCGAAGAAATATTCCTGTTCGACCTTCATGCTCTATCTCGGGCTCGAGGGGCAGTTCCCGGACATGCACCACCACACGATCTTCCTTTCGAATGACTACCTCACGAACATCCGGGAGATCGACGCGGGCGATGCCCCGAAGGAGCCCACGATCTACGTGCAGAACGCCTCCGTCACCGATCCGACGCTGGCCCCCGAAGGGCATTCGGCGCTCTACGTCCTCGTCCCCGTGGGCAATCTCAACGGCAACACGGACTGGAAGACGCTGGCGCCGCTCTATCGCGAGAAGATCCTGACCCGGCTCGAGCGGCTCTGCGGCCACGATATCCGACCGAAAATCAGAACGGAGCTGATGTTCACGCCCGAAGATTGGCAGGCGCAGCAAGGCGTCTATCGCGGCGCCACCTTCAACCTCGCGCATAATCTCGGGCAGATGCTGCACTGGCGGCCGCGCAACCGGTTCGAGGACGTGGACGGCGTCTATCTCACGGGCGGCGGCACCCATCCCGGATCGGGCCTGCCCACGATCTTCGAGAGTGCCAAGATCGCGAGCAAGCTTGCCGCGGATGATCTGGGCCTCGACCGCGCCGGCACGATCCCCGACATTCGCCCCGCACAGGAAGAGGAGATCGCGGAATGAGCACGACCGGCATCATCGGCGGTGGATTGGGCGGACTGGCCGCAGCCTGCACGCTGGCCGCCCGCGGCCATGACGTCACGCTTCTGGAGCGCAATTCCTGGCTCGGCGGCAAGGCGGCCGTGCTCGAACGCGACGGATTCCGCTTCGACATGGGGCCGACGATCCTGACCATGCCGCGGGTGCTCGAGCGCATCTTCGCCGAGGCAGGACGCGAGCTGTCGGATTATCTCGACCTGCGCCGGCTCGACCCGCAATGGCGCTGCTTCTACGATGACGGCTCGGTGCTCGACCTCGCCGACGACCGGGAGACGATGCGCAGGACGTTGCAGGATTTCGCGCCGGGCGACGTGCAGGGATACGAGGATTTCCTGAAAGTCGCGAACCGCCTGTCGGAGGTGTCCGACCGCTTCTTCTTCTGGAAGTCGGTCGAGGATCTGCGCGACACGATGAACATGAAGACGTCGATGTCGCTCGCGACTCTCTCGGACGTCCTGTCGCTCCGGATGCACCGGACGGTCGCCGACCAGGTCAAGCGCAACGTGAAGGACAAGCGTCTCGCGCAGATGCTGGAACACTTCATCCAGTACGTGGGGTCGTCGCCGCTCGCGTCCCCTGCCGTGCTCTGCGGGATCGCGCAGATGCAGGTGGGCGAAGGGGTCTGGTACCCAATGGGCGGCACCCGCGCGGTGCCCCGCGCGCTGACGCGTCTCGCCGAGGATCTGGGCGTCACGTTCCGCACCGGCATCGAGGTCGAACGGATCGAGACCGAAGGCGGGCGTGCCACGGCTGTAATGGCCGCGGGCGGGGAGCGGATGGCCTTCGACCGGATCGTGTCGAACATGGACAGCGTGCGCACCTACCGCGAGCTTGTGGGCGGCACGGCCTGGGAGAACTTCCAGAAGGGCCGCAAGCGCGAGCCCGCCTGCTCGGGCGTCGTCCTCTATCTCGGGCTTGACCGTGCCTACGAGCATCTCGCGCACCACAATTTCGTCTTCTCGAACAACCCCGAGGACGAGTTCCGCGAGATCTATGACGAGGGCCAGCCCGCCGCCGATCCTACCGCCTATATCGCGGCACCCGCCCGGACGGAGCCCGGCGTGGCGCCCGAGGGGGGCGAGGCGCTCTACATCCTCGTCCATACGCCCTACCTGCGCGAGGGCCATGACTGGTCGAAGATGCTGCCCGAGTACCGCCGCACGATCCTCGACAAGCTCAAGCGCACCGCGGGGATGGAAGATATCGAGGAGCGGATCGTCACCGAGGACGTACTGACGCCGCAGGATATCAACGACCGCTACAAGGTGCTCGACGGGGCGATCTACGGGCTCGTGAGCCACGGCAAGGTCAACGGCGCGTTCAAGCCCGGCAACCGCTCGCGGCAGGTGCCGGGCCTCTATCTCGCGGGCGGCTCCGCGCATCCGGGACCGGGCATGCCGATGGCGCTGATGTCGGGCTGGATCGCGGCCGACAGCCTGCACCAGGACGCGACTCGGAACACCGCGCCCCGCGATGTCGCGGCCGAGTGAGGCGCGGCGGGGCGACCCCATCGGCCTTCGATCGGAGGCGCTCGCGCAGTTCTTCGCGGGCGTGATGCGGCGGCAGATGCGCCGGTCCTTCCGGGCCGTGCGCCTCGCCCGTCCGGGTCTGCCGGATCTGCCGGAGGGACGTCCGCTCGTCGTCTACGCCAACCATCCGTCCTGGTGGGACCCGGCGTTCTTCATCGTCCTCGCCGCGGGTCCCCTCGCCGCCCGGCAGAGCTATGGCGTCATCGACGCGGAGATGCTGGAGAAGTACCGCTTCATGGGCCGCATCGGCCTTTTCGGGGTGGAACGCGATGCGCGACGGGGCGGCGTGGAGTTCCTGCGCGTGGCGGGTCGGGTCCTTTCCGATCCGGCACGGATGCTCTGGATCACTGCGCAGGGAGAGTTCAACGATCCGCGTCAGCGGCCCGTCACGCTCAGGACCGGGCTCGCGCGCCTGATGATCCGCCATCCCGACATCGTCGCATTGCCGCTGGCCGTCGAATACCCGTTCTGGACCGAAAAGCGGCCAGAGGCGCTCGCGCGGTTTGGCGAACCGGTTCTGCTGCGTGACGGGGAAAGCGCGGAGGCATTGAACGATCGCCTCGCCGCGGGTCTCGAAGCCAGCATGGACGCGCTTTCCGCGATGGCACGGAACCGGTCTCCCGCGGAGTTCGAGCGGATCCTGTCTGGAACCGCGGGCGTCGGTGGGGTCTATGGTGTATGGGGTCGCCTGAAGGCCGCCGCGACCGGCCGGCGCTACGTCGCCGAGCACATGGAGGAGAACTGAGCCCTGACCGTCCTCGCGATCGTCTGCTTCGCCCTCGCCGCGCTCTATGCGGGCGTGACCTTCTGCAATCTCGCGATCTTCCGGGCGCCGCCCGCGTTGCGGCACGGCGATGCGCCACCCGTCTCGATCCTGATCCCCGCCCGTAACGAGGCAGCGAACATCGGCCCCGCGATCGATCATGCGCTCGCGGGCGGCGGAGAGATCGAGGTCGTGGTGCTCGACGACGGGTCGGACGACGGGACCGGTCGGATCGTGGAAGAGCGTGCCGCCTCCGATCCCCGCGTGCGGCTTCTTTCCGGAAAGGGCCTGCCCAAGGGCTGGAACGGCAAGCAGCATGCCTGCTTCACGCTCGCGCGCGCGGCGCGTCACGACGTGCTGCTCTTCGTCGATGCGGACGTGCGCATCGCGCCCGGCGGCGCCGCGCGGATGGCGGCCCATCTCGCCGCGCGCGGGCTCGATCTCGTCAGCGGCTTTCCCCGACAGCGGACCGAAACCCTCGCGGAAAAGCTCGTGATCCCGCAGATCTTCGTCCTTCTCCTGGGCTATCTGCCCCTTCCGATGGCGCGCGCTTTCCCGAGCGAGGGGTTCGCGGCCGGGTGCGGGCAGCTCATGATGGTGCGCAAGGACGCCTATGTCCGGTCCGGCGGACATGCGGAGATCCGCACGACGATGCATGACGGGCTGATGTTGCCACGCCTGATGCGCCGGACGGGAGGACGGACCGACCTCGTCGACGCGACGCCGCTCGCCACCTGCCGGATGTACGAGACCTGGCCCGAGATATGGTCCGGTTTCTCGAAGAATGCGACCGAGGGAATGGCCAAGCCCGTGGCCTTGCCGGTCTGGACGATCCTGCTCCTCGGCGGTCACGTCCTGCCCTATCTGCTCGTCGTCTCGATCCTCCTGTCGGGAGGGACAGGACCGCTCGGCTGGTCGCTCGCGGCCCTCGTCCTCGTTCTGGCCGCGCGGCTCGCGACGGCGCTGGTGGTCCGTCAATCCATGCTCTCCGTCCTGCTCCATCCCGTGGCGATCTGCATCGTCCTCGCCATCCAATGGAACGCGCTCGTCGGCGCGGGCCGAGGCCGAGGGCGGAGCTGGCGCGGCCGGACCTATGACGCGAGCTGACCGTCCGTTTCCCTGGCACCGCGCCTTCCATCCGCTCTGCGGGGCCGATCCGGTCACGCTCCTCGAGCTCGCGGCACGGCGGGGCGGGCCGTCTTTCTCCGCGTGGCCGACCTTCGCGGTCGCGGTCGCCTGCTCGCTCGTTCGCGCGCCCTTCACCCTCATCGAGGCGGGGCTCGACCGGTTCGCCCGTGCGCCGTCCCATCCGCCGGTCTTCGTCGTGGGTCATCCCCGGAGCGGCACGACGCATCTGCACAACGTCCTCGCCGCGTCGGGCGCCTTCGCGGTCGTGCCGCCGGTCATCGCGACCCTGCCCTGGGAGCGGCGGACGATCGGGCCCATCATGCGGCCCTTCGTCAACGCGCGGCTGCCCCGGACCCGGCTCATCGACGGGGTCGCGATGCATCCCGACGATCCGACCGAGGACGAGATCGGCCTCGCCAATGCCGGGCCGCTTTCCTATTTCCACGCGCTCTACTTTCCTCGCCGTTTCGCCGAGGATTACCGTGCCGGGCTTCTCCATCGCGGCACGCCCCGGCAGCGGGCGCGCCGCGAACGGGCGATGGCTTGGTACGTGCGGACCATGGGCCGCCGCCGCGCCGCGCCGCTCCTTCTGAAGAACCCCGCCTATACCGCGCATGTCGATCTGCTCGTGCGGCTCTTCCCGGGCGCGAAGGTGATCCACATCCACCGCGACCCGGCGGAAGTCTTCGCCTCCGCGCGCCGGGCGCTCAGGATCGCGCTCGACGAGATGGCGTTGCAGGATCCGCGCGGTGTCGATCTCGACGCGGCGATCCTTGCGACCTATCCCGAACTCATGGCGGGCCTGCGCCGATCGAGCGCGGGGCTCGGCCCCGATACTTTTAGGGAGGTGGCGTTCGCGGACCTCGTCTCCGATCCCGCGCGGGTTATCGGTCGGCTCTGGGACGATCTGGGCCTGCCGGGCGGCGCGGAGGCGCGGACCCGCGCCGAGGCCTATTGCGACGCGCAGGCAGGCTACCGCTCGCGTGCGGGGGTGCTCGAGGCGCGCGAGCTTGCCGCGCTGCGCCGACGCTGGCCGGAGGAGTTCGCCGTCTACGGACGGCTCAGCGCAGCAGGAACCGGATGATCCGTTGGATCGCGGGGCCGTAGGGCGGACGGGCGAGCCCGATCGGGGCGAAACGCGAGCGGATGACGACGCTGCGCGGCCGGGTGAAGCTGCGGAACCCTTCCTCGCCGTGATAGGCGCCCATCCCGCTTGCGCCGGCGCCGCCGAAGGGCAGGGAATGCACCGCCACGTGCAGGACGCTCTCGTTGACCATCGCCCCACCCGACCGGATCCGGCCCACCATCCGGTCGCAGGCCGCTTCGTCCTCGCCGTAGACATAGAGCGCGAGCGGGGTCGGCCGAGCGTTCACGAAGCCCGCCGCCGCTTCCGGCGTGTCGTAGGGCAGGATCGGCAGGATCGGTCCGAAGATCTCCTCCTGCATGAGCGGGCTCTCCGGATCGGGATCGACGACGGCCCAGGCGCCGAGGCGCGGGGGGTCTGGCATCTGCGCCATCAACGGAACCGCCTCGACCGCGTCCAGAAGCGCCTCGAGCCGGTCGCGGTCGGCGGGACGCGCGATAGCGGCGTAATCGGGGGATTCGGGATCGGGATAGAGCGTCGTCGCGGCGTCCTTGAGCGCCAAGACGTAGCGCGGGATCTCGGCCCGCGGCACCATGAGGTAATCGGGCGCCACGCAGGTCTGCCCTGCATTGAGAAGCTTGCCCGCCATGATCGAGACTGCCACACGGTCGGGGTCGCTTTCGGGCAACGCGATGGCGGGCGACTTGCCGCCGAGTTCCAGGATCGTGGGCGTCAGGTTCTCCGCCGCTGCGGCGAGCACCTTGCGGCCGGTCTGGGTCGAGCCGGTGTAGAAGAGGCCGTCGAGCGGCATCCGCGCGAGCGCCGCCGCCACCTTCGTCCCGCCGGTCACGACGCGGACCCGCGCACCCACCGCGCGGTGGACGACCTCCGCGAGAAGCTCCGCCGTGCGCGGCACGTGCTCGGAGGGGTGCAGGATCACGCGGTTGCCCCCCGCGAGCGCCGCGACGAGCGGGACGAGGGCAAGCTGGACCGGGTAATTCCAAGGTGCGAGGATCCCCACCAGACCCAGCGGCACCCGTTCGACGCGCGCGCGCGACGGCAGGAACTCGAGGGGCAGGACGACCCGCTTGGCCCGTGTCCAGCGCTTGAGCCGCCGCCGCGTCCAGCGGATGTTCTCGAGGACCATGGCGATCTCGGCAAGCATCGTCTCGACCCGCGGGCGGCCGCCGAAATCCGCGTCGATCGCCGCGGCGAAATCCTCGGCCGACGCGCGCAACTCTCGCGCGAGGGCATCGAGATGCCGCCGCCGGGCTGCGAGATCGAGCGGCGTTTCGTCCGGCGGTAGCCGGGATGCGGCGTCACGAAGAATATCGGGCAGATCGTGTTCCAAGTGGGACAAGCCTTTGCGACGGGGTTCTCCACCACGGGATATAGTGGGAATGGCGGTTGCGGCGATGACGGTCTGCTGCGGCGTTCAGAAGCGATTGACCGGGATCTTAAGGTAGGCACGGCCATCGGCCTCCGCATCCGGCAGGCGGCCGCCGCGGAGGTTGACCTGCAGCGCATGGAGCATTTGCGTCGGCAGGCCGAGGGTGGCGTCGCGGGCCTCGCGGGTCCGTATGTACTCCTCCTCCGAGGTACCATCGCCCAGGTGTTTGTTCGACGCCCGCTGCTCTCCGACCGTGCTTTCCCATTCCGGATCGTCCCGGTCGTCGGTTCCGTAATCGTGGCCGATGAAGATGCGGGTGTCGTCGGGGTGAGACAGGATCGTCATCAGCGACCCGTAGAGATCCCGCGCCGATCCGCCCGGAAAATCGCAGCGCGCGGTGCCCGCGTCGGGTTGCATGAAGGTGTCATGGGCAAAGATCGCATCGCCGATGACGTAGGTGACGGAGCCGAGCGTATGGCCGGGGGAGAGGATGACCCGCGCGTCCAGTTCGCCGAGGGAGAACGTGTCGCCATCCGCCCAGAGGCGGTCGAAATCGGCACCGGGATCGAAGGCGTCCGGCAGATTGTAGAGATCGCGCCAGAGCGCCGCGATGTCGTGGACCTTCTCTCCGATGCCCATCGGCGCTCCGGTCTGCTCCTTCAGCCACGCCGCCGCCATCAGGTGATCGGCATGTGGATGCGTGTCGAGGATCCAGGTGAGCTCCAGACCCTCCCGGTCGAGGAAATCGAGCATCCATAGACCGTGTTCCGTGGAGGTTCGCGCCGCCGCCGCGTCGAAGTTCAGCACCACGTCGATCAGTGCCGCCTGCTTCGTCGCCTCGCAGATGCAGATGTATTGGATCGAGCCCGTGACCGGCTCGTAGACGCCCACGACCCGGGGGCTCGCGGGGCCACGCGACGGGCTTTCCCTCGACAGGATGCTCATGGACCGCCTCCGTTCTTTCCGGTTCGAACCTAAGGGGTTCGCGCGGATCGCGCCAGACGCCCGGCGCTACTTCACGCCGCTCGCGAAATCGGAGGAGACGAAGAGCCGCTGGAGCGCCAGGAAGACGACGATCACGGGCAGGATCGAGATGGCGAGTGCGGCCTGTTGCAGCGATTTCTGCTCGAGGTTCTCGAACGCGCCCTGCAACAGGTAGATGCCCACCGGCAGCGTCTGCAACTCGGGCGCGGAGCGGGTCACGGTCATCGTCCAGATGAACTCGTTCCAGTGATAGACGAAGGAGAAGAGCGTCAGCGTCGCGATGGCGGGCTTGACGAGGGGCAGCATGATCGAGCGAAAGATGCGGTATTCCGACGCCCCGTCGAGCCGCGCGGCCTCCATCAGGTCGTCGGGGATCCCTATGAAGAACTGCCGCATGAGGAACACCCCGTACCACGTCACGACGAAGGGCAGGCAGAGCGCCGCGTAGGTCCCGAGCAGCCCCGATCCGCCCTGTCCGGCGATGTCGTTGCCGCCCATGAGCGGCGCGAAGCGCAGGATGAAGAAGATCGGGATGATGAAGAGGAAGAAGGGAAACATCTGCGCGCCCACGACGAGACGGAAGATCGATGCCCGGCCCGCGAAGTCGTACTTGGCCAGCGCATAGCCCGCCGTGACGGAGGTCGCGACCTGCGCCGCGGTGATGAGCCCCGTGACGATCACCGAATTGGCGAACCATGTCCGCATCGGCAGTTCCGCGAAGACACGGGCATAGACGCCCCATTGCGGCTCCGCCGGGAAATAGCGCGGCGGGCTCGCGTAGACGTCCGCGGGGCCACGGAGTGCGCCGACGAACATGTCCGCGAAGGGCAGGATCATGACGAGCGCGCCCAGGGCGAGGGCCACGTATTTGAGTACGCCACCCGCTCGCCGGCCCATGCCGCGCGGGGCCACGACGCGCGCCTCCGCCGCGACCTCGGCGCGCTCGCCCGCGACGAGGGGATCGGAGGCGGTCATGTCGCCCGCTCCTTCAGTGCGCGGAATTGCAGCAGCGAGATCACCCCGATTATGACGAAAAGGATCAGGGCGCCCGCCGACGCGCGCCCCATCCTCAGATCCTCGAACGCCATGCGGTAGGTGTAGAGCGCCGTGACTTCGGTCGCACCGCGCGGCCCGCCGCCGGTCATGGCGAGGATGAGGGCGAAGAAGCCCATGCCGGTAATGAAACTCGTGATCGTGACGAAGATGAAGGCGGGCCGGATCATCGGCAGCGTGACGCTCCAGAGCGTCCTCGTCGCGCCCGCCCCGTCGAGCGTCGCGGCGTCGTAGATCTCCTGGTCCACCGCCTCGAGCGCGGCGGAGAAGACGAGCATGTTCTTGCCCGCGTCGTACCAGACCATGACCATCACGACGGAGATCATCGCCATCACCGGATCGGTGAGCCAGTCGGGCCCCCGCAGCCCCGCCATCCCGAGGAGGCGGTTGACGAGACCGTAGCGGTCGTCGAGCACGAACTGCCACAGATAGGCGATCGCTACGATGTTGGTGAGTTGCGGCAGGTAGTAGACCGAGCGCCAGACGGCCTTGCCCCGCGCCCGGCTGAACACGAAGGCGAGGCCGAGCGCGAGCGGCACGCCCGCGACGACGAACCCGAAGGCGAAGACGAAGGTGTTGAGGATCGTCGCCCAGAAGGTCGTGTCCCGCGTCAGCAGGTACTCGAACTGCCTCAGGCCGACCCAGTCGGGCGTGCCGAGCGGGTTCCAGCGCGTGAAGGACAGATAAACCGAGAACCCCAGCGGCAGGACGAAGAAGAGGGCCGCGAAGACGAGAAGCGGCGACAGGAACAGCCAGGGCGCCCAGCCGCCCCCGGCCGGATCGAATTCCTTCGGGCGGCGCTCCATCGGGTCAGTAGAACTCGAAGAGGATATCCTCGACCTCGACATCAAGCCCGGAAAGCGCCGGCTCCGGTTCCGCCTCGCCGGCCATCACGCGCTCGATCGTCTGCGCCATCATTCCCTCGATCTCCGCCGATTGCATGACGTTGGGCTGGCTGATCGCGCGTCCCTCGGCCAGGGCCGCGACGAAGGGCGCGGTAAAGGCGTCGGGCTCGGGCAGGGCGGCGTTGTCGGCCTCGTTCGCCGTCAGGGCGCCGAGGCCCGCGAGCATTTCCCCCATGCAGGACGGCCCGCCGTCACGCGGTTCGTTGAGATGGCGGACGAGCGCCCATGCCTCCTCCGGTCGGTCGCTGTTGCTGTCCACGCCCATGAAGAAGGCGTATTGGAGCGTGCGCCATTCCTCTCCCATCGGGATGGCGCTCGCCACCACGTCCTGTGCAAAGGCGTCGCCGAACCCCGCCGCGATCTCGCTCTTGAACCAGTTCGCCATGATCATCATGCCGATCCCGCCCGCAGGGAAATCGTAGGCGTCGACGGAAAGATCGGTGATGTCGTCCTGCGTCAGGCCGGCCATGAGCGAAAGCGCATCCACGGCTTCGGGACTTTCGAAGTTCGCCTCGGCGAAATCCTCGGAATAGGGCGTCCCGCCTTCGGAATAGAGCAGTGCGTAGAACGGATGGACGAAGCCCGCGCCCGAGGAGCTGTCGGCTATCGCGAATCCCGCATTCTCGATCCGGCCTTGCGCATTGCGCGTCGTGACGGCCTCGGCCACTTCCCTGAGCTCGTCCCAGGTCGCGGGCGGCGCGTCGTAGCCCGCCTCGCGCAGGAGAGCCATGTTGGAGACGAGGAGATACGCGCTCACCTCCGTCGGCACGCCCCAGAGCGTGCCGTCGATCGTCGCCGCATCGACCGTGCCCTCCGCGTAGCTGTCGGTGACGAAGGAGACGAGATCGTCGGGCGGCGTGTCGAGCACGCCGTTATCGACCATCTGCGCGGCCCATATCGAGTAGAGGTTGTAGATGTCGGGAGATTGCCCGCCGAGCCGTCCGGTCAGCACGGTCTGGAGATAGTCGCGATAGCTGATCTGCTGGTACTGCGCCGTCACCCCGTCGGCATCGTATTCTTCGAGGCAGGCCAGGAGCGGTGCGGCCTGTTCCTGCGTGTAGTGCATCGCGACGGTGAGCGGGGCGTCCTGCGCCACGGCGGCGAGCGATGTACCCGCCGTCACGAGCGTGGCGGCGATGATGGTCCGATGCGGCATGGTCTGTTCCCCCGAATGCAACCGGGCGGCCTGACGGGCCCGTGAAGCATTGTCAGGCTAGGAGGTGTTCACCGGCCGGTCGACATAAATCCTGCGCGCGGGATTGTCGCAGGCAGCGTGGGACACGCGCCGATGCGAAGGCGTCGATCGGCCCGGACCTTCGTTTGGCAACCGTCACATTCCGGATTGGCTCATGATCGAGATATCACGAAGGGATCAACCAGCTGCCGAAGATGCCGGTCGGCGATCCTATTGCTGGGCGGGCCGGCGCGGTGAGTGGGGGGTGCCATAGCTCGTCTCGTCGAGGAACCGCTCGATCCGGAAATCGTCGAGCTCGGCCTGCCTCTCGCCCAGAAGTTCCGCGGCGACCGCCTCCCCGAGGTAAGGGGCGAGCGTCACGCCCGAATGCGTTGCGACGATGTAGAGCCACGAGAGGTTCGGCGCGGGCCCCGCGATCGTCCGCCCGTCGCGGGGCATCACGCGCTGTCCCACGACAAGCTCGTCGATCCGCGCGGCTTCGGCGTTGCGCACCAGGCGCTGGAGCCGCGCGACGAAGGTGGCCGCGAGGTCGGATCGCGTGTCAGGGACCGCTCCCGGATCGGCGGTCGCGTCGAGGTCGAGCGCCTGCAGGAGGAGCCGCCCACCGCCCGCCGGACGGATATGGAGCGAGGGCGCGGTCACGAGCCGCGTCAGGCGCACGGGCAGCGGATTGGTCGTCGCGAGATAGCCCACGGTGATGTCGCCCGGCTCGGCAAAGGCATGGAGCGGCACGTCGATGCCTGCGAGCGCGGCCAGGGCGGGCGTCCACCGCCCGGCGGCCGAGACGACCTTGTCGGCCCGAATGGCGGTCCCGTCGGCGAGCGTCACCTCGCTACCCCCTTCGCTCGCGCGCAAACCGACGACGTTTTGCCCGGGCCCGGTCCGGATCTCGGCGCCCGCCTCGCGCGCCTGCCCGAGAAGAGCGGCGAGATAGGCGGCCGGATAGGCATGCGCCTCGCGCGGGTAGTGGACGATGAGACGCGCCTCGTCCGGAACGATCACGTCGGGCAGCAGGGTACGGGCCTTTTCCGCGTCGATCTCTTCCGCCGGATAGCCGCGTTCGCGATGCATCTCCATCCGCCGGGCGAGATCGGTGCGATGGGGCTCCTCCACGGCGATCTCGACATGGCCGCCGCGATGGAGCCACCCCGCGTCGCCCTCGGGCGAGAGCCGGTGATGCGCCTCGAGCCCGGCGCGGTTCAGATCGAAATAGGCGCGCGGCTCCTTCCCGTTGGCATTCACCCAGGCATAGGACGTCGCCGTCGTGCCGGTGCCGGGTGCCGATCGGTCGACGAGGACGACCTCCGCTCCCTTCCGCGCGAGCCCGGCCGCGATCGAGACCCCGATCATGCCCGCCCCGATAACGACGATCTTCATCCGACTGCTCCCGCTGCACCGATCCAGGGCCATCTGTACCGCCCACGACGGCATTGTCGAACCCTCTCCGTTCCCGGCGCGGTGACGGCTATCTCCACCTTACGTGCGAGGTCTGAGCCAGAGCAGGATCATGTCCGACGCTTCCTCGGCCTGGCGGTCGAGCCAGTCGTCGTCGATCGGCAGCTGGAACACCGCGCGAAGCGTGTGCACGTTCGAGACCGGAAACCAGCACAGCGACGCGATGAAGACATAGACCTCCCGCGGGTCGAGGCCGTCGCGGAACGAGCCCGCGGCCACGCCCCGGCGCAGCAGCACGTCGAGTTGCTTGACCAGCACCGATTGCACCCCGGCCGCATCGTGGATGCGACGGATGGTTTCGCCGCCGCGCAGGTTCTCGGTGTTCAGCATGGTGATGAACCACGGTTTCTCGCGGAAATGGTGCGTCGTGAACCGCACCAGCGCCCGGATCGCGTCGTCGGGCGCGAGGGCGTCGAGCGCCAGATGCTGCTCTCCCTCGCGGATCTGGACATAGGCCTCGGTCAACGCGGCGGCATAGACCGCGTCCTTGTCCCCGAAATAATCGTAGATCATCGGCTTGCTGATCCCGGCCGCCTGCGCGATGCGGTCGATCCGGGCGCCGGAATGCCCGTGCGTCGAGAATTCCTCGAGCGCGGCCTGCAGGATCAGCTTGCGCGAGCGCTCGGCATCGCGGCGCCGGGTCTTCGGTGAGCGCTTCGCGTTTCCGTCCTTCATGATCTGTCTCCGCACGAGGCAATGGCGGACAAGGTACCGGGAGTCTCGGCCAAGCGCAAAGACTAGCGGGCCCGGCGAAGCGGGGCGAAAGCCCCACCTGCCGCCCCTGATCGGGATCCAGGGCAGTCCGAGGGCGGCGCCCCGCCCCGGCTCTAGGCACGGCGTCTAGCAGGCGGTCGCGCCGCGCTCCACGATCGTCGCGAGAACCTCGTCCGCGTCCCGCCGCCACCAATCGTGCTCCGAGAAGATCTCGACCTCGTTCAGCCCGTCGAACCCCTGCGCCTCCACCAGACCGCGCAGGCGGGCGATGTCGATCACCCCGTCCCCCATCATGCCGCGATCGGTCAGAAGGTCGCGCGTGGGCACCAGCCAATCGCAGATATGGAAGGCCATCAGGCGTTCCTTCCCGGCGCGGGCGATCTGCGCCTCGACATCGGGATCCCACCATACGTGATAGACGTCGAGCGCGCAGCCGATCCCGGGCCCGAGGCGGTCGCAGATATCGAGCGCCTGGCCCATCGTGCTGATCGCCGCGCGGTCGGCGGCGTACATCGGATGCAGCGGCTCGATGGCCACGGGGACATTGGCCGCGCGCGCGTGGTCGAGCGTGGAGGCGAGACCCTCCTCGATCAGGGACCGGGCGGCGGGAAGGTCCCGCGATCCCGCGGGCAATCCGCCCACGACCATGACGAGGCAATCGGCGCCCAAGGCCGCCGCCTCGTCCACCGCGCGGCGATTGTCGTCGATCACCGCCTGATCGAGGCGGCCCGAAGCGGTGTACCATCCTCCCCGGCAAAGGCCGGAGACGCGCAGTCCGGCGTCGCGGATCGCCGTCGCCGCGGCCTCCACGCCCATCTCGTGCAGCTTGTCGCGCCAGGGCGAGATCCCGGCGATGCCGTGCCGCGCGCATCCCTCGATGCATTGCGCAAGCGACCATTGCGCGCGCACCGTCGCGGTGTTGAGCGACAGCCGCTCCGGCCCGATACCGCTCATGCGTCCACCCCGCGCGCGGCGAGGACGCGGCGGGCGCGCTCCGCGGCGCGCTCCGGGTCGGGAAAGAGACGGGCCGCCTCGGCGAGCCGGACGATCTCGGCTAGGTGGATCGTCGAGCGCGCGCTCTCCTGTCCGCCGACCATCGTGAAGTGATCCTGGTGGCCGTTGAGATAGGAGAGGAACACCACGCCCGTCTTGTAGAACCGCGTGGGCGCGCGGAAGATGTGCCGCGACAGCGGAACGGTCGGCGCGAAGGTGTCGTGATAGGTGTCCGTCTCGCCGCGAGCGAGCTCCGACAGGGCTTTCGCCGCGATGCCCGCGATCGGGTCGAAGATGCCGAGGAGCGCGTGGGAATGGCCCTGCTCGTCGCCGGCGATGAGGTGGGGATAGTTGAAATCGTCGCCCGTATACATGGCCACCCCATCGGGAAGGCGCCGCCGCATGGCGATTTCCTTCTCCGCCGACAGGAGGCTGATCTTGATGCCGTCGACCTTGCCGGCATTCGTCTCGATCACGCCGAGGCAGGTCTCCATCGCCGCCATGTGGTCGGCCGACCCCCAGTAGCCCGCGAGGGCGGGATCGAACATCTCTCCCAGCCAATGCAGGATCGCGGGGCGCTCCAGCCCCGACAGGATGCGGCCGTAGACGCGGGCGTAATCCTCGGGCCCGGTGGCCGCGACGGCCAGCGCGCGCGACGCCATGAGGATCACGCGCGATCCCGCGGCCTCCACCGCCTCGCATTGCTCCTCGTAGGCGCGGATCACGTCGTCGACGGTCACGTTTGGGCCGGGCGCCAGATGGTCGGTGCCCGCGCCGCTGGCGATCAGGTGCCCGCCCTCCTTCGCGAGCGCGGTGGAGCGGCGGATCAGCTCGAGGGAGGTTCCCCAGTCGAGGCCCATGCCGCGTTGCGCGGTGTCCATTGCCTCGGCCACGCCGAAGCCGAGGCTCCAGAGATGCTGGCGAAAGGCGAGCGTGCGGTCCCAGTCGAGGTCGACCTCGCTCGACGGATCGATCTCGGCCAGGGGATCGGCGACCACGTGGGCCGCGGCATAGGCGGTCCGCGACCAGTCCGCGCCGCCTTCGGGCGCGGGACCGGCGGTCAGCGTAACGTCGCCGCCGGGCAGGGCGAGGGTGGTGCTCATAGGCCAAGGTCCTCCAGATCGACCCAGCGTCGTTCCTTGGAGGAAAGATAGCCGGCCCGCGCGAGTTGCACGCCCTTGGCGCCTTCGGCGAGCGTATAGGACCAGGGCGCATCCTCGGCCACGTGGCGCAGGAAACCTTCCCACTGCACCTTGAAGCCGTTGTCGAAGACCTGATTGTCCGGCACCTCTTCCCAGGTGTCGAAGAAGTCGAGTGTCTGCGGCTCGTCGGGGTTCCAGACCGGCTTCGGCGTGTTGACCCGGTGTTGCGACCAGCACCGATGGAGCCCCGCGACGGCAGATCCGTGTGTGCCGTCGATCTGGAAGGTCACGAGATCGTCGCGGCGCACGCGGGTGCACCAGCTCGAATTGATATGCGCCACGATTTCCCCGTCCGGCCCGTCGAGGAGGAACGTGGCATAGGCCGCGTCGTCGGCTGTGGCGTCGTAGCGCGCACCGGCCTCGTCGAGCCGCGAGGGGATGTGGGTGAAGCCGAGGCAAGAGACCGACTTCACCGGGGCGATTACGTTGTCGAGGACGTAGCGCCAATGGCAGAGCATGTCGGAGATCATGCCGCCGCCATCCTCCGCGCGGTAATTCCAGGAGGGCCGCTGCGGCGTCAGGTCGTCACCGGTGAAGACCCAGTACCCGAATTCGCCCTTCACGCTGAGCATCCGGCCGAAGAAGCCCAGGTCGCGCAGGCGCTTCAGCTTGGCCAGGCCCGGCAGGTCGAGCTTGTCGTGGACGATGCCGTTCTTGACGCCCCTGGACTTCGCATGGCGTGCGAGATCGACCGCCTCCTCGAGGCTCTCGCTGACCGGCTTCTCGCAATAGACGTGCTTGCCCGCGTCGATCGCCCGCTTCAGCAGACCCGGCCGCATCTGCGTGGAGGCCGCGTCAAAGAAGATCGCGTCGTCGGGATTGGCGAGCGCGGCGTCGAGGTCGGTCGTGTGGCGCGTGACGCCATGCGCCTCGGCGAGGGCCGCGATCTTCTCGGCATTGCGCCCGACGATGATCGGATCGGGCACCAGACGCCGCCCGTCCGACAGCGCGAGCCCGCCCTGGTCCCGGATCGCGAGGACGGAACGTATGAGATGCTGGTTCATCCCCATCCGTCCCGTCACCCCGTGCATGATGATGCCGATGCGTTCGCGTCTCACTCACCGATCCTCCTGACTGTCCTACTTTCCGGTAACCTACTAAACAGTAGGTTCAAGCGCAATAGCCCGGTATCGCCTCAAATTCCCCCGAAACCAGGTTGGTCGAGGGAGCGGATCGTGACGCGACCCTCGGAAATTCCGAGCGCCGGACGGTCTTCGACCCATTTGTAGATGTCGTCGTGGACGGCGAGCCGAGCCGTCACCTCGTCGTCCGGAGCCCCCTGCATGCCGCCTGCGAAATGATGGCCGTTGCGCTCCATGTCCGGCACGCCGCAAGCCGACGCCATCGCCGTGTCCTGCTGCCAGGCGAGACCCGGCTGGCAGGTCAGATCCTCCGCCGACAGTATGGCCTCGGCCTCCCGTGCCCGCGCCGCGTTCAGGAGTGCGCGGAGGACGCCCTTGCAGCTCTTGATCGACGTCCCGGCCCAGCCCCGGTCGAGCGCCTCGGCGAAGGCGTCGTCGTGGTCGTCGCTCTCGTCGATCACGAGGGGAACGCCGATGCCGTCCGGGACCGGACCGGAGAGCGCCGTCGTACGGTCGAAGGGCTGTTCGACGAAGCGCAGGGCGTCGCGGATCGGGGCGAGGGCTCGGTCCTTCGCCAGAGCCGCGAGGAACTCGTCGAAGGCCTCGGGAGCGTATTGCTCGTTCGCGTCGAGCGTGACGGTCCGATCCGTGACCGGCGCGAGGAGGGTGGCGATCCGACGCAGGCGGTTCAGGTCTTCGGCCGGATCCCCTTTCAGCTTGATCTTGAACGCGGTTATCCCGTGCGCCGCGATGACCTCCGCGAGGCAGACCGGCAATCCGTCGCGTGGCGCGTCGGCCGCGACATCGTCCGGGACGAGGGGGGCGTCGAAGCCGATCGTGTGGCGCAGACGCGCGCTGCGGGGCGGCCCGATCCTCTGTAGCGAAGCGGCAAGCGCCTGTCTCGACAGATCGGCGGGAAGATGCGCCGCGAGATCGAAGAGATCGTCGCGGGCCGCGCGCCAGAACGGAACTTCGGCGGCGCGGCAAACCGCGTCGATCAGGGCCATCTCGACGAGCGCGGGACCGAACCCCGCCGCGAGAGGCGGCGTGCCGGCCGGCATCCGGTCCGACGCCACGACCCGAAGCTCGCGCGCGAGGGCAGGGAGCGGTCCCTCCTGTCCGGCGATCGCTTGGGTGGCGACGCGCACGCTCTCCCTCGACGTGCCGATCGTGTCCTCGGCGGAGAGCTCAAGGCGCTTGTCGAACCAGCGAGGCACCATCAGCTGCGCCGAACGGCCCGTGATCTCCCGGCCATCCACCAGTGCCGTCACGCGGCACCACGCCTCGCCGGTACGGTGCATGACCGCCGTGCCGAACTGGAAGGGCAGGCGCATGGTGACGGTCCGCTTTTCCCATTCCGCGGCCAGGATACGAAGCCGGGTCATCGCAGCGCACCCTCGCAGGCCCTGAGCGTCGCGATCCCGGTCGCGGCGGTCACGCGCGCGTCGACGAGCGTCCGGAACGGCTCGATCCCGATCGGACGGGACCATCCGGTCTCGATCAGGGCCGCGACGGTGTTGTGGAACGGATCCGTGCCCATGCCCGGCGCGCCGCGGTTCGTGTCGTTGGCGTGAATATGGCCGATCACCCCTTCGGGGACCCATCGCCGGATCAGGTCGGCCACCGGCGGTTCCACCTGACCGGCCGCAGAGCAATCGATCATTGTCCTGAAGGCAGGATGGCCGACCGCGCGGACGAGCGCCGCGCCTTCGCCCACGTCGCCGATCGTCTCGGCTTCCGCGAGCGGCTCGATACAGTAGCTCAGACCGAGTTCGCCTGCCCGCGCGGCCAGCGGGGCGAAGAATTCGGCGAGTGACGCGACAAGGTCGGCATCGGACATTCCGGGCGGCCGACGACGGTTCGCAGGCGAGCCATGCACGATCACCTCCCCGCCGAGCGCGGCGCAGAGGTCGAGGAGACGAAGCAGGCGCGACCGGGTTGCTGCCTGCCGCGCCGGATCGGTGATCGACGCGTCCGGGTAATGTGAGAGCAGCCAGTGCAGCCCCGTGATCCGCATCCCGGCATCCTCGACCGTCTTGCGGATCGCTCGCGCGTCTGCCTCTTCGGGGGCGGGGCCGAGGGTATAGGGCGCGAGTTCGAGCCCGACATAGCCGAGGTCGCGGGCGATCCGGGCCTGCGCGCCGAGATCGGTCCCCTCCTCGGCCAGGAGTTCATTGCAGAGCGTGTATTCAAGCATCGCGCTTTTCCGCCCGCGCGAGGATGCCGGTCACCCACCGTCTCACCGACGCGAAGTTCGCGAGGATCGACAACGCGATGATCACCACGAAAACGAGCGAGACGGGCCGCGTGAAGAACGGCACGAGATCGCCGTCGCTGAGCGTCAGGCCGCGCCGCAAGCTCTTGTCGAGCAGATCGCCGAGGATGATCCCGAGGACGAGCGGCGCCATGGGATACTTCATCTGCCGCAGGACGAAGCCCACGAGGCCGAAGGCCACCATGACCCAGATGTCGAAGATCCGCTGGCTGAGCGCGTAGGTGCCGATCACGCAGAGCACGAAGACGATCGGCATCAGGTTGGCGTAGGGCACCCGCAGGACCTGCACGAAGGCCCGCGTCAGGCTCAACCCGTAGAGCCCCATGAAGAGCGTCGCGAGGATCAGCATCGCGCCGACCTGGCTGACGAATTGCGGCTGCTCGATCATGATCAGCGGTCCGGGCCGGATACCGTGGATGAAGAGCGCCGCGATCAGAACGGCGGAGCTCGCCGAACCGGGCACCGCGAGCGTGATCGCCGGGATGAGGGAGCCCGGCACGACCGCGGAATTGCCCGTCTCCGCCGCCGTCAGCCCCTCGTGGCTGCCCTTGCCGTAGCGATCCGCTTCCTTGCTCGTGCGCCGGGCGGCGACGTAGCTCGCCCAGGCACCGATATCCTCGCCCACGCCGGGAATGATTCCTACCAGCGTGCCGATGATGCCGGACCGGATCGAGGTCACCTTGTAGCGCCAGACATCCGAGAGCGTGGGCAGGATCCGGTCGCTCTTATCTTTCGCGGTGGCGAGGATCCCGGCACGACCCCACATGGCGTTTAGGATCTCGGCGAAGCCGAAAGCACCCACCATGGCGGGGATCAGGCCGATGCCGCCTGCGAGGTCGCTGGAGCCGAAGGAGAAGCGCACATGGGCGTGGATCCCCTCCGATCCGACCATGGCGACCATCAGCCCCAGGATCCCCGCGATGTAGCCCTTGAGCGGTGTCGTGTCGGCCGTGAGCTGTCCGGAGATGACGATGCCGAAGACCGCGAGCCAGAAGAACTCGAAACTGCCGAAATTGAGCGCCGCCTCGGCCAGCGGTGGCGCGATCAGGACGAGGAGCAGGATGCCCACGAGCGTGCCGATCATGGAGCCCACCGTGGCGAGGCCCATCGCGTAGCCCGCGCGACCCGCCTTGGCGAGAGGATAGCCGTCGAGCGCCGTCGCGGCGCTCGCGGGCGTGCCGGGGATGTTGAGGAGGATCGCGCTGCGCGAGCCGCCGTAGATCGCGCCCACGTACATGCACAGGAGCACGAGGATCGCCGAGGTACTGTCGAGCGAATAGGTCAGCGTGGTCATCAGCGCGACGCCCATCGTCGCCGTCAGACCGGGCAGCGATCCGATGATGATGCCCAGAAGCGTCGACCATGCTGCATGGAACAGCATCATCGGCGTCAGGAGGAGCGCGAAGGCGGCGGCGAGGTCGGTCAGGGCGCTCATGGCAGACGGACCAGGAAAACCTCGGCGAAAAGCGCCGAGGTGCCGAGGGCGACGGCGCCGCCGAGGATCGCGGAGACGGCGAGGGACCGTGCCCGCACGAACGTCGATGCCTCCGCCTGCCACGAGAAGATCGCGGAGAAGGCGGCCGTGAAGATCGCGGTCGACCAGAAGAACGGCAGCCAGCCGACGAGGACGAGCGCGTAGACGAGGCAAAGACCGGCGGTCACGGCGAGACGGAGCCACGATCCGTCATGGAAGGTCTGCGCATCCTCTTCCCGGGCTCGCGCGGCCTCGCGCCAGAGAAGGCCCGCGCATAGTGCGAGCAGGGCCCCCAGGATCATCGGTACGAGACCGGGGATCGAGGCGGGATGGATCTGTCGGATCTCCAGACGGTCCATGGTGTAACCGCCCACGGCCATCGACAGGCCGAGCGCGCCGAGGACGATCGCGGTCAGGCGATCGGCGAGCGACATGGTCATGAACGTCCCTCCGGGAGGGTTGGGCGGGAAGGCCGGGGCCTTCCCGGCGAAGCTCAGGAGCCGGAGCAGTCGATGCCGATCTCGGACGGATCGACAACCGCCTCGCCCCGCTCGACCCGCGCGCAGGCCTCGGCGATGACGACGGGCATAGCGATCTCGCGCGCTTCCTCGCCATAGCTCGGTGCGAAGACCGCGCCGTGATCGTTGGCATAGCTGCGCAATTCCTCGCTCTCCATGACGTGGTCCTGCCATACCTGGTCCATGGTGTCGTAGACTTCCTGCGGGGCGCCCGTGGGAATGAAGACACCGAAATAATCGGCCGCCACGTGGAAATCGGGCACGAACTCGGTGATCGGCGGTACCGGATCGATGCCTTCTACCTCCAGCGGCTCGTCCGACAGGACGGTCAGCGGGCGAAGACGCCCGGCCCGCACCATCTCGGTCTGCTCGACGGCGAGTTGGGTCGTCGACTGCACCTCTCCCGACGCCGCCGCGATCACGGCCGGGTTGCCCCCGTCATACGTGATCATCCGTGCGCCGTTCAGGTCGTTCTTCGCGGCTTCGCGAATGGCGGCGAGCGCCATGCCGCCGGAACTGTTCACGCCGGCCGTGCCGACGGTCACCGAGCCGGTCTCCATCGCCTCGAGAAGAGCCGGGAAGTCCTGGAATTCCGTATCGATGTTGACGCTGACCATCGGCACGTTCGCCACGTGCAGGTAGATGTGGTAATCATCGATCGACGTATCCTCGACGAGGCCCGTCACCGCGTAGGTCGCGTTGTTGGCGATGGCGTTCGCGGTCCAGGTATAGCCGTCGCGCGGCGCGTCTAGGGCGGCGCGCGTCCCAGTGGAGCCCGACGCCCCGGGCTGGTTCACCACCACGACCTCGGTGCCGAGCGCCTCCTCGATGATCGGCGCCACGACGCGGGTCACCTGATCGGTCGATCCCCCTGCCGACCATGGCACGATGATGTTGATCGGTCGATCGGGCTGCCAGCTGTATTCCTGGGCGATCGACGCCGGCGCCACGAAGCTCGCCGTCGCCAGCACCCCTGCCATGATGGATCTCATTCCGGTAACCTCCCTAAACTACCAATTGGTAGGTTACCGTTTCGTCGGAACGAGTCAAGCGACGACTTTCGACGGGTTACCGCCAGCAGATAAGGCGCCGGGAGCGGGTCGACCCGCACCCGGCACCCACCCGAGGACAACCCATGGTCGTTAGCTTCAGCCCGTGTGATGGCTTGACGATTTCCGGGCCGCGAGAATATTGTGGGCCGAGTTCACGAGGCCGACATGCGAGAAGGCCTGCGGAAAATTGCCGAGTTGGCGTGCCGCGACGGGATCGTATTCCTCCGCGAGGAGGCCCAGATCGTTGCGTAGCGAGAGGAGATGCTCGAAGAGCGTCTCCGCCTCGTCGAGCCGTCCGATCATCACGAGGGCGTCGACCAGCCAGAAGCTGCACACGAGGAACGTTCCCTCGCGCCCTTCGAGCCCGTCCGATGCCCCCTCCGAGCGGTAGCGCAGCACCAGCCCGTCCTCGACGAGGTCGCGCTGGATCGCCTCCACGGTCGCGACGATCCGGTGATCGTCGGGCGGCAGGAATCCGACGGCGGGCAGAAGCAGGAGCGCGGCATCGAGGCCGGTGCCGCCGTAATACTGCACGAAGCTGCCGCGTTCTTCGTTCCAGCCATGTGCGAGAATATCATCGCGTATCTCTTCGCGCGTCGCGCGCCAGCGATCGACGGGCCCGTCGAGGCCGTAATCCTCCACGGCCCGGATCCCGCGATCGAAGGCGACCCAGGCCATGACGCGGGAATGCGTGAAATGCCGCGCCTCGCCGCGAACCTCCCAGATGCCCTCGTCAGGATCGCGCCAGCGCGTGTCGAGCTCCTCGAGGAGGAGCCGCTGGAAGCTCCAACTTGCTTCGGACGGCTCGAGCATGAAGCATCGCCCGACATGAAGCGCCTCCATGAGCTCACCGTAGACGTCGATCTGAAGCTGGTCCTGCGCTGCGTTGCCGAGCCGGACCGGGGCCGAGGCCTCGTAACCCGAAAGCCAGGGCAGCTCGATCTCGGTCAGCCGCTGTTCGCCGGAGAGGCCGTACATGATCTGCATCTGCCGTGGATGGCCCGATGTCGCGCGCAGGAGCCATTGCCGCCATTCCGCGGCTTCCGAGCGATAGCCCGAATTCAGGAGCGCCAGGAGCGTCAGCGACGCGTCGCGCACCCAGCAATAGCGGTAATCCCAGTTCCGCCCGCCGCCGATCCGCTCGGGCAGGGACGTCGTCGGGGCCGCGACGATCCCGCCCGTGGGCCGGAACGTGAGCGCTTTCAGCGTCAGGAGCGAGCGGGCGACGGCGTCCGGCCAGGGATGCGCGTCGTCCTCCCCGACGGTGCATTGGGCGGACCAGTCCCGCCACCAGGCTTCCGTCTCCGAGAGCCGCGCGCCCGGGTCCCAGATATGCCCGTCGGGACGGTGGGACGGGTGCCAGGAAAGGACGAAGGGCAGTTCCGCGCCTTCACCGATCTCGAAGGACGCGCCGGTGCGCATATCCTCGCCCTCAAGCGCCACGGGGGCCCGGAACTCGACCGCGTCCGGGCCGGCGACGGCCTGCAAGCCGGAATCGGTCTTCCTGACCCACGGGATCCTGCGGCCGTAACCGAAGCGCAGGGCCAGATCCATCTTCATCCGGACCCGTCCACGATCGCACCGGACAATGCGGATCAGGTCGACCAGCTGCGCATCTCCGCTCAGCGGCATGAAGTCGATGATCGTCACGGCGCCCTCGGCGGTCTCGAACGTGGTCTCGAGGATGGTCGTGCCGGGGCGGTAGCGGCGGTGCGTCTTGAGGATCTCGCCCTCGGGGGCGATCTGCCAGCGCCCGTTCTCTTCGGTTCCGAGGAGCGCCGCGAAGCAGGCATCGGAATCGAAGCGGGGCAGGCACAGCCAGTCGATCGAGCCGTCGCGCGAGACGAGCGCACAGGACAGCATGTTGCCGATGAATCCGTAATCCTCGATCTTCGCGCTCATCCGTCCGTCCTTACTCGTCATGCGTCTTGCCGAGCGGCGTCCAACCCCAGTCGGCCGCCGCCTCCGGCCCCTCCGATCCCGCGTCATATGGAAGCGGCGCGGCGTTCTTGGCGTGATCCAGTACCGGATCGACGATCCGCCACGCGGCCTCGATCGTGTCGGCGCGCTGAAAGAGCGTCGCGTCGCCGGTGAGGCAATCGTAGAGCAGCGCCTCGTAGCCGACGTTGGGATTGTGCGCGAAGGCCTCGTCGAAGGAAAACTCCGTCGCGGCCTTGGCAAGTTCCATGTCGGGTCCCGGGCGCTTCACGTCGAAGGCGATCTCGATGCCGTGGCCCGGATCGACCGAGAGGGTGATGCGGTCGCTGCTGCCGGCCGGCGCCTCCATGTCGGGGAAGAGGCGGAACGGGGCGGGCTTCAGATGCACCACGATCTCCGTGCGCCGCGCGGCGAGGCACTTGCCGGTCCGGATCAGGAAGGGCGTACCGGCCCATCGCCAGTTGTGGATGCGGAACCGTGCGGCGACGAAGGTCTCGGTCCGGCTGTCGGGCGCCACGTCCGCTTCCTCCCGGTAGCCCGGCACGGCATTCCCCTCGATCTCTCCCGCTTCGTACTGGCCGAAGACGACATCGTCCGGCCCGAGCGGCGCGACGGCGGCCAAGAGCCGGGTCTTCTCGCCCCGGATCGCGTCGGCGTCGAGCGAGGAGGGGGCATCCATCGCGGCCATGCAGAGAAGCTGCATCATGTGGTTGGGGACCATGTCGCGCAGCGCGCCCGTCGGCTCGTAGAAGCGCCCGCGACTGCCCACGCCGATCGTCTCCGCCGCCGTGATCTCGACCCGCTCGACATGCTCGGCCCGCCAGATGGGTTCGAAGAGGCGGTTGGCGAAGCGCATGGCTAGGAGACTCTGGACAGGCTCCTTGCCCATGAAGTGATCGATGCGAAAGACCTGCTCCTCGCGCGCGACTTTCAGGATGCGCGCGTTGAGCGCTTGCGCGGAGGCGAGGTCGTGGCCGAAGGGTTTTTCAATGACGAGGCGGCGGAACGCGCCTTCCGTCTCTTCCAGAAGCCCCGCCTTGCCCAATCCGTCGACGATCGGCGCGAAGAAGTGCGCGCCCACGGCGAGATAGAAGATCGCGGAACGATCGCCGAGCTGGTCCCGGAGCGCCTCGAAACAGGCGGGATCGGTCACGTCGCCCTTCATGTAGCTCAGGCATCCGGCCAGCCGGTCCCAAGCCTCCGCGTCGATCCGGTCGGGGTGAAACTCCGCATCGGCGTCGCCCGTGAAGGAGCGCAGCGTTTCCCCAAGGCCATCGCGCCAAGCCTCGGTGCTCGTATCCGCGATGTCGACCCCCAGGACGGCGAAGTCCTCACCCAGCAGGTGCGATTCCGAGAGGTTGTAGAGCGACGGGATCAGAAGTCGCTTCGTCAGATCCCCCGCGGCGCCGAAGATGACGATCGTGGCGGGCGGCGCGGCGGACCTGCCGGGCTGGGAGGAAGGTTTCGAGCCGGTCGGGATCATGCCGCATTCTCCAGGAAGTATGGATCGGGTCCAGGACCGGGAGATATGCGGTCACCGGGCCAAATCCAGATGTCGCCTCGCCGTTTCGCGCCAGGCCTAATGTCCGGCACCCGGCCGCGGTCCCGCGCCGGAGGGCTTCTGCATCAGCAACAGAAGCGGCAGCAGCACGAGCGCGAGGACGCCCAAGAGATTGAAGATATGCGAATAGGCCATCAGGGCGGCCTGGCGCGCGATCTCGGCCGATAGGATCGCCGCGCCCTCCGGCGTGTCCGGTGCGAGGCCCAGCGGGGCGAGATAGGCCTGCGCGGCGGGGTTGAAGGGCGTCACCTTCGCACTCAGGATCGCGGTGTCGGTGGCCGTCGCCCGCACGAGGAGGGCCCCCACCACCGCGATGCCGATGGAGGAGCCGAGCTGCCGCGTCACCCCGTATAGGCCGGAGGCGTCATCCTGTCGTGCCTGCTCGATCCGGTCGAAGGCGAGGGTCGAGAGCGGCACGAAGATCAGTCCCAGACCGAGCCCGGAGATGAAGCCGGGCACCGCAAGCTGGGAGAACGAGGCCTCGAGGGTCAGCGCGCCGTACATGAAGTTGCTCACCGCCGTGACGATGAGGCCGATCGCGGCAAGGATACGTGGATCGACCCGGCCGACGAGGAGCGATCCCACAACGACCATCGAGAGGCCCCCCGCGATGCCGCGCGGCACGAAAAGGTAGCCCGCCTCGAGCACCGGATAGCCGAGGAGCCCCTGCACGAAAAGCGGCAGGATCGCGATGCCCCCGAACATGGTGACGGCGAAGCCCGCGATGATGAGGCTTGCCATCGCGAAGTTGCGTTCCCCGAGAAGGCCGAGGTCGACCACGGGTTCGGGGTGGCGGAGACCGCGCCAGAGGAAGGCCGCGAGCCCCAGCGCGGCGGCGATAGCGGCGACCTGGATCACCGGGCTCAGGAACCAGTCCTTGCTCTCGCCTTGATCGAGGAGGAATTGCAGCGCTCCGATCCCGAGCGCCATGAGCGCGAGGCCGGTCCAGTCGATCCGGACCCGCTCCGGTTCGTCCTTCGGTAATTCGCCCGCGAGCATCAGGAGCGCGAAGAGCGCCATCGGCAGATTGACGAAGAAGACCATCCGCCAGGAGAAGTATTCGGTCAGCACCGCCCCCGCGGTGGGCCCGAGCACCGGCGCCACTACGACGCCGAGGCCGAACATCGCCATCGCCTGGCCGCGTTTCTCCCGCGGGAAGGCGTCGAAGAGGATGGATTGCGACAGCGGGATGAGGAACGCGCCGAACACCCCCTGGCCCAGCCGGAAGAGGATCATCTCGTCGAGGCTCGTCGATATCCCGCAGAGCGCGGAGAAGAGCGCGAAACCCGTGATCGCCCCGAGGATGAGCCGCCGCCGCCCGATCAGCCGGGCCATCAGCCCGGTGAGCGGCATGACGACCACCGCGGCCACGATATAGCTCGTGAGGATCCAGGTCGTCTGATCCGTGGTCGCACCGAAGGCAGACTTGATATGGGGCAGGGCGATGTTGACGATCGTGCTGTCGAGCACCTCGAGCACGGCGGCCAGGACCACGGCGACGACGATGGCGATGCGGACGCCGCCGCCCTTCGCCTCCGCCGCGGTCAGGTCGGTCATTGCCCGCTCTCCGCCCCCGTCGTGTCGACCGTCACGCTGGCGGACGCGCCGGCGCGCAGGTCGGCCCCGGTGTCGTCGAGCGTGATCCGCACCGGGAAGCGCTGCGTCACACGGACCCAGTTGCCGCTCGCGTTCTCCGCGGGAAGGAGGGAGAAGGTCGCGCCAGAGCCGCGGCCGATGGAGCCGACCGATCCGGTGAAACTCGTGCCCGGGATCATGTCGACCTCCACCCGCGCGGGCATGCCGGGGCGCACGCGATCGAGATCGGTCTCCCGGAAATTGGCCTCCACCCACCATTCGCCGGCATCGACGATGGAAAAGAGCGGGGTGTAGGCGCTGACGACCGCGCCCTCGCGCAGCGAGAGATTGGCGATCCAGCCGTCGACCGGCGCCGTGACCTCCGCGCGTGCGAGCGTCGTCTCGGCCGTGCGGAGCTGCGCCTGCGCCGTGGCGAGGTCGTCGGCGTTCGCGGTCACCGCGGCCTCCGCCCCGGCGAGCTGCGAGCGCGCGGAGCTGACCCCGGCGGCCGCCTGCGCCGCGGCGGAGCGGTCCTGCTCGAGAGCCGCCTGGGTGATTGTTCCGTCTTCGGCCAGGGCCTGGCTGCGGGAGAGCTGCGCATCCGCCGTCTCCTGCGCCGATCGGGCGCTGGCGAGCGCGGCCTTGGCCGTCTCGACCTGGCTGGCGTAGCTCTCGCCCGACGCGGTCGCGGCGTCGACCGCCGCGCGGGCCTCATCGACCGCATCCTGGAACGTGGCCGGATCGACGCGGAAAAGCAGATCGCCCGCCGCCACGCGCTGGTTCTCCTGAACGGCGACCTCGGTCACCCGTCCGCTGACCTCGGGGACGATGGTGACGACGTTGGCCTGGACGTAGGCGTCGTCGGTCGAGGGATAGAGCGCCTCGTGACGCCAGTACCACCAGAGCCCGCCCGCGATCGACACGAGCAGGAGGAAGATCAGAAGAAGCTTTGCCTTGGACATGCGCGTACCCGCTCGTTCCCCCGGCGATCTATCCCGCCAAGGGAAAGACGCAAGCCCCGTTCGTATCGAACGCTGGGGCAAAAGGATTTCGCGCGGAACGGCACGGGGCGATGACGGTGGGCCGAACGGTGAAATCCAAGGGGCGCGGGATCGCGTGATCACACGGGGGAAAAGAGCGTAACCGGCGCCCGCGGATGACGCCGCGATCCACGATCGCCGCGCGGACGATTGCCCCCTTTTCGCTCTGCTTGGGGATGTGATCCGAGGTCGGATTGGTTGCTCTCCGGCAGTGGCGGATCGTCGGGACCCAGACCCCTTCCGGACACCCCGCGAGGGCTCTGGCGGGGGATGCGGACGGGTGATAGGGCGAGCGGAATCGGACGCCCGGCGCATCGCCTGCGAGGGCTGTCCGGACCTTGGGAGATTGGAAGCGATGCTGAAACTCGTGTCCGCGATCTGGGCGCTGCTCATCGGCGTGTTCCTGATCCAGGTCGGCAACGGGATGCAATCCACCCTGATGGGCGTCCGTGGACAGATCGAGGGGTTCTCCACGCTCGCCCTCTCTCTCGTCACCTCGGGCTACTTCATGGGTTTTCTCGTGGGCTCGCGGATCTCGCCCTCGATCATCCGCCGCGTGGGCCACGTGCGCGCCTTCGCGGCGCTCGGATCGCTGATGTCGGCGGTCCTCATCGCCTATCCGCTCATCACCGAGCCCGTGAGTTGGACGATCCTGCGTGCCGTTCTCGGCTTCTGCATGTCGGGCATCTACGTGGTCGCAGAAAGCTGGCTGAACGACCGGGCGACGAACGAGACGCGGGGCACGCTCCTGTCGGCCTACATGGTCTCGCAGATGGCCGGGATGGTCGCGGCGCAGGGGCTGATGAACGTGGGCGATGCGGCCGGCGCGAAACTCTTCATCCTCGCCTCTATCCTGGTCTCGCTCGCCTTCACGCCGGTCCTGCTCTCCGCCGTGCCGCTTCCGGCGGCGGAGGCGATCAAGCCGATGACACTGCGTGCGCTCTTCCGCCGCTCACCGCTCGCGACCGTCGGTACCGCGCTCCTGGGCGGGATCTTCGCGGCGCAGATGGGCATGGCCGCGATCTATGCCGCGCAGATCGGGCTCGGCGTGCGGGAGGTCTCGACCTTCGTGGCCGCGCTCTTCGCCGGCTCGTTCCTCCTGCAGGTCCCGGTCGGGCGGCTCTCCGACCTTATGGACAGGCGGTTCGTCATTTTGACCCTTGCCGTGGTAGGCGCGGTTGCCTGCGGGACGACCTTCGTCTTCCGCGACAGCTACTTGGGCCTTATCGTGGGCGCGCTTCTCGCCGGCGGCACGGCGACCCCGCTCTACTCGCTCTTCATCGCCTACATGAACGACCACCTGGAGCGGGAGGACATGCCCGCCGCGGCGAGCGGGATCGTCTTCATCTACGGCCTCGGCGCGATCTCCGGTCCGCTCGTGATCGGACAGGCGATGGAAGTCGCGGGGCCGCATTTCTTCTGGGTTGTCCTGATGACGCTGTTCGGGGCGATCGCGGTCTATACGGCCTACCGAATGACCCGGCGCGAGGCTCCCGCCACGGAGGATTCGGCCTATCTCGGGGTGCTGCCCACCTCGTCGGAGGTCGCGGTCAGCGCCGCCTACGAGTGGTATGCGGACGAGGTGGAGGAGCGTTCGGAGTGATCCCGCGACATCGCGGTCGTGGCCACCGGGCGACGGCTCACTCGGTGTGGAACACCTCCTCCATCGGCGCCCACCATTCGTCCGCGCCCGCGCTATCGAGCTTCCGCTGACAGGGGGAGCAGAGCGCCCACCAGTCGCGGGTGACCGGATCGGCCGCCATGCGCGCGGCGTCGGCCTCCCAATCGCCGCCGTGATACTCGAAATGGGCGAAAAGCAGATTTTCCGGCTCGCGCAGATAGATCGTGTAGTTGCGGATGCCGCAGGTCGCGATCATCGACAGCACGTCCGGCCACACGGCGGCGTGGAGTTCGCGGTATTCCGCCACCCGGTCGGGCGCGATGCCCAGGATCCATCCCATTCGCCGCATCACGCGCCCTCCCTGATCTCGATGGTGAATTCCGGGATCGCGCGGGCCGAGATGGCGTCGCTGTCCCAGTCGATGCCGAGCCCCGGCGTCTCGGGCGCGTGGGCCCGTCCGCCCTCGATCCTGAGACCCGTCGCGGTGATCTCGTCGAGCTGCGGGATGTACTCGACGTAGCGTCCGTTCTGCACCGCGCAGACGAGGCTCGCATGAAGCTCCATCAGGAAATGCGGGCAGATCGCGATATCGAACGCCTCCGCCATGTGCGCGACCTTGAGCCAGGGGGTGATGCCGCCGATCCGCCCCACGTCGACCTGCAGGATACTAGCGCCGCCACGCGCGGCGTAATCGGCGAAGTGACGGATCGAATAGAGGCTCTCGCCCACCGCGATCGGGATCGGCGTCGCGCGGGCGAGCTCGACATGGCCCGCGAGGTCGTCGGCGGCGAGCGGCTCCTCGATCCAGGCGAGGTCGAAGGGCCGGAGCGCCTCCGCCCGTCGCCGCGCGGTATCGCGGGCGAAGCCCTGATTGGCATCCGTCATGATCTCGTAGCCCGGTCCCATCGCCTCGCGCATCGCCGCGATGCGCGCGACGTCCTCCGAGACGGTCGGCTTGCCGATCTTGACCTTCGAGCCGGTAAATCCCCTTTCGCGCGCCGCAAGCGCGTCCTCGACCAGCGCTTCGGGCTCGATATGGAGCCAGCCGCCCTCGGTCGTGTAGCAGGGCGCGGAGGCCCGCGCGCCGCCTGCGAGCCGCCAGAGCGGGGTGTCCGCCCTGCGGCAGCGCAGGTCCCAGAGGGCCGTGTCGATGGCCGCGAGCGCGATGGAGGTGATCGCACCGATCGTCGTCGCGTGCGTCGCGAATTCCAGATCGTGCCAGATCGCCTCGATCTCGTCGGCCTCCCGTCCGATCAGGCGCGGGCAAAGATGGTCCGCGAGCAGCCGCATGACCGAACTGCCCCCCGTGCCGATCGTGTAGGAATAGCCCGTCCCGACCGCGCCGTCGGCATCGGTGATCGTGACGAAGGGCGTCTCCTGGCGCTCGAAACTCTGGATCGCGTCCGTGCGCACCACCTTCGGCTCCAGTGCCACCATGCTGAGAGCGACGTGTTCGATCCGGGCCATGTACGTCTCCTCGTTCAGGCGGTCCGCGCCGCGGCGTCGGGGCCGTGGATAAGGTCCATGATCCTGCGGCTCATCTCGGGGTAGGAGCCGGTATTCCCGACTACTCCCGTGATCGTGTAACCATCCATGACGGCGATGCGGTCGGCCAGCGCGATCATCTCCGGCATGTCGCTCGTGATGATCAGGACGGCCGTCCCTCCATCCGCGAGATCGCGCAGGAGGTCATGGAGATACGCCTTCGTCTTGATGTCGATCCCGACGGAGGGTTCGTCCACGATGAGGATCCGGACGCCCGCGGCGAGCCACTTGGCGACGCTGATCTTCTGCTGGTTGCCGCCCGAGAGGTTGCCGGCACTCTGCGCGAGGCTCGGGGTCTTGACCTCGAGCTTTTCGAGATAGGGCAGGACCGCGTCGCGCACCTTTCCGTCCCCCAGCAATCCCATCGCGCCCGCGAGACGCCGCCAGACGGGGATGCCGGCATTCGAGAGGACCGAATGCTGCAGGATCAGCCCTTCGCTCTTCCGGTCCTCGCTGACATAGCCGATCCCGTGGCGGTGGATCGCCTCGGCGACGGACCCGATCCGCACGGCTTCGCCCGCGACGCGGGTCTCCCCGCCGGTGATCGCGAACTTGCCGAGGATCGCCTTCGCGAGCTCCGTCCGACCGGCACCCACGAGGCCGTAGAGCCCGACGATCTCGCCCGCGCGCACGCTCAGGTCGATGTCGCGATGCCCGAGCTCGGTCGCGACCTTTTGCAGGCCCAGCATCTCGGGCGCCCCGTCGGCCGCGCGCCTCCGCCCGCTGGCCGCGCTCTCCGCCCGGCCTATCATCATCTCGACGAGATCGCCGCGCGTGACGCCGGCCATGGCGCGGCTGTCGCAGGCATTCTCGCCATCGCGCAGGACGGTCACGCGGTCGCAGATCTCCTGCACCTCCTCGAGCTTGTGGCTGACGAAGAGGAGGCTCGTGCCCGCATCTCGGAGCCTGCGCAGGATCGCGAAGAGCCGATCGGTCTCGCTCGCGGTCAGCGACGCGGTGGGCTCGTCGAGGAGCAGGACCCGGCTCTGCAGCGACAGCGCCTTGGCGATCTCCACGAGCTGCATCTTGGCCACCGAGAGCTCGGAAACCGGCATGGCCGGGTCGACGTCGAGCTCCAGCGGCTCCAGCCATTGCCGCGCCTTGCGGTTCAACTCGGCATAGTCGATGGGCTTGAAATAGCTCGCCCCGATCTGCTCGAGATGGATGTTCTCCGCGACGGAGAAGCGGGGGAAGAGGTTGCGCTCCTGATGGACGACACCGATGCCCCGCGCGATCGCGTCGCGCGTGCCCGCGAAACGAACCGCCTCTCCATCGACGCGCAGCGTTCCGGCCGTCGGCTGGTGGACACCCGTTATGATCTTGATGAGCGTCGACTTGCCCGCCCCGTTCTCGCCCAGAAGCGCGTGGATCGAGCCGCCCGCGAGGGTGATGTCGACCCCCTTCAGGGCGCGGACGCCGGGAAAGGCCTTCTCGATCCCCTGCGCCTCGAAAAGGGGGTGATCCGTCATCATCCGGCCCCCGAGACGGGCTGGTGCGCGCGCAGCCGGTTCAGCCCGACCGCGGCTAGGATCATGGCGCCCAGCACGACCTGCACGAGGAACGGATCGATGGAGAAGAGGACGAGCGCCTGGGTGATGACGGCCACGATCACGACACCCAGAAGCGTGGCGGACACGCTCACATGCCCTCCCGCGAGGACGGCGCCGCCGATCACCGGCGCGGCGAACGAGAGGATCAGCCAGTCGTCCCCGATCGAGGGCTGCCCGATCTCGAGCCGTGCTACGAGCAGAATGCCCGCGATGGCCGCGATGACGCCCGAGAGGACATGGACGATCACCACGGTCGCGGTGACGGAGATGCCCGAGAGCTCCGCCGCGTGCTCGTTGCTGCCCACGGCAAGGATGAACCGCCCGACGGGAAGGCGGCGCAGCATGTACCAAAGTGCGATGCTGACGAGGAGGGTGGGTACGAAGATCAGCGGCACGATGCCCAGGATCGTCGCGTTACCGAAGGCCTTTACGCCCTCGGGGATGCCGTAGAAGGGCTGCGCCTCGGTCAGGCCGAGGTTGATCCCCTTGAAGATCGAGAGCGTCGCAAGCGTGATCACGAAGGCGGAGATGCCGGTGATGCGGATGAGCGCGCCGTTCATCGCCCCGCAGGCCGCGCCGACGCCGAGCGCGAGCATCACCGCAAGGGGGGCGGGGAGACCCCAGACCTCCATCGCGCCGGCGAAAGTGATGGCCGCAAGTCCGCCGATCGCGCCCACCGACAGGTTCATCTGCCCGATCGCGATGATCACCATCTGCGAAAAGGCGATGAGCGCGTTCACCGCGATGGCGAGGAGAAGGATCTGGATGTTGTAGGGCGACAGGAACGTCTCGCTGAAACCGCGCACGACGAGGATCGCGAGGAGGGTGGCCAGGAGCGGGCCGAACCAGTCGGTCCGGCTCAGTTGAGATATCCGCGACATCGACCCCTCCTCAGGCCAGGTTGCGGCGGGCGAGATACGCGCGCCGCGCCTTGTCGAGCAGGACCGCGATCAGGAGCATGAGGCCCAGGAACGTCTGCACCCAGAACGCGCCGATCTGCAGCATCAGAAGTCCGCTCTGCAGCATCGTCACGAGGAACGCGCCGAGCACGGTCCCGAGGACCGAGACCTTGCCTCCCTGGAGAAGCGTGCCGCCCAGTACCGGCCCGAGAAACGCGAGAAGAAGCCAGTCCTGCCCGAGCTGCCCCGCCATCGACGGGATCGCCGCGCCGTTCCTCGCGACGAGCATGAGCGCCGCCATCGCCGCGAGGACGCCCGAGAGCATGTGGCAGAGGATCACCATGCGGCCCACGCGGATGCCCGACAGCTCCGCCGCTCCGGGTTGCGCGCCCGCCGCCAGCATCTCCCGCCCCGTCACCGTCCGCCGGTAGAGCCAGGCAAGAACGAGCGCTGTGGCGAGGGTCACGAGAAGGAGGGGCGAGACGTAGCCCGCGAACTTCATCCTGCCGAAATCGGAAAAGACCGCGGGCAGGTCGCGGTAGGATTCCGCGCGGGTGAGAAAGATCATCACGCCGAAGAAGATGCTCATTGTGGCAAGCGTGATGATGAAGCTGTGCAGTCCGCTCCTGACCACCGTGGCGCCGTTGATGAAGCCAAGGCCCGCGCCGCAGGCGAGCCCGCCCGCGAGCGCGAGCGGCCAGGGCACGCCGACCCCCTCGATCAGCCAGCCCGCGAACATCGCGGCCGAGACACCCATAGCCCCGATCGCGAGGTTGAGCCCGCCGGTCACGATCACGCTCATCATCGACAGGCCGATCATGATGTTCACCGCGGCGTTGCGGCCGAGCGTGAAGAGGTTGAAGGGCGACAGGAAACCGGTCGCCGCCAGACCGAAGATCGCCGCGAACACGGCGATCAGAAGAACGAGGCCGAACTCGTTAGATAGAAAGAAGCGCGTCCGCGACATCGGGGCGCTCGACCACCCGGCCGACGATGCTGGCCGCGCGCCGCGGTTCGCGTCTTGGAGGGTCATGCCCGGAACGATCCTGTCGTGGATGGGGTCATGGCGCGGCGGCGGAACTTGGCGCTCCGCCGCCCGTGGCGTTCAGATCAGCTGCAATCGAGATAGGTCTCGTCGAAATCGGCAAGGATCCGGTCCGTCTCCGCCCGCATCGCGTCGAGATAGCCGTCGACGCTGTCGCGATCGACATAGGCGGTGCCGGAATCGATGAAGCGATCGGTCAGGGCGTTGGAGGCGAAGGGCGCATCGGCCTTCACCACGCAGCCCGAGCGAAGCTTGTCGATGGCATAGGCGCCGATATATCCCTGCCCATATGGGTTCTGGAGCATCGTGCCGTCGATGGAGCCGTCCCGGATCGCCTCAAGCACCACCTCGTCGTGGTCGATCCCCACCATGTGGATGCGATCCCCGCCCATCTTGGCGAGTGCCTTCGTCGCCACGACGGCCGGCACCCAGGCGGTGGTGATGATGCCGTCGACCTCCTCCGCATGGGCCGCGAGGTAGGCGTTGATCTTCTCCTCGGCGGGTTCGGGCGCGTCGATGTCGGCGATCGTCTGCACGACCGTCGCGCCCTCCTCCTCCGCGGCGCGGTTGACGGCGTCGATGCGCAGCTGCGTGTTCGGATCGACGAGGAAGCCCGTGAAATGGGCGATGCGCTTCTCGCCGTCGGGCATCGCCGCGAGCAGCTCCTTGGTGCCGAGATAGGCGGAATTGCCGGTATCGGTGCCGAGGCAGAACGCGGCCGGAGAGGGATCCTTGTAGCATCCGCCGCCCGCGATGACCTGCGCGTCGTAGCCCGTCAGCTCCTCGGCGGTGGACACCGCCCCGACCGGATCGCCGGGGAAGATCAGAAAGCCGTTATAGCCTTGGCTCAGGAGGCTTTCGGCAAGCTGGTTCTGAGTGGCCAGCTCCCATTTCTGCGGTACTTCGTATTCCGCGCCGGCAAGGCCGAAATCCCGCGCGGCGTCCGCGCCCGCATCGGCCCAGGCGGCGAAGTACGGATGCGGGCCGCCGGGGATCAGTGCGATCCGCGTGTCGTCCGCCGCGATGGCGGGGGCCATGCTGCCGAGGCCGACCACCCCGGCCAGGGTGATACCCAGTTTCAGGTTCGTCACGTAAGCTCCTCCCATGATTGCAGGAAACGGCCATGCCGCTTCCACGGAACGCGAACCCTCCACTGCCCGCTTTTCCCGCTGCTCGTTAACTGGTATACATGTATCCAAGTATTGAGATCAAGTGCGATGCGGGTCCGGGGTTCGATCTGGTGAGAGCGACAGATGTTTCGGAAGAGGCCCGGCCGTTCGGGCCCGATACCGGGGGACTCGAGGCTCTGCGCTTCGATCCGGGTCGAGGCGGCTCCGTCGCCGATCGCGTCCATGGCGTGCTGCGCGCGGCGATCGTTGAGGTGCGTCTCGCGCCCGGAACGCCGATCAGCGAGAATTCGATCTGCCGGCAATTCTCCGTCTCCCGCACCCCGGTACGCGCCGCGATCCAGCGCCTGTCCGAGGAAGGGCTGGTCGATGTCTCGCCGCAGCGGGGAAGTTTCGTCGCGCCATTGCGCATCGATGGCCTGCGCGACAGCCATTTCATCCGCCGGTCGCTGGAGCTCGCGATCCTGCGGGAGGTGGCGGGGATCTGGACGGAGGAGATGAGTGCGGAGATGCGCGCGATCATCGAGGATCAGGCCCGCGTCATCGAGGCCGGCAACCACGACGGTTTCTTTGAGGAGGACGAGCGCTTCCACCACCGGCTCGCGACTTTCTGCGGCCGCGACGGGGTCTGGGAAGCCATCCGCGGGGCAAAGGTCACGATGACGCGGTTCTACAGGTACTGGGCCCATCCCGAGAGATTGGCCGAGGTCCTGAGAGAGCATGGCGCGGTGATCGACGCGCTCGACACGGGCGATGCCCAAGAGGCGGAGCGGGCGCTGAGCCTCCATCTCGACGTGGTCTTCAACGTTTTCGACCGGATGTCGGAGGAGGAGCGACGGAACCTGCCGGCATGACGGACGCTGGACCGGGTGTGATGGAATTCCGCGCGCACAATCTGCGGATCGCAGTCGGGTGGACCGGAATATCGGAATGGCCGGTCGCGGGGCGATCCGGTTTATGAGATCGACGGTACTGAAGCGGTTCTGTCCCGCTCAAGAGGAGAAAGCGGCGTGAAGACAAGGGAACTCGGTAAGACCGGATTGCACCTGACGGAGCTTTCCTTCGGCGGGGCGGGTATCGGCAATCTGTACCACCCGGTGAGCCGACAGGACGCGATGGACGCGCTCGCGGCGGCGTGGGACGGGGGTATCCGCTACTTCGACACCGCGCCCCATTACGGTCAGGGACTGTCGGAGCGCCGCATGGGTGACTTCCTCCAGGGCCGGGAGCGTGGCGACTTCGTCCTCTCCACCAAGGTCGGGCGGATTCTCCGGCCGATCAGGGACGGATCGACCCCCTCGAACGGGTTCGTGGACGCGCTGCCGTTCTCGATCACCTACGATTACAGCTACGACGCGATCATGCGCTCGCACGAGGACAGCCTCGCCCGGCTTGGCCTGCCCTCCGTCGACATCCTCTACGTCCACGACCTCGAGCGCGCCTCCTTCCCCGAAGGCGGTTACGAGGATCATCTCGAGACCTTCGCGACGAGCGGGGTGAAGGCGCTCGAGGAGCTGAAGGCGTCCGGGGCAATCTCCGCCTACGGTCTCGGCGTGAACGAGGTCGGGGCCTGTCTCGACGTGCTCGACCGGGTGCCGCTCGACTGCCTGCTGATGGCCGGGCGCTATTCGCTGCTCGACCGGAGCGCGGAGGCGCGGCTCGTCGATCTCTGCGCGTCGAGCGGCACGGCGATGATCGTCGGCGGCGTCTTCAATTCGGGCATCCTCGCGACCGGGGCGAAGCCGGGCGCGACCTTCGACTACGGGGAGGCATCCCCCGAGATCCTGGACCGTGTCTCGCGGATGGAGGAGGTCGCCACGCGTCATGACGTGCCCCTCGCCCGCGCCGCCCTTCACTTCCCGCTTCGCAACCCGATCGTTCCGAGCGTGCTGATCGGCACCGCGAAGGCCTCGAGCATGAAGCGCAACCTCGCCACGTTCGAGGGCGACGTGCCGGATGCGCTTTTCTCCGAAATGGACGAACTGGCGATCCGGTCATGAGCGCGTCTTTCGATCTCATCGACACGCATCAGCATCTCTTCCTGCGCGAGCATCTGCGCTACGCCTGGACCGAGGGCGAGCCGCGGCTCGCGGGCAGCTTCACGCCCGAGGATTACGCGCGGATCGTCGAGGGAGGCGGGGTCGTCGGAACTATCTTCATGGAATCGGGCGTCGACGACGCCGATTACCGGAAGGAGGCCCGCGTCGTCTCCGCACTGATCGGCCAGGGTGAGGTCCCGCTCCTCGGTCAGATCGCGAGCTGCCGTCCGGAGATCGATGCGGGCTTCGGCGATTGGCTCGAGGAATGCCGCGATCTCGGCGTCGTGGGATTCCGGCGCATCCTCCACGTCATGCCCGACGAGACCAGCCGAACGGAGGGCTATCGCGCCAATGTCCGACGCATCGGCACGATGGGCTGGCCGGTGGATATCTGCATGGCTGCACGTCAGCTCGATATCGCGGCGGAGCTCGTCCGGGCCTGTCCTGAAACGGTTTTCGTGCTCGATCATTGCGGGACGAACGACATGGAGCCGGACGGGCTCGCGGCATGGTCGGCGCGGATCGCGGCGCTGGCGGAATTGCCGAACCTCTGGGTGAAGTTTTCCGGCATCACCGCCTATCTCCCGGCACCCGACGGCATGGACGCGGCCGCCCGCCCCGTCGTCGAGACCGTGCTCGAGGAATTCGGACCGAGCCGGATGATCTGGGGCGGGGACTGGCCGGTCGTCGATCTCGGTGTCGGCCTGCCGGACTGGATCGCGATAAGCCGGGCGTTCCTCGCGCCGCTCTCTGCGGACGAGCAGGAGCAGATAGGCACGCGGAACGCGCGGACCGTCTACGGCCTCGACCGCCGGCGCGAGACGTGACGCGATCCAGACGTTTGAGCTCCGATACGGGTCAGGTCGTCCTAACGCGTGTATCTGTGCCCGGAAGTCAAAAGACGCAGAGGTGCGGCATGTGAAAAGCCCCCGACATCAGCTACCGTCAACGTCTCGCGCGGTCAGGCGGTGCCCCTCGCTTTTGTCACATAGTCGAGTTCGTTAGCAGCCGCGAGCACCATGTCGGGATCGTTGAGAACCCGCGTTGCCGAGATGAAGCGGACACTAGCCCGTGCCGCGATCAGGATCACGTCGATCATCGAGCCGAATGATCCCTGACGCCGGGCAGGTTTCCGACCCATGTGCCGATGACCGAGGAGCGCAGGAGTTTTTCCCAGGACCGCACGAAAGCCCTTGGGCGCCTGCGATCAGTCCGCGCACCAACGGGTTCGACGCGACGCTCGACTGACCTCAGGTCTTTGCCGGATCCCGGCCTTCGTCCGGCGTGTCGACCTCCGCGAACAGATCTTCGGGTGCGATCCCGCGTTTCTCGGCGCTCGCGCGGACGGCACGTTGGACAGCGGAGCTTCGGTTCAGCAGGCGGCGGAACCGGGCCTCGTCCAGCACGAGCAGCGTCGACGGCGCGATGGCCCGTACCTCGGCGCGTCGGGCCTTGTTCATCAGGATCGCCATCTGTCCGAACATCTCGCCGCGGCCCAAGCGCCAGGTCTGGCCGGCGGTCTCGAGTTCCACCGCGCCCGAGGCGATGAAGAACACGCTCCGGGCGGCGCTGTCCTTGCGGAAGATTACCTCGCCCGCGTTGACGTAGCGCGTCTCCAGGGCGCGTCCGAGGCGCTTGAGGACGGCGTCGTCGAGGTCGGCGAAGAGCGGAAACTGCCTGACCAGTTCGGCCCGCTGCACCGCGATATCGAGGCGGGGACGCTCCTCGGCGACGGCCCGGCGCGCGTCCAGCGTTTGGATCAGCGCCGTGTAGACCTCGGCGCCGATGAGCCCGTCCTCGCGCATCGCGGCGTATTCCCGCTCTTCCAGGCGCAACGCGGTCCGCCGGATGAAGCGCCGCTCCAGTTCCTCGGAATAGCCCGGATACTGCAGTTGCAGTCCCTCGAGCGCGGTCTCGACCATCTCGATCCGCCGGATCAGGAGTTCGTGCAGCAATTCGGCCACCCGACGACCGTGGATGCGCCGGATGCGTCCGTCGATGAAGGTTCCGAGATCCCGAAGGACCAGGCGCTGCGACAGCAAGAGCTCGAAGCGGTCCGCGGTGATGCGCGCGAGCGGACCCGAGAGACCGATCCAGCCGTTCAGAAGCACCGCGACGCGAAATCCCTTGCCATAGGCGACGCTGCGGCGGGCCGCGCGGTTGTAGCCGTTGCGCCCCTGGCTCCGCGCACCCTCGATCAACCGGTCGGCGTCCGACAGCACCTGTTCGGCCATCCGCGCGGAGATGGTCCGCTCGCGCACGCGGACGAGGATCATGTCGCGTTCGTGGCCGGCGAGCGCGATCAGCCCAAGCGTGATGCGGTCGCGGTCGAGGATGTCGGCGCTGTCCTCGGCCGATTTGACCGCCGAATCGAGACGCTCGCCGAAGCGTTTGGCCTCGGAGCGTACGGTGTCACGGTTCAGGTCGTAATTCTCGGTGGTGCGCGCCACGTCCTCGCGCACCGTCTGGAGCGCCACGGCGACCACCTGCCGCGACAGCGCCTCGTCGATGGGAGAGAGCCGGTCGAGGCCCAGCCTGCCGATCACCCATCTGAGCGTGGTGCCCTGCACGATCAGCGTGAAGAGCGTGAAGCCGGTCGCGAGGATACCCACGACGCGCTGGATGCCGTCGGGGACCCGGAAACTCTCGGTCACCGCGAGGGCCAGGGCCAGCGTCACCGCGCCCCGCAGGCCGCCCCAGAGGATCGCGGCGCGATAGGGCCGTTCCACGACCGGGGAGAGCCTGAGCGCCGAGAGCAACGGCAGGAGGCCGAACAGGATCACGGCCCGCGCGGCGATCGCGGCGAGGATCACGACGCCCACCAGGAGGAAATCCTCGAGGCGCACCTCCTCCAAGAGCCGCGGGATCAGCAGCGCCGCGAGGATGAAGATCAGCGACCCGGCCCAATGCGCCAGCACGTCCCAGAGCTCGCGGAGGTTCGTCCAGGATTGGGGCGGCAGGCGTCCGGGCCCCGTCAGGTTCAGGGTGAGGCCTGCCGCGACCACCGCGATGACGCCCGACGCGCCGATGATCTGCTCCGCGCCGATATAAGCAAGGTAGGGCAGCGCGACAGAGATCGAGATTTGCGCGAGCTCGTGCCGGCTGAAGAGCGCCATCACCCAGACGGCCAGCCGCGCGATCAGCCACCCCGCGACGACGCCCCCGCCGATGAGCACCGGGAAGCGCGCGAGCGCCTCCCCAAGCTCGGGATCCGGCAGTCCCAGCATGACGAAGCCCATGAAGAGGCCGAAAAGCGCGATTGCGGCCGCATCGTTGAGAAGGCTCTCGCCCTCGATGATCCGCGCGAGCCGTCGCGGCGCGGAGATCGACCTGAAGATCGTGACGACTGCGGACGGGTCCGTGGTGGACACGATCGCGCCGATGAGAAGGCAGGCGGCCAGTGGCAGCGTGCTGGCCCAGGACAGCGCATAGCCCACGCTCAGCGTCGCCACGACCACCGCGACAACCGCGAGCACGATGATCGGCACCCAGTCATCGAGCATCCGTCGCAGGTTCATGCCCAGCGTTGCTTGGAAGAGGAGCGTCGGCAGGAAGACGTAGAGAAAGACGTTAGACCGGATGGGCAGTCCGAGGATCGCCTCGGCGACGGGGTTCAGGGCATCGGTAAGATCGGTGCGCAGGAAGAAAATCGCGCCCGCCCCGATCAGCATTCCAAGCACGGCGAGGATCACGCTGAAGGGCAGACGCAAGCGCGCGGCGAGAGGCTCCGCCGCTCCGATGACGAGAAAGAGGCACGCGATGACCGTGGTGACGAGAACGATATCCATGTCGCTCGATTAGCCGGAATCTCGGCACGGGGGAATCGGCAGCGCGCGGCGGTTGATCACAAAAGGCAGGATTCTCCTCCCTTGTCGTTCGAAACCGTTCCGGCGGTCTTGCATCGCATCCATCCGTCCCGCCGATGACAGCGGCATCAACCAATCGGAACCATTCCGGCCCCCGCCTTCTTTCCACCCGCGCAATGACCCATGATGCGGGCCGTGTGCCGCCCGATGCGGTTGCGCGACTTGCAGCAGAAGGAGACGTCATGAAGGCTTCGAAGTCCCGCCGTTCCGATCACCCGGTCGATCCGATGTTCCTCGAACGCTGGTCGCCGCGGGCCTTCGCTCCGGAAACCATGCCCAAGGCCGACCTGCTGACCATCCTCGAGGCCGCACGGTGGTCCGCGTCGGCCTTCAACATCCAGCCATGGCGGTTCGTCTGGGCGCGGCGGGAGACGCCCGACTGGGACCGGCTGCTCGGCCTCCTCGTCGAGAAGAACCGCGATTGGGCGAAGAACGCCTCCGCGATCGTGATCGTCCTGTCGGACAGTCTTCGCAGGCGCGAGGGGAAGGAGGACGCGCCCTCGGGCACCCATGCCTTCGATACCGGTCTTGCCGCGGCGAGCCTCGTGTTGCAGGCGCAGGCGCTCGGCTGGTGGGCGCACGGGATGGAGGGGATCGACAAGGCCCGGACGCTCGAGGAGGTGAACGCGCCCGAGGGTTACGAGGTGCAGGTAGCCTTCGCGCTCGGCCGTCGCGGTGAGCCGGACGACCTGCCGGAAAACCTCCGCGAGCGCGAGGCCCCGAGCGACCGCCTCCCCCTCGGGGCGATCGCCTTCGAGGGCCGGATGGCACCCCCGTTCTGATCTTTCCGACCCTCCGAGAGATCACGTCGAACGGTCGAACGCCGCGCGCGTCATCATCCGCGGGGGCAGGGATCGCCCCGCCCCCGCGGAGGGGCGATCAGGCGAGGGCCTCGGCCTCCTTGATGGTCGCATCGACCTTGGCGCGCTGCTCGACGAGGAACTGCCAGCGCGGCGCGCCGTCCGTCGCCTCGATCGCGTCGTCATAGGCCGATTTCAGATATCCGTCGCCGCGGGCGCATTCGGCATAGGTCCCGCCGGGGCCGGAGGAAATCGCGTCGCGGAGCTTGAAGACGCCGCGATGGAGCGCCGCGGCCGTCGATCCGTCCTCGTCCACCGTGACCCCCTCGGCGGAGAGCGCCTCGTGCAGCGTCTGGTGGAAGCCCTCGCGCTCCGCGATGCAGCGGTCGACGAAATGTCCCAGATCGTCGTCGCCGAGCTGCTCGCGGGCCTGCCGGTAGCCGTCGCGGCTGTCGATCAGCCGGGTATGGAGGGTCTGCAGGGCCTTGTCCTTGTCGCTCATCTCGATGCTCCCTTGATGATGATCGTGTCACGCGCCCAACGGTGAACGCGGCGGGGCGGTCCCGGATTTCGATGCGACCTTGCGCCACAAGCGGCATCGGTCAGGATGGCCGCGACCAGCCCTTGGGGGAACCGCCATGCCGCACGACCCGCTTCTCGAACCCTACCGCCTGAAACATCTGACGCTCCGAAATCGTCTGATGATCACCTCCCACGAGCCCGCCTATGCCGAGGACGGGATGCCGAAGGAGCGCTACCGTGCCTACCACGCGGAACGCGCCCGGGCGGGGATCGCGCTGACGATGACGGCGGGTTCCGCCGCCGTGTCGCGCGACAGCCCGCCCGCCTTCAACAACATCCTCGCCTGGAAGGACGAGGTGGTGGGCTGGATGCGGGCGCTGGCCGACGAATGCCACGGCCACGGCGCGGCGGTGATGATCCAGCTCACCCATCTGGGCCGTCGCACCCGCTGGGACCGTGGCGACTGGCTTCCCGTCGTCTCGGCGGGCCACGCGCGGGAGCCCGCCCACCGGGCGTTTCCGAAGGTGGTCGAGGACTGGGACATCGCCCGCATCGTGGCGGATTACGCGGATGCGGCGGAGCGGATGCGGGATGCGGGTCTCGACGGGATCGAGATCGAATCCTACGGCCATTTCATGGATCAGTTCTGGTCGCCGCTCACGAACGACCTCCAGACCGAGTATGGCGGATCCCTCGAGAACCGGATGCGCTTCACCTTCGACGTGCTCCGCGCGATCCGCGAGCGGGTGGGGCCGGACTTCATCGTCGGCATCCGCTATTCGGGTGACGAGGTGCTGGCGGGAGGCCTTACGGCTGAGGACGGGGCGGAGATCACGCGCCGACTCAAGGCCTCGGGGCTCGTCGATTTCTTCAACCTGATCCGCGGGCACATCACCACCGATGCGGGGCTGACGGACGTGATCCCGGTCCAGGGGATGCGCAGCGCGCCGCATCTCGACTTCGCGGGAGAGGTGCGTGCCGCGACGGGATTTCCCACCTTCCACGCGGCGAAGATCCAGGACGTGGCCACCGCGCGCCACGCCATCGCCACCGGCAAGCTCGACATGGTGGGCATGACCCGGGCCCATATCGCCGATCCGCATATCGTGGCGAAGATCCTGCGCGGGGAGGAGGACCGGATCCGGCCCTGCGTGGGGGCGAATTACTGCCTCGACCGGATCTATCAGGGCGGCGCGGCGCTTTGCCTGCACAACCCCTCCACGGGCCGGGAACTCGAGCAGCCGCACGAGATCGCGCCCGCCGCCCAAGCGCGCCGCGTCGTCATCGTGGGCGCGGGGCCCGCGGGGCTCGAGGCGGCGCGGGTCGCCGCGGCGCGGGGCCACGAGGTGATCGTCTTCGAGGCGGCGAACGAGCCGGGCGGCCAGGTTCGCCTGACCGCGCGGACGCCGCGCCGCCAGGAGGTGATGGGCATCGTCCGCTGGCGGATGGAGGAATGCGAGCGGATGGGCGTCACCTTCCGCTTCAACAGCCTTGCCGACGCGGAGGCGGTCCACGCCGAGGCCCCCGACATCGTGATCGTCGCCACCGGCGGCCTGCCGCATACGGAGGTTCTCGAGGAGGGGGACGATCTCGTCGTCTCCGCCTGGGACATCCTCTCGGGCGATGCGGTGCCGGGGGAGAACGTGCTCCTCTACGACGATGCGGGCGATTACGCCGCGCTTCAGGCCGCGGAGCGGATCATCGCGGCAGGCGGACGCGTGGAGATCGTGACCCGCGACCGGACGCTCTCCCCTGAAGTCATGGCGATGTCGCTCACCCCCGCGATGCGGATGCTGCAGGCGGGCGACGTGACCTTCACGCCCACGTGGCGGCTCGACGCCGTGAGGCGGGAGGGCAATGCGCTCACGGCCCGGCTCGGCAGCGATTACGGCGCGGCGACGAGGGAGCGCCGGGTCGATCAGGTCGTCGTCAATCACGGCACCCGACCGCTCGACGACGTCTATTTCGACCTGCGCCCCGGATCGGTCAATCTCGGGGCGGTCGATTACGAAGCGCTCGTTGCGGGTGCTCCGCAGACGCTCGGCACCAACGAGGCGGGGCGCTACCGGCTCTACCGGATCGGGGACGCCGTTGCAGCGCGCAACACCCATGCGGCGATCTACGACGCGCTCCGGATCGTACGGACGCTCTGACCCGCCAAGGGGGCTCTGGCCGTTCCGCGACAGTTGCCATAGCATCGGGCGGGATCGCGGCGGCGCGCCACCCGCCGGGATGCACGGCAAGAAAGCAGTCAGGAGACCCGCATGCACAATTTCTCGACGACGCAGGTGATCCGCAAGATCGTGCGTCAGGGTGCGGGCGGCGTGGTCGCGGCGCAGCACAAGATCGCGGCGCGGGCAGGCGCGCGGGTCCTGGCCGAGGGTGGCGACGCGATCGATGCCGCGGTCGCGACCTCCTTCGCCATCGGGATCGTCGAGCCGTGGATGAGCGGGCCGATGGGCGGCGGCATGATGAATGTCTGGCGCGCGGGCGCGGAGAAGGCCGAGACGATCCAGTTCGGCATGCGCTCCCCCGCGGGCCTCGACCCCGCGGAATATCCGATCGAGCGCGGACGGAAGGCCTCCGACCTCTTTCCCTGGCCGGCGGTGGAAGGCGACCGCAACATCCGCGGCGGCACGGCGGTGGCGGTGCCGGGCACCGTCGCGGGCATCGCGCTCGCCCACGAGATCTGGGGCACGCGGCCATGGGCGGAACTTCTCGCGCCCGCCATCGAACTCGCCCGCGAGGGGATGCAGGTCGATTGGTATGCCTCGCTCCTCATCGCGTCGGAAGCCCGCGATCTGGCGCGCGACCCGGACGCCGCGGCGATGTTCCTCGTCGACGGTCAATGGCCGATCGGGGAGAGCTGGACCGCGCTCTCGGATGCCCGGCTCGACCAGGGCAAGGCGGCGGAGACGCTTGCGCGACTGGCGGAGGCGGGGCCGCGGGACTTCTACGAGGGCGACATCGCGGCGGCGCTCGTCTCCGACGTGCAGGCCAAGGGCGGCAGCCTCGCCCTCTCCGATCTCGCGGAGTACCGCGCGCGCCGGGCGCCCTCGCTCGAGCAACCCTATCGCGACGGGCGCGTGATGGCGCCGTCGGGGTTCAGCGCGGGGACCGAGCTCGCACAGGCGCTCGCGCAGATGGAGGGTGCGTTCACACCGGGCGACGGCCCGGATGCGGAGAGCTATGGCGCCATGGCCGATGCGCTCGACACGGCCTATGCCAGACGACTCGCCGAGGTCGGCGATACCGGGGAGGACGACCGCACGCCCGCCTGTACGACGAGCTTCAGCATCGTGGACCGGGCGGGCAACATGGTCTCGGTGACGCAGACGCTCCTGTCGATGTTCGGCGCGCATGTGGTCTCGCCCAGCACCGGGTATCTCCTCAACAACGGCATCATGTGGTTCGACCCCGAGCCCGCCAAGCCGAACTCGCTCGCCCCCAGCAAGGCATGCCTCATGAACGTCTGCCCGACCCTGGGCGAAGGGCCTGCGGGGCGGTTCGCCATCGGCGCCTCGGGCGGGCGCAAGATCCTGCCCGCCGTGGCGAACCTCACCTCGTTCTTCCTTGATCACGGCATGGATCTCGAGACGGCCTTCCATCACCCGCGGATCGATGTCAGCGGCTCCGGCCCCATCGTCGCGGACGAGGCGCTGCCGAAGGAGGTGCTCGACGGGCTCAGGTCACGCAGGGACGTGGTCGAAGCGCCCCGCGGCGTCCACCCTTACGCCTTCGCGGTTCCAGCGGGTGTCATGCGCAAGGACGGGAGCAATTCCGGCTGCACGGAGATCATGACGCCCTGGGGGGACGCGGTCCACGAGGACGAGGTCTGAACCGACCCGCTGTAACGGTGGGCGATGCGGGTCGGGGTTCCGCGTCTCACATCGGGGAAGTGGGCCAGGGCCGCCGCCCGTCCCACATCGCTTCCCATGACGCGGCCATCCGCAGCACGCCCACGTCATCGAAGCGCCGCCCGGCGATCTGCAGCCCCATCGGAACGCCATTGGAATCGTAGCCGCAACAGACGCTTACGGCCGGTTGTTCGCTCATGTTGTAAGGTACGGTGAAGCCGATCTGGTCATGCGCGCGGGCGACGTCGTTCGAGGGATAGGCCCAGTCGGCGGGAAAGCTCGTATTGGCGGCCACGGGCGACAGGACGAAGTCGAAGGGATGGGTCGCGGCAACGGTTCTCGTCCGGATCGCCATCGTCGCGCTGTAGGCCTCGAACCCCTGGAGCGCCGTAAGCTCGCGCGCCGGCGCGACCCATTCGAGAAAGATCGGCAGAACCTTCTCCCGCCGTTCGGGCGTCAGCGCCTCGATGTCGCGGAGCGCGCGGATCCGCCAGAACCGGTCGAGGGCGTGGAGCATCTCGTCGTCCATCCAGGGATCGAGCGGCTCCACGATCGCGCCCGCCGCCTCGAAGGCCCGCGCCGCGGCGCGCACGGGCTCTATCACCTGCGGATCGACCGGCAACCCGCAACCGGGATCGAGCTGCAACCCGATGCGCAGACCTGCGAGCGACAGGTTCGGATCGTCCCAGGCGAGATCGGCCGGGGGTAAATTCATGCTGTCGCGGCCCTCGGGATCGGGGCGGGAGAGGACTGCCATCATCAGCGCGGCGTCGGCGACGCTGCGCGTCATCGGCCCGGCGGCACGGCCCATGTAGGGCGGGTCGATGGGGATCCGCCCGAGGCTCGGCTTCAGTCCCACGAGCCCGTTCCAGGCGGCGGGAAAGCGGACGGAGCCGCCGATATCGGTCCCGATATGGAGCGGCGCGTAGCAGGCCGCGCCCGCCGCGCCCGCCCCCGCGCTCGATCCGCCGGGGTTCATCGCGGTGTTCCAGGGGTTGCGGGTGAGGGAATGGAAGCTCGACAGGCCGGAGGACATCGCCCCGTATTCGGGCATCGTCGTCTTGCCGAGGATCACCGCGCCCGCCTCCCGCATCCTGGCCGCGGGCGGTGCGTCCGCCGGGGCGGGCACGAGCTCGGTCGCGGCGGTACCTAGCGGGACCGGCACGCCCTTCGTCGCCACGTTCTCCTTGATGGTGCAGGGTACGCCGTCGAGGGTCACGCCGCGGGTGGCGAGCGGCGTGCCCGCCCGCCAGCGCGCCTCCGACGCCTGCGCCATCCGCCGGGCTCCGTCCGGGTCTAGCATGTAAGTAGCCTTGAGAACCGGCTCGCAGCGCTCGACCTGCGCGAGCGCGGCCTCCGTCACCTCCACGGGCGAGAGGGTCCGCGCCGCATAGGCCGCGAGAAGCTCCTGCGCCGAAAGGCCGATCAGGTCCGTCGATTGGGGCATGGGATGTCTTTCAGGGGGATGGGGGAACGGCGCGCGGCTCAGTCTGCGACCGGCTCGAGCCCGCACCAGCCGGCGATGAAGAGCGCGATGGCCAGCGTCGTGCGCTCCAGCGAGGCGAGGTCCACGCTCTCGTCGAAACCATGGGAGGCGAGGCTCTTCGCGCCGTAGCAGAGCGCCGGGATCCCCTCGAAAAGCGCATGGACGCGCGCGTCGAGATAGGCAGGCATCGCGTGGCTGCCGAGCGGATAGCCCATCGCCGCCTCGTGCGCGGAGGCGAGCACCGCCTCGGCCTCCGTCCCCTCCGGCTGCTCGTAGCCCTGGGTGAAGAAGCCGTTCCAGGTAAGGCGCGGGGGGTTGTTCGCGAGGAAGGTGTCGGACGCGGCGAATTCGGAGAGTTGACGCTCGATCTCAGCGGCCCGTTCCTCCGCGCTCCAGCCCGGCAGGATCGAGACGCGGAAATCGACCGCCGCCCGCGCGGGAACGGAGGAGGCCCATTCGCCGCCCTCGATCTTGCCCACGTTGAGATTGAGCGGATGCTCCATGGCGCCGAAATGGGGATCTGAAGCCGCCTCCTCGTTCCAGCGCGTCTCGACCTCGCGGAGCGCGCCGATGACCCGGATCGCGGCGTCGATCGCATTGGCGCCGGTGCCCATGTGGCTCACGTGGACCGGCACGCCCTCGAGCTCGACGCGGAACCACAGGACGCCTGTATTCGCGCGTACGAGGCTCTCGCCCGTGGGCTCCGGAATGAGCGCAGCCTCTGCGCGGTAGCCCCTGAGATGGGCCATCATGGCGCCGTTGCCGGTGCTCTCCTCCTCGACGACCGAGGCGAGATAGACGGTCGCGGCGGGTTGCCAGCCGGCACGGCGCAGCGCGTCGAGCGCCGCGATTGCGCAGACGAGGCCGGATTTCATGTCGCCTGCACCCCGGCCGTACATGCGCCCGTCCCTGATCGTCGCGGAGTAGGGCGGATGGGTCCACATGTGCTCCGGCCCGGTGGGCACGACATCGACATGGCCCTGCAGGAAGAGCGAATGCCCGGTTTCCTCGCGCGGATGGTGGATGCCCACGACGATCGGCGCGTCGGAATGGGTCGCGCTGATCCGGCCCGCCCCGGGATGTGCCTCGAGAGCGGCGCGGTCCATCTCGAAGCGGTCCATCTTCAGGCCGCGGTCGCGGAGCGCGGCGAAGACGATATCCTGCATCGCGTGTTCGGCTCCCCGCTGCGAGGGGCATCCGACGAACTCCGCCGTGAGATCGAGCTGCGCGGCAAACCCGTCGGCGACGCTCTGGCGCAGCGTCTCGTGGAGGGCGGGATCGACGGAGGGGGTGGGCATGGGCAACCTTTCTGGCCGGGATCGCATTCTCGGCGAAAGTGTCGCGGCGATGGTGGTGGTCCGCAACCCCGGGGCAGTGGCTTCGATTATTCCCGCATCGTATCGGTTGCCGGGAGATGAAAAACTGTGCGATGCATTTGACGTGGGCACAAACTGTGCCTTCACTGTTCACGTCGGCGGCGATTTGATCGACGCTCCGACCAACGCCGGGCCGCTCGAAGGCGGCCTTTAAAGACGTCAGGAAACGAGGGACGCAGTGATGAACGCCAATCTGAACACCCTAGGTCGCGGGTCTCTCTATGCGGGGCTGATGGCCGGGGCGCTTGCCATGCCAGCGGGTGCCCAAACGATCACCGCCGTGATGCATTCGGGCCTCCGGGTCCTCGATCCCGTGATCACGACGGCGCACATCACCCGCGACAACGCCTCGATGATCTTCGACACACTGGTCTCGCTCAATTCCGACTTCGAGGTGGTTCCGCAGATGGCGGAGTACGAGGTCTCCGAGGACGGCCTGACCTACACCTTCACGCTGCGCGATGGTCTCACGTGGCACGATGGCGGCGAGGTCACGCCGGCCGATTGCATCGCGTCGATGAAGCGCTGGATGGAGCGCGACGGCGGCGGGCAGATGATCGCCGACAAGATGGAAAGCCTCGAGGCGACGGGCGACAACAGCTTCGAGCTCGTCCTGACGGAGCCGTTTCCCTACACGCTCACCGCGATGGCGAAGGTCTCGGGCCTCGCGCTCTTCATGATGCCCGAGCGCATCGCCAGCACGCCATCGGATCAGGCCATCGAGGAGCTGATCGGCTCCGGCCCCTTCAAGTTCGTGCAGGAGGAATTCCAGCCGGGCGTCCGCGTGGTCTTCGAGAAGTTCGAGGATTACGTCGTCACGCCGGAACCCGCGGACTGGTTCTCCGGCGCCAAGGAGGTGCTCGTCGATCGCGTTGAATGGGTCACGATGCCCGACGCGCAGACGGCGATCAACGCGCTCGTCAACGGCGAGATCGACTACATGGAATCCGTGCCCGTCGACCTTCTTCCGCTTCTCGAGACGGTCGAGGGCGTGGAAACGCAGGTCCTCAACGATCTCGGCTCGGTGACGATCGGGCGGATGAACTTCCTCCACCCGCCCTTCGACGATCCGCAAATCCGGCGCGCCGCGATGATGGCGCTCAACCAGGAGGACGTCCTGACCGCGCTGATCGGCAACCCGGAATACTACCAGGTCTGCGGCGCCATCTTCGGCTGCGGCACGCCCTACGAGTTCACCGACGGGTCGGAAACGCTGACCACCGGCGACGGGGTCGAGCAGGCGACGCAGCTTCTCGAGGAATCCGACTACGACGGCACGCCCATCGTCCTGATGCAGCCGACCGACGTCGTCACGCTCACCGCGCAGCCCATCGTCGCGGCGCAGGCGCTGCGCAATGTGGGCTTCAATGTCGACATGCAGCCGATGGACTGGCAGACGCTCGTCACCCGCCGTGCGAGCCAGGCGGCCCCGTCGGATGGCGGCTGGAACATCTTCTTCACGAACTGGGTCGTGCCGGAAGTCTCGAACCCGCTGGCCAACGTCATGCTGAACGGTCGCGGGGACGAGGCCTGGTTCGGCTGGCCCACCGACGAGGAGATGAACCAGATGCTGGCCGATTTCGGTGCGGCCGAGGACGAGGAGACCCGCAAGAGCCTAGCCGAGCAGATGCAGGCCCACGTGATGGAGAACGTGAACTACGTCCATCTCGGGCAGTATTTCAGCCCCGCGGCCTGGCGTTCCGACGTTCTGAGCGGCGTCGAGACGGCCCCGTTCCCGGTCTTCTGGGGCGTCTCGAAAGACGAGGGCTGATCGGCCCGATTTCCCCGTATCCGCGCCGCCCCGGTCTCGGGCGACGCGGATGAACGCGGTGGCGGTGCCCCGTGCGCCGCCGAACCTCCCCGAGGTATCAGATGCCGATCTTTCTCGTCCGCCGCTTCCTCGCCGCGATCCCGGTTCTCCTGACCGTGGCGGTCTTCGTCTTCCTTCTGCTGCGCCTGACGCCGGGCGATCCGGCGGCGATCATCGCCGGTGACATGGCGACCCCGGAACAACTCGAGCGGATCCGGGCGACCCTCGGGCTCGACCAGCCCATCATCGTGCAGTTCGGCACCTGGATCGTCGATATCCTGCGCGGCGATTTCGGCACGTCGCTGATCTCGCGCCAGCCCGTTCTCAACCTCGTCACCGACCGGATGTGGCCGACGATCTGGATCGGTCTCATCACCATCGCACTTTCCGTGATCATCGCGGTGCCCATGGGCGTGCTCGCGGCCTGGAAGCAGGGAAGCTGGATCGATCACCTGGTGATGACCTTCTCGGTCCTGGGCTTCTCCGTTCCGGTCTTCGTCACGGGCTATCTGCTCATCACGCTCTTCGCGCTCGACCTGCAGCTCTTCCCCGTGCAGGGCTACACCCCGCCGAGCCAGGATTTCGGGTCCTTCGCCGCGCGGGTCGTGCTGCCGTCCTTCACGCTCGCCTCGATCTACATCGCCCTCATCGCGCGGATGACGCGGGCGAGTCTCCTGAACGTGCTCGGGGAGGATTACGTGCGGACCGCGCGGGCGAAGGGTCTCACGGAGCGGCGGGTCCTCTTCCGCCACGCGCTTCGGAACGCCGCCGTTCCGGTGATGACGGTCATCGGCACGGGCTTCGCTTTGCTGATCTCGGGCGTGGTCGTGACGGAAAGCGTATTCAACATCCCCGGCCTCGGCCGGCTCACGGTCGATAGCATCTTCGCCCGCGACTATCCCGTCATCCAGGCACTCATCCTGCTGACGGCGGGGATCTACGTGCTCGTCAATCTTCTCATCGACATCTCCTATTCCTTCCTTGATCCGAGGATCCGCTACTGATGGCCGACAAGCTCATCCGCGGGGCCTTTCCCCTTTCGACGGGCAAGCTCGCCGCACGCGTCGGCTTCGCCCCGACCGTTTCGGCGATCGTCCTCCTCCTGATCGTGCTCGGCGCGATCTTCGCGCCCTACGTGGCCCCGCACGACCCGATCATGCAGGATCCGACCGCGCGGCTTGCGGCGCCATCTGCCGAATATCCCCTCGGCACGGACAATTACGGCCGCGATCTCCTCAGCCGGGTGATCTACGGCGCGCGCGTCTCGCTGATCATCGGCATCGGCGCCACCCTCTTCGCGGTGGTGCTGGGCCTCACGATCGGGCTGGTCTCGGGCTTCTTCCGTCTCGCCGACGCGATCGTCATGCGGATCATGGACGGGCTCATGGCGATCCCCTCCGTGCTTCTCGCGATCGCGATCGTCTCGCTCATGGGGGCGAGCATCTGGACCGTCATGGCGGCGATCACGATCCCGGAAATTCCCCGCGTCGTCCGGCTCGTCCGGTCCATCGTGCTGTCTGCGCGCGAGGAGCCCTACGTGGAGGCGGCGTTGTCCCTCGGCACATCGATGCCGCGGATCCTCTGGCGTCACCTGATGCCCAACACCTTCGCGCCGCTGACCGTGCAGGCCACCTATGTCTGTGCCTCCGCGATCCTGACAGAGGCGATCCTGAGCTTCCTCGGCGCGGGCGTGTCGACGGAGACGCCCACCTGGGGCAACATCATGGCGGAGGCGCGGCTCTACTTCCAGCTCAAGCCCTCGCTGATCCTTTGGCCCGGACTGGCGCTGTCGCTCTGCATCCTGTCGATCAACCTGCTCGGAGACGCGGCGCGCGATGTGCTCGATCCGCGCATGGGCAAGCGGGAGGCTTGAGATGACGGTCCTCAGCGTCGAAAACCTCACCGTCGCCATCGACGACGCCAAGGGCGCGGAAGTCGTCCGCGGCATCTCGCTCGAGATCGCGGCGGGCGAGACCGTCTGCCTCGTGGGCGAGAGCGGATCGGGCAAGTCCGTGACCTCTCTGGCCGCAATGGGCCTTCTTCCCAAGGGCTCGCTCAAGACCACGTCGGGGCGGATTCTCCTCGACGGCGAGGATCTGCTGACGCTGCGCCCGAATGAGTTGCGGGAGCGGCGGGCGACGCGGATGTCGATGATCTTCCAGGAGCCGATGACCGCCCTCAATCCGGTGATGAAGGTCGGCGACCAGATCCTCGAAGTGCTGACCGCCCATACGCGGATGCCGTCGAGCGAGGCGGAGGCGAAGGTTACCGACATCCTCGGCCAGGTGGGATTGCCCGACATCGAGCGCATGGCGTCGAGCTATCCGCACCAGCTTTCGGGCGGGCAGCGGCAGCGCATCATGATCGCCATGGCGCTCGTCCTCGAGCCGCGGCTCCTGATCGCCGACGAGCCCACCACCGCGCTCGACGTGACGACGCAGAAGCAGATCCTGAAGCTCATCAAGGACTTGCAGACCGGGCACGGGACGGCCGTGCTCTTCATCACCCACGACATGGGCGTCGTTGCGGAGATCGCGGACAGGGTCTACGTCATGAACCAGGGTGCGCTCGTGGAAGACGGGCCCGTGCGGGACGTCATGTCGAACCCGACGAAGGACTATACCCGCAAGCTTCTGAGTTCCGTCCCCTCGCTCGACCCGCGCGCGCCGCGTCCGCCGCGCTCGAAGAAGCCGACCCTCGTGGTGAGCGACCTGAACAAGGTCTATGGCGGCGGCGGATTCCTCAAGCGCGGGGCCGAAACCCATGCGGTGAAGGACGTGTCGCTGGAGCTCATGTCGGGCCGCACGCTTGGCGTCGTGGGCGAAAGCGGTTCCGGAAAGAGCACGCTCGCGCGCTGCGTGATGCGGATGATCGACATCACGTCGGGCGGCGTGAAGATCGGCGGGCAGGAGATCGGGCAGTTCGGGCGGCGGGCGATGCATCCCTATCGCAAGCGGTTGCAGATGGTGTTTCAGGATCCTTATCGTTCGCTCAATCCGCGGTTGACGGTGGAGCAGAGCATCGTCGAGGGGCCGGTGAATTACGGTATGCCCCGCAAGGAGGCCCGCGCGAAGGCGGCGGAGCTTCTGGACCTCGTCGGCCTGCCCACGAACGCGCTCGGACGTTATCCGCACATGTTCTCCGGAGGGCAGCGGCAGCGCATCGCGGTGGCGCGTGCGCTCGCGATGGAGCCAGAGCTTCTCGTGGCCGACGAGGCGGTCTCCGCCCTCGACGTGTCGGTTCAGGCGCAGGTCCTTGATCTTCTGGACGAAATCCAGGACCGGACGGGGATCGCGATCCTTTTCATCACCCACGATCTGCGCGTCGCGGCGCAGGTTTGCGACGAGGTCGCGGTCATGCATCGCGGACGGGTGGTGGAGATGGGCACGACGCGGGACGTGCTCGGCAATCCGCAGCACGAGTACACGCAGAGCCTTTTGGCCGCCGCGCCGGGGCGGGACTGGGACTTCGCCAATTTCCGCCCCGTGGCGGCGTGAGGCGCCGGACCCGTCCCTTGCTCGTACACCACGCGTACACCACAGGTACACGGCCCGTGCAGCGAACGTGCATCCCGCGTACACGGGACGTGCATCCCGCGTGCCGACATCGTGCACAGGGTGTCGCGACATCGTACACGGGGCGTACACAACCAGCGTCCGCACCGTTCAGATTTCGGGAGACCACATGACCGCGTCCCGCATCGCCATCGGCGGCTTCCTGCACGAGACGAACACGTTCGGTCCCTCCAAGGCCACCTACGAGGATTTCGCCCATGGCGGCGGGTCTGGCCGGATGCTTCGCGGTGGGGAGATCCTCGAGACCTGCGCGGACATGAACGCCGCGATCTCGGGCGCGATCCGGCACGGGACGCAGGCGGGCTGGGACCTGCGCCCGACGCTCTTCTGCTCGACCTCTCCCTCGGCCCATGTCACGCGCGACGCGTTCGAGCGGATCGCCGACGAGCTGATCGAGCGGATCGTGGCCGAAGGGCCGCTCGACGGGCTCTTCCTCGACCTGCACGGGGCGATGGTCTGCGAGCATCTCGACGACGGGGAGGGGGAACTGCTCACGCGGCTCCGCGACCGGCTTGGGGCGGACCTGCCGATCGTCGTCTGCCTCGACCTGCATGCCAACGTCACCGACGCGATGTTCGCCCATGCCGACACGCTCGAGAGCTATCGCACCTATCCGCATGTGGACATGGCGCAGACGGGGCTCAGGGGCGCGCGGGCGCTCGGGCGGATGCTTGAGGGCGGCAAGCCCGAAAAGGCGCTGCGCGTGGCGCCGTTCCTGACCGCCATCGCCTGGCAATGCACCGATGCCGCCCCCGCGAAGGATCTCTACGCGCATCTTAGGGAGCTTGCGGGCGAGGGACGCGACGTGAGCTTCAACATGGGCTTTCCGGCGGCGGATTTCCCGCAATGCCGGATGAGCGTCACCGCCTACGGCCCCGGCGCCGACGAGGCCGCCGACAGCCTGATGGCGGCCATCGAGGCGGCCGAGCCAGATTTCACGGGCGAGGTCTTCTCTCCGGCGGACGGCGTGGCGGAAGCGATCCGGCTCGCCGGTCTGCCCGAGACGGACGGCCCCGTCATCATCGCCGACACGCAGGACAATCCCGGCGCGGGCGCGGACAGCAACACGACCGGCATGATCCGCGCGATGGTCGACGCGGGCGCGCGGGGCGCGCTCGGCAATCTCTACGATCCGGAGGCCGCGCGCGCGGCCCATGCGGCGGGCGAGGGGGCCACGCTCCGCATCGCGCTCGGCGGCCGGTCGCGGGTCGCGGGCGACGCGCCCTTCGAGGCGGAGTTCCTCGTGGAGCGCGTCTCCGACGGGGCCTTCACGGCCACGGGGCCCTATTACCGGGGCCGCAAGATGCAGATGGGCCCGTCGGCCTGCCTCAGGATCGGGGATCTGCGCATCGTCGTCGTTTCCGCCAAGGCGCAGATGGCCGACCGCGCGATGTTCCGCCAGGTGGGCATCGTGCCGGAGGAGGAGCCGATCCTCGTCGTCAAGAGCTCCGTCCATTTCCGCGCCGATTTCGCGCCCGTCGCGGGCGCGCTTCTCGTCTGCGCCGCGCCGGGGCCGATGGCCGTCGATCCGGCGCTTCTGCCCTGGACGCGGCTCGAACCGGGGATCAGGCTCGGCGCGCTCGGCCCGGCCTTCGCGCCGCCGGAAAACGTACCCACGAAGGAGACAGAGAATGCCCGTCATTGAGGACATCGCCGCGTTCGCAGAGGATCTGACCGCGATCCGCCGCGATTTCCACGAACATCCCGAGCTGGGCTTCCAGGAGCACCGGACGTCGGGCAAGGTCGCCGAGATGCTGCGCGCCTGGGGGATCGAGGTGACGACGGGGCTTGGCGGGACGGGCGTCGTGGGCGTGCTCGAGGGCAGCCGTCCCGGACGCCGCATCGGGCTGCGCGCGGACATGGACGCGCTGCCGATCGACGAGCAGACGAACCTGCCCTGGGCGTCGAAGACCCCCGGCGTCATGCATGCCTGCGGCCATGACGGGCACACGACGATGCTTCTGGGCGCGGCGCGCTATCTCGCGGCGAACCGCGATTTCGCGGGCACGGCGATCTTCATCTTCCAGCCGGCGGAGGAGGGGCTCGGCGGCGCGCGCGCGATGATCGCCGACGGGCTTTTCGAGAAGTTTCCCTGCGACGAGATCTACGGGATGCACAATTCGACCGGGGACGCGCCCGACATGGTCGGCGTGAAGAAGGGCCCGGCGATGGCGGGCGCGAACTTCTTCGACATCCGCGTGATCGGTCGCGGCGCGCATGGCGCGCGGCCCGAGGAAAGCCGCGACCCGGTGGTGATCGCCGCCTCCCTCGTCGGAGAGATGCAGTCGATCGTCTCGCGCAACGTCGAGCCGACCTCGCCCGCGGTGCTGTCGATCACGCAAATCCATTCGGGCTCCGCCTACAACGTCATACCGGGCACCGCCGATCTTGCCGGGACCGTGCGGTTCTTCGACACCGCGACGGGAGAGCTCATCTCCGAGCGGATCCGGGCGCTCTGCGCGGGGATGGCGGCGGCGCACGGGGTGGAGATCGAGGTCGATATCCGCAACGTCTTCGACGTGCTGATGAACGACGACGCGCTCTCGGACGCGCTCATCGCCGCCGCCGCGCCGGTGGTGGGCGAGAAGGCGCGGGTGAAGACCGACCTCGTCATGGGCTCGGAGGATTTCGCCGACATGCTGCGCGTCGTGCCGGGGGCCTATTGCACCGTCGGCCATTCGGGCGACGTGGCGCTGCACAATCCGGGCTTCGTTCTCGACGACGCGATCCTGCCCGTGGGGGCCAGCATCTATGCCAACCTCGTGACGAGCCGGGGCGCGGCGGCATGAGCATCTGGAAAGAGCTGCCCTTCGACACCGACGAGATCGTCGAAGGGCTGCGCCCCTGGATCGAATGCGAGAGCCCGACCTTCGACGCGGCGGCGGTGGACCGGATGATGGACCTGGTCGCGATGCGCTGTGCCGAACTCGGCGCGACGGTCGAACGGATCCCGGGCACGATGGGCCTCGGCGGGTCGGTGCGCGCGCGCTTTCCGCATCCGCGCATGGGCGAGCCGGGGATCCTCATTTCGGGTCATTTCGATACGGTCCATCCCGTGGGCACGCTGGCCAAGAACCCGTTCCGCCGCGAGGGGGGCCGCGTCTACGGCCCCGGCATCCAGGACATGAAGGGCGGCAACTACATCGCGCTCGAGGCGATCCGGCGGCTGGCGGAGGCGGGGTTCGAGACGCCGCTGCCCGTCACCGCCCTCTTCACCCCCGACGAGGAGATCGGTACCCCCGCCGCGCGGACGCTGATCGAGACGGAGGCGCGGCGGGCAAAATACGTGCTCTGCCCCGAGCCCGCGCATCGCGACAACGGCGTGACGACGGGCCGCTACGCCATCGCGCGCTTCGACCTTCATGCGGAGGGCAAGCCGTCCCATGCGGGCGCGCGGCTCTCGGACGGCACCTCCGCCGTGCGCGAGCTCGCCCGTCGGATCATCGAGATCGAGGAGATGACGAGCGAGGATTGCACCTTCTCGTGCAACAACGTCTCCTCCGGCCGTTGGGTCAATTGCGTGCCGTGGACGGCGTCGGCCGAATGCCTCTCCATGGCCAAGGAACAGGACGATCTCGACTCCGGGATCGAGCGGATGCTGGCTCTGTCGGGCGAGCGCAACGGCGTGCGGTTCACCGTCACGCGCGGTGTGACGCGGCCCGTCTGGGAGGCGGAGCGGCCCGAGACGATGGCGCTCTACGAGAAGGCGCGCGCGATCTCCGTCGATCTCGGCCACGAGATGCCGCATCGCAGCCAGGGCGGCGGGTCGGACGCGAACTTCACCGGCGCGATGGGCATCCCCTCGCTCTGCTCGCTGGGCGTGAGGGGCGACGGGCTCCATACGTTCGGGGAGCATATCGACGAGGAGATGATCGTCCCGCGGACCCGGATCTTCGCGGGACTGCTCGCGACGCTGGACTGACCGGGTCCGGGCGGGGATCGAAGGAATTGTGCGGAACGAGGAGGAACGAGCCATGCAGATCGACCGGAGACCGGGCCGCCGGGCCCCGCTGGGAGCGCGGGCATGAGCGGGCGGGTCGCGCTCGTTTCGGGAGCGAGCCGGGGCATCGGGGCGGCGGTCGCCGACAGGCTCGCGGCCGCCGGGTGGCGCCTGTCGCTCGGGCTGCGCGATCCCGACGCCCTCGCGGAAAGGTTTCCGGGCGCGCAGCGCGTCCGCTACGACGCGCTCGCCGGTGGCGAAGAGGAATGGGCGGAGGCGGCGCGGCGCGAGTTCGGTCGGATCGACGCGGTGGTCGCCTGTGCGGGCATCATGGAATCGGCCACGGTCGTGGCGATCGAGGAGGATGCGCTCGACCGGATGTGGAATGTCAACGTCAAGGCGCCGCGCCGCCTCGTCCGCGCCGCCTGGGACGACCTCTGCGCCGCGGAGGCGGGGCGGGTCGTGCTGCTCGCTTCGCTTTCGGGCAAGCGGGTGAAATCCCCCGAGAGCGGGCCCTACGCGATGACGAAACATGCCGCGATCGCGCTCGGCCACGCCATCCGGCAGGCCGGCTGGAAACACGGGATCCGGGCGACCTCCGTCTGCCCCGGCTTCGTCGATACCGACATGGCGCGGGCCATCACCGATCGCGACCCCGCGCGGATGACGACGGTGGAGGACGTGGCGCGGCTCGTCGAGCTGGCGCTCGATCTGCCCGATACCGCCTCCGTGCCCGAGCTTTACGTCAATTGCACCATCGAGCCGGTGTTCTGAGGGCCGGACGACCCGGAGGCGCGCAGCCGTCAGGGGGCGTCATCCGCACCGATTGACGGCCTCGCCAATGTGGCAGAGAAGGCGGCGGACCCTCGACCGGAGCGATCGCTTGGCTGTCTCCCTCACCGATCTGACGAAGAGCTTCGCGGCGCACCGGGCCGTCGACGGCGTGAGCGTGGATATCGCGGACGGGGAGTTCTTCGTCGTCCTCGGCCCGTCGGGCTGCGGGAAATCCACGCTCCTCCGGCTCGTCGCGGGGCTCGAGATCCCCGACCGGGGCGAGGTCGCGGTGGACGGGGTTCCCGTCTCCGGCCCCGGCCTGCACGTCCCGCCCGAGAAGCGGGGGATGGGGGTCGTCTTTCAATCCTACGCGCTCTGGCCGCATATGGACGTGCGCGGCAACGTGGCCTTTCCGATCGAGAGCGCCGGACGCTCCCGGCGGGCGGCGCGGCAGGAGGCTGAGGGGCATCTGGCGACCGTCGCGCTCGGCGATTTCGCCGACCGGCGCCCGGCCGAACTCTCAGGTGGGCAGCGACAGCGGGTCGCGCTCGCGCGTTGCCTCGCCGGAGGCGCGCGGACCGTGCTGATGGACGAGCCGCTCGCCAATCTCGACCCGCATCTGCGCGGCGCGATGGAGGCGGAGATCGCCGCGTTCCATGCGCGGGCGGGGGCGACGACGATCTTCATCACACACGACCAGCGCGAGGCGATGGCCCTTGCCACCCGCGTCGCGGTCATGGCGCGCGGCGCGTTCCAGCAGGTCGCTGCCCCGCAGGAGCTCTACGAACGGCCCGAGACGGAAGAGGTCGCCCGCTTCATCGGCCGCGCCGCGATCCTCGATGCGCGGGTCGAGGGCGGAGCGGCGCGGATCGGCGGCGCCACGGTTCCCGTGACCGCGCGGGGCGCGTTGCCGGACGGCCCGGCCCGCCTCGTGATCCGGCCGGGCGATGTCCGGCTGGGCGACGGTCCGCTCTCGGGGCGGCTTTCCCACGTCTTCTATCGCGGCGGCGTGTGGGAAGCGTTCGCGGAGAGCGACGCTTTTGCGGAGCCGGTTCCGGTCGCGAGCGCCACGCGGCTCGTTCCGGGCGAGGAGATGCGGTTCTCCATCACCGCGGCCTGGGCGCTGCCCTCGGCCCGCGGTTCAGAACCGCCAGGGCACGACGCCCGCGGGCAGGTTCCGGCCGAGGCGGTCGAGTAGCGCCATCAGTACAACGGTCGCCGCCACCGTCACCGTGGACATCGCGGCCGCGAGCGTGGTGTAGCCGCCATCCTCGAAGTTGAAGATCGTCGTCCCGATCGTCTCCGCACCCCGCGACCAGAGGAGCGCGGAGACGGTCACCTCGTTATAGGCCGTGAGGAAGACGAGGATCGCGCCCGAGGCGGCGGCGGGCGCGACCAGCGGAAGATAGATGCGCCGTATCCGCCGCCCGAACCCCGCGCCCGCGACGCGTGCCGCATCGTCGAGCGCGTCGTCGAGCTGCCCCGCCGCCGCCGTGACCGGTTTCAGCCCGATCGCAAGGTAGGCCGTGAGGTAGGCGAGGAAGATCAGGGTGAGCGTGTTGTAGAGCGACAGGCCCAGGAGCGGGATCGGTCGCAGGTAGACGAGGATGAAGGCGATGGAGACGACGAGGCCGGGGATCGCGTAGCTCACCTCCGCGAGTACGGTCACGCCGCCGCCGACGAGACGGCCCCGGCGCTCCATCCCCGCGCCGAAGCGGGCGACCACGATGGCGAAGAGCGCGAGGACGAGGGCTGCCGCCCCGGCGGCGAGGGTGGAATTGGCGAAGGCCCGCGCGGGGGCGCTCTGCCGCACGAGCACGTCGGCGAAGTTCTCGAACGTGGCCGTCGCGAAGCTCAGCGGCACGCCGTAGACCGGGACGAGCGCGGTCGCGACGAGGGAGGCCAGCGGCAGGAGGAGCGTGCCGGCGACGAAGAGGACGAGCCCCGCCGTCCAGAGCGGCCGGGCGCGGCCGAGCGCGATCCTGAGGGGCGGCTGCGGCGGACCGACGAGGCCGACGCGGAAGCGCCGCTGCAACCAGCCCTGCAGGCCGACGACGAGGACGGCGAGCACCGCGAGGATCATCGAGAGCGTCGCGACGTCCGACAGCACGCTCGGCCCGAACCCGGCGAGGCGCCGCCAGATCAGGACGGGCATGGTCACGTAGCCGCCGGGCACGCCCAGCAGGGCCGGGATGCCGAAATTCCCCAGCGCGGAGACGAAGGCCAGGGCGAAGGCCGCCACGAGCGACGGCGCAAGGAGCGGCAGCACGACGCGGCGGGCGAGCCGCACGGGACCGGCGCCGGAGGTCCGCGCCGCCTCGATCATCTCGCGCGGCAGGCCCCGGAGCGCGGCGAGCACGACGAGGAACGCGAGCGGCGCGTGCTGGATCGTCAGGAGCCCGATCACGCCGGCGCGCGAATAGAGCGGATGGGCCGTCCCGATCGGAGGCGCGATCCCGAGCCAGCCCAGCACCGGGCTCGACGGTCCGAGCGCCTGGATCCAGGCAACGGCCGTGACATGGGGCGGGATCATCATCGGCAGGAGGAGAAGGAAGACGAACACCCCCTTGCCGCGGATATCGGTCAGCCCCACCAGCCCCGCGAGGCAGGCCCCGACAACGAGGGCGCAGAGGCCCGAGACGGCCGCGCTGTCGAGGCTGTTAAGAAAGGCGCGGCGCACGGCGTCGTTGCCGGCCAGCTCGACGAACGGCCCGGTGCCGCGGCCGAGCGCGGTCCAGAAGAGCCGGCCGAGCGGCAGGACGAAGACCGCGGCCGCGACGAGGCAGACGAGGCCGAGGGCGATGCCCTCGATGCCTGGGAAGCGGCGTGTCACCCGCCGAAGATCTCGATGAACCGTTCCTTGTAGGCCGCGTCGTTCGCGAGCGCGTCGGCTGGATCGAAGTCGATCACCTTGATTTCGGAGCGGTCGGGGAAGCCTTCGGGCGCCGCGACATCGGGATGCGCGGGGAGGTAGCCCTGCTCCGCCGCGAGTTCCTGACCCTCGGTGGAGAGGAGGAAGTCGATGAAGGCCTTCGCCGCTTCGGGGTTCTTGGCGGTCGAGAGGATCGCGGCGGGTTCGGTCACGGCGGAGACGCCTTCGTCGGGGAAGACGAAGCTGACCGGCGCGCCTTCCCCGGCGCTGCGGATGGCGAGGAAGTCGACGACGAACCCGTAGAGCGCCTGGCCGCCCGCCACCGCCTGGAAGGTGCCGCCATTGCCACCCTGTGCGATCGCGCCCTGATCCGCGAGCCCCTCGTAATACTCCCAGCCCAGCTCCGGCAGGCCCGTGAGCGAGATCATGTGGATGGTCGCGGCACCCGATTCGAGCGGGGAGGGCATGACGATGTTGTTCTGCGCCGCCGGGTCCAGGAGATCGGCATAGGACGAGGGCACCATCTCCGCGGCGTCGTTGTAGATGATGCCGGTGGTGATGAGCTTGGTGGAGAAGTAATGGCCCTCGGGATCCATGAGCCCGTCGGCATAGGCGGCGGTATCGGCCTCCGGATAGGCCATCAGGCGGTCGTCCTGCTTGAGGCTCTCCATCGTCACCGTGTCGGCGATCAGGAGCACGTCGGGCTGCGGCTGCCCGGCCTCGAATTCGGCGCGCAGGCGGGCGATCATCTGCGTCGTGCCGTCGCGCACCCAGTCGACCTCGACCTCCGGGTAGGCCTCCATGAATGCGTCCACCGTCTGCTGCGCGTCCTGATCGGGCTGCGAGGTGTAGAGCACGAGCGTACCGGAAACCTCTCCGGACCCGGTTTCCTGCGACAGGGCGGGACAGGCGGCCGCCAGGGCCGTGATCGTTGCGGCGCCGATGATGCGGATCATGCGGGAAGTCTCCTTTACCATTTGCCACGCGGCTAGAGGCCCTTTGTGACAGCTACGTGACATCGCGTCACCTGCGGCCGGTTTTCGCAGGGGAAATCGCGTCATGATCTCTGTCCGGCCGTTCCAACTCGCGTGAGACGACGATGCGGTCTGTCGCGGTGAACTGCCCGGCCGGTCGAGAGAACCTTGGTCGAGATCGGGCAGGCTATGCGGACCGATCGGGTGCTTGACTTCGGGCCGAATGGCTCCGGCAGCTTCAGAACCCGCATGATGCTGCCCAGGATCGGACGGACATCCTCGATCAGTTGCAAAGCGAAGGGGCTGGCCTGCATGCGCCCCCCGACCTTGACCATCAGAGGATCGCCGACGCGTTCCCGGAGCCGCGCCAATGCATGGCTGACCGCCGACGGCGTCTTGTTGAGCCTGACCGCCGCACCCGCCATACTTCCCGCGGGCATCTGGTCTTCGGCCCCTGTCACCACATGGTGGAGGTCATGGGCAATTCGGACCAGCCCGCCTTCTGGAGGGCGCATGCCGAGGGGAAGGAGGTGGACTGGGCGGAGGTGTTCGCCGACTATTTCAGCCAGGTCGATTTTCCCGGTGCACCGGTCTGGCATGAGCTTTCCGTGGCCTTTCCGGATGCCAAGGTCGTTCACACCGAGCGGCTGGAAGAGGAGTGGTGGGCCAGCTATTCGGCGACCATCGGCAAGTTCTTCGAATACCGTGAGAGCTTGGTCCTGCCACCGCCTAAGGCCGAGAATTTCGAGGCCATGGAAAGGCTCCTGATCCGGGATGTGATGGGCGGGCCGGGCAAGGCTGCCGTGCTTTCCGCCTATCGCCGCAACAACGAGAAGGTGCGCGCGACGATCCCGGCGGATCGGCTGCTCGTCTTCACGCCATCGGATGGCTGGGAACCGCTCTGCGCCTTTCTGGGTGTCGCCCGCCCCGAGGGTGATTTTCCGCGTAGCATCGCACGGGACGAATTCTGGGCGCTTTTCGGCGGCGAACCGGTGTCCGCCTAGACGCGTGGTCTCAGCGCCAAACCTACCGTTCCTTTCGGCGTGGAGAACGGCAAGTTTTTTCGCATGGTGTTGGTTCGACTTGGCGTCGATCTCGCAGCCGCGTGCAAGACCCTAGCTTATCGTGGCAATCCACAATTTCTGTAATTGGTCGGAGTGAGAGGATTCGAACCTCCGACCCCTGCCTCCCGAAGGCAGTGCTCTACCAAGCTGAGCTACACTCCGACCGTCCGCGCGGATTACGGGTTCGGCGCGCGATTGGCAAGGGCCTGATAGCTCGGGATCGACATCGCACGACGACGAAGCATCGCCGGGATGCGCGGGGTGGCCGCCATGCCCATGCGGTCCCCGTCCTCGGAGACCGGCGTGTTGGCCGAACGGCCGGGCGCGCTTTCGCGCACGACGATGTAGAGCCCGCTCGCGATGATGATCGCGGCGCCGATCCAGGTCGGCAGGTCGGCGCCCTCGTCGAAGAGGAGGATTCCGAAGAAGGCCGCCCAGAGGATCTGGGAATATTGCATCGGCGCGACGATCGCCGCCTCCGCGCGGCGGTAGGCCGCGATGATGAGAAGGCCCGCGCCGAAGCCCAGTGCCGCGACGAGGCCCGCGAGGCCTAGATGCGCGAGCGGCATGGGAACATAGACGAAGGGCAGGATTATGCCCGTCAGGGTGAAGTTCGCCACCATCGGGTAGAGCATGAGGACGACCCCGCGTTCCTCCTTGCCGATCTTGCGCACCACCACCGCGGCCGTGGCGCTGCCGCAGGCGGCGAGGACGGCGGTCAGATGCCCGGTCGAAAGCGCCGCGCCGTTCCACGGGCGCAGCACGATCAGCACGCCGCAGAGGCCCACGAGGACGGCCACCCATCGATGCGGACCCACGCGTTCTCCCAGGATCGGGATCGACAGGACGGTGATGAGGAGGGGGGCCGCGAAGATGAGCGCGTAGACCTGCGCGAGGGGCAGGGTGGAGAAGGCGTAGAAGGCGGAGATGAGCGTGATCACCGAAGCGCCCGTCCGCAGCGCCGTCCACCACGGATGGACCGGCCGCAACGTTCCGCTCATCGGGTCGCGCATCAGCATCAGCGTGGCGAGCGGAAAGCTGAAGAGCACGCTGAAGAAGATGATCTGGAACGGGGCGTAGGTCGCGCCCAGCACCTTCACCAGCACGTCGTGCGTCGCGAAGATACCGAACGCCACGAGCGCCAGGATCGGGCCGCCGAGGCCGGGAGGGAGTGGACGAGACATGCGCTCTCCAAACGCGGCGCATCGTTCCCGTCAAGGGGGAACAATCCGGGGGCAATGCGCGCTGTCAACGATAGCAGGGGAACGCAATGGACATTCTCGAGATTCTGCTCCGCGCGGCGATCGCGACGGGCGCCGTCATCGCGCTGACCCGGATCAACGGGCTTCGCAGCTTCTCGAAGATGTCGGGCTTCGACTTCGCCCTGACCGTCGCGAAGGGGTCGATCCTGGCGAGCGCGATGATGGCGGGAAGCTGGAACAGGTTCTGGGTGATCCTCGCCGCGCTCCTCGCGCTGTTCCTCGTTCAGGGGATCATCTCACGCCTGCGCGAGCGGTTCGGCCGGATGGAGGGGGCGGTCGACAACACGCCGCTCCTCCTGATGCGGAACGGCGAGTTTCTGGACGAGAATCTTAAGCGCGGCCAGGTCAGCCGGTCCGACGTGATCGGCAAGCTCAGGGAGGCGAATGCGCTCCGCCTCGATCAGGTGCGCGCCGTCGTGCTCGAGGCGACGGGGGATGTCAGCGTCCTGCACGGCCCCGAGGAATGCGACGATCTGCTTCTCGAGGGTGTCGCGCGCTGATCAGCCCGCGCCGAGTGCCGCGACGATCGCATCTCCCATCTCCGACGTCGTGACGGCGTCGCGCCCTTCCTCGCCCAAGAGATCGGGCGTTCGCAGACCCTGCGCCAGGACCGCCTCCACCGCGCCCTTGAGCAGCGTCGCCTCGTCGCCGAGATCGAAGCTGTAGCGCAGCGCCATCGCGAAGCTCAGGATGCAGGCGATCGGGTTGGCCTTGCCTTGGCCCGCGATGTCGGGGGCGGAGCCGTGGACGGGCTCGTAGAGCGCCTTCGGGCGCCCGTTCTCCATCGGTGCGCCGAGCGAGGCGGAGGGCAGCATCCCGAGGCTGCCCGTGAGCATCGCCGCGGCGTCGCTCAGGAGATCGCCGAAGAGGTTGTCGGTCACGATCACGTCGAACTGCTTCGGACGCCGGACAAGCTGCATGGCGCCGGAATCCGCGAGCATGTGGGTGAGCTCGACATCGGGATATTCCTCGTCGTGGACCCACTGGACTTCCTCACGCCAGAGGATGCCCGCCTCCATGACGTTCGATTTTTCCATCGAGCAGACGCGGTTGTCGCGCTTGCGTGCGAGTTCGAAGGCGGAGCGCGCGACGCGGCGGATCTCTTCGGTCGTGTAGCGATGGGTGTTCGTACCGACTCGGCCGCCCTCGTTGTCGTCGGCGATGCCGCGCGGCTCGCCGAAATAGACCCCGCTCGTCAATTCCCGCACGATCATGATGTCGAGGCCGGAGACGATGTCGCGCTTGAGCGAGGAGAAATCCGCAAGCGCCTCGAAACATTGCGCGGGGCGCAGGTTGGCGAAGAGGTCCATCTCTTTGCGCAATCGCAGGAGACCCCGCTCCGGCTTCACCGCGAAATCGAGCTTGTCGTATTTCGGGCCGCCCACGGCGCCCAGGAGCACGGCGTCGGCCTTCTGCGCGCGGGCCATCGTGGCGTCGGCGAGGGGCGTGCCGTGCTTGTCGTAGGCGGCGCCGCCCACGAGATCCTCGGCCACCTCGAAAGCGACATCGCGATGGTCGGAGAACCAGGCGATGACCTTGCGTACCTCCGCCATCACTTCCGGGCCGATGCCGTCTCCGGGCAGGATGAGGAGTGAGGGGTTCGGCATCGGGCGCTCCATCGGATTGACGTCGCCCGGCGGCGTATCCCGTGGGTCCGGACGCGTCAAGGCGAGCTACTCGAGGTCCAGGTCGGCCCAGACGATGCGGTGCCGCGGCCAGTCCTCCACGGGGCCGAGCGCCTCGGCTTCGGGCGTGCCTGGGGCGGGCCAGTAGACGCCCGCGCCTCGGACCGCGAGATCGGCCGAGGGGATCAGGTAATCGACCCGGAGATTGCCCGGAGGATCGTCGAAATCGGCGGTATCGAGGGCGGGATCGCCGGTATGGCCGGGATCCGCGGCAGCGGCGCCACCCGCGCTTCGCGGCGCGATGTCCCGGAGCCGCGGATCGGAGAGGAGCGTATCCATCGCCGCGCGCCGCCCGTCGCCGTCTTCGGGGTCGAGATTGGCATTGCCGAGGATCACGAAGGGCGTCGGAGGCGGCGGCGTGTAGAGGTCGCCGTCGACGAGGCGCAGCCAGAGCGCCGCCTCGTCGTGGTTGCGCCGCCCGTTCAGATCCTCCGGCCCGTCGAAGACCGGCGGCGTCGCGCGCCAGGTGAGAAGGGTGAGGGGAGTGCCGTCGATCTCGACCGGCACGATCCAGTGGGCGGTGCTCGAGAGGCGCTGGATCGCGGCGGCCTCCTCGGAGGGGAAGGCGCGCCCCTCGATCATCGGGGGAATGGCGCCCGGAAGATCGCGCCAGAGCAGGCCGGAGAGATCCACGGCATCCTCGGCAAGTATCTCGAAACGCGAGAGAATCGCCAGCCCGTCGGCCCCGGCGAAGCGGCCGTATCCCTGCGCGTCGCGCGGGTCGCCGAGATCGCCGTCGCCGTTCATGTCGAGCCCCGTCGCCATCCCGGTATTCGGGCGCAGCGCGAAGCGGTGGGGGTAGTCGGGTCCGTCCTCGGCGATCCGGTCGGCCAGCACCGACAGCGTGGCGCCGCCCGCGTCGTAGTCGATGCCCTGCAGGACCAGGATGTCGGGGGCGACGGCGGCGATCATCCCGAGCGCGACCTCCGCCTGCGGGGAGCGGCCGTCGGTGAGATCGCGCAGGAGGAGGCCGGGGCCGCGGGCGGTGAGGCCGGTGTCGAAGGTGGCGACGCGGATCGTGTCCGCACCCGCCGCGGTCGTGGCGAGCCAGGCGGCGAGAAGGGCCCCGGCGGGGCGCAGACGCGTCAGACCCAGGGCCGCGCCTGCGCGAACTCGGTCTCAAACCCGTCGATCGCGGCGCCCTTCTCGAGGGTCAGGCCGATATCGTCCAAACCATTGAGAAGGCAGTGCTTTCGGAACGGATCGATCTCGAAGGGGAGGGTGCGGCCGTCCGACATGGTGATCTCCTGCGCTTCGAGATCGACGCTGATGCGGGCATTCGCGCCCTTCTCCGCGTCCTCCATCACCAGATCGACCTGATCCTGCGGCAGGGCGATGGGCAGGATGCCGTTCTTGAAGCAATTGTTGTAGAAGATGTCGGCGTAGGAGGGCGCGATGATGCAGCGGATGCCGAAATCCGCGATCGCCCAGGGCGCGTGTTCGCGCGACGAGCCGCAGCCGAAATTGTCCCCGGTGACAAGCACTTGCGCGTCGCGGTAGGCCGGTTTGTTCAACACGAAATCGGGATTTTCGGAGCCGTCGTCGAGATAGCGCATCTCGTCGAAGAGGTTCACGCCCAGTCCCGAACGCTTGATCGTCTTCAGGAACTGCTTGGGGATGATCATGTCGGTATCGACGTTGATCTGGGGCAGGGGCGCGGCGATGCCCTGCAATTCGGTGAACTTCTCCATGCGGAGGCTCCTTCGACGTTCCGTTCGCGCGGGAACGTACACCAGCCGTACACGGGACGTACAGACCGCGTGCACCGCGCGTACGCCCCCCGTGCATATGCCGTGCAGCGGATGTGCAGCGGACGTACGGCGAGCGTGCACGGAATGTCGGACGCGGTTTCCGGGGTGTTACGGGAGGGTGCGGTGTTCACCGGATCCGTCCGCGCCGCTGCTTCCGCACGGCGCGGACGTTTCGATTTTCAGGGGCTCAGGCGCGGCGGCGCAGGAACCCGAGCAATCCGAGACCGGCCACGAGAAGCGGCAGCGATGCGGGGACCGGGACGGCGGCCACGGGCGGCAGCGGGTCCACCGGATCGGTCGGCTCCATCGGAATTTCGGGAACGCCGGGCGGCACGATGACGTCACCGGGCTCGCCGAAGCGCACGTTGTCGATGTTGTATCCCGCGGGCTCGGAGCCGACGAGATCGAGGAAGACGCCTGCGATCTCAGACATCCCGTCCGCCGAGACGAGGCCGAGGAACTCGATCCCCCTGGTCTCGTTCGTCACGGTTCCCAGAAGCTCGCCCTGCCGCCCGAACGCCGTGATGCCCGTCGATTGCGCGGCGTCGAAGAATCCGCCCTCGAACCCGACGGCGAGCTGATCCTCGTCGAAGAGAAGCGCGATCGGTCCGTTGAACCGCGGTGTGCCGCTCAGTGTGGGCGAGGTGGGAAAGGAGGAATCGTTCGTGATGAACGTATTCGGCGCGTCGGCGTCGAGGGTGAGTTCACCGGTCGGCGCCCCGGAGATGCATCCCGACGGCGATGCGGAGGGACAATCCACGGACGGGTTATCGCTCAGCGACTGTCCGACGAAGTATCCGCCCGTCGTGACCGTGGGCGCTGTCGTGTCCGCGCCGTAATCCGACGGGGTGTAGACCGGGTTGAGCGTTCCGAGGTTGAACTCCGAGAAGGTGATCAGGCCGGCGCCGGCGGCGAAATTATCCTCCGTCACCCTGACCACGGCGGCCGGGGCGATCGTCGCCGTGACCACCGTCGCCACGCCGATGGCGGGTGCGATAAGGCGTAGCGTCCTAACGGGACAGAATTTCATCATCATACTCCAATTGCTCGCACTAATGCAGCAGTTCGGAGCCCGACCGACGGGATTCCATGTGCAGGCGGACCGCGACTGCCAGTTCGACGCTAGGAGAGCAGGTACAACCTGTTAATCATTTTCGGTGGACATGGGCGAAATACCGTTTCACCCGCCGGACGATGCCGGGAAATCAGGCGGATATTTTCGCCATGGTAGAGCCCGCGAGATCGCGCACAGCCGGGAGCCGAGACGCGCCGAGGCCCGGCTCGGAGGCTCGAGAGGGTCAGCGCGACAGGCGCACCGCGTAGCCGTTCGGCCAGATTACCGCGTCGTTCGAGACGTCCGCCTGGCCGTCGACGAGGAAGAAGGTTCCGGCTCCTATCAGGAAGGCGGTGCGTTCGTCGCGATTGGCGAGGGCGATGAAGGCCACGTCGTTTTCCTCGAGCCGGCCGAGGAACTCGAAGGTCGCCCCGTCGTCGACGATCTCGCAGGAAGCGGCCTGCTCAACCGTGTCGCCGTCGAAGTCGAGGATGGTCAGGGTGCAATCCACGGTCTGCGCCGACGCGGAACCGGAGGCGAGCAGTGCGGCCACCGACAGCAGGAGCGGATGCCGGCTCATGCACGGTCGACCCCCACGAGACGTCCCTCGGCCGAGAAGGTGCAGTAGAAGAAGAGGTCGTCGATCTGGCCCGGCACCGTGTACATGCCTTGATCGGGCTCGGCGGGCAGGGTGATCACGTCCATCGGCCTGGCGGAAAACTCCTCCGCCGCGGCACCACGGCAGAATCTCGGCATCTCGCCCTGGCTGACCAGATCCGGAGCGGCGCTGGACATGTCGGTATCGTCGACGCAGCCGGCCAGTCCCAGGGCCGAAAGAACGAGCGCGAAGCGAATTGGGTTGGTCATGCGGTGGGCCTCCCATGGCGATGCGTGCGTAGCCAGAGGATTGAAACCCGAAAAATATCGCCTTGTCATCGAAAATGTCCCGACGCGCGGAGGTCAGGGTCGTCGCGCATTGCCGACATCCCGGCTTCATCGGATATCGGCAATGCGGCCCGGTCGGGGGCCGGGTGGTCCGATCGTCTCAGACGGTCGCGCTCTCGGCCGTCGCGCCGGTGATCTCCCGCACGTCGTTGAGCGATGGAAACCTGCTGCCGCCTGCGCTGACCTTTGAACGAGATGTGTTTCCCGGGCGGCCGGAAATGGATGGTTAACCGGCGTCAACTATAGGGCCGTCGTCGGCGGACTCGCACGCTTCGGATTTCTCGCTCGTTAGAATTCGGTTGCTACCTGTTCTGAGCGGATAGTCCCGGTGGTCGTTCTTGGCCTCGGCAATGTGGGAACAGCTTTCGAGACCATATTCATGAGCCTGAAATTTCGCATATCCTTGGCAATCGCCATCCCCCTGATCACGACGCTCGGCCTTCTCGGAATTTTCGCACGGGGATATCTGCAGGATCTGCAGAAACTCCGTGACCTGGGCAATGTGGTCGCATTGGCCGACCGGGCTGGCGCCTTGGTCCATGAGTTGCAGATCGAGCGCGGACTGAGCGTAGGGTACATAACGGGAGGGCGTCCCGAGAACGTCCTCACCAAGTTGCAGGGACAACGACAAACGGTCGATGCCGAGTACGCGCGGTTTCGCGAGTTCCTTGGGTCAAGCGATATAGGGAGGGAAGTTCCCGCGCTTGGCGCGGATCTCGACAATATCGGCACCAGCCTGGAAAAGATTTCAGAGTTCCGAAACGAGGTTTCCACATCCCTGAATACGGGCGGTGAAGCCGCGGCGTTTTATACGGCACGCGTCGACGCGTTGATCGACGTGATCCGTCAGACCGTCGGCTACAGTCCCAACCTCGGTGTCGCGCGTGAATTGCAGCCGTATGTCTCGCTGGTCGAAGCCAAGGAGCATGGGGGCCTGGAACGCGCCTTTGGAGCCGCTCTATTCAATCAGGCCGCGGCCGGCGATGTCTCTCCCGCGACGTTCAAGACTTACCTCTCTCGGCTCACAGGAGAGAGACTGGCTCTGGATCGCTTTCGCTCGGAGAGCTCGCCGGTTCAGCAGGGTTGGTTCGACGAGATCGTCCGCGGCCCGGCCGTCGAGCAGGTTGCGGAACGGCGCGAGGTCCTGGCCGTGATCGACGAAACCCAGGATGGCCAGGGCATCGACGGAGCGGTCTGGTTTGCCGAGGCGACGGAACGGCTCGATCTCATCAAAGACGTTCACGAACGGATCGTCGCGGCGACATCGGACCACCTGCAGGGAGCGATCTCCGACGCCCACATTGCCTTGATCCGCCTGTTCGCGATTGGCGGGGGCGTGATCGCGGTCGCGTTGGCGGTCGGGATCCTCGGTGGTCGGTCCTTCTCTCGCGGCATGAGCGAGATGACGGACGCGATGAACCAGCTCGAATGCGGGGCGACGGATTTCGACATCCCCGGGACGGCGCGACGGGACGAAATCGGGGATACCCTCCGGGCCGTGGAGCGATTGGCTGGCAGCCTTGGCGACAGAGCGGCTGCCGCGGACCGCATTGCCCGCGGAAACCTGAAAGCCGATGTGACGCCGCATTCCGAGAAGGACCGTCTGGGGATTGCCCTTCGGGACATGGTGGTGAAGCTGCGCGAGGTGATCGCGAACGCGTCGACGAGCGCGAGCAATGTGAAGGAGGGGGCGTCGGTCATGTCGGCGACGGCCGGGCAACTATCGTCGGGCTCCACGCAGCAGGCTTCGGCGGTGGAGGAAGCCTCTGCTTCGGTCGAGGAGATGACGGCCAACATCCGACAGAACGCCGACAACGCGTCCCAGACGGAGAAGATCGCCGGGCAGTCGGCCGACGACGCCAGGAAGTCCGGCGAAGCCGTGGCCGATGCCGTGCGCGCGATGAAGACCATCGCCGAGAAGATCAACATCATCCAGGAGATCGCGCGGCAGACCGATCTCCTGGCGCTGAACGCGGCCGTGGAGGCTGCGCGCGCGGGAACCCACGGCAAGGGTTTCGCGGTGGTGGCATCGGAGGTGCGCAAGCTCGCGGAGCGGTCCCAGCAGGCGGCGACCGAGATCAGCCAGCTGTCCGTCGAGACGGTAGATGTCTCGGGCGAGGCGGGCCGTATGCTGGAGGCGCTGGTGCCCAACATCCAGCGCACGGCGGACCTCGTCTCCGAGATCTCGGCCTCGACGCGGGAGCAGAACGTGGGCGCCGAGCAGATCAACCAGGCGATCCGGGAGCTGAATGCTGTGATCCAGCAGAACGCCAGCGCTGCGGAGAGATCGGCGGCGACAAGCCAGCAGCTTGCGGCGCAGTCCCAGCAGCTGGCCGGCGTGATCTCCTTCTTCGAGGTCGAGGCACCGAAGGCCTCCGTGGTGACGTCCGCAGAGCCGCGCACCTTCACAGCGCCGAAGGTCACCGTCGCGACAGCGACCGAACCCGGGGGAAGCAGCCGGGAGGCAATGGTCGAAGCTTTCGAGCTCGACCTCGCCGCCGACGAAGTTTCAGACACGGATTTCCAGCGCTACGCAGGGTGAGGTTCACCCTGCTTCAGCACTGCAATGGAGCATTGCGGCGAAAGTCTGGAAGGTCCCGCATTGCCGACATCCCGGCTTCGTCGGATGTCGGCAATGCGGCCCGGTCGGGGGCCGGGTGGTTCGGTCGCCTCAGACGGTCGCGCTCTCGGCCGTCGCGCCGGTGATCTCCCGCACGTCCGTGAGCCGGCCCGTGACCGCGGCGGCGGCGGCCATGGCGGGGGACATGAGGTGGGTGCGGCCGCCCTTGCCCTGACGGCCCTCGAAATTGCGGTTCGAGGTGGCCGCGCAGCGCTCTCCGGGGCTGAGCTGGTCGGGGTTCATGCCGAGGCACATGGAACAGCCCGCCATCCGCCATTCGAAGCCCGCTTCGGTGAAGATCTCCGCGAGCCCCTCCTCCTCGGCCTGCGCGCGGACGAGGCCGGAGCCGGGCACGACCATGGCGCGGATCCCGGGCTTGATCTTGTGGCCCTTCAGCACGGCGGCGGCGGCGCGCAGATCCTCGATCCGGCCGTTGGTGCAGGAGCCGAGGAACACGGTGTCGATCTCGATATCGGTGAGCTTCGTGCCGGGCGCGAGGCCCATGTAGCTGAGCGCGCGTTTCGCCGCGTCGCGCTTGCCGCCCTGGAAGCTGTCGGGATCGGGCACGACGGCCGAGATCGGCAGCGCGTCCTCGGGCGAGGTGCCCCAGGTCACGGTGGGCTCGATCTCCTCCGCCTTCAGCGTCACGACCTTGTCCCACTGCGCGTCGTCGTCCGATCGGAGCGTCTTCCACCAGGCGAGCGCCGCTTCCCATTGCGCGCCCTTGGGGGCATGGGGACGGCCGCGGACATAGTCGAAGGTGGTCTCGTCCGGGGCGACCAGTCCGGCGCGCGCGCCGCCCTCGATCGCCATGTTGCAGATCGTCATCCGGCCTTCCATCGACAGTGCGCGGATCGCCTCCCCGCAATATTCGATGACGTGGCCGGTGCCGCCCGCCGTGCCGGTCTTGGCGATGATCGAGAGCACGATGTCCTTGGCGGTGACGCCCAGGGGGAGCTTGCCCGTCACCTCCACCTTCATGTTCTTCGATTTCGACTGGATCAGGGTCTGGGTGGCGAGGACGTGCTCCACCTCCGACGTGCCGATGCCGTGGGCGAGCGCGCCGAAGGCGCCGTGGGTCGCGGTATGGCTGTCGCCGCAGACGACCGTCATGCCCGGCAGCGTCCAGCCCTGCTCCGGACCGATGATGTGCACGATGCCCTGGCGGATGTCGTCGACGGGGTAGTAGACGACGCCGAACTCGCGCGCGTTGCGATCGAGCGCTTCGAGCTGGATGCGGCTTTCCTCGTTGTCGATGCCCTTCGCGCGGTCCACGTCGGTGGGCACGTTGTGGTCGGGCACGGCGATCGTCCGGCCGGGCGCGCGGACCTGGCGGCCCGCCATCCGGAGCCCCTCGAACGCCTGGGGAGAGGTCACCTCGTGGACCAGGTGGCGGTCGATGTAGATCAGGCTGGTGCCGTCCTCGGCCGCGTGGACCAGGTGGGCGTCCCAGATCTTGTCGTAGAGCGTCTTGGGGGACATGGCGTCCTCTCCTTGGCGAAATTCGTGCGGATGGCGTCGGGTCGCGGTCACGCGCGGCTACGCCCGGGCCAGCACCGAGTGGGTGGCCCCGAAGAAGCGCTCCGCGAGACGGGCGCGATCGGCCAGATCGTGGATCCGTGACATGGCCGGGTTTCTAGACCATCGGGGCGGGCGGGGGAAGGGCCGTGCCGCTTGTCTCGCGCCGCGGCGGACGGCATGATTTCGGGCATGGACGCGGAATACACGGCGCTCTTGGCCGAGGCCCGGGATCTCTGGGCGCTCATCAGATTGCAGTTCCAGAACCTGCTGCTGCCGTCGCGGCTGTGGCAGGTGGCGATCCTCGTCGCGATCTTCGCGGCGGCCCATCTCGTCGCGGCCATCGCCCGGCCGAGGATGCGGGAATGGATGCGCGGGCTCGAGAACCGCCCGACCTGGCAGCTGCGGCTTCTCCTGACGATCAACCGGCGCCTCAGGCTCCTGGTCTTCACGGTGCTCGTCTGGATCGCGGTCTGGATCGCGCGGGAGGCCTCGCCCTTCCCGTCGCGGTCGTTCCTGCTTGCGCTCGCGGCGAGCCTGGCGCTGGCCTGGGTGGCGGTGATCTTCGCCGCGCGGCTGGTGCGCAATCCGGTGCTGCGCTCTGTCGTGCGCTGGGGGCTCTGGGTCTACGTCACGCTGGTGGTGCTCGGCGTCGCCGACGAGGTGGGCGGCGCGCTCGACGGGGTGGCGTTCTCCTTCGGCTCGTTCCGGCTCAGCGTGCTTACGATCATCAAGGCGGTGGTGATCCTCTCGGCGCTCTTCATCGTCGCGCGGTTCGTCGCGGCGGGCAGCGCGGAGCGGATCCGGCGCAACGAGGAGATCAGCCCGTCGATGCGGGTCCTCGCGGTGAAGGTGCTGCAGATCGTGCTCTACGGCGCGGCGTTCTTCATCGGGCTGAAGGTGGTTGGGGTGGACCTTACCGGACTCGCCGTGCTCTCGGGCGCGATCGGCGTGGGCCTCGGCTTCGGGTTGCAGAAGGTCGTCTCGAACCTCGTCTCGGGCGTCATCATCCTGCTCGACAAGTCGATCAAGCCCGGCGACGTGATCTCGCTCGGGGAGACGTTCGGCTGGGTCGGCACGCTCGGCGCGCGCTATGCCTCGGTCACCACGCGGGACGGCAAGGAATACCTGATCCCGAACGAGGACCTGATCACCGGACAGGTGGTCAACTGGTCCCATTCCAACACCTTCGTGCGGCTCGACATCACGTTCGGCACCGCCTACGGCGACGATCCGCACAAGGTGCGCCGCGTCGCGATCGAGGCGGCCTCGGCCGTGGAGCGGGTGCTGACCACGCGGCCGCCCGTCTGCCACATCACCGGCTTCGGCAATTCGTCGGTAGACTACATCCTGCGGTTCTGGATCACCGACCCGGCGGGCGGGCTCACCAATATCCGCGGCAACGTCTATCTCGCGCTCTGGGACGCGTTCCAGGAGCACGGCATCTCGATCCCGTTCCCGCAGCGCGAGGTGCGGGTTCTGAACGATGCGATCCGGGTCGAGGACGGGCTTGCGAAGGGCGAGGGGTGAGGCCATCTTCGCCGCATGTCATGGCTCTGGCGCATCGCGGAACGCAGGATCGAGGAGGCGCGGGAGGCCGGTGATCTCACCGGTCTCGCGGGCGAGGGCCGTCCGCTCGATCTCGGCGGCGCGGAGCGCGGGATCGACGCGATCGAGGCGGCGGGCCACCGGATGATGAAGGCCGAAGGCGTCGTGCCGCCGGAGGTGGCGCTCAGGCGGAAGGCGGCGGAGCAGCGCGCGGTTCTCGCGGCCACCGAGGATCCGGAGGCGCGCAAGGTCGCGATGGCGGCGCTGTCGGAGACGATGATGCGGATCGCGATGATGTCGGAGCGGCGCCGCGGTCTTCGGGGCTGATCGGCACTGGATTACGGCGCCGGAATCGCTAAGTTCGCCACATGGACTGGACCCTCTTTCTCATTTTTCTCTTCTCCTGCGGCGCGGCGGCGGCGACCGGCGCGGCCTTCAAGCCCGGACGCTGGTACGAGGCGCTGGAGAAGCCTTCGTGGACGCCGCCCAACTGGGTCTTCCCGGTGGCCTGGACGCTGCTCTATCTCTTCATGTCCTTCGCCGCGGCGCGGGTGGCCGTCGAGCCGCTCAACGCCTATGCGATGGCCTTTTTCGCCATGCAGATCGCGTTCAACACGCTCTGGACGCCGGTCTTCTTCGGGCTGCACAACACCCGCGGGGGCCTCGTGGTGATCGCGTTCCTGTGGTTCGCGGTGGCGGGCACGCTCTTCACGTTCCTCGAGCGCGATCTTCTCGCGGGGCTGCTCATCGTGCCCTATCTCGCCTGGGTGACGATCGCCGCGGCGCTGAACTTCGAGGTCTGGAGGCTGAACCGCCACGCGCCCATGGCGACCTGATCCCCGGTCGCGCGAAGCCTCGGGATCGGGAGGGACGCCGGTGCCGACAGCCCCATGCGGGGCCTCGGCAGGGAGGGCGCGAGCGCTGTCAAGATTCCGGCTCGCCCCGTGATCCGGACCTGTGGCGGGATGGCGCTCGATCCTCATTTACCGATGAAGGTTTGACGTGGAAGGCCCTGTTTGCCTTCGCGAATTTAGTCTGTCTCTTTCGGTATGACGCGGGAGGGCTGGGTGCTGAAACTGTCGGATGCCTCGCCGCGATGCGACCCTCATTGGCGAGCGTGATCCAGAGGGATGACGTTTCCGCGCGGCACGCCCCGCAGGTGGCCGAGACCCGCGCGGCGGACCGGATGCGCGGAGGCACGGCATGTCCGGCGCCGGGCATGGCGGGGCGATGAAGGCGGCGCCCGGAGATCGGGGCATCCCCCGGTATGCGGCGCTGCTCCTCGGTGCGGCGGAGGCGGGTCTCGGGGCCGCGAGCGCGCTGCTCCTCGGGATGCTCCTCGCGCTCGTCGCGACGGGCGCCGTGCTGCGCTACGTCTTCGGCACGGGGATACTCGGGGCCGAGGATGCGGCGCTCTGGCTCCACGTGGCGATCCTCTCCGTGGCCCTGCCGCTGACGCTCCGCTCCGCGCTGGCGATGCGCCTCACGGTCCTGCGCGAGCGGATGCCGGATCGCGCGGGACGGGCGGCGGATGTCCTCGCCGATGCGGTCGTCCTGCTCTCCGGTCTGGTGATCCTGCTCGGCGGGCGGAAGGTCGCGGACCTGGTGGGGGGGATCAGCCCCGGGCTCGGCCTGCCGGAATGGATCCCCTTCGCGCTCTTTTCCGCGGGGGGTGGTCTCGTCGTCGTCCTCGTCGCGCTCGCCCGCGTCGCGGAGCGGCGCATCGCGGGGCTTGCGCTGGCCGCTGGGATCGCCGCCGCGCTCTATCTCGCGGGGCAGGGATTGCGGGTCGAGACCGGAATGCCGCCCTCCGCGCTCCTCGCGGGGATCGCGGCGCTCGGCCTCGTCGCGGGGGCGCCCCTGCCGCACACCCTTTTCGCCGCCGCCTATCTCGTGCTGCCCTTCGGCGCGCCGCTGCCCGAACCCGCGATCGTCAATACCGCCGTGGCCGGCATGTCGAAGTTCCTCCTCCTCGCGGTGCCGTTCTTCCTCCTCGCGGGGCTGTTCCTGTCGGCCTCCGGCATCGCCACGGCCCTCGTGCGGTTCGCCGATACGCTGGTCGGCCATCGCCGCGGCGGCGTGGGTCAGACCACGCTCGTCACCAACCTCCTCTTCGCGGGGGCGTCGGGCTCCTCGATCGCCTCGGCGGCCTTCGGGGCGAGCACGTTCCAGCCCGAGCTCGTGCGGCGCGGCTACACCCCCGCGCGGGCGGCCGCGATCGTGGCGGCGACCTCCGTGCTCGACAACGTCATCCCGCCCTCGATCGCGATCCTGATCCTCGCCGGGGCGACGAACCTTTCGGTAGGCGCCCTTCTCCTGGGCGGCCTCTGGGCGGGCCTCCTGATGGCCGCGGCGCTCTTCGTGGCGATCGGCCTGACGAGCGCGGAGCCCGCGCGCGGATCGGCGGCCTCGGCCGGAGATCGCTGGCAAGGCGCGCTCGGCGCGGTGCCGGCCTTCGGGCTCGGCCTGATCGTCGTGGCGGGCATCCGTTTCGGGGTCGTCACCGTCACGGAGGCCGCGTCCATGGCCGCGCTCTACACGCTCGGCCTCGCGCTGCGGGGCGGCGTTGGGATCGCCGGGCTCTTCCGCCTCTTCCGGCAGGGCGCGATCGAGACGGCGGCGATCGCGCTCCTGATCGCGACGGCCGCGCCCGCGGCGTTCCTGCTCGCGGTCGACGACGTGTCGGGGGCGATCTCGGTCCTCGTCGCGGGGGCCGGGCCCCTGGGCGTGCTGGCCTTGTCGTGCGCGATCCTGCTTCTCGCGGGCCTCGTCCTCGATATCGGCGCGGCGCTCCTCCTCTTCGGACCGCTCCTGCTGCCGCCCGCCACGCAGGCGGGCCTCGATCCGATCACGTTCGGCGTCATCGTCGTGGTGGCGCTGATGATCGGCGGGCTGACGCCGCCCCTGGGCGTACTGGTCTTCGTGACCGCGGGCATCACGAAGGTGCCGACGGACGCGCTCTTCCGGGCGGTGATACCCTATATCCTCGCGCTTGCCGCGGCGCTCGCAATCATCTGCGTCTTCGCCTATGCCACGGCGCAAGCCTGAAATCCCGCCAGGCAGGGAGATGCCCATGTCCGCGCCAGCCCGACCCGATCGCCGCACGTTCCTCGGGACCGGCGCAGCGGGCCTGCTCGCCGCGCCGATGCTCGCGCGCCCCGCCCGCGCGCAGCAGAGCGTCACCGTGGCCTCGCTCCTCGCCGCCGACAAGCCCGAGACGCTGATCTGGACCCGGATCGCGGACCGGATGGAGGAACGGATGCCCGGGGCCTTCGCGTTCAACATCGTGCCCAACGCGGCGCTCGGGGGCGAGCGCGAGGTGGCGCAGAACGCGCGTCTCGGGGCGGTGCAGGGGTCGCTCTCGACGGTCTCGGTGATGTCGGCCTGGGTGCCGGAGACGCAGATCCTCGATCTGCCCTTCCTTTTCCGCGATGCCGCGCACCTGAAGGCCGTGACCGGCGGAGAGATCGGCGAGGCCCTGCGCGCGCGCCTCCGCGACGCGGGGTTCGTCGCGCCGTCCTTCATCGATTACGGCGCGCGGCAGCTCCTGTCGAAGAGCCCGATCCGGCGGCCGTCGGAGCTTCGGGGGCTCAACATGCGGGTGATCCAGAGCCCGCTCCACACGACGCTCTGGTCCGGCTACGGCGCGATCCCCACAGGCATCCCGATCGTGGAGGTCTACAACGCGCTCGAGACGGGCGTGGTCGATGCGATGGACCTGACGAAGAGCGCCTATGCCGGGTTCAACCTCTACGAGGTCGTCCCCGACCTGACCGAGACGTCGCATATCCGTGCCGCGGGCATCGTCTATTTCTCCCGCGCCTTCTGGGACGGCCTCGACGCGGAACACCGGGAGGTGCTGGGCGAGGAGGTGCGCGCCGCGGCGGGCTATTTCGATGCGCTCATCGTCCGGGACGAGGTCCGCGCGATGGAGGAGGCGCGCGCGGGTGGCGGCGTCGTGGTCGAGCCCGAGGAGATGGAGGCCTGGATCGCGGGCGCCCGGCCCGTGTGGGAGGAGATGGCCGAAAGCGTCGGCGGCATGGACCGGATCGAGGCGATCCGCGAAACGGGCTAGGTCTCGCGGCCGGGACCGGCGGAGGGCCGAAACGTCAGCCGGGGCGGTCGCTTCAGGATTGCGTGTCCCCGCGCGAGGCGGCATCACGAATTCATGGTCGACGCGCCCCGCCACAGCCTTCTCGACGATGCCCAGGGATTGGGGTTCGGCGTCTTCTGCGCGGCGCTCGGCCTGCAGGTCCTGACCTTCGCGGGGCTCGTCACGGGCCAGACGGCGGGGATCGCGGTGATCGTCTCGTATCTCACGGGCTGGTCCTTCGGCCCGGTCTTCTTCGTCATCAACCTACCCTTCTACTGGCTCGGATGGCGCCGGATGGGCGCGACCTTCACGGTCAAGTCGCTTCTCTCGGTCACGCTCCTGTCGATCCTGACGGAGCTCCTGCCGATGGGATTCGAGATCGAGCGGCTGAACCCCGCGCTCGGGGCGGTGATCTTCGGGGTGCTGACGGGCCTCGGCCTCCTGGCCCTTTTCCGACATGGCGGGTCGCTCGGCGGCGTCGGGATCGTCGCGCTCTACGCGCAGGACCGGTTCGGCATCCAGGCGGGATATCTGCAGCTCGCCTTCGATGCCGTGCTCTTCGCGGTGGCGTTCCTGATCTTCCCGGTGCCGATCGTGATCTGGTCGCTGCTGGGTGCGGTGGTCCTCAATCTCGTCATCGCCATCAACCACCGCCGTGACCGCTACGTGGCGACCTGAGCGCCACGCAGCCGTCGCGGGAGCCCTGTCACGCCTGTTCGGCGAGGACCCCGCGGAAATAGTCGATCGTGCGTCCGAGCCCCTCGGAGAGGGTGATCTCCGGGCGCCAGTCGAGCAATTCGCCCGCGCGGGTGATGTCGGGGCGGCGCTGCTGCGGGTCGTCCTCCATCGCGGGGCGGTCGACCAGTTCCGAGCGCGAGCCGGTGGCGGCGATCACGGTCTCGGCGAGCTCGCGGATCGTCATTTCGTTGGGGTTGCCGATATTGACGGGGCCGCTGACATTCTCGGGTGTCGCCATCATCCGCATCATGCCCTCGATCAGGTCGTCGACGAAGCAGAAGGACCGGGTCTGGCTCCCGCCGCCATAGACGGTGATCGGCTCGCCCCGCAGGGCCTGCACGACGAAGTTCGAGATCACCCGCCCGTCGCCCAGGTTCATCCGCGGCCCGTAGGTGTTGAAGATGCGGATCACCTTCACGTCCATCCCGTGCTGGCGGCGATAGTCGAAGACCAGCGTTTCGGCGCAGCGCTTGCCCTCGTCGTAGCAGGAGCGGGGGCCGATCGGATTGACGTTGCCCCAGTAGGATTCGACCTGCGGATGGACGACGGGATCGCCGTAGATCTCCGAGGTCGATGCCTGCAGCAGCTTGGCCTTACAGCGCTTGGCGAGCCCCAGCATGTTGATCGCGCCGATCACGGAGGTCTTCGTGGTCTGGACGGGATCGTGCTGGTAATGGATCGGCGAGGCCGGGCAGGCGAGGTTGTAGATCTCGTCCACCTCCACGTAGAGCGGGAAGGTCACGTCGTGGCGCATCGCCTCGAAGCCGGGCTTGCCGAGCAGATGCGAGATGTTCGAACGCCGCCCGGTGAAGTAATTGTCGACGCAGAGGACCTCGTGCCCGTCCGCGACGAGCCGTTCGCAAAGATGACTGCCCAGAAATCCGGCGCCGCCTGTGACCAATATACGCTTACTATCCAAAATACTTGCCCTCGATCTGATTGTTTCCCCCGGCCGGACCGGAGGATGTCCTTCAAGCCGCCCGGAGGCCCGAGCCCCGTGAAACGCGACAGCCACCACGCCGTGCAATGTCGCCCGTGACCGCGAGATATGGAAGCCGCATCGTCCTATGATCGTGGCTGCCAGTCGAACCCTTTCGTCCACACGCCCATACTATCGCCATCTCCGGCGGAAAAGCCGCTACGCGTCTCTCGAAGCGCAGCATGAGGGCCGACGATAATGAGAGTGACAGAGCCGCCCGTTTTCAGGGCAGCGGGATTTCCGCGAAACCGCCCTCGGCGCGCCGAGTGAGCGGCCAGGCGACGAGGTCGCGTTCGGGGCCCACGCGGCAGGCCCCGTCGAGCGGCATCCGCACCGCCGTGAGCCAGACCGGGCCGTCGAGGACATCGAAGTTCCGCGACGGGCTCTCTGGGGCCAACAGCGCGGGATAGGCGTAGACGGCGGGCGCCGCGCAGTCGCGCCGCCAGAGGAGCGGCAGCGCGGCCAGAAGCTCTGGCTCCGTCCAGTGGATCAGGTCGTCCGAACGCTGTAGCCAGAGGCCCGGGCGGCCCGACACCGTCCGGGGCGTCACCGCGAGCCAGCCCCCGGACGCGTCCGCCACGACGGAGGAGAGGGTGGAGACGACACCGTCCACCGGCGCGCAGGTATCGCCGTCCGGCCCCCCGTCGAGACGGGCGGCGAACCCCTCTCCGTCCCAGGCGCGCCATTCTCCGCCAGGTAGCGGGCGGCGCAGCAGGCAAGCCCCGCGGGCCTGCGCGCCGGAGGCCTCCGCGAAGACGAAGACATGCAGGAAATCGCCGTCGCGGAAGATGTTCGACGGGTTGAAATAGCCCGTGCGCCGGGTCTGCGCCGGGTCGTAGGGAAAAGGAAGCGCCGCGACGGGCGGTCCGGGGCGCCTGTCGAAGCGCCCCGCATCCGTTCGCTCGAGCGCGATGACCGAATTGCGCCAGCAGGCCGCGTAGTCCTCGGCCAGGCAGGTTCCGTGCCGATGGCCGTGATATTCGACATGGGCCAGCGCCTCGAACCGGCCGTCGGGACGCAGCCATGTGGAATGGATCCAGGCGCGGTCGTCGTTTTGCGTCGGATCGGGGTCATGGCCGCCCGCATAGACGACCCCGCAATCGCGCGAGAGGGTGAACGGATCGGGCCCGCGGGCGATGCGCGAGGATTCCGAGCCCGCCACGAGCGCCACGCCGCCCTCCTCCCGCCAGAACCGCGCCGGGGTGTCGGGGATGTCCCAGCGTGCGCAGGCGTCCTCCGACCAGTCGTAGAGGACGGTCTGCGCGGTCGCGGGTGCCGCCAGGAGGCACAGGATAGCCCAAATCCACCGCATTTCGCACCTCGCCGTTAAATCCGCATTCAGGGATATCCGGCTTAAGAATTGGCGAACGCAGACCGGAGCCTCGCCATGCCAGAGATGTCCAGCAACGCCGCCGATCCCGAAGCGGGCACGGACGGTCGCCTCAACGGCGTCGTCGACGTGCCGCGCGCGAACCGCGTCGCGGGATGGGCGATCGACCGCGCCGATCCCGAGGCGGCCGTGACGGTGCGCGTCACGCGCGAAGGCCGCGTCGTGGCCGAACTGCGCGCCGATACCCCCCGGCCGGATCTCGAACGCAACGGGATCGGCACCGGGCGCTACGGCTTTTCCGTCGATCTCGATCCGCCGCTCGAGCCGGGCTTCGAGTTCACGATCGAAGCGACGGCCCATGTGGACGGCGTGGCGCCCATGCCGCTGCGCCGGATCGGCCGGGCCGCGGACAGGGACGAGCCGGGCCGGCGCCTGCCGGAGCGGACGTTCGAGGAGGTGGTGGCGCTTCGCGCGCGGCTGGAGACCGGCCTCGAGCGCGATACCGCGCCGCTCCGTGAGACGCTCGACCGGATCGAGATCGTCCAGGCGCGGATCGAGACGGCGCTCGGAGGTCTCGAGGCGCCGCCGCGTACGGGCGGACGGGGCCTCGGTCTCGCGGTCGCGGCGGCCCTGGCGATCGGGGCGGGCTCGCTGGCCCTCGGGCTCTGGTCGCTCTTCGGTGCCTGACGGAGCCGCGGGGCCGGGCGCGATCGCGACCCCGGCGCTGCGGCGGGGTGTGCGGCCCCATATTCTTTTCGTCCACGATGACGGTCCGGGCCAGTTCGGGGCGCTCGGGCGGTATCTCGCCACGCTCGGATGGCCCGTCACCTTCGCCGCGCGCGCGGCGACGGCCATCCCCGAATGCGGCTCGCTTCGCTATGCGCCCGCGCGCGCGCCGTCGTCGCGGACCCATCCCTATGCGCAGCCGTTCGACCGGGCGGCGCTGAACGGCCAGGGCTTCGCCCGCGCGGCGCTCGCGGCCGGGCGATCGGGCTTGCGGCCGGATATCGTCGTCTCCCATGCCGGGCCCGGGGCGGGCCTTTTCGCGCGCGACGTCTTTCGCGGGGTCCGCACAGTCGCCTATGCGGAATGGTGGTACAACCATCCCGCGCCCGACCTCGCCTATCTCGGCGCGACGCATGGTGATCTGTCGGATCCCGACCAGGCGATGGTCGAGCGGGGCAGGAACGCCGCGATGGCGCTCGAGATCGCGGCGGCGGACCGGGTTCTCTGCCCGACCGCGTTCCAGGCCGCGCAATTTCCCGACGCGCTCCGCGGGGGGATGACGATCTGCCACGACGGGATCGACACCGAATTCTTCCGTCCCCGCTCGGGCGGCGCCGATCCGATGGACCGGCCGGACGCGCTCGAAGGTCTCGCGCCCTCCACACCGCTCGTCACCTACGCCACGCGGGGGATGGAGCCGCACCGGGGCTTTCCGCAATTCATGGCGGCATTGCCCGCCATCCAGGCCGCCCGGCCCGACGCGGTGATCGCGATCGCGGGCACGCCTTCGGTGGCCTACGGGACCGATGCGATGCGGCGGGTGGACTGGCTCGGCGAGGGGCTCGCGACGCCGGGCCTCGATCGCGGCCGGGTCGTGCTTCTGGGAAAGCTTCCGCTACGCTCCTATCGCTGGCTTTTGCGCCGGAGCGACGCGCATGTCTACCTGACCGTGCCCTTCGTGCTGTCGTGGTCGATGCTCGAGGCGATGGCCACGGGCGCGCGGCTCGTCCTGTCCGATACCGCGCCGGTGACGGAGTTCGCGGATGACGCCACCGCGCGGCTCGTCGACATGCGCGCGCCGGATGCGCTTTCGGACGCGGTACTCGATGTCCTCGCGGACCCGTGGGCCGCGGCGCGGCGGGCCACGGCCGCCCGCGACCGCGTCCTCGCCCGCGCCGCGGCGCGGGAGATGCTGGCCCGTCGGGCGGCACTCTTGGGCGAGATCGCCTGAAGCGCCGCCTCTCCCGTCACTCCGCGGCGATCCGCGTTCCGAGGTAGTGGTCCAACCCGTAGGAGCCGTGCCAGGCGATGGCCGCCGACAGGAGGCTCTGCGCATCGGAATGGCGCGGCGTCCAGCCGAGCTCGGTCCGGGCCCGCGTCGTATCGGCGATGAGCCGCGCCGGGTCGCCGGGGCGGGCGGGCTTGACCTGCGACGGGACCGGGCGGCCCGTCACGGCCTCGGCGGCCGCGAGGATCTCGCGCACGCTCGTCCCGGTGCCCGACCCGAGATTGTAGCGCGCCATGACGCCGGGACGCGCCCGCTTCAGCGCCCGCAGATGCGCATCGGCGAGATCGATCACGGAGACGAAATCGCGGATGCAGGACCCGTCGGGCGTGTCCCACTCTCCGCCATAGACGTCGAACCCCGCGCGGTTGCCAAGCGCGGCCTCGACGACGAGCGGGATCGCGTGGCTCTCCCGGCGATGCGCCTCGCCGTGCCGTCCGTCGAGATCGGCGCCCGCCGCGTTGAAGTAGCGCAGCGCCGTCGCCGCCATCCCGTAACCCGTCGCGTAGCCCTCCAGGAGATGTTCCACGGCGAGCTTCGAGGCGCCGTAGGGCGTCGCGGGCGCGATCGGATCGTCCTCCCGGATGGGGCGATCGAAGCCGTGTGCATAGACTGCGGCGGTGGAGGAGAAGACGATCCGCCCCACGCCCTCGGCCCGCATCGCCTCCAGAAGGCTCATCGAGCCGGCGGTGTTGACCGACCAGTAGCCCGCCGGATCGGTGATCGAGTCGGGTACCGAGATCAGCGCCGCGAGATGGACGACATGGTCGATCCCGCGCCGCCGGAGGATGGCCGCGACCGCATCGGTATCGCGGATGTCGGCCACGTCGAGCCGGTCGGCCTCGACGGCGCCGGCATGGCCCTCGCTGAGATCGTCGAGGACGAAGGCCTCGATTCCCTGCCGCCTGAAATGGCGGAAACAGGCGCTGCCGACATAGCCGGCGCCACCGGTGAGCAATATGCGCATGTCTTCATCCTCACAGATAAAAGAGATTGGTGTCGAGAAGGCCCGACAGGGTGTCGGGATCTAGCCCCGCGAAGAGGATCGTGTTGTCCTCTCCCAGGTCGAGCAGCGTGTCGTCGCCGAAGCCGATCATCCGGGTCGCGAGGCTCGCGGCGTCGAGCCCGGTCAGGCCGTTCATTTCCCGCTCGATATGGAGCGCGTCGTCGGCGGAGAAGTCGGTGACGACGTCGTTGCCCGACTGGCCGCGGAACTCGAAGATGTCGGACCCGGCCCCGCCGGTGAGCACGTCGGTGCCCGCGCCGCCGTTCAGCCGGTCGTTGCCCGCGCCGCCATCGATCCGGTCGTCGTGCCGGCCGCCGTGGATCCAGTCGTCGCCGTCCTCGCCGTAGATGAGGTCGTCGCCCCGGCCGAGATCGTCGATCGCGGCGACGAAATCGTCTCCCGCCCCGAGCCAGATCGTATCGTCGCCATGACCGCCATCCGCGTAATCGTCGCCGTCGCCGGCCCGGATCACGTCCGCCGACGCGCCGCCGTGGAGGACGTCGCGATCGGCGCCGCCGTCGATCTCGTCGCGTCCGCCACCGCCGTGAATCGTGTCGCGTCCGTCGCCGCCGTCGAGGGTGTCGGCGCCCGCGCCGCCTAGCAGCCGGTCGTCGCCCGCCTCGCCGAAGAGGCGGTCGGCCCCGTTGTCGCCCCGCAGCAGGTCGTCGCCCGCGCCGCCATGCAGGACGTCGTCGCCGTCCTGTCCGCGCAGCGTGTCGTTGCCCGCGTCTCCGTGCAGCAGATCGGTGCCGTAGGAGCCCTCGAGGCGGTCGTTGCCGTCGCCGCCATACATGACGTCGACCGAGAGCCGCTTCTCGGCCCGCCAGACCTGGAAGGATTCGTAGGGCCCCGAATAGGTGGCCCAGCGGACATCGAGCACGTCGTCGCCCGCCCCCCCGACGAGGAGGTTCGACCCCCCGCCGCCATGCAGGGTGTCGTTGCCGTCCTGGCCGAGGAGGATGTCGATCCCGGCACCGCCCTCGATGAGGTCGGCGTCGCTGCCGCCCAGAAGCGCGTCATTGCCGTCGCCGCCCCGGAGCGTGTCGCCGCCACCCGAGGCGAAGACGAGATCGTTGCCCGCCCCGCCATCGACGAGGTCCGCATCCTGCGTCCCGATGATGATGTCGCCCGCGTCGCTGCCGGCGGAAGACCCGGTCGGCAGGGGCAAGAAGGTCAGGTTCGAATGGAGGAGTGTCGAGAGGCGCCCGGCATCGGAAAGGAGCGCGGACGCGAAGGTATTCAAAGCGTTTGAAAGCGAGATCGCCATAAAACATACCGCCTGATGTCAGGTGAACCCGCTGGCGATACCGAGAAGACCAGCGGAAATGGTGGATCGGAGCCGGGCCCCATGCCCGGTGCGACCCGAGTCATCCCGTCGGGCGGCTTACCGTCTTCTTAACGGGCCCGCGCCGGTTCCGGAGCATTCGACTAACGATCAACTAAAAGGCGAGAAACTTGGTCGGAGCTTTCTCGCCCTATGCGGTCGCGCATTAGGATTTCGTTAGGGTGGCCCGCGCCACCTCTTGGCTCACGGGGGCTGCTAATCAAGGGGTCATATCAGTGGCTACAATTCCAGGCGGTGCATTCAACGATTTTGTCTTCGGAACGTCCGAGAGCGACTTCATCAGCGCAGGCGGCGGCGCCGATACCGTGATCGCGGGATCGGGTGACGATATCATCGACGGCGGCGCGGGAGACGACATGCTCAATGGCGGATCCGGCGAAGATCAGGTCTATGGCGGGGAGGGCGACGACCTCCTCCTCGGCGGATCGGGCAGCGACACGCTCTCGGGCGACGAGGGCGACGACACGGTTCTGGGAGGGGCGGGCGACGACGTCATGGAGGGCGGAGCGGGTGACGACCTGATGGTCGGCGGCTCCGGCGACGACACGCTCGAAGGGGGAACGGGAGACGATCGGCTCGAAGGGGGATCGGGCGACGATCTGCTGCAGGGCGGGGCGGGCGACGACCTTCTCTACGGCGGCAAGGGCGACGATACGATCGACGGCGGCGCGGGCGACGACGTGATGTTCGGCGGCGACGGCGACGACCTCTTCGTCTTCTCGGGTGGCGGCGACGTCATCATGGATTTCTCCGACGGCGATATCCTGCAGATCGCCGGGACGCTCGACGGCCTGTCGCTCGAGGGGGCGGCCGACGTCGCCGGCTATGCCATCGATCTCGGCGCGGAAGGCACGCTCATCGATTTCGAACAGGGCGACAGCATTCTTCTCAAGGGGGTGTCCTACGAGGAAATCACCGCCGATCCGGAGAAGTTCTTCACGATCGTCTAACCGCTGTCGTGATCTAATCGCGGCCGGCGCGACCCGGGAGGGGGTCTGCCGGCCGCACCCTCTTCCGCTTTCACACGGGATTTCATGATGCTCGATATGGCATTCGGCCAGGACCGTGACCGCACTCTCACGCCGGCACTCGCAGTATTCGTCGTTCCCCTGTCCTCCGAGCGCACCGCGATCTTCTTCGACACGGGGCCCGCGACCCTGGGCCTGGGCGACAGGCTCACCGCGACGCTCGACGGCGAACCGCTCGGCGGGCCGGTGGCGCTGACGCGGCTCGGTCTCGAGACCGGCGGCCAGCGCCACCTCCTCATCGTCGCCTATCCGTCGGCGCGTCTTTGCGCGGGCGCCCTCAGCATCTCGGCGGGCCATGTCGTCATCGCGCGGATCGATCCGCTCGCGCTGCAATCCCCGCTCGTCGATGCGATGGCGCTCGTCGCGGGGCTCGACGAGACCGGGGGGCTGCGGCTCCTGCGTCTGCTGCTGACCACCGGCGCGTCGCTCTTCGGGAAGGGCGAGGTCGGCGAGTTCGGCGCGCTGGCCGAACAGCTCGTCGAACGCCTGGGCGTCCATGTTCCGCTCGCCGAACGCAGCCCGGTCGGCCGCGACGGCGCGGTCCTGACCTGGGAGCTGCCGGCGGAGATGGCACTGCCCCGGCTCGAGGCGGTGACGCTCTGGACGGGCGCCCGGACCCGGCGCCTGCGCGACATCGCCACTTGCGAGGAGGTCTCGGGGGGACGCCGGTTCCTGCACATCTTCCTCGACCGGCCGCTTCCGCAATCGGGCGAGCTCGTGGCGATCGGGACGACCCTTCTGCGTCTCGGTGTCTCGAGCAGCCCGGCCGCGCAACCGCTCTCGAGCTGGCTCGCGCGCCGCAATGCCGCGACGCGCATGGCGGCGCGCGCCTTCGTCGACCGGCTCGCAGCGGAGCGTACCGAGGTCGCGATCCTGCGCGCGGAGATCGATTGCCCGGCCGAGGCCGCGCCGACTGCGCGCGCCGTGCATCTGTCGCGGCAGGGCGACGGACTTCTCTATCTCGTGAGCATCGACGATCCGCGCGGCCTTCTCGCGGGGTTCCGGATCGAGGCGGAGGACACGCAGGCCGATCTGCGCTGCGATGCGCTCGTCTGGCACGATCGCCTCGGCCCCGTCGCCGCGGGCTACGTGCCCTGGTCCGGTCCTGCCTCCGGGCCGGCGACGGTGGCGCCCGTCTATCGCTCCGGCCGGATCGGGCCGCGCCAGCCCGCCTCGTTCGACGCAACGAACGAGATCTGCCCCGAGGCGTTCCGCTCCCTGCCCGAAAGCGCCGCCGCGGACGTGCTCGCCGCGGCCCTGCCCGGCGTGATGCGCGGGCGGCCGGATTGGCGCTGCCGGGTGGCGGAGTTCGGATCGGCGAAGGCCAGGCCGTCCGTTTCGGTGGTGATCGCGGCCTCAGAGCCGCGCGAGCATCTCCACGCCCTCCTCGCGGCCATCGTGACGGAGCCGGGCGCGACGCAGGCGGAGATCGTGCTTTACCATCCCGACGGCGCGCAGACGTCCTCTGTCCTCGCGACGGCCGATGCGCTGAGCGCGATCCACCGCGTAGGGCTCCGTGTCGTGTCGGTCGCGTCCGGGGCAATGCCGAGCGAATGCCTGCGTGCGGCGCTGCGCGTGGCGCGCGCCGACCGGGCCGTGATCCTCGGACAGGGGATCCTGCCGACCCGCCGCGGCTGGCTTTCCGCGTGGCGCCGTCGGGCGGGCGCGTCCCGGGCAAGCTTCTCGGAGATCGGCGAGGGCGGCCATGTCGCCGCGCTCGGCGGGGCGTCCCTCGCCGCGATGCGGTCTTCGAAAGCATCCCTTCCCAGCGTCCTTGCCGATCTTCACGCGGTTCCGGCCGCCCGGGCGGGCCGGGCAGGGAGCGACGGCTTCGCCGTCTTCTCAGACGACCTGCCCGATCCGCTGCAACGCGCCGTCGAGGGCCGCGCGCTCGCCACCCTTCGGGAGACGTCCCATGACTGAACCGCGTATTCTCCAGATCGTCCACGATCATCCCGACGTCACCAATGGCGGTACCGAGTGGATCGCCGCCGATCTGACGCGTGCCCTGCGCCGGTCCGGCGCACCGACGACGCTCCTGGCCGCGAGCACGTCGCTCTCGCGTCCCGAGATGGCGCCGGGCTCGCTCGCGGAGGCCGGGGAGGACCTGCTCCTGCGCACGGGCCGCTACGATGCCTTCGCTATGCTGCGGCTCGACGGATCCGGATGGATCGCCGCGCTCGAGCGGATCCTCGGCCGGACGCGCCCCGACATCGTGCATCTGCACGGTCTCGACCGCATCGGGTCGGATGTCGTCGCGGCGATCCGGTCGCGCTCGCGGGCGCGGATCGTCGTGACGCTGCACGATTTCCAGCCGATTTGCGCGAAGGACGGTCTCATGGTGACCTCCGAGGGCGCGCTTTGCAGCCGGGCGGAGCCCGCGCGGTGCCGTCAATGCCTGCCAGAGCTTTCGGTCGCGCGCCACGCGCTGCGCGAGGCGCATCTGAAGGCCGTGCTCTCGGGGGTCGATCTTGTCGTGCTGCCGAGCCGCTTCGCGATGGAGCGCTACGCCGCCTGGGGCCTGCCGCGGGAGAAGATGGTTCTCCTTCCGAACGGCGTGCCGGGCCGGGCGCCCGCCTTGCCCGTCCAGGGGCATCGTTTCGCCTTCTTCGGCAACGTCGCCGATCACAAGGGCGTCCACGTCCTGCTCGATGCCGCGGCCCGGCTCGCGGCGCGCGAGGCCGATCTGCGGATCACGATCCATGGCGGCTTCACCTGGAGCGCTGAGGCCGAGCGCGCAGGGTTCGAGGCGGCACTCGCCCGCGCGGCGCCGCTGGCGCATAATCATGGCCCCTACGACCGGTCGGACCTGCCCGGTCTGATGGACCGGACCGATTGGGTGGTCGTCCCGTCGACCTGGTGGGAAAACGCGCCCCTCGTGATCCTCGAGGCGCAGCGCTCCGGCCGCCCGGTCATCTGCACCGGCATCGGCGGCATGGCCGAGGCGGTCGAGGATGGCCGGACGGGACTTCACGTGCCCCGCAACGATCCCGCGGCGCTCGCCGAGACGATCGCCCGCGCGGATGCCGATCTCTGCCGGCGGCTCGCGGCGAACATCCGGCCGCCCACCGACACCGACGCGATGGCGCAGGCCCATCTCGCCCAGTACCGCCGACTTTGCCAGGAGGCCCTCGCATGACCCCGCCCGTCACGCATCCCGCCGCGACGGAGGCGGCCACCCTCTCGCCGACCTCCGCGATCATCCTGCCCGGAGGGCATGTCGCGCTGGTCTTCGCCGCGTCGCCGACGCCCCTTCCCGCGGACGGCACGCTCGACGGGATCGGACCCTGGGCCTGCCTTTCCTGGACGACGCCGCGCGGTCATGCGGGGCTCGCCCTTCTGGGCGCGATGCCCCCGCACGGGGCCATGCTTCGGCTCGCGCAGGGCCGGGCATCGCTGCGGCTCTCCGCGCCCGGCGATCTCGACGTGACCGCGACGCCGCTTCTCAAGCTCGTGCGCGAAGGGGGCGATGCCGGGGCGATCCTCGCGTTCCTGCGCCAGCACGCGCCGACGTCGTCGGGCGATCTCGCCGCCGATTTCAGGACGCGGTCGGCCGAGCGCGCGGGCTTCGTCGAAGTCGCGGCGCGCACCGAATGCGGGGGGCTGTTCCTACAGGGCTGGGCCCATGCCTTCGACGCGGAGGTGACGGAGATCGCGGGACTGCCGGGCCACGACGCCCGCGCGATCGCGGTGGCGCGGTTCGAACGGGAGGACATCCTGCCGCCCGCTTCCGGCTTCTGCCTCTACATCAAGCAGGTCGATCCCGAGGTTCCGCTTCCTGAGGCGCTCTTCTTCGAACGCGGCGGGCGCCTCGGCCGGCTCGATGTCGTGCCGACGATGGCGCCCGCGTTCCGCGGCCCGACGGCCACGGCGCATGTCAGGGGCATGCTCGACCGGCTGCAGGCGCCGAAGGCCGTCCTCGGCGCCTTCCGCCGGATCTGCCGACCCCGCTACGAGGGGCACGACACGCTGTCGTCTCATGACGGTCCGGTAGCGGCGGCGCTCGACCGGGTCCTGAAGGCCGCTGACGGGGGGCTCCTGGTCTCGGGCTGGCTCCTCGATCCGCTGTCGCAGGTCGAACGCGTGATCCTGAAGGGGTCGGGCAATCTCTACGCGCCGCTGCACGAGACGTGGTCGATGTTGCCCCGGCCGGACCTCAATGCGGGCTTCGCGCTCGATCCGCGCTTCGCCGGGCTCCTCGACGATCGCGACGTGATGCACGGTTTCGTCTGCCACGTCCCGGCGCAGCCCGGGAGGGACGGGGGCGACCTCTATCTCGAGCTGGTGTTCGAGAACGGATCGTGCCTCTTCCGGCCCGTGGACGTGATGCTCGCGCAGGGCGACGGGGTCCTGCCCGCGGTCCTCTCGGGGCTCTCGCCGCACGAACCCGAGCTTCCGGTCATCGTCGAGCGCCATCTCGCCCCGTTTCTCGCGGGCCTCGGTCGCCGGACCGAGCCTTTGCGCCGGATCGGCGCGGCGATGCCGCTCGGACCGGGCCCCGCGGGGCGCGACGTCTCCGCGGTGATGCCGGTCGCGGGCCTGGCGGAGCTGCAGCCGATCCTCGCCACGCTCGCGGGCACCTCCGACGCGGAGGGGATGGATCTCACGCTCGTCGTCTCGCGGAGCGTGGCCGCGGAGATCCGCCGGCCGCTCGACGATGCGTTCCACTTCTACGGCTTGACCGGAAGCCTGATCGTGGTGCCCGACCATGCCACGATGGCCGCGCGGCTCGATGCCGGGACGGCCGCAGGGAATGCCGAGCGTCTCCTCGTCTGGCAAAGCGCCGCGCTGCCGCGGGGGCCGGGATGGCTCGCGCGGCTCCGGGTCGAGGCGGAGCGCGTCGGCGCCGGGCTCGTCTCGCCGGTCCTGTTCTACGAGGACGGCTCGATCTATTTCGGCGGCGAGCGGCCGCGTCCCGGCGCGCGCGGGCCAGATTGCCTGCGCGCGGGCCTCGGCGCACATGCGATAGGCTCGGACACGACCCGCGCCGTCGCGGCGGGCGCGGCCGAGATCGCCCTCGTCGACCGGTCGCTCCTTGCCCGGTCGGGCGGGTTCTCCGGCCACCTTTTCGGCGACACCTATACCCATCTCGACCTCGCCCGCCGGCTGCGGCTCGCGGGGGGCGAGACCTGGTGCGCCAGCGCGGTCGCGTTCTGGATGGTCGAGGACCCGCGGCCCGAGGAGCTCACCCCCTTCGCGCAGATGACGCGCGCCGTCGATACCGCGCTCATCGCGCGCCGCACCGAGAAAGGAGCCCGTCCGTGAAGGCCCTCGTTGTTTCCCATGCTCATCCCGCCTTCTCCATCGGCGGCGCGCAGGTCGCGTCGTGGAATCTCTACGAAGGGCTCGGCGCGCAGCCCGGATGGGAGGCGCATTACCTCGCGGGCGTGGCCCCGCCGGTCGTGCGCCACAAGGCGACGCCGCTGATGTCGCTAGGGCGCGGCCCGAACGAGATGCTCTACCATTCGTCGGATTTCGACTGGTTCCACCTCGGCAGCAAGGATCTCGACGATCTGATGGCGCATTTCGAGCGCTATCTGCGCGAGCTGCGCCCCGACGTGGTGAACTTCCACCACGTGATGGGTTTCGGCATGCAGGCGATCCGGGCGGTGCGCCGGGCGCTCGGCGACGTGCCGATCGTCTACACCCTCCACGAATACCTGCCGATCTGCGCCCATCACGGGCAGATGATCAAGCCCGCGACCCATGCGCTCTGCACCAAGGCGTCGCCGTCCGAATGCGGGATGTGCTTTCCGGAGATCGGGGCGGGCAACATGCTGCGCCGGGAGATGTTCGTGAAGTCGTTCTTTAACGAAGTCGACGCCTTCGTCTCGCCGTCCCATTTCCTGCTCTCGCGCTTCGAGCAGTGGGGATTGCCCGCCGAGAAGCTCGTGATGATCGAGAACGGGCTCGACGGCGGCCCGATCGCGCCGCTGCGGCCCGCGCTGCCGGGCGCGAAACGCAACCGCTTCGCCTATTTCGGCCAGCTCAATCCGTTCAAGGGCATCAAGGTGCTCGTCGAGGCGGTGACGCGGGTGCCGAAGGAGGTCTGGGGCGACAGCATCCTCTACGTCTACGGCGGCAATCTCGAACACCAGCCGGAGACGTTTCAGGCGCAGGTCAAGGAGCTCTTCCGCATCGCGGGCGGCCGCATCCGTTTTCGCGGCAGCTACAAGAGCCACGAATTGCCGAACCTCATGCGCGAGGTCGACTGGATGATCGTGCCCTCGACCTGGTGGGAGAATTCCCCCGTCGTCATTCAGGAGGCGTTCCACCACGGCCGCCCGCTCATTGTTTCCGATATCGGCGGCATGGCGGAGAAGGTCCGCCACGGGATCGACGGGCTCCATTTCCATGTCTCCTCCGCCGAGAGCCTGGCCGAGCGGATGGGCGAGGCGATCTCAGACCCGGCGCTCTGGACGCGGCTCCGGGCCGGGATCCGGCCGCCGATGACGTCGCTTGAGGCCGGGCGGCGACATGCGGAGCTCTTCTCCAAGCTCGCGGCCCGGCGCGCACCCATGCGCGAGGCCGTCTGAAATGGTGCCGGAAGCGGCCTGGAGCGCGGCGATGCGCGACCTCGTGCGCGGCGGGCTCGCCGCGGGCGCGGTCGGGTTCTTCGTGGGGCTCCTGCATCTCGGGATGCCGCTCTACATGATCCAGGTCTACGACCGGGTGCTGTCGTCGCGAAACCTCGACACGCTTCTGGCGCTCGTGCTTCTCGTGGCCGTCATCCTCGTGTTCCAGCTCGTCCTCGACGTGATCCGCCAGCGCATCTTCGCGGTGCTGGGCGGCCGCTTCACCGCGCGGCTCGGCACCCCCGTCTTCGAGGCCGCGGTCGAGACGACGCTGAGGAACGGCCCGACCTCCGCCATGTCGGCGGTGCGCGACCTGTCGGACCTGCGCGCCTTCATCGTCGGGGGCATGATCGCACTGCCCATCGACCTGCTGATCACGCCGCTCTTTCTCTTCGTCCTGTTTCTCCTCCACCCGGCCTACGGCACCGTCGCGCTGGCGGGCGCACTCCTCCTTCTCGGCGCGGCGATCGGCATCGAGCTTGCGGTGCGGCGTCCGAGCGCCGCGGCCTCCGCCGCTTCCGGTCACGTCCAGGCGGAGACCGCCGAGGCGCTGCGCAACGCCGAGGTCATCACCGCGATGGGCATGCTGCCCGCTCTCGCGCGGCGCTGGCGGCGCAAGCAGGGTGAGGCGATCGAGGCGGTCGAGAGCGGCCTCAGGCTCGCCAAGGGGCTTTCCTCGCTCGTCCGGACGACGCGGATGGCGTTCCAGATCGGCATGATCACCACCGGCGCAATCCTTGTGATCAACGATGCCGCCACCGCGGGCACGATCATCGCCGCCTCCACGCTGACCGGACGCCTGCTCCTGCCGTTCGAGCAGCTCGTCGATGGCTGGCGGCAATGGGTGGACGCGCACGGCGCGGCGCGGCGGCTGCGATCCGTAACCGAGGAGGGGGCGACGGATCGCGCCCGCGAGGGGTTCGAGATCGCGAGCGGCCGCCTGAACGTCGATCGCCTGACCTACGTGCCCGACGCGCAGGGCCGTCCGCTCCTGAGGAACGTGACCTTCGAGGTCGGCGCGGGCGAACTTATCGGGATCGTCGGACCCTCTGGCGCCGGCAAGTCGACGCTCGCGCGCATGATTGTCGGCATCCACCGTCCCACGGCGGGCGGCGTCTATCTCGACGGGCAGGCGGCCTGGGCGCATGAACGGGCCTCCTTCGGGCGGGCGACCGGATACCTGCCGCAGGATGCCGCTCTCTTCTCGGCCACCGTGGCCGAGAACATCGCCCGGTTCGGCGAGGGCGACATGGAGGGGATCGTGGCCGCCGCCCGCGCCGCGGGGGTCCACGACCTCATCGGGTCGCTCCCGAACGGCTATGCCACGCGGCTCGGCGGCTCGGGCCTGCAGCTCTCCGGCGGGCAGAAGCAGCGTGTGGCGCTCGCCCGCGCGCTCTACGGCGCACCAAAACTTCTTGTCCTCGACGAGCCCAATTCCAACCTCGACGCGGAAGGCGAGGCGGCGCTCGTGGCCGCGATCGAGGCCGCGCGAAGAGGCGGCGCCACGATCGTCGTGGTGGCACAGCGGATGTCGATCCTGAACCGCGCCGATCGCCTTCTGGTGCTGAAGGACGGGGCCGTCGCGCAGTTCGGCCCGCGCGCCGAGGTGATGGAGACCATGACACCCCGCCGCGTGGCCGCCGCAGCCGCGGCCCTGACGAGGGACGCATCGTGACGCTCGCCATCGACGAACCCCGCCTCCAGTCCTATGCGCCGCTCCTGCTCGCCGCGCTGCTCGTCGCCTCGGCCTTCGTCGCGACCATCGGGGGCTGGGCGCTCTTCGCGCGCCTCGACGCCGCGGTGGTCGCGCAGGGAACGCTGCATGCCGACAGCGAACGCAAGAGCGTCGAGCATCTCGAGGGCGGCATCCTGTCCGAGCTTCTGGTGCGTGCGGGCGACCGCGTCGCGGGCGGGCAGGTCGTGGCCCGGCTCGATGCGACGCAGATCCGGGAGACGCTCTCGCAGATCGCGGCTGAGCTCGACCAGGCGCGTTTCGCGGCCTGGCGCCTCGAGGCCGAGCGCGCGGGACGGCGTCCGGACGCCGCGTCCCGCCCCGAAGGTGCGCAGGCCGAGATGCGGGGGGCGGTCGAGCTCGCGCTCTACGACGCGCGCCTCGGGACGCATCGCTCGCGGATCGCGGCGCTAGAGCGGCAGATCGACCAGTCCCGGTCCCAGATCGCGGCCTCCGAGGCCCGTGCCGCCGCCGCCGCAAGCCAGTCCCGGCTCTGGACCGAGGAGCGGGCGCAGACCGAGACCCTGGTCGAGCGTGGCGCCGTGCCGCGCCAGAAGCTCTACGAGCTCGACCGGGCCCTCGCGCAATTCGGCGGCGAACGCGGCGAGCACGAGGCCCTGGCCGCCGCGGCGCGCCAGGACATCGCCCGCGCCCGCGCCGAGATCGCGGCGCTGGAGGAGGAGCGCCGGGTGGAGATCGTCACGAACCTCGTGGAGACCCGCAAGCGGATCGAGACGCTGTCCTCGCAGGAGCGGACCGCGCGGGACGTGCTGCGCCGTCAGGATCTGCGCGCCCCCCAAGCCGGGCGCGTGGTCGAGATCACGACCGTCACCCCCGGCGCCGTGATCGCGCCCGGCGAGCCGCTGATGACCATATTGCCCGAGAACGACGAACTCGTGGCGCTGGCGCAGCTGCACCCGTCGGCCATCGACAGCGTCCAGATCGGCGTACCGGCGCAGGTGCGCTTCGTCGCCGCCAAGAAGGCCGGCAGCCCGATCGTTCCGGGCACCGTTTCCTACGTCTCGGCCGACGCCCTGACCGACGATGCGGGCGAGACGTATTTCGAGGCGCGCGTCGCGCTCGACCCCGAGGCCGTCGCCGCGCTCGACGACGTGGTGCCGCTCGCCGGCATGCCGGTCGAGGTGTCGCTGACGATCGGGGAGCGGCGGGCCGGGACGTATCTCGTGGAACCTCTCCTGCGCCGGATCGGCCGCGCGATGCGAGAGGAATGACATTCATGCCCTGTCAAGAACCGCCGCTTAGGACCACGCCCATGACCAGACGCTGCATCCTCCAGATCGGAACCGAGAAGACCGGCACCACGTCGCTGCAGATGTTCCTCTCCCGCAACCGCGACCGTCTCGGCGCGCGCGGCATCCGCTACCCGCGCTTTCCGGGGCAGTTCAATCACACCGGTCTGCCCGCCTACGCGATGGACGACGACAGGCGCGATCCGATCCGCGATGCGTTCGGCGTCCATTCCGCGGAAGCCGTCGCGGGGTTCCGCCGGCGCATCGAGCGGCAGGCCGAGGCCGAGCTCGACGGACAGGGTATCACGATCTTCTGCAGCGAGCATTGCCACAGCCGCCTGAAGACCCGCGAGGAGGTGCAGCGGCTCGCCGATCTCCTGATGCCGCATTTCGACCGCATCGACGTCAGTATCTATCTGCGTCGTCAGGACGAGGTTGCCGTCTCGCTCCATTCCACGCGGCTGAAGGGAGGGGAGACCGACAAGAATATCCTGCCCGAAACCGATGCCGGCAATCCATATTTTAACTACGACCGGTCGCTATCGCTCTGGGAGGACGTCTTCGGGCGGCCCCATGTCCGTGTGCGCCTCTTCGAGCGGTCCGAGCTCGTGGATGGCGACGTCGTTTCCGATTTCCTCTCCGCCTGGGGTCTCGGCCCACTCGACGCGTACCGCGCGGTGAAAAAGCTCAACGAATCCGTCGATGCGCGGGCGCAGGATTTCCTCCGCCGCGTCAACGCGACCCTCGAGCCGCTCTCCGGTCTGCCGCGCGAGGCCGTGCAGGGCCCCTTGGCCGACAGCCTGGCGCGGCTCTTCCCCGGAAAGGGTCCCCGTCCGTCGCGCGCCGCCGCCGAGGCGTTCTATGCCACCTGGCGAAGCTCGAACGAGGCCGTGCGCAAGCGCCATTTCCCGAACCGCGAGACGCTTTTCCGGGAGGATTTCGGCGGCTATCCCGAGGAGGCCGACCGGATCGAGTACGAAGCCGAGGACATAGCGCGCGTCGCCGCGCGGCTCCAGCACGTCCAGGCCCGGGAGATCCGCAGGCTCGAGGCGGAGATTCGGATCCGCGAGGGCCGGCTGGCCTGGGAACGGGGCGAACGCGAAGTCGCGCTCGGCTTCTTCCGCCGCGCCGCCGCCCATCTGCCTGATTACGCGGAGGCGGCGCGGACGCTCGCGGAGTACCTTCACCGCAGCGAGCTTCACGGCGATGCCGCGGTGCAGGCGCGCCGTGCCGCGGAGCTCAGACCCGATCATCACGAATACTGGCACTTCCTCGGCATCGCGCTTCACGCCGCCGGGGACGTGCAGGAGGCGATCGTCGCGCAGGAACGCGCCCTCGCGATCGCGCCCGACCACGAGCCCTCGCAACGGACGCTCGACGCGCTCCGCGTCCGGCTCGCAGAGATCCAGGCCGCAGGCTGAGACCACGGGAGAGGACGACTTATGCCACAGATCACGATTGACCTCGCCCGCGCGGATTACCGGGCGCTCGCTGCCCACGGGCTGAAGCTCGCGGGCCTCGGCCAGACGGGCCGCCTCGATGCGGCGTCGCGTTTCGAGGGGCCGACATCGGTCCTCGCGGGGGTCACGCCCGGCGCGTTCCTCGATATCGGGGCCTTCTGCAACCTCTCGGGCGGCACGCTCAACAACCTGCGCGTCGGCCCCTATTGCTCGATCGCGGCGGGCGTCGTGACTGGGACGCACGAGCATCCCTCCGACTGGCTGACGACCTCGCGCACCGGGTACTATCCCGAGGTCAATGGCTGGGACCGGCTGATGGCGCCGGAGAGGCTCGCCGAGATCGCCGCCAAGCGGCGCCCTTTCCCGGCATCCTGTCCCGTCACCACGCTCGGCCCCGATGTCTGGATCGGGCAGGGGGCGTTCCTCAAGTCTGGCATCACCGTGGGGACCGGCGCGATCATCGGCGCGCGGGCCACGGTGGTGAAGGACGTGCCGCCCTATGCGATCGTGGTGGGCACGCCCGGCCGGGTCCTGCGCCTACGCTTTCCCGAGCCCGTGATCGAGCGGCTGCTCGCCTCGCAATGGTGGCGGTATTCGATCTACGATCTCTTCGACGCGCCGATGGACGACATCGAACGGGCGCTCGACGTGATCGAGGATCTCATCGCCAAGGTCCGCGTCGCGCCGCATGAGGGGCCGGTCGTGACTGCCGCCGATCTCGCCGATCCGGCGACGCTCCTCGCGCGTCTTGCGCCGGTGCCATTGGCCGAAAGCGCCTGAGGACCAGGGCCCGAGACCGTTCCTTATCGGGCGTCACTGCCCAGACGACGCACCTTGCCGGCGTTCGCCCCCGGTCAGGCGGGCACCGGCCCGAGCGGACGGCGGCGCTCCATCGCGGCGAAGCCCGCGCCGAAGAGGACCAGCGGCAAGGCGAGGAAGAAGGCGGGGGCGAGCGGCAGGCCGAAGATCACGAGATCGGTCAGGACGGCCCAGATCAGCGTGACATATTCGAACGGTGCCATCCGCGACGCCTCGGCATACTTGAAGGCGAGCGTCATCGCGATATGGGCGAAGCCGCCGAAGATGCCCGCGAGCACGAGGAACGTGACAGCCTGCGCCGAGGGCAGAATCCAGCCGCCCGGCAGCGTGGCGAGGCCCGCCAGTGCCGAGGTCACGGCGAAGTAGAAGGCGATGGCGCCGGGGCTTTCGCCGGTACGCGCGAGAGAGCGGGTCATGGCGAGCGCGAGCGAGGTCAGGATCGCGGTAAGGACGCCGAAGGCGAGACCGGCAAGCCGCGTCTCGTCCATCGGCCCCGCGCCGATCTCGGGCCCGACGAGCACCGCCACCCCGGCGAGCCCGAGGGCGATGCCGCCGACGCGGAACACCGTCGCCCGCTCGCCCAGGAGGATCACACCCGCCACGGCCGTCAGGACCGGCGACAGGTAGCTGATCAGCATCGCCTCGGCCACGGGCAGGCGGGCGATGGATGCGAAGGACGTGAACATCGCCGCGCAACCGAAGCCCGACCGCAGGACATGTCCCCAGGGCCGTCCGCTCCGCAGGCCGGAGGGGAACTCCCCCCGCATCCGGAGGAACACCACGAGCGGGATCAGCGCGAAGGCGGAGCGGAAGAAGACGATCTCCCCGAGCGGCACCTCCTCGCTCAGGGCCTTCACCATGACGATCATTCCCGCGAAGAGGAGGCCCGACAGGATGCGCAGGCCGATCCCCCGCCAGGGCAGGTCGTTCGCCGTATCGAACGCGCTCATCCGGGGCGCCTCCCTGTTGTCCAGCGCATCTCGCGGCACGTCCCCGACACTGGCGATCGAATGGAAGAAGAGGCGCGCGGCATGGCCGGGCCAGATCGTCTGCCACGGGATAGAGCCGATATGGCGCCCGGCGTCCAGCCGCCTCCTGCAACATCCGGGCACGAGCGAGGACGCCTCGAATGACGCGGTTCGCTGGCCCTGCCTATCCCCGCGGTCCGCGTCGCGGCGGCGCAGGTCTTGCACGACGACATCGGGCAGGGGTCTCGAAGACCCGCCCGAGACCTGGCGCGTCTCTCAGTCCGTCCGGACCTTGAGACGGCGCAGGCCGGAAACGGTCGCGGAACAGCAGAACAGGATGGCGACGACGCAGACGATGGTGGGGCCCGTGGGCGTGTCGAAGGCATAGGAGGCGCGCAGCCCGCCCCAGGCGGAGGCGATCGCGACGCCTGTGGCGATCAGGGCCATCGTCTCCGGCGTGCGGGCGAAGGGGCGTGCCGTCGCCGCCGGGATGATCAGGAGCGCGGTGATCAGGAGCACGCCCACGACCTTGATCGCAACGGCCACGACGATGGCGAGCGCCAGCGTCAGGACGAGCTCCTCGTGCTTCGGATCGATCCCGGCCGCACGCGCGAGATCGGGGTTCAGCGTCGCCGTCAGGAGCGCCGACCAGCGCCAGGCGACGAGGGCCAGGACGAGCGCGGCCCCGCCCCAGATGACGGCCAGGTCCGACCGGCTCACGGCGAGGATGTCGCCGAAGAGATAGGCCATGATGTCGATCCGGACCGAGGTGAGGAACGAGGCCGCGAGGAGGCCGAAGGCCAGCGCCGAATGGGCAAGGACGCCCAAAAGCGTGTCCATCGCGTAGCCGCGGCCCGAGAGCAGCGCGACCGTCGTCGCCATGAGGAGCGCGATCACCACCGCGCCGGCGAAGATCGGCAATGACAGGGCGAGCGATAGCGCCACGCCGAGGATCGCCGCATGGGCGGTCGCATCCCCGAAATAGGCCATCCGCCGCCAGACGACGAAACAGCCCATGGGCGCCGCGGCAAGAGCGGTGCCGATGCCGGCGAGCGTCGCGCGGGTCATGAAATCGTCGAGCATCAGCCGGCCTCCCGAACCCGTGTCGCGTCCGGATCCGCGGCCCCGCCATGGTCGTGGCGGTGGTCGTGGCGGTGACGGTAGAGCGCCAGCGCCCCTTGCGTGCCCTCGCCGAAGAGTGCCCGATAGACCGGCGCCTCCGCCACGACCTGCGGCGTGCCCTCGCAGCAGACATGGCCGTTGAGGCAGATCACGCGATCGGACGCGCTCATCACCACGTGCAGGTCGTGACTGACCATGAGCACCGCGCACCCCGTCTCCGACCGGACCTCCTCGAGGCGGCGGTAGAATGCGGCCGCGCCCGGCTGGTCGAGCCCCGCAGTCGCCTCGTCGAGGATCAGGAGGTCGGGGTTCTCGAGGATCGCGCGGGCGAGGAGCACGCGCTGGAACTGCCCGCCCGACAGATCGGCCATCTGCTGCCCGCCGAGATCGGGGATGCCGGCCCGGGTCAACGCCGCGTCGCGCTCGCGAGGCGGGATCCGTCGCGTCAGGCCCAGAAATCGTGTGACCGTCATCGGCAGGGTCGGATCGAGCGCGAGGCGCTGCGGCACGTAGCCGAGCCGCAATCCCGGCGCGCGGTCGATGCGGCCCCGGCTCGGACGAACGCCGCCGAGGATCGTGCGCAGGAGCGTCGACTTGCCCGACCCGTTGGGTCCGACGATCGTGACGATTTCGCCCCGGCGAATCGTAAAATCCACGTCGTCGAGCACCATGCTGCCCCCGAGACGGACGGAAAGCCCCCGCGTCTCGACGAGAAAGGTCACGCGGCCTCCGTCGCGCAGGAGGGACAAAGCCCGATCGCCTCGCGGACGGTCCGCTCGATCACGAAGCCCGCCGCCTCGGCCGCGCGGCCGAGCTCGCCTGCCCGCGGATCGGCCTCGGCCTCGACCACGCGGTCGCAGGAGCGGCAGATGAGGAAGGCCGGGCTGTGCCGGTTCTCCGCATGAATGCAGGCGATGAAGGCATTGAGCCGTTCGATCCGGTGCGCGAAGCCGTGGCTCACCAGGAAGTCGAGCGCCCGGTAGGCCACCGGAGGCTGCGAGCCGAACCCCTCCGCACGGAGCCGGTCGAGGATCTCGTAGGCGCCCATCGACCGGTGCTCCTCGAGCAGGATCTCGAGGACGCGACGGCGGGCCCGGGTGAATTGGAGCTTGTTGGCGGCGCAATGGCGCTCCGCAGAGGCGACGCCCTGCGCGATGCAGCTTGCGTGATCGTGCGATTCGAATGCGGTGCTCGACATGGACGTCTCCTGTCATGCGGGGCTTGCGGCCGTAAAGAGCTTCGATTACTGCCGCCGATGAAATGTTATCTAATTACATGAGGCGCCCATGTCCAACCGTCTGTCGACCCTTTCCGGCCTTGCCGGGCTACTCGCCACCAGCGCCGCGGTCGCCGACGTGCCGCAGGTCGCGACCGATATCGCCCCCGTTCATGGGCTCGTGGCGCGGGTGATGGGCGATCTCGGCGAGCCGACGCTGATCGTCCAGCCCGGCGCCTCCCCCCACGGTCATTCGATGCGCCCCTCCGAGGCGCGGGGCCTACAGGAGGCGGATGCCGTCTTCTGGATCGGGCCCGAACTCGAGCCCTGGCTGGAGAATGCGATCGCCAACCTCGCGCCCGGGGCGGAGGCCGTGGAGCTCCTGGAGGTTCCCGGCACGCAGACGCACGAATTCCGCACCGGCGCGACCTTCGCGCCGCACGATCATGGCGATCACGAGGGCCATGATCACGAGGATGACCATGCCCATGAGGAGGGGCACGATCACGAGGGCGAACATGCCCACGATGAGGACCACGAACACGAGGATGACCATGCGCATGGGGAGACGCACGATCACTTGGGCGAACACGCTCATGGGGAGGCGCACGATCATGCAGAGAGCGAACATGGTCATTCCCATGAGGGCGTCGATCCCCATGCCTGGCTCGACCCGGAGAACGCAAAGACCTGGCTCGACGCGATCGCCGTGACATTGGGCGAACTCGACGTCGAGAACGCCGAAACCTACGCGTCGAACGCCGCAGCCGGAAAGGCCGAGATCGACACGGCGGTGGAGGACGCGAGGAATACGCTCCGGGACGTCAAGGACCTGCGCTTCGTGGTCTTCCACGACGCATATCGCTATTTCGAGGAGCGGTTTGGCCTCTCGACCGTCGGCGCCATCGAACTCAGCGATGCGTCCGATCCCTCGCCGGCGCGGGTCGAGGAGGTGCGCGACACCGTCCGGAACCTCGACGTCGCCTGCGTCTTCTCCGAGCCGCAGTTCAACCAGTCGCTCGTCGAGACCGTGGCCGAGGGTACCGATGCCCACACCGCGACGATCGATCCGCTCGGCACGGAGATCGCGCTCGGCCCGGACTTCTATCCGCAGCTGATCGCCTCCATCGCGGAAGACATCGCGTCCTGCGCCGGGTGAACGCGATGCGCCCAAGCCATCGCTGGATGGCTTGGGCGGGGTCCGGGACGGTCACTTGCCCGATTTCGCCGCCTGCAGTTTTCGTCCGTATTCGAGGGCGGCGAGCATGTTGACGTGGTTCGCCTTGCCCGTTCCGGCGATGTCGAAGGCGGTGCCGTGGTCGACCGAGCAGCGGTCGATGGGCAGGCCCAGCGTGACGTTCACCGCCGTGTCGAACGCGATGAGCTTGATCGGGATATGCCCCTGATCGTGGTATTGGGCCAGGACGAGATCGAAGGCGCCCGTGTTGGCCCGGTGAAAGACCGTATCGGCCGAGATCGGACCCACGACGTCGATGCCCTCGGCACGGGCGCGTTCGACACCCGGCGCGATCTGGGTTTCGTCCTCGCGTCCGAACAGGCCGTTCTCACCGCAATGGGGATTGATGCCGGCGACGGCGATCCGCGGCGCGTCGAGGCCCATGCGGCGCAGGTGATCGTGGCCCATGCGGATGGTGTCGTGGATCCGGTCCGGCGTCGCCCGGCCGATCGCGTCCTTCAGCGAGACATGGGTCGAGACGTGCAGCACGTTCAGCGTCGGGGCCGCGAGAAGCATCCACGATGAGGGCGTCTGCGTCAGCGAGGCCAGCATGCCGGTATGGCCGTCGTAATGGTGGCCGGCCGCGTTCAGCGCTTCCTTGTTGATTGGTGCCGTGACGATGCAGCTCGCCTCCCCGTCGAGGCTCAAGCGCACGGCGCGCTCGATATAGCGGAAGGAGGCCTCGCCGCAGGCCTCAGACAGGACGCCGAACCTGCCGGGCAACCCGTCGACGGGGACGTGGATGAAGCGCAGCGCGCCATCCTTGGCCGTCCCGGCCTCCGCCAGCGGAAGGTCCAGTCCGGACGATCTGATCGCCCGGTCGAGCGTGTCGGCGTCGCCCACCACGGCGTAGCGGGCGCGGTCCTCGGGCGGCAGGCTCGCCATCGCCTTGGCGGTGACCTCGGCGCCCACGCCGGACGGATCGCCCATTGTGATGACGATGGGTGTGTCGGACATGCGGGTATCTCCGGATCGATCAGGCCAGGTCGCTGGCGTTCAGACAGTGCGGCGGCGCGCGCCCTCAAAGGACAGCGTCAAGGGCTTCTATCACCATCGGGACGGCATTCTCCACGGCCTCGCGCCTATCGGCGCCGCAATCCTTGATTTCCGTTACTGTGTCGTTCGGAAAATCGAGAGCGGGATGAGGGTGAGGTGCGCCTTCCGTCCAGGCGGCCTTTGAAGGACGCGGCCGGCGCGGCTAGGATAGGCGAGCAAGGCGGGGTGAGGTCATGAGCCGGGTTCTTCTCATAGCGGACGATCTGACCGGGGCGCTCGATTCCGGCGTCGCCTTCGCCGCGCCCGAAACCCGCGTCCTTGTTGCCCGATCCTTGGGTGAGGTGCGCGCCGTCTTGGCGGAAGCGCCCGACGTTCTTGTCGTCAGTTCCGGCACGCGCGACGGCACGGCGTCCGCAGCGACTGCCGCGATGACAGAGCTTTGCGAGCGGATCGACTTCGGGGCCTACGACGTCATCGTGAAGAAGGTCGATTCCCGCCTGAAGGGCCATGTCGGCGCCGAGGTCTCGGTGCTCGCCGATGCGCTCGCTGACCTGCCCATCGTGGTGGCCCCAGCCATTCCGTCGATGGGGCGCATTCAGCGTGATGGCGCAATCCGCGGGCACGGGATCGAACGCCCGATCGCAGTCGCGCCGCTCTTCGACCGCGCCGTTCAATGCCCGGAGCTTGCAACAGAGGCCGATCTCGACCGTCTCGTGGCCGAATGTCGGCCGTCCCTGTGGGTGGGTGCGCGATCGCTCGCATTCGCCTTGGCGCGCGACCTCCGCACCATCCCGCCTTCGCGGCCTTCGTTGCCGCGACCGATCCTCGTGGCGATAGGCTCGCGTGATCCCGTTACGCAGGCGCAGGTCGATGTTCTGCGCCGGTCGTGGAACGTCCTGGCGGCGCCCGACGGCGATCTGGCGGAAATCGCCGGCGATGGCGCGGTCGTCATCGTCCAGATGACGGAAGGCGGCACGGGGCGGTCCCCCGCCGAAGCCGCGTCGGCTTTCTCGACGGCCATCGCCGCCCTCATGCGCGATCATGCCCCCGCCACGCTCATCGCCTCGGGCGGGGAGACCGCGAACGCGATCCTCGACGCCTCGGGGCTGCACCGCCTCTCGCTGATCGCCGAGATCGCTCCGGGTCTTCCGGTCAGCGATGTCCGGACGGATTGGGGGGAGCTTCGTCTGGTCACGAAATCGGGTGGTTTCGGAGGGCCGGACGCCCTCGCCGATCTGGTCCACAGCGATGTGCAAACGTCGAAAGGGCCGGTGAGATGATGGACGGCACGGACGCTTGGGCCTGATCCACATAGGCCAGGTGATACTCGGATGCCCGAGAGGCGTCTTGCCGATGCACGGTTCGCCTTCGAATTACGGCGTCTGAAACCTTCCCGGTCGCCGAGGTTTGCCCGGTGGTACAAAGGTAAAAGCGAGCACGACGAACGCTACACCGGATGCCAGCACGCCGTCTTGTGGCCCGGTGCGATCTCCGCGAGAGGTGGCTCCTCCGCACGGCACCGCTCGGTCGCGCGGGGGCATCGCGCGGCATAGGCGCAGCCCTGCATCGCGGCGCCCATGTCCGGCGGGGCGGCGAGGGGGGCCGTCCTCTGGCGGAGCCGTTGCGCGGGCGGATCGGGAACGGGCACCGCATCGAGAAGGGCGACCGTGTAGGGATGTCGCGGACGCCCGTAGATCGCCTCGCGCCCCGCGATCTCGACCAGCCGGCCGGCATAGAGGATCGCGACGCGGTGGGAGATCTGGCGCACGATGGCGAGGTCGTGGGCGATGAAGAGATAGCTCAACCCTTCCTCGCGCTGGATGTCCTGCATGAGGTTGACCACCTGCGCCCGGACAGAGACGTCGAGGGCGGAAACCGGTTCGTCCGCGACGATCAGGCGGGGGTTCAGCGCAAGCGCGCGGGCGATCCCCACGCGCTGAAGCTGGCCGCCGGAAAAGGCATGGGGAAACCGCTCGGCGCTGTCCGCAGGCAGGCCCACCCGCTCGAGAAGCGACGCGACGCGCCCCCGCAATTCCGCGCGGGTTCCGGCCCGGCCATGGACCGTGAGGGGTTCGCCCACGAGGTCGGCGATGCGCATCCGCGGGTTCAGGGAGGTGAACGGGTCCTGCAGGATAAGCTGCATTTCCGCGCGGAGGCGGCGGAGCCGCGATCCGCTTGCCCGGGTGATGTCGGCACCCTGAAAGAGGATGCACCCGCCCGCGACATCCACGCGTCGCAGGATCGCGCGTCCGGCGGTTGTCTTGCCCGACCCCGATTCCCCGACGAGGCCCAGCGTCTCTCCCGGCGCGATCTCGAAGCTGAGCGGATGGAGCGCCGTGACGCGCCGCTGCGACGGCCAGACGCCACCGCGATCCGTCACCTCGTAGGCGACGCTCAGGTTTTCGACGGTGAGGGTCGGCGTCATCGGGGGATATCCGCCCAGGCGGCCTCGCCCGCGCGCCAGCAGACGACCATGCCGGTCTCCGTCCGCGCGGGGTCGGGCAGCGTCTCGCACGGTCGGGCGGCGATCGGGCAGCGCGTCCGGAACGGACAGCCCGCGGGCGGAACGAGGAGCGCGGGCGGGGCGCCGGGGATCGAGACGAGCCGCTCGGATTGCGCTTCGAGCGTCGGCGTCGCGCGCAGGAGGCCTTGCGTATAGGGATGGGCGGGCCGGGCGAAGAGCGCGTCGACCTCCCCGGTCTCCACGATCCGTCCCGCATACATCACCGCGACGCGGTGGCAGAGGCCCGCGACGATGCCGAGATCGTGGGTGATGAGCAGGATGGCCAGGCCGCGCTCCCTCTGGAGACGCGAGAGGAGGGCGAGGATCTCCGCCTGGATCGTGACGTCGAGCGCGGTCGTGGGCTCGTCGGCGATGATGAGGCGGGGCTCGCAGGCCAGCGCCATGGCGAGCATGACGCGCTGCAGGATGCCGCCGGAAAGTTCGTGCGGATACTGGTCGAGCCGCCGCGCGGGCGCGCTCAGCGCGACCTCGGCCAGAAGCTCCGCGGCCCGGTCGCGCGCGGCGCGACGGCCGAGCCGGGCGTGATGGCGAAGCGTCTCGACGAGTTGGGCACCGATCGTCATGAGGGGGTTCAGCGATTGCATCGGGTCCTGGAAGATGCAGGCGATCTCCTTGCCGCGAACCCCGGCGCCATGTGCCTGGAACGGCTTGCCCCGCCAGAGGATCTCGCCCCCGACGACGCGACCCGGCAGCGGCAGGAGCCCGAGGACCGCCTGCGCCGTGACGCTCTTGCCGGAGCCCGACTCACCGACGATGCCCAAAGTCTCGCCGGGCGAGACGGCGAGCGAGACGTCGTTCACCGCGCGCACGATTCCGGCCCGAGTCGGGAACACGACGCGCAGGTCGGCGACGGAGAGGAGCGGTTCTCCCGTCACGACCGGCCGGCGAGCCTGCGGGCCGTCTTGGACCAGCCGAACCGCTTTTCCCGCTCGCGCGGATCCGTCGTCACCCGGACCCAGTTCGCGAAGAGGTTTATCGAAAGGACCGTGATCGCGATGGCGAGACCGGGAAAGGTCACGAGCCACCACGCGACATAGACGTAGTCGCGCCCGCTCGCCACATCGAGCCCCCAGCTCGTGGCCGGAGGCTGCACGCCCAGCCCGAGGAAGGAGATCGCCGCCTCCGCGAGGACGACGTTGGTGAATTCGAGGATCGCGACGGTGAGGAGGGGGGAGACGAGGTTCGGAAGGATGTGGCGCAGGATGATACGCGCGGGACCGCATCCGACGATCTCCGCCGCCTCGACGTAAGGCGCCGCGCGGACGGACATCACCGTGCCGCGCACGATACGCGCGTAGATCATCCAGTTCGTGAGCGCGAGCACGACGACGATCGTCGTGAGGCTCGGGCCCACGATGGAGACGATGAGCAGGATGAGGAGGATGCCGGGGAAGGACACCTGGATGTCGACGAGCCGCATCAGGATCGAGTCGGTCCGGCCGCCCACGTATCCCGCGACGAGGCCCACGATCACGCCAAACGTCCCAGAGAGGAGCACGACCGCGACACCCACGAGAAGCGTTGCGCGCGCCCCCCAGATGATCCGGCTGAGCACGTCGCGGCCGAGCGCGTCGGTCCCGAGGAGATGCGCCGGGTTCCCGCGGGGAAGCCAGGCGGGGGGCGCGAGCCGCGCGAGCACGGATTGCGCGGCCGGATCGTGCGGCGCGAGCAAGGGCGCGAAAATTGCCATGGCGACGATGCCGACCAGGACGAGGAACCCGATCAGGCCGGGTACGTCCTCGCCGAGCTCGGCTGCGAAGGCGCGGAGGCGCGTCCCGTTACGGGAGCGACGGGACGGGGCCTGACGGGCGGCGGAATCAGCCAAGGCCGATCCGCGGGTCGACGAGCTTGAAGACCAGGTCGAGGAGAATGTTGACGAGCACGATGAGCACCGCGACGACATAGACGATCGCCTGAACGAGGAACAGGTCGCCGCGCTGCAGCGCCTGGATCGCCACGAGGCCCATCCCGGGCCAGGCGAAGACCGTCTCGACCACCACGGTATAGCCCGCGAGCGCAAGGACCAGCTCCCATCCCGCGAGGGTCAGGAACGGAATGAGCGCATTGCGCAGCGCATGGCCTACGAGGACCCGCCGGTGCGGCAATCCCCGGGCGAGGGCGGTGCGGATATAGGGCTTGTTCAGTTCCTCCATCATCTGCGAGCGGACGAGCAGGGTCAGCCGCGCGAAGGGCACGAGTGCGAGCGTGACCGCCGGCAGGACGAGATGGGCCGGCGAGCCCATCCCGGATGTCGGCAGAAGCGGGATAGTGACCGCAAAGAGCACGATGAGCAGCAACCCCACCCAGAATTGCGGCATGGAGAGCCCCACGAGGCTGAGCCCCGTGACGATCCGGTCGAGGATCCCGCCCGGCCGCTGCGCCGCCAGGATGCCCGCGGGCAGCGAGAGCACGATGGCGAGGCCGAGACCCGCCCCGATCAGGAGCAGGCTGTTCGGCAGGCGTTCGAGCACGACCTCCATCGCCGGCCGGCGCTGCCACGTGCTTTCGCCGAAATCGAACCGCAGGAGCTCGCCCGCGAACTGGACGAATTGCACGGGGAGCGGCCGGTCGAGCCCGAGCTCCGATGCGAAGGCCGCGCGCTGCTCCGGAGAGGCCGACAGCGGCAGCATCAGATCGACCGGGTTGCCGAAGATCCGCGTGACCACGAAGACGGTGAAGGTGACGCCCAGAACGACGAGACCCCCCTGGATCAGGCGCCGGAGGAGGAAGGCCGCCATGCCGGCGCTATTCCGTCACGCCCATCTCCTTGATGAGGAGCTTGGCATCGGTCCGCGGCTGCCACTCCATCCGCTCCGACATGCCGTAGATGTCCTGCAGGTTGAAGAGCGGCACGGTGTAGTTCAGGTCGTGACCCTTGGCGAAGACCTGGTCGTAGAGATCTTGGCGCGCCTCCGGATCCGTGGTCACGCGCGCCTCGTCGATCATCGTGGCCATCTCCGCGTCCGAGTTGGAGGCCGCGGCGCCGTCCATGTGGTAGATGAAGGAGGCTTCGCGATCGGCGTCGAGCAATTCGTTGGAATTCGCGATGAAGATCGAGTCGGGACGCGGTCCGTCGCCCATCAGGCTGTCGAGATATTGCGAGAATTCCTGGATCTGTACGTTCGGGACGAGCCCGGTCTCCGCCCAGTAGCCCGCGACGGCCTCGATCTGCTCGCGATCCTTCAGCCAGCGGCCGGATTCCCCCACGACGTCGATCGTGGCGCCGGTCGCGCCTGCCTCCTCGATCAGCGCGCGGGCCCGCTCCGGATCGTAGGGATAGCTCTCGAGATCCGCGTTGAAGCCGAAGGCCGCGGGATTGACGTGGTGGCCCTGCGCGATGCTGGCATAGCCCTGGAACAGGGCCTGCACCATCGCCTCGCGGTCGATCGCGAGGTTCAGCGCCTCCCGGACCTTCGGGTTGGAGACGACTTCGTTGTCGGTGCCGAGCACGAAGACCGACGTCTCGAGCCCGTCGACGGCCGCGAATTTCGGCGCCGTCTGCGTGAATTCCGGAAGGAGGTTGGTGATGATGTCGAACTCGCCCGCCATCAGGCCCGAGAGCCGCGTTCCCGCCTCGCCCACGAACCGGTAGGTCGCCGTCTCCACCTCGGGCTCCTCGCCCCAGTAATCGGGATTGCGCTCGAGCGTGATGCTCTCGCCGCGCGACCAGTCGCCGAAGCGGTAGGGCCCGGTGCCCACCGGCTCCGCACCGATATCGCCATCCGTGGCATGACCGGGCGGGACCATCTTCATCCAGTACATGCGGGAGGGCAGGATCGGATCGGGTCCGGTCGTCGTGATCCGGACCGTGAGGTCGTCCACCTTCTCCGCGCCGTCGATCGTCCCGAAATAGGCCATCTGTTCGGAATTGTTGGCCGGGTCGATGATGCGTTCGACGCTGGCCACGACGGCATCGGCGTCGAAGGGCTCGCCGTTGTGGAACGTGACGCCCTCCCGGAGGTCGAACTCCCAGGTCGTCTCGTCTATCTGGCGGGCCTCGGTGGCGAGGCCGGGCTCCAGTTCGCCCTCGGGCGTCCTCGCCATCAGCGTCTCGTAGATGTTGTCGTTGACCTGCCGCTCGCCGCCGTCGTCGCGTAGCTGCGGATCGAGCGTCGAAGGTTCGGATCCTATGGCGATGGTGATCGATTGCGCGCCTGCCGCCCCCGCGAGCAGGGTCAATGCGGCCGCACCGGCGAGGAGGTGCCTGATCGTCGTGGTCATGTCCGTTTCCCGTCGGTTCCCGGCGGCACTTCGGCGGCCGCGGCGTTTTTCTGCGTCGAGATTGGCCCCGACCCCGTTTCCTTGTCAACGCGACGTGGCACTATCGTGTCCGCGGACGCAGGAGTGCCGCGGGATCGGGCAGGAATCGCATGGACGGATCGCGGAAGGTCATCCTCATCACCGGGGCCAGCAGCGGGATCGGCGCCGCGACGGCGCGCCGGATCGCGGCACCGGATGTCGCGCTCATGCTGCATGCGCGGCGCAATCGCGACGGATTGGAGGAAGTGGCCGAGACCGCGCGCCGCGCCGGGGCGAAGGTCGGGCTGCATCTGGGCGATCTGGGCGCGGCGGAAACGGCAGGTGCGCTCGTCGCCGCGGCCCGCGCCGAATTCGACCGCGTGGATGGCATCGTGAGCAATGCGGGACAGGCGCGGCGCGGCACCGTCGCGGAGCTCTCGCCCGAGGAGCTCGCCGCCGATTTCGCCTCGATGCCGCTCGCCTTCCTGCGCCTCGTCCGCGCGGCCTTGCCCGATCTGCGCGCCGCGGGATCCGGCCGCGTGGTGGTCGTGAGTTCCTTCGTCGCGCATCGTTACGGGGTCCGCGACATGACCTTTCCCGCGACGGCCGCGGCCAAGGCCGCGCTCGAGGCGCTCGCGAAATCCCTCGCCGCAGAGCTCGCGCCGTCTGGCGTGACCGTGAACTGCGTCGTTCCGGGCTTCACGCGGAAGGATCCCGGCGGCCACGGAGCGACCTCGCGGGGTGCGATGGAGGATGCTGCGGACGCGATCCCGGCGGGCCGCATCGCCAGGCCCGAGGATATCGCGGGGGCCATCGCCTATCTCATGTCGGATGATGCCGCTCACGTGACGGGCGAACTCCTGCATGTCGATGGTGGCCTGATGCTGTGTTGAGATGCGGAGGCGCGCGGGTCAGCTCTGGCGGACGTGTTCGAGCAATCCCCGCCCGCCCATCTCGATGTCGTACCGGATCCCGTCCCGCGCGGCCTCCTCGTCGCCCCGGCGCAGACCCTCGATGACGCGCATGTGCGGGTGCGGATCCCAGCCGGGCGGTTCACCGGCATCGTAGAGATGCGACAGGATCGGGCCGCAGCGGACCCAGAGCCCCTCGACGATCTCGTAGGTGATCGGCAGCCGTCCCGCGGCACAGAGAGCGAGGTGGAATTCGGTATTGAGCGGGATGGCGTCGTCGAAGCGCCGCTCGGCATGACATACGGCGATGCGCGCTTGAATCCGCTCCAGATTGTCGATCTCGTCCGGCATCGCCATGCGCGCGGCGCTGGCCGCGAGCCGCCCCTCCAGATCCATCCGTATCGCGCGGATCTCGAGCAACTGGTCTAGGGACAAGGTTGGAACGATCACCGTGCCGCGCCCGTCGAGGTCCATCGCCTTCTCCACCACGAGCCGCAACAGCGCCTCTCGCATCGGCGTCAGGGATATGCCGAACTTCTCCGACATCGGGCGGAGCCTCATGCGTTCCCCGGGTGCAAGCTGCCCGCGCATCAGCGCCTCACGGATCGATGCATAGGCCTGTTCCGCGAGACTTTCGCGCCCCACGGGTCGGACCCAGTCGCCTGCGTTCGAGGATCGATCCCCTACCTTGTTCACACGGCTTGACATGCTTGTGGATTCCTCGGACATTCTGTTATAACAAATATCAAATAACGACAGCGGGTGGTAGCTCGTTCGTCGGACCCGCAGGGGGGCGGGATTGGAGGGGGACCATCGGTATCGATCCCATGCCGCGCAAGCCTTCGGGTCCTGAGGGGCCGCAGGCATGAGGATGCCGGCGCATCGGGGGTATCGGATCTCAACGGGAACGATGCCTTCTCTAGGGTGAGCCGCCGCAAATGGGATCGGCGACGCGGAGGTTGCCGCCCCCGATTTCCGGGCATGGATGGCGGCGATCGCGGGATCGTCGCGACGGGAGGACGTAGGACGTGGACGACAGGGTGGAGATAGACGATCGGTCCCGTGCGGGGAACCGCACCGGGGCGCAGGTAATGGCCGCGGCGCTCGCGCGTCACGGGGTGACGGAGATCTTCGGACAGTCGCTCCCCTCGGCCCTCATCCTCGCGGCCCCCGATCACGGCATCCGGCAGATCGGCTACCGCACGGAAAACGGCGGCGCCGCGATGGCCGACGCCTATGCGCGGATCAGCAGCCGGGTGCCGGTCGTCACGGCGCAGAACGGTCCCGCCGCCACGCTCCTCGTTCCCGGCCTCGCGGAGGCGCTGAAAGCCTCGATCCCTGTCGTGGCCATCGTGCAGGACGTGCACCGCAAGTTCACCGACAAGAACGCCTTCCAGGAGCTTGATCACTTTGCCCTTTTCGCGGGGGTGTCGAAATGGATCCGGCGGGTGGCCGATGTCGGCCGGATCGACGATTACGTCGACATGGCCTTCACCGCCGCCGCTTCGGGACGGGGCGGCCCGGCCGTTCTGATGGTGCCCGTCGATCTGCTTGATGAGCGGCCGGACGTGGCCCAGGGGCCGCGCCGTGCCAGATCGCTCGGCACCTTTCCCGCCGACCGGAGCGTCGCCGATCCCGCCTGTGTAGAAGAGGCCGCCCGGCGTCTCGCGACGGCGGAGCGGCCGGTGATCATCGCAGGTGGCGGTGTCCATTCCTCGGGCGCTTCCGCCGCTCTGGGCGCGGTGCAGGAGCTTGGGTTTCCGGTCGCCACGACCGTGATGGGCAAGGGGGCCGTCGCGGAGACGCATCCGCTTTCCCTCGGCGTGGCAGGCTACTTCATGGCGCCGGGCGGGCGAGCGTCGCATCAGCGCGAGCTGATTACCGGGGCAGATGTCGTTCTCCTCGTGGGCAACCGCACGAACCAAAACGGCACAGATAGCTGGCAGCTCTACCCCGAGGGCGCGGACTATATCCATATCGACATCGACGGGGCGGAGATCGGACGCAATTACGAGGCGTTACGGCTCTTGGGCGATGCGCGATTGACGCTCGAGGCGCTGGCGGAGGCACTCGGAAAAGTCGATCTCTCGGGGATCGAGGCGCGCCGGTCCGATCTGGAGGCGCGGATCGCCAAGGGGCGAGAAGCGCATCTCGCCGATCTCGACCGGCTCGTCGACTGGGAGGCGTCGCCCTGCCGTCCGGAGCGCTTGATGCGCGATCTCGACGCGGTCCTGCCCGAGGACGCGATCGCCGTGGCGGATGCGAGCTATTCCTCGATCTGGATCGCCAACGGCCTGACCGCCCGAAAGGCCGGGCAGCGCTTCCTGACGCCGCGGGGACTTGCCGGGCTCGGATGGGGGCTGCCCTTCGCGCTCGGCGCTAAGGCCGCGCGGCCCGACGCTACGGTCGTCTGCGTCACCGGCGACGGGGGGTTCGGCCATGTCTGGGGAGAGCTCGAGACGTCGCGGCGGATGGGTCTGCCGGTGGTGCTTGTCGTACTCAACAACCAGATCCTCGGCTATCAGAAGCACGCGGAGCTGAGCCTCTTCGGCGCGCATACCGATGTCGTGCATTTTGCGCCCGTCGATCACGCGGCGATCGCCCGGGCGGTCGGATGCGAGGGTATACGGATCGAGCGGCCGGAAGAGTTTCGCCCCGCGCTCGAGAAGGCGATCGCCTCGGGGAAGACGGTGGTGATCGACGTGCTGACCGACGAGCGGGCGCATCCGCCGATCACGAGTTTCGAGGGCAAGGAGGCGCTCGAGTACTGAAAAAACCCCCGATGCGGGGGAATCCGAGTTCTGGGAGGAGCTTCATGAGACTGTCATCCATACTTGCCACGACCGCGACCGCGGCCCTGATCGCAGGCCCCCTCGCGGCGGAGGTCAAATTCGGCGCGCTCTATCCGTTCAGCGGCCAGCTTGCCCTTCTCGGGGAAGAGAGCGCGCGGGGCGTCGAACTCGCCGTGGAGGAGGTCAACGCGAATGGCGGGGTGCAGGGCGAGGAGGTCGTGCTGGTGCGCGGCGACGCCGTCGACAACAACCAGGCCATCGGCGAGGCACGCCGCCTGATCTCGCGCGAGAACGTGGTGGCGATCCTCGGCACCTATTCCTCATCGCGATCGATCGCGGCGAGCCAGGTCGCCGAGCTTTCCGGCATCCCCTATTTCGAGCTCGGTGCCGTCGCCGACGAGGTGACGGGCCGCGACCTGCAATATCTCTTCCGCACCAATCCGACGGCGGAAGATATGGGGCGGATGTCGATCCAGATGATCGTCGACCGGATCGCGCCCGTGATCGGCAAGGACCCCTCGGAGGTCCGGGTCGGGGTGATCCACGAGGATTCGAGCTACGGCACCTCCGTCGCCGGCCACCAGGAACGGTTCGGCGAAGAGGCCGGGCTCGAGATCGTCACGGTGCAGGGCTACCCCGCCTCGACGGTCGACATGTCTTCGCTCGTCCTCGACCTGCAGGGCCGCGAAGTCGACGTGGTGATGCAGACCTCCTACCAGAACGATTCCGTCCTGTTTCTCCAGCAGGCCAACGAGGCGGGCTTCAAGCCCTCCGCGATCATCGGCGGCGGCGGCGGCTATTCGATGGTGCCGACCGCGGAGGCCGTCGGGACCGACGTGATCGAAGGCGTGTTCGACGTGGACTTCACGCAATACACGGTCGATCCGTCCTATGCGCCCGGAATGGAGGATTTCGTCGCGACCTACCGCGAGAAGTACGGGGAGGAGCCGCGTTCGGGCCATTCGCTCAACAACTACGTCGGCGCGATGGCGATCTTCGGGGCGCTTGACGAAGCCGACGGCTTCGAGCCCGACACGATCCTCGCCGCGGTGGAAGCGGTCGACATCCCCGAGGGGGAAACCGCGGCGGGCTACGGCGTCAAGTTCGGCGACCAGAACCAGAACGAGCGGGCAAAGATGATGGGAATGCAGTGGCAGGACGGCCGCCTCGTCACGGTCTATCCCGAGGAGGCCGCGACCTCCGAGATGAAGATCGGCGAGTAAGGCCCCACAAGCACGTTTTAATCCGGAGCGGGGGCGCCCTTCGCTCCGGATCGTCATTCCCCACGGAGGCGTCATGCAGACCTTTCTCCAGATCATCGCCAACGGATTGATGCTGGGCGGCCTCTTCGCGATCGTCGCGGTGGGGCTCACGCTTATCTTCGGCATCGTCAAGGTCGTCAATTTCGCCCACGGGGAGTTCCTCATGGTGGGCATGTACGCGACGTACCTGCTGACCACGGGGCTCGGGGTCCATCCCTACGCCACCGCCATCGCCGTGGTGCCGATCCTCTTCGTGCTGGGCGCGCTGACGCAGCGATTCCTGATCCAGCCGCTGATGAACGCGCGCGACGAGCATATCCAGATATTCGCGACCGTCGGGCTCTCGACCGCGCTCATCAATCTCGCGTTGCTCCTCTTCGGGGCCGATATCGCCAACACGCCGAATTACCAGTTGCGGTCCCAGGTCGAGATCGGGCCGGTGCGCCTGCTTCAGGGGCAGCTCTGGGTGTTTCTCGCCGCCATCCTGCTCGTGACGGGCCTTCAACTCTTTCTCAAGCGGACGAATATCGGACGCGCGATCCGCGCGACCGCGCAGAACCGGGCGGCGGCGCGGTTGATGGGGATCAACGATCGCTTCGTATACATCCTCACCTTCGGCATCGGCGCGGCCTGTGTCGGGCTCGGCTCCGCACTGATCGCGCCGCTCTATCCGAGCTCGCCCACGATCGGTACGTATTTCGTGCTGATCGCCTTCGTCGTCGTGGTTCTGGGCGGGCTCGGCTCGATCCCCGGCGCCTTCTTCGGCGCGCTCCTCATCGGTCTCGTCGATGCGCTGTCGGGGTTCTACATCGGTTCCGACCTGCGCGAGGCCGTCGTCTTCGGCATCTTCCTCGTGATCCTGATCCTGAAACCCTCCGGTCTCTTCGGAACCCGGATGAGCCTGTCGCACGTGTCACCATGACGGAGACCGCCACAAGACCCGCCACCGCCCTCGAACGGACGAACCGCCAGACCCTCGGATGGGCCGCGCTCGGGCTGCTTCTCGCCGCGCTCCTCGTCGTGCCCATCGTGGTGGGCGACGAATTCGTCTACCACATCTTCATCACAATCTGCCTCTTCGCGGCACTCTCGACCGCGTGGAACATCGTCGGCGGTTATGCCGGGCAGCTTTCTCTCGGGCATGCGATCTTCTACGGGATCGGCGCCTATGCAGGCGTGATCCTCGTCAACATGGGCGTCTCGCCGTGGTTCGGAATGTTCGTGGGCGCAGGCGTCGCGGTCGTGGCGGCCGTGGTGGTCAGCTATCCCTGCTTCCGCCTCCACGGGCCCTTCTTCGCGCTCGCTACCATCGCCTTCCTCGAGGTGTTCCGCGTCCTCGCGCTGCATTTCCGCGACCTGACCGGCGGGGCGACGGGCCTCATGATTCCGCTCAAGATCGGCTGGGAATGGATGGTGTTCCGCGAACGCCTGCCTGCGCTCCTCATCGCGTTCGGCATGCTGCTCGTCTGCCTCGCCGTCGCCTGGGCGATCCGCTCGCGCCGGCTCGGCTTCCAGCTCGTGGCCACGCGCGAACGGGAATCGGCGGCGCGCGCGGCGGGGGTCGCGACCGTGCGGGTCCGGCTCATCGCGGTCTCCGTCTCCGCCGCGCTCTCGGCCATGGTGGGCACGTTCCACGCCATGTACCTCACCTATATCGAGCCCGCCTCGATGTTTTCGCTGCAACTCTCGATCCAGATCGCGATGTTCGCGCTTATCGGCGGGATCGGCACGATCTGGGGTCCGCTCCTGGGCGCGGTGCTTCTTGTGCCGATCACCGAATTCGCGCGCGGTGCGCTCGGGGCGGAGGCGATCGGGCTTCACGGTTTCGTCTACGGGCTCGTGCTGATGCTCGTCGTCCTCTTCATGCCCGACGGGATCATGGGCGTCCTTTCCCGCTTCTCCGGCGCGCGCAAGGCGCAGGACGGGGGCGACGAGGGCCATATCGCCGCCGCATCGCCGTCGCGCACGCCGCCCGAGATCGGCAAGCCGGTGTTGAAGGTCGAGAACCTCGAAAAGCATTTCGGCGGGCTGCACGTGACGAACGACGTGAGCTTCACTCTCCGCGAGGGCGAGATCCTCGGCCTGATCGGCCCGAACGGGGCGGGCAAGACGACACTCTTCAACATGATCTCGGGTTTTCTCGCGCCCGATGGCGGCAGCGTCAGCGTTCTCGGTCGCGACGGGACCTGGCATTCGCCGAGCGATCCCGGGGAATACGCGGCGCTCGGTGTCGGGCGAACCTTCCAGATCGTCCAGCCCTTCGCCGCGATGAGCGTGGAGGAGAACATCATGGTCGGCGCCTTCCATCGCTTCCACGCGGTCGCGGATGCGCGGGAGGCCGCGCGGCAGACGGCGCACCGCATGGGCCTCGGCCGCTATCTCGAGGACGAGGCGAGCAGTCTCACGATCGGCGGGCTGAAACGGCTCGAGGTCGCGCGCGTGATGGCGATGGAGCCGCGAGTCCTCCTCCTCGACGAGGTGATGGCCGGCATCAACCGCGCCGACGTGCGCCGGGCGGTCGACCTGATGCTCTCGATCCGGGAAACAGGTGTCAGCATCATCGCCATCGAGCACGTGATGCAGGCGGTCATGGCGCTGTCGGACCGGGTGATCGTCCTCAACTCCGGCGAGATCATCGCGGAGGGCGATCCGAAGGAGGTGGTCCGCGACCCGCAGGTGATCGAGGCCTATCTGGGCAAGGAATTCGCCGATGCTTGAGGTCAGGGACGTCCATTCCGGCTACGGCTCGACGGTGATCCTGCAGGATGTCTCCCTCCGGGTCGACGAGGGCGAGGTCGTCACCATCGTCGGCGCCAACGGGGCGGGCAAGACGACGACGCTCAGGACGATTTCCGGGCTCGTCACGCCGGTCGCGGGCAGCGTCCATTTCGACGGCGAGGAGATCTCGAAGCTGCAGCCCCACGAGGTGGTGGATCGCGGCATCACCCTGATCCCGGAGGGACGACAGCTCTTTCCCGACATGAGCGTGCGGGAGAACCTCATGATGGGGGCCTATCGCCGAGCGGCGCGATCTGCGCAGGCGCAGACGCTCGAGGAGGTGCTCGACCTCTTTCCCCGCCTCGGCGAACGGCTGGAGCAGCACGCCTCCTCCCTCTCTGGCGGGGAGCAGCAGATGGTCGCGATTGCCCGCGGGATGATGGCTCGGCCGCGGCTTCTCATGTTCGACGAGCCGTCGCTCGGTCTCGCCCCGATCATCGTCGAACAGGTCTTCGACGTCATCTCCAAGGTGGCGCGGACCGGCACGACGGTGCTCATCGTGGAGCAGAACGTCTTTCACACGCTCAAGGCCGCCGATCGCGGCTACGTACTCGAAAACGGCGAGATGGTGCTTGACGACGCGGCCGACGCGCTGCTGCGCAACGACCATGTCCGGCAGGCCTATCTGGGGATTTGACCATGCAGTTCAGCGACGACAGCGACGCGCGCCACGCGGGGCGAGACAGCCACCGGGGCCGGCACGTCCTCGTCACCGGCGCGGCGCGCGGGATCGGCCGCGCCATCGCCGAGGGGTTCGTGCGGCGCGGCGCGACCGTCGGCCTTCTCGATCTTCGCGGAGAGGACGTCGCGGCGGCGCAAGCAGAATTGGAGGGGATCGGGTCCGGCCATGTCCGGGGCCTCGTCTGCGACGTCTCCGACTATGCCGCCCTTGCGGACGCGTTGGTGCGCGCGGAAGCGGACGCCGGCGCGCCCTTCGATACGATCGTCAACAACGCGGGCATCTCCCCCAAGCACGACGGCGCCGCCCACCGCGTCTGGGAAATGGATCCGGAGGAATGGCGCCATGTGGTGGACGTGAACCTCACGGGCCATTTCAACACGATCCGCGTGCTCACCCCCGCGATGCGGGAGGCGGGGCGCGGCTGGATCGTCAACACGGCCTCGGTGGCGGGCAAGACCTATTCGCCGATCGTCGCGTGCCATTACGCGGCGACGAAGTCTGCGATCATCGGCTTCACCAAGCATCTCGCGGCGGAGCTCGGACCCTGGAACATCCGCGTGAATGCGCTGGCGCCCGGCAGGATCGCCACGCCGATGGTCGCAGGCGTCGCCGCGGAGATCAACGACGCGCAGGTCGCATTGACGCCGATGGGCCGTCTGGGCGAGCCTCCGGAAGTCGCGGATACCGCCCTCTGGCTGACTTCGTCCGAGGCGAGCTTCGTGACCGGACAGACGATCGACGTCGCCGGCGGGTACATGATGACGTGAAGGGACAGGACAGGATGGAGGAACGGAGCGGCGCGGCCGGAGGCCCCCCCGAGGTGACCGGGCGCACCCGCCTCTACGCGATCCTCGCCGACCCGATCGCGCATGTGAAGACGCCGCAGACCATGCACGCCCTCTTCGCCCGCCATGGAATAGACGGCGTCCTCGTCCCCATGCATGTCGCGCCAGACGATCTGGCCGTGACGCTCGACGGATTGCGGGGCCTGCGGAACTTCGGCGGCTTCATCGCGACGGTGCCCCACAAGGGCGCGATGCGCGATCTCTGCGACGAGGTGAGCGCGGAGGCGGAGGCGATCGGCGCGGTCAATTGCGTGCGCCGCGATCCGGACGGCCGGATGATCGGCGCGATGCTCGACGGGACGGGCTTCGTCGAGGGGCTGGCGTCCGAGGGGATCGATCTCGACGGACGCCGCGTTCTTCTCGCGGGTGCGGGAGGTGCCGCGAGCGCGATCGCCTTTTCGGTCGCGTCGCGCGGCGCGGCGCGGCTCACGATCGCCAACCGCACCGTGGAGAAGGCCGAGCGACTGGCCGAGCGTGTGCGGGCGCATTATCCCGGTCTCGAGGTCTCCGCTCTCGGTTCCGACGCGGATCCGGGCGCGCAGGAGATCGTCGTCAATGCGACATCCCTCGGGATGCGGCCGGACGATCCTCTGCCCGTACCCCGCTCCGTGCTGGAGCGTGCGGAGGTCGTGGCGGAAGTCATCATGGACCCGGTCGAGACGCCGCTTCTTGCCGCCGCGCGCGCGGCGGGATGCCGGGCGCATCCGGGATTGCCGATGCTCGAACGGCAGATCGAACTGATGGCGCGCCACATGGGGGCGCTGACGTGATGGGCCGGAACGCGGCACATGTCTAAGACCTTCGATTACGTGATCGTCGGGGGCGGGACCGCGGGATGCGTTCTGGCGAACCGGCTGAGCGCGGATCCGCGCAACCGCGTCGTCCTGATCGAGGCGGGATCGTGGGCGCGTACGCCCTGGACCGTGATCCCGGCGGGGTTCTACAAGCTTTTGACCAATCCGCGCTTCAACTGGATGTTCACCTCGGAGCCGGAGCCGGGCACGATGGATCGCCAGATCGCCATCCCGCGCGGCAAGGGTCTCGGCGGATCGACCCTCATCAACGGAATGATCTATGTCCGCGGCCAGAAGCTCGATTACGACGGCTGGGCGCAGCGCGGCTGCACCGGGTGGAGCTTCGACGACGTGGCCCCGCTCTTCCGCCGGATCGAGAGCTACGCGGGCGGCGATCCGGACGGCGAGCGCGGTCAGGACGGACCGCTTCCCGTCACCGAGGTGTCGGAGCGTCCGGCGATCGCGCGGGCCTTCCTCGATGCGGCCCATGAAGCCGGCCACGCGTTCAACCCCGATTACAACGGCGCCGCGCAAGAAGGTGTGGGCTGGTATCAGGTCAACCAGCGCGCCGGGCGTCGGATCAGCGCCGCTGCCGCCTATCTCGATCCCATCCGCCACCGGACGAACCTGAAGATCGAGACCGAGACGCGCGCGCGCCGTATCCGCCTCGAACACGGCCGCGCGACGGGGGTGGAGGTGACGCGGGACGGGGGCGGGGACGCCTTCATCGCCGCCACGCGGGAGGTGATCGTCGCGGCGGGTGCGGTACAGACGCCGCACCTTCTGGAGCTTTCGGGCATCGGGTGTGCCGAGCGGCTCTCGGGGCTCGGGATCGCGCCGGTCCGCGACCTCCCCGAGGTCGGGGAGAATTATTCCGATCATTTCTGCACGCGGATGAACTGGCGCGTCACCCGTCCGGAGACGCTGAACGAGCAATCCCGCGGCCTGCGCCTCCTGCGGGAGGTCTTTCGCTACGCTGTCGGGCGGCAGGGCGTGCTGACGCTCGGAACCGGGCTCGCGCATGCCTTCATCCGCACGCGGGAGGCGCTCGCAACGCCCGACGTGCAGTTCTTCTTCATGCATGCGAGTTACGCCAATGCGGCCAAGCGAAAGCTCGAGCGGAAGCCCGGCATGACACTCGGCGTGACGCAGCTCCGCCCCGAATCGCGCGGCACGATCCACGCCCGGACGCCGCGGATGGAGGATCAGCCGGCCATCCGTCCGAACTTCCTCGACGCCGCCGAGGATCGCGAGACGATGATCGCGGGCATGAAGGAGGCCCGCCGCATCGTCGAACAGCCCGCGCTCGACGCATGGCGCGGCAGCGAAATGTCGCCCGGCCCCGATTGCAGCACCGACGCGGAATGGCTAGATTTCGCGCGATCGAACGGTCAGACGATCTACCATGCGGCCGGGACCTGCCGGATGGGTGCGGATCCCGGATCGGTGGTGGACCCGCAGCTCCGGGTTCGCGGTGTGCAGGGTCTGCGGGTCGTCGATGCCTCGATCATGCCGTCGCAGGTCTCCGGAAATATCCAGGCGGCCGTTTTCATGATTGCCGAGAAGGGGTCGGAACTGGTGCTGGATCGCCGTGGCTAGAGACGAGTACGACACGCGGCGGATCGACGGCGCGGACGAGGGTGCGCCCGCGCCGGACGCGTTGGCCGCCTTTCGCGAGGAGCTCGGACAATCCGCCTTCGAGGGTGGCCAGCGATGGGGGCGGGCGCCGCGGCGCGTCAACGCCACCGATAATTCCATCTATCAGATCGAGCCCGCCGCCGTGCTCGAACCTCGCCATGCGGCCGATGTGGCACTGGCCATGGGCATCGCGGCGCGGCACGGGATCGCGATGGCGCCCCGGGGCGGCGGGACCGGGACGAACGGGCAATCCCTGACCCGTGGCGTGGTCCTCGACACGTCGCGCCACATGCGCCGGATCGTTGATTTCGATCCCGAGGCGGGACGGATCCGGGTCGGACCGGGCATGATCCTCGACGAGCTCAACGCCTGGCTGAAGTCGCATGGCTGGATGTTCGCGCCCTCCGTCTCCACCGGATCCCGGGCCACGATCGGGGGGATGGTCGCGACCGACGCCTCCGGCAAGGGATCGTGCCGCTACGGGCGCACGTCCGATCATCTGCTCTCGGTGGACGTGGTTTTCGCCGATGGCAGTACCGGGGCGCTCCGCGACATGGGCGCCGAGGAGATCGCGGCGGAGACGGAGTGGGATGGCCCGCTCGGGCGCGTCCTTGCGTGCCTCGTGGAAGGCCTGCCGGGCCAGCGAGACGAGATCGCGGCCGTCTTCCCGGAGATGAACCGCTCGCTCACGGGCTACAACCTGCGAGACGCGGCGGGGCCCGATGGCGGGCTGAGGCTCCCGAAGCTTTTTGCCGGGTCCGAAGGGACGCTCGCCGTCGCGACCGAGATCGAGCTTTCGCTCACGCGGATGCCGGCGCATCGCGGCCTCGCGCTCTTGGGCTACGACGATTGCGATGCGGCGCTCGGGTCGGTGACCGATCTGCTCGCCGCCGGCCCCGAGGCGGTGGAGTTTCTCGACGATACCGTCGTCCGCCTCGGACGCGCGACGCCGGTCTGGACCGATCTGCAGCCCTTCATGGGCGCGCTCGCGGAACGGGGCGGCTTTCTCTTCGCCGAAGCCGCGGGTGATACGCCGGAAGCGGTCGCCGCGCAGCTTGCCGAGATCGACCGGATCGCACAGGCACAGGCGGCCTGCCGGGGCTGCGTCTCTTCCACCGATCCGGCCGTGATGAAGGCGATGTCGGAGTTTCGCCGCGACAGCGTCGGGCTCCTGTCGCGCGGAGGCGACGGGCGTCAGGGTACCGCCTTCGTGGAAGATGCCGCGGTGCCGCCTGCAAACCTCGCCGAATTCGTGCGCGACTTCCGCGCGATCCTCGACGAGGCCGATCTTCGGTATGGTATGTTCGGCCATGCGGATGCGGGCTGCGTCCATGTCCGCCCGATGCTGAACATGCGCATCGCGGAGGATCGCGCGCTCATCCGACCCATATCGGACGCGGTCGCGGCCCTCGCGAAGCGTCATGGCGGGCTGATCTGGGGCGAGCACGGCAAGGGCGTGCGCGGCGAGTATCTGGAGACCTATTTCGGTCCGGCACTCTATCGCTACCTGCGGGAGATCAAGACGGCCTTCGATCCGGAGAACAGGCTCAATCCCGGCAAGCTCGTCGTGCCGATCGGGGCGCCCGGCGCGGTCGGCCGGATCGACAACCTGCCCTTCCGCGGCGCGCACGATGCCGAGATCGGGGCAGTCGAGGGTTTCGCGACGGCGCTCTCCTGCAACGGCAACGGCGCCTGTTTTCATTGGGACGCGGCCCAGGAGATGTGCCCCTCCTACCGCGCGACGGGCGATCGGGTGCAATCGCCGAAAGGGCGTGCCACGCTGATCCGTGCCTGGCTGCGCGAACGGGAGGCGGGAGGCGATCCCGCGGCCCTGCGCGAAGCGGAGCGCGATCTACGGCAGAGCCTTTCCACCTGTCTTTCATGCAAGGCCTGCACCAGCCAGTGCCCCGTCCGGGTCGACATCCCCGCGATGAAATCGCGTTTCCTGTCCGAACAGGAGGGCAGCCGGCCGAGGCGGGACATGATCGTGTGCCTTCTCGAGCCCGCGACGATCCTGGCGGCGAAGATCCCGGCCCTATCGCTATCGCGTGCGATCTGGCAATCGGCTACCGTGCGCCGCGGCGTCGAGCGGCTTTTCGGGATGGCCGACCTGCCGTCCTTGCCCGGACGCTCCGTTGGCGCGGCGATGCGGGGCACCGGTGCGCGGCCCTGGACGGCGGGATCGGGCGATCTCGTCCTGCTCACGGACAGCTTCCTCGGCGTCTTCGACCCCGACATCCTCGCAGCCGCGGCGCGCTGCCTCGCCGTCGTTTCCGACGATGTCCGCTTCACGCCCATCCTCGCCAACGGCAAGGCCAGAGAAGTCCGCGGGTTGCTCGCCGGTTTGCCTGAACTCCGCACGCGGCTTGCCGAACGGCTCCGCGCCATCGCGGAGGACGGCGCCACGCTCGTGAGCGTCGAGCCGGCCTTCACCATGCTCCTGCGCCAGGAGATGGGCGATCTGCTGGCCGATGTTCCCGTCGCCTCGATCGAGGATGTCCTCCATGAAAGGCGGAGCCGGCTCCCGCACGCGGCGAACCCCGGGCGGTTCCGCCTCATCGGGCATTGTACGCAGACGGCCGCCGATCCCGACCATCTTGCCCGGTGGCGTGCGACCTTTGCGGCAGCCGGTCACACGCTCGAGACGGTTCGGTCAGGGTGTTGCGGCATGGCCGGCCTCTGGGGCCACGAGGCCGAGAATGCCGGATTGTCACGCGAAATCTATGACTTGTCGTGGAAATTTCATGTCGAGGATGGCGACGGCGAACTTCTCGCTACGGGGTTTTCCTGCAGGTCGCAGGTTCACCGTTTCGGGCGAAGGGCGCTCCGGCATCCCGCGCAGGTGCTGGCCGTTCAGGATGGCTGACTGGCGCCATGCCGTCCGGTCGCTGAACTAACTCACCTTCGATCGCGACGAGGTTGCCGCGGTTCCGGCGGAAGACAGGTAGAGCGCTTCCAGCACCACCGCTTCTAGATCGCCAAGGCGATCATTTCGCGGCAATCTAGAACTTATGCTAGGCAGGCCTGGGCGGAGCGGAGATTATCCGCTCGCGCCCCGGACTTTCGCCCGTTCGCCCGCCAGGGCGGTGGGCTGGCCAATCGTCAGCCGTTGTCCCGTGCGCCTTGCTCAATATCCCCGCGAGGCATCGGCGAGATCGGCGCAAGTCCCGGTCGTCTCGAAGGACTTCAGGTTCTCCGCGATGATCCGTGCGCCGGTGCCCGCGTCGATGCGGGAGGCCACGTGCGGCGTCACGGTGATGCCCGGATGGGACCAGAACGCATGATCCCCGGGCAGCGGCTCCTGATGGAACACGTCGAGCGTCGCCTGCTTGATCTGGCCGCTCTCGAGCGCCGCGAGGAGGTCGTCGTCGACCAGATGAGGTCCCCGCGCACAATTAATGACGCAGGCCCCCTCCGCGAGTTGCCCCAGCAGGTCCGCGTCGAGGATTCCGCGCGTCTCCTCCGTTAGTGGCAAGAGGTTCACGAGGATCTCGCAACCCGACAGGAACGCCGGCAGGCCGTCCGCACCGGCAAACGTCGTGACCCCATCGATCTCCTTCTCCGTCCGGGCCCAGCCGCGGGTGTCGAAACCGAGACCCGCCAGCGTGCGGGCCGCCGCCGCGCCGAGATTGCCGAGGCCGAGCACGCCCACGACCCGGTTCGGTGCGACCGGCACGACGATGGAATGCCAGTCGCGCTCCGCCTGCGCCTGAAGTTGCCGCGGCATGTCGCGATGGTGGCGCAAGACGTGGAGGGCGACGTATTCCCGCATCCGCTGCGTCAGGTCGCGTCCGACGGTTCGGATGATCGGCACGTCTCGCGGGAGATCCGGATCGTCCAGCACGTGGTCGATCCCCGCGCCGATCGAGACGATGGCCCTGAGGTTCGGGAACCGCGCGAGATCGCCCGGGCGCGGCCGCCAGACGACACCATAGGTGATCTCCGCGGGATCGCTCACCGCGTCGATCGGCTCGATGGTCCAGCCGGGCAGCAGCTCCTCGAGCATCTCCACCCACCAGGCCTGCGTCTTCTCGTCGGGCAGATAGATCGCGACCTTCATTACGCCTGGCCCTCGGTCTTCGCCCGGACCATGCGCGTCGCGCCCGACATCTCGCCGAGATAGGTTCCCGCCGTGATCTTCGCCTCGTTCTTCCGTCCGGCCTCGGTCTTGGCTTCTCCCTGCTCGATCACCGCATCGAGATCCTCGGGCGCGATGAAGAGGACGCCCGACGGATCGGCGAGCACGGCATATCCCGGCAGCACCGCCGCGCCGCCGATCGAGACCGGGACGTTGAAGCCGCCGCCCGTGTCGTAGAGTCGCGTCGTGACCGGGGACGCGCCGCGCGACCACATGGCGAAACCCTGTTCCTCGATCTCGGCGGTATCGGTATGGGGGCCGTCGACGCAGGCGCCCGCGAGGCCCTTCAGCGCGGCCATCCGCGTCACGCCGCCACCCCAGCAGGCGTACTTGCTGTCGCCCAGGCGATCGACCGCCATGAAATAGCCCTCACCCACTTCCGCGAGGCAATGGTGGAGGAGGGTGGAATCGAGCCCTGGGATCGCGAGCGTCGTCACGGTCGCGGCTACAATTTTCCCAGGAAGAACCGACTGGATCGCCGGGTCGGCGAAACCGAAATGGTAGAAGTGACCGATCGTTGCCGTCTCGAGTTTCGCGAGCCGGTCGAGCTTCGCCTGGTCGATCCGCTCGGGCACGGCATTCATTTTGTAGGTCAGGTTGGTCATTGAGAAGTAGATCCTTCGGGTCCGAGTACGAGGTCAGGCAGGAACGTGGCAATCTGCGGCACGTATGTGAGGAGGATGAGCACGGCGAAGAGGGGCACGAGCATCGGCAGCACCGCCATCGTCACCTTCTCGAACCGCACGCGGCCGACTTCGGAGACGATGTAGAGGCCGATGCCCATGGGGGGCGTCGCGATGCCGATGAGGAGGCCGAGCTGGATGATGATGCCGAAATGGACGCGGTCGATCCCATAGGCGTCGGTTACGGGCAGGAGCGTGGGCACGAGGATCAGCTTCGCCGGAACCCCCTCGACCACGCAGCCCACGAGGATCACGAAGACGATGAGGAGCCCGAGAAAGACGTTCTTGTTCTCCGTGAAGGAGAAGGTCCAGTCGGCGAGCTGCTGCGGCACCTGCTCGATGGCGAGAAGCCAGCCCATCGCGATGGAGAAAGCGATGATGATCATGATGACGGCGGTCATCATCGCGGTATCGCTCACGGCCTGGAAGAAGCTCTTCCACGTGAGCTCCCGGTACCATAGCCCGAGCATGATGCAGTAGAGCGAGGCGAGAACGCCTGCCTCCGTTGCCGTGACGAAGCCCAGCATGATCGAGCCGAGGATGATGCCGGGCGCGACGAGCGCGAGGAAGCCGTGCCGGGCGGTGCCGGCGACTTCCCGCGCGGTCGCGCGCTCCTGCGTCGGGAAATCCTCCCATCCCGCGCGGAGGCGGACATAGATCATCAGCGACAGCCCGACGAGGAGGCCCGGGATCAGGCCGGCGAGAAACATCCGCTCGATCGATTGCTGCGCGAGGAAAGCGTAGATCACGAGCCCGATCGACGGCGGGATGAGCGGTCCGATCACGGAGGAGGCGACGGTAATCGCTGCGGCGAAATCGGGCTTGTAGCCGCGCTCGCGCATCGCCTTGATCTCGATCGCCCCGAGCCCCGCGCAATCGGCAACCGCGGCGCCGGAAATGCCCGCGAAGATCATCGAAGAGAGCACGTTCACCTGCGCGAGACCCGCTTTCATGTGGCCGACGAGGGAGTTGGCGAAGGCGAAGATCCGCTCCGTCACGCCGGTGGCGTTCATCAGGTTTCCGGCCATGATGAAGAACGGCACGGCGGTCAGGGACGCCTTGTTCACCCCCTCGAGCATCTGCTGCGGCACGATCTGCAGCGCGTTTGAGAAGTCCGAGGCGAGGAAGGTGAGGATCGTGGCCGTCCCGATGGCGATTGAGATCGGGACGCGCAGCAGGATCAGTGCAATGAAGGTTCCGAAGAGTATCCAGGCCATGTCGTCAGATCTCCGGGTGGCTCTCGGCCAGGTTCTCGGGCAGACCCGCGGCCATCTTGGCGAGGTCGAGGAGCGCGTTGAGCGCGATGAGGGCGGTCGAGACGAAGAGCGGTATGGAAAGGGCGAGCCGCGGCAATTCGAACCCGTCGGGCAGGATTGCGCCGTTGTAGACGCCGCGCGAGGTGTCGATGACCATCGGCAATTGCGACAGGAGGATACCGGTGACGAAGAGCGTCGCGGCGTCGGAGACGATCCGCGTGATCGCCATGCCCCTGGGGCCGAAGAGGCCGGCCACGAAATCGACCCGCACATCCTTCAGCCGCGCATAGAGAGCGAAGAATCCGAAGAAGCTCAACCAGATGAAGAACACCATCGTCCAGGGCCACATCCAGTACTGCGCAAGCGACAGCGGGCGCAGGACGATCGTGGCCGCCGTCAGGGCGAGCATCGCGAGAAGGCAGAGGTTCGACAGCCAGAGAAAGGCGCCTCCGAGGCTCCAGTTGAGGCGATCGGCGAGGTTGAGGGCCCTCTGCAGAGGGCCCTCCGGAACGATTTCGTAGGGGGTCAATTCGTGGCCGCCCGCGTCTCTTCCACCGTCTCGAGGAAGCCCTCGGGCAGGTCCCCCTGCGCGGCGCGCTCCTCGTAATAGGCGCGCATGTTCTCCACGAAGGGTTCGGTGTCGAGGACGGTATAGGTGACGCCCTGCGCCTCCATATCCGCGATGCTGCTCTCGGCGACCTCGTTCATCACTTCCTGCGAATAGTCGCCCGCCTCCTCGTAGGCCTGCATCAGCCCCGCGCGCGTTTCGTCGGAAAGATCGTTCAGCGCCTGTTCGTTCACCATGAAGCCGATCGACTGCCAGTATTCGTCGTGGCGCGCGATATAGGGGGCGACCTCGTTGAACCGCATCGCCTGGACGAGCGCGATGGGCGAGTTCACCGCCTGCACCAATCCCTTCGAGATGCCCTGATAGACATCGGTCCAGGGCAGGGTGAGCACTTCCGCGCCGAGCTGGTCCCAGGTCTCGATCGCGGTCTTGTCTTCGTGCATCCGGAGCTTGATGCCCTGCACGTCCTCGGCCGAGGTCACCGGGACGTTCGAGACCATCACCCGGAACGGTCCGCGCAGGATTCGCGTCGGATCGCCGAGGGGCCGGACCCCGGACTGTTCGGCCGCGCTGTCGAACCAGCCCGTGACCAGGTCGGTTTGCATGAACCGCCGCCAATGGTCGTAATCGTCGAAGGCGAAGGCCGCGGAAATCCAGCCGAGCGCCGGTTCCCACTTCTGCATGTAGCTGAAGCCCTCGGCGTAAATCTGGATGATGTTGGCCTGAAGCTGTTCGAGGACGGCGTCCTCCTGTCCGAGCTGCTCGTTGGGGTAGACGTCGATGACGAGCTCGCCGTCGGTATATTCCTCCGTCAGCTCGGCGAAGCGCTGGAAGACCTGCCCTTCGGAGCTGTCGACGGGCTGCTTGGTGGCCATCCGCCACGTGGTCTCGGCACTGGCAGTGCCCGCAAGGACGAGGCCTAGGGCGGTGGCGAGGGTAAAGGGCAGTGTCGGTTTCATCTCTCTCTCCTTGTCATGAAAACGCCGGCTTCTGCCGATCTTGTCGTCTCTTGGTCAGTCATGGAGTCCGCGCGCGACGTGGTCGGCGACGAAGCCCGCCCCGATCTCCACGAGCCGCGCCGCGAGCTTCTCGCCCGTCTCGGCCGAGCAGAGCGTGGGGTCGCATCCGAAGGCGCCGGTCTCCGTCGCCTCCCGCGCCTCGATCGGAGCCTGTATCTTCGCCCCGTCATAGGCGATGGCCGAGAAGCCGGCGATCTCCACCCCGTTGATCGTCGCGCCCTCGGGCGCCGGGCGGACGAGGTCGGGACGAAGCAGGTCGGGATAAAAATGAAGGCCGAGCGAGGTCAGCGGATCGCCGCCGTGACCCGACGCCTTCGCCGCATGCTCGGCCCCGACGAGACCCGGCAATTCGCCGTAGGCAATCTGCCAGAGATACATCGACGGCACGAAAAGCCCGGCCTTGTGGCGCCAGCGCAGCGCGACCTCGGTGATCGCGGGCACGTTGCCGCCATGGCCGTTGACGATCATGATCTTGCGGATGCCGTGGCGCGTCAGGCTGGCGAACATGTCGTCGATTATGCCCGCGAGCGTGGCGTGACTGATCGAGATGCCGCCGTGGCTCGAATCGAAATAATCGCGTCCGCCGAAGGGGATGACGGGCGCGACGAAGGTGGGAACGCCGCGTTCCCGAGCGGCCTTCGCGATCTCGAGCGCCATGCGGTCGGCGGCCATGTAATCGCCCATCGGCGCATGAATGCCCTGATCCTCAAGCGATCCCATCGGCAGGAGCACCACCGCGTCGTCCGTGAGGTTCTCGCGCGCCTCCTGGGAGGTCAGCTCCGCCATCCTAATCTTGTCGATCATGGTCGTCCTTTCTCTTTGGTCTCGTCCGGCGCGGGCCGCGGCCCCGCCTTGATGCAGGCCGCGCGCCATCCGCCCTCCACGGCCTCGAGCGGCGGCACCGCCTTTGCGCAGGCGGGTTCCGCGATCGGGCAGCGCTTGCGGAAGGCGCAGCCCGACGGAGGGTTGGAGGGGCTCGGCAATTCGCCCGACAGGATCCGGTCGCCGGTCGCATCGGGGCGGGGGTGAAGCGACGGCGTCGCGGCGAGAAGCGCGCGGGTATAAGGGTGGGCGGGCGTGCCGAAAACTTGCTCCGCAGGCCCCTCTTCCACGATCCGGCCGAGATACATCACCACGATCCGGTCGCAGAAATGTCGAACGATATGGAGGTCGTGGCTGATGAAGAGGATCGCGAGGTCCAGATCCCGGCGCAGGTCGATGAGCAGGTTCACGACCTGTGCCTGGATCGACACGTCGAGCGCCGAGATGGGCTCGTCAGCGACGATGAAGTCGGGCCGCGTGGCGAGGGCGCGCGCGACCGCGATCCGCTGCCGCTGCCCGCCGGAGAATTCGTGCGGCCTGCGGGTCATGGCGGCGGACGACAGGCCCACCTGCTCGATAAGCCGCGTGGTCTCGTCCGCGATCTCCCTTGCGGGCACGATCTTGTGGATGCGGAGACCGTCCGCGATCTGCGCGCCGACGGACCGGCGGGGATCGAGCGAGCCGAAGGGATCCTGGAACACCATCTGCATCCGGCGGGCGAGGCGTCGCCGTTCCGCTCCGCGCAGCCCGGCAATGTCGCGTCCGTCGAACCGGACCGAGCCGATGCTCGGATCCTCGAGGCCCATCATCATCCGGCCGAGCGTGGACTTGCCGCAGCCGGATTCGCCCACGACCCCGACGCTTTCCCCGCGAACCATGTTGAGGCTCACGTCCCGGACGGCCCAGACGTCCTTCTGGCGGCCGAGAAGCCCCTGCCGCATGGGGTAGTTGCGGCCCAGTCCATGGGCCTCGATGAGCGAGGTCTCCGGCATCAGGCGATCTCCTTCCAGCGGACGCACCGGGTGCGTCGTTCCGGCGTCGGATGGGAGGTGGGTGGCGACCCGGTCCGGCAGACATCCCGCGCGTGGCTGCAGCGCGGGGCGAACCGGCATCCCTCGGGCATCGCGTCGGGCAGGGGGACGGTACCGGGGATCGCGACCAGCCGGTCCGTTCCGCCCTCGGGGACGGATGCGAGAAGCGCGGCGGTATAGGGATGGTGCGGATGCGCGAAGACCTCGTCCGCCGGCCCGTCCTCGACGACCTCGCCCGCATACATGACCGTCACCCGGTCCGCGATCTCCGCCACCACGGCGAGGTCGTGGGTGATGAAGATGAGGCCCATGTCCGGCGTCGCCTTCTTCAGCGAGCGGAAAAGTTCGAGGATCTGCGCCTGGATCGTCGGATCGAGTGCGGTCGTCGGCTCGTCCGCGATGAGCAGGCGCGGATTGTTCGCCACCGCGACGGCGATCATCGCGCGTTGCCGCTGGCCGCCCGAGAGTTCGTGCGGGTAGGCCCTGGCGCGGCGCTCGGGATCGGGCAGGCCCACCTGGCGCAGCAGTTCGACGACGCGCGCGTCGACGTCGCGTCCGCGTGCCCCGCCATGCGCCCGGAGCGCCTCCGCTACCTGCTCGCCGATCCGGAGCACCGGATTGAGCGAGGCGGCGGCATCCTGGAACACCATGGAGATCTCGCCGCTTCGGATGCGCCGGAACCCCGCTTCGTCGAGCGCGCCGAGGTCGATCTCCTCGCCGTCCCGCGCGACGAACCGCACGTCGCCCCCCGTGATCGAGAGCGCGTCGGGCAGGAGGCCCGTGAGCGCGAGGCCGGTGATGCTCTTGCCCGAGCCGGATTCGCCCACGAGCGCGACCGTCTCGCCCCGCCTGACGGTCACCGAGACGCGCCGGACGAGCTCCAGCGACGTGCCCGCGTTTTGCGCTGCGATCGACATTCCCTCCACCTCGAGCAGGGTGTCCTGCTTCGGGGCGGCAGCTCGCCGGGCGGAGCGCGGCACGGCGCCCCGTGATCCACCCCCGCGCAGCCAGAGCGCACCGCCCGCGGTGATGCCCCGCGGATCGAGCGCCGTCTGCAGCCGGTCGCAGAGGAAATTGAAGGTCAGGATCGTGCCCGCGAGCGCCAGGGAGGGCCAGAGAAGCAGCATCGGCGCCACCTCCATCGATCCACGCGCCGCCTGGATCATCAGGCCCCACGACGGCGTCGGCGGCACGACCCCGAGCCCGAGAAAGCTCAGGCCGCTCTCGATCAGCATCGCGGAGGCCACGACGAGCGAGATCTGCACGAGGAGCGGCGGCATTACGTTCGGCAGGACCGTGGTCGCGAGGATCCGCAGGGGATAGGCGCCCATCGCCTTCTGCGCCGTGACGTAGTCGAGCGAGCGGACCTGCAGCGTGGCGGAATAGACGACGCGCGCATAGATCGGCGTGTAGAGGATCGTGAGCGCGAGGATCAGCGGCCAGGTCCCCGCGCCGAGGATCGTCACGACGAGAAGTGCGAGGAGAAGCGGCGGCAGGCAAAGGATCACCTCGGCCGCGCGGACCGTCACGAATTCGACGAGCCCGCGGAAGTAGCCGCCGAGAAGCCCGAGAACCGTCCCGATCACGGCCGCGGCGAGCGCCGATCCCACGGCGATGAAGAGCGAGGCGCGGCCGCCCCAGATCAGGCGGGCGAGAACGTCGCGTCCGAACTCGTCCTGGCCGAGCCAATGCGTCGCGGACGGACCGGCAAACCGGTTCGGGACATCCATCGACCGGACATCCGGAAGCGGCAGGACCGGCGCGAGGACGATCACGGCCACGACCAGGGCCGCGAGCGTGGCGGGTAGGATCAGCTTGCGTTGCGCGCGGGTCATCGGCGCACCAGCGAGATGCGCGGGTCGAGGAGCGCGTTGACGAGATCGACGGCGAGGTTGAGGAACACGAAGATGACAGAGATCGTCATGACGATGCCGACCACTTCGGGGTAATCCCGCGCATCGACCGCCGCGACGAGATAGCCCGAGAGACCCGGCCAGTTGAAGACGTATTCCACGAGCACCGTGCCGCCGATCAGCGTTCCCATCTCGAGGCCCAGCACGGTCAGGACGGGGATGAGGGCGGTGCGCACGACGTGGCGGCGCAGGATCGGGCCGCGCCCGAGCCCCTTGGCGCGGGCGGTCCGGACGTAATCCCTCTGCAGGACCTCGAGCACGGCGCCCCGGCTCATCCGCACGATCACGGCCCAGAGGGCAAGCGCGACGGTGCCCGCGGGCATCAGGAGGAGCTTCAGATGCTGGACGGGATCGACCGAGAACGGCACGTAGCCGCCCGCGGGAAGAATGCGGAGTTGCTGCGCGAAGAGCAGGATGACGACGGAGCCCACCACGAAGACCGGCGTCGACATCGCCGCGGAGGCGAGAAAATTGACGAAGCCGTCCACGCGCCCGCCCGCCCGGATGGCCGCGTAGGTGCCGACGGGGATTCCGGCCGCCGCGGCGATCACGGCAGCCGCGATGATGATCTCGAGCGTGCGCGGCAACCGCGTCGCGATCTGCTCCGCTACCGGCGCGCCGTCGCGGAAGGAGGCGCCGAAATCCCCGGTGACGACGCCGCCGAGATGGTCGAGATATTGCTGCCAGATCGGATCGTTGAGCCCCATCCGTTCCCGCAGTGCCGCGACCGCGGCGGGGTCGGCCGCGATCGAGCCCTGGCTCAGCAGCAATTCAGCCGGATCGCCCGGCACGAGGTGCAGGAGCATGAAGACGAGCGTGACGACGACCCAGACGAGGAAGATCGCCGTCAAGCTCCGTATCGCGACATAGCGGATCATCGGTCGCGATCAGCCGGCCATGACGTCTTCGAGGGTGATCGGGGAGTAGAAGGTGAGCTGCCCCGGAAGGTTGGTGAAGCCCTCGATACCCGACTTCATCGCGTAGCCCTGCGAGCGCCAGGCGAGGCCCGTCATCGGCGTCGTCTCAAGCGCGATCTCTTCCAGTTGCCGGTAGAGCGCGATGCGCTCCTCCAGGTCGAACGTCGCCCGGGCACGCGCGAAGAGATCGGAGATCTCCGGCGTCTCCATCCCGTAGCTGCGTACAAAGGAGGGGGGCAGCGATCCGTCGAGGACGGTGGCCAGGCCGTCGGGATCGTTGTTGTCGGCCGTCGTGCCCATCACCGCGAGGTCGTATTGCCCGTCATTTCCCTTCTGGACCCGGGTCGCCCATTCCGGCAGGTCGAGCTGGACGTTGATCCCCACCATCGACAGGTAGGCCTGGCAGACCTCGGCCGTGGATTGGTGCATCCCGTATTGCGCGGTTGACAGCATCACGCAGTCGAACCCGTCCGGGTAGCCCGCCTCCGCCAGGAGCGCCTGCGCCTGCTCCGGATCGTAAGCCCAGCCCTGGGAGAGATCCTCCTGGTAGAACTCTGAGGCATCGGCGATCGGAAGATGCGCGAGCGACCCGCCCCGTCCGTAGAAGGCGGCCGCGGCGATGTCGTCGCGGTTGATGGCGTGGGCTACGGCACGGCGCACAAGCGGATTGTCGAAGGGCGGGCGCGAGCCGTTGAAGGTGAGGTACATGAACGGCCCGTCGACCGCGTCGAGCTTCAGGGACGAATTGTCCTCGATCTGCTGCATCGCCTGCCACGGGACGTACTCGATGAGATCGACGTCGCCCGCCTCGAGTGCCGTGACGCGGAGGTTCTCGTCGGCATAGACGATGGCCTCGATCCCGCCGAGCTTCGGAAGCCCCTCCTTGTAGTAGTCGCCGAAGGCGCCGAGGCGGATGGAGACGCCGCGCTCCGTGCTGTCGAAGGTGAACGGGCCGGCCCCGATAAGGCTGTCCTGCGCCTCGCCGTCCTTGAGGATCGGCATGTGGTAATGCGCGAACCAGCCGGGCAGGGTGGCGAGCGGGCGATCTGTGACCATCCGCACGGTGCGCTCGTCCGGCGTCTCGACGGAGGTGATGAGGGCAAGCTGCGCCTGGAAGAGCGCGGCGGAATCGGGCTTCTGGGCTTCAGTAACGGTCCAGGCCACGTCGGCCGACGTCACCGGAGAGCCGTCGTGCCAAAACGCCCCCTCGCGGAGCGTGAAGACCCAGGCGCCCTCGTCGTCGACCTCCCAGTTCTCGGCGAGTTCGCCGCGCAGGGCGCCGTCGGGTCCGTAGCTCAGAAGCCCGCGATGGATCATCAGCTTGATCGCCCCCGCCGCGGAGCCCGTCGAGGCCCAGGCATCGAAGCTCGGCGGATAGGTCGAGAGGGCATAGCGGAGCGTCTGGCCCTCCTGGGCCTTCAGGCCCTTAGGCCCGAGGAAGGTCAGGGCGCCGGCCGCCGCGCCGGTGCTTGCCAGGAATCCACGGCGGTTCAAGGTTCCAGTCATCGATCGATCTCCTTTGTTGGTCGGGCGGGCTCTTGGCGGCCGCGTCCCGTCGATTGTCGCGAACGGGCCTATTCGGCCGCGAGGGTCTCCATATCGATATCGTCTTCGCGTTCCTCGGCCCGGCCATAGCCGCCGCCACCGGGCGTCACGACCTCCAGCCATTCGCCCGCCCGCAGGACACCGCGGCCCCGCTCGAACGGCGCGGCCTCAGGTGAGACGCGGAAGCTCCCGTGGCCGCCTTCGCCACCGCCCTGCAGGCCCCAGGACCGCGAACGGTTGCGCGAGATATCGACGCCGACCATGCAATCCTCCGTGGCGCGGTAGACGCGCCTGAGGCCCATCCCGCCGCGCTGCCGACCCGGTCCGGCCGATCCGTCGACGAGTTCGTAGCGCTCGAGGATCAGGGGATACTCGACCTCGAGCGCCTCCACGGGCAGGTTGGAGGTGTTGGTGGTATGGACGTGGATGCCGTCGAGCCCGTCCGCATCCGGGCGCGCACCGCCGCCGCCGCCGATCGTCTCGAGATAGATCCAGTACTCGCCCGCCGAAGGCCCGCTCGTTCGCGTGCCGGAAAAGAGTGCCACGGTGCAGGCCGAGTTGGTGCAGGCGGAGACGCGTTCCGGCACGGCTTGCGCGAAGGCCCCGAGGATCAGGTCGGCGACCCTCTGGCAGGTCTGGACCCGCCCGTTGACGGCCGCGGGATGCGCGCAGCTTAGGAGGCTTCCGTCGGGGGCGGTGACCGTGATCGGCCGCGAGAGGCCCGCATTCGGCAGGACCGTCGGATCGACGACGGATTTCACGATATAGTAGACCGTGGCGAGAAGCGCGGTGCGGGTCATGTTGATGCCCGTGCGCGTCTGCGGCGGTGCCTCGAAGTCGAGCGCGATGTCGCCACCCGCGATCGTGATCGTCACGGCAAGGGGCAGCGGCTCGGGCACTTCGAGATTGTCGAAGACGTCCTCGAACCTCCAGCGCCCGTCGGGCAGGGCCGCGAGCCCCGCGCGCATCTTCCGCTCCGCATAGTCGAGAAGTGCCTCGCCCGCGGCGAGGACCGTCTCCGCCCCGTGGCGCGCGCAGAGTTCCTGGAAGCGCTGCACGCCCACGCGGTTCGCGGCCCGCTGCGCCCGCAGGTCGGAAAGCCGTTCCCGCGGCACCTGGCAATTGTGCAGGATGAGGTTCAGCACGTCTTGCTGCATCTCGCCCGCGCGGCAGAGGCGGATCGGCGGGATCCGCAGCCCTTCCTGGTAGATATGTGCATGGCCGCGATCGACGAAATCGGAATGATGCGCGAGATTCACCGTCCAGGCGACCATCCGGCCGTCGACGAAGATCGGCTCCGCGAGCACGATGTCGGGCAGGTGGGTGCCGCCCCCGAGATAGGCGTCATTGCCGACGAAAGCGTCGCCGGGCCGCATCTCTGCCGGATCGTGTTCGGCCATCACCATCGGGATGAAGTCGAGGAAGCTGCCCAGATGCACCGGAACGTGCTCCGCCTGGCAGAGCGTGCGCCCCTCCAGATCGAAGAGCGCCGTGGAGCAGTCGCGCCGCTCCTTGATGTTGGTCGAGTAGGACGCCCGGACGAGCGCCTCGCCGGTTTCGTCGACGATCGAGGAGAGCGCGGCGCCGATCACTTCCACGGTGATCGGATCGAGCGACGTGGCACGGGTCATCGCGGCACCTCCAGGATGAGCGTATCGGTCGCGTCGACCGCGCCGGTGACGCCCGGAGGAACGAGCGTGGTCGTATCCATCTGCTCCACGATGGCCGGCCCCTCGATCTTCATGCCGGGCGCCAGTCGGTCGCGGTCGTAGAGAACGGTTTCCGCGAAATCGCGCGTCTCGGGATACCAGACCGACCGCGTGCCGATCACGGCCGTCATTGGGTCGGCATCGCCCAGCGGACGATGCGGGAGGGTGGCCTTGTCGACCGAGCCCGAGGCCTCGGCGCGGAAGGTCACGCAGAAGATCCGCTCCCCCTCGACCGAAAAGCCGTAGAGACGGTCATGGGCCTCGGCGAAGCGCGCGGCCAGCGTCTCGAGTGTGCGCGACGTGATCTCGCCCTCGGGCACCGCGATGGACAACTCGTAATTCTGCCCTTCGTAGCGCATGTCGATCCGGCGCGAGAAGTTCTGGCGGTCGGGGGCGATCCCCTCCGCGTCGAACCAATCCCTGGCCTCCGCCTCGGCCTGTCCGACGGCAGCGGCGATCTCGTCGATGGCGGCCTCTTCGAGGGGGATCAGGCGGGTCTGGGAGAAATCCGCCCGCAGATCGGTGAGCAGCAGGCCCAAAGCGCAGAGTGTGCCGGGCGTGGGCGGCACGATCACCCGTGTCATCCCGAGCTCCTGCGCGAGCCGCACGGCATGGAGCGGGCCCGCGCCGCCGAAGGCCATCAGCGCGTAGGCGCGGGGATCGTGCCCTTTCTGGACGGAGATCACCCGGATCGCCTTGGCCATGTTCGCGGTGACGACGGAGATGATGCCCTGCGCCGTCTCCATAGGCCCCATGCCGAGGGTTTCGGCCATGACGCCGATCGCGTCTATCGCAAGATCGCGCCGTACCTCCATCCGACCGCCGAGAAGATGGGTGGGGTTGAGCACCTGCAGCACGATGTTCGCATCGGTCACGGTCGGCTCCGTCGCGCCCCGCCCGTAGCAGACCGGGCCCGGATCGGCGCCCGCGCTTTCGGGGCCGACCTTCAGAAGTCCGCCCGCATCGATCCGCGCGATGGATCCGCCGCCCGCGCCCACCGTATGGATGTCGAGCATCGGCGCCTTTATCGGATAGCCGTGGACCACGCTCTCGCTCGTCAGAACGACCTCGCCCCCGGCGAGGAGCGCCACGTCGCTCGACGTGCCGCCCATGTCGAAGGTGATGACGTCTGCAAAGCCCGAGGCCGCGCCGATCGCCTGTGCCGCGACCACGCCGGTAGAGGGGCCCGAGAGCACGGCGCGTACGGGCGTCTCCGCCGCCGCCTCGAACCGCACGACGCCGCCGTTCGATTGTGTCAGATGCGGCGCTACGCCGAGGCCCAGCTCCTCGAGCCGGGGCGCGAGACGGCTGATGTAGCGATGCATGATCGGCCCGAGATAGGCGTTGACCGTACTGGTCGAGAGGCGCTCGAACTCGCGGAATTCAGGCGCGATCTCGTGGCTTGCCGTGATGAATGCATCCGGAAGCTCTTCGGCCACGATGCGGCGCGCGGCCTTTTCGTGGGCGGGGTTGACGAAGGCATAGAGAAAGCAGATCGCCACGGCCTCCACGCCCGCCCGCCGCATCGCGCGCGCCCGGTCTCGCACCGCCGCCTCGTCGAGCGGGGCGAGGATCTCCCCGGTATGCAGGACACGTTCGGGCACCTCGAAGCGCAGCGCGCGCGGGACGAGGGTGATCGGCTTGTCGGCGAAGATGTCGTAGAGATCGGGGCGCTTCTGCCGGCCGACCTCGAGCAGGTCCCGGAACCCGTCCGTCGTCAGGAGGCCTACCTTCGCGCCGCGATGGGTGATGAGCGCGTTCGTCGCGACCGTCGTGCCATGTCCGAGATAGGCGATCGCGCGCGCCGGATCGCTCCGGGCATCCGTCCGGTTGCGCATACCCTGGGCGACGGCGTCGCTGATACCCCGTGACGGATCGTCCGGTGTCGAGGGGACCTTCCAGACCGCGAAACGTCCGGTCTCCTCGTCGAACATGCAGATGTCGGTGAAGGTCCCTCCGGAATCGACGCCGACCCTCCAGGTCTTCCGATTGATCTCCTGCGATCCATCCATCGAGTCGATTCCATTGCCGTCCTGTCTACGTCGTGTATACAAGAGGAAGAATTCGGGTCTGTCCAGCCCAGTGTGACCTTTGGTAAGGAGAATGGGCCGGGCCGCGAGGAGATACCGCTTGGACAAATCGCTTGGCATGCATCCTGCGCAAAAGATCGGCGAACCGCGAATTCCATCGGAATCGGCTCGTGAACGGGCCTACCGGGGCATTCGCGCCGGCATCATCGCGGGGGACTTCGCACCCGGCGAGTTCATCGAGGAGGCCACCGCCTGCGAGGCGACCGGCGTATCGAGATCGCCGGTGCGAGAGGCCCTTAATCGCCTTGCGGCGGAAGGGTTCGTTGAATTGCATCCCCGGCGCGGCGCGCTGGTCAAGCCGCTCTCGGCGGAAGAATTGCGCGACCTCTTCGAGGTGCGCAGCATCATCGAGCGGCATGCGGTCAGCCGTATCTGCCGCGAGTCCCGGCCCGTCCCCGACGATCTCCTAGAGATCTGTCGCAGGCACGAGGCGCTCGACCCCACCGATCTGCCCGCCTGCGTCGAGATCAACCGCCTCTTTCACCGACAGGTGATTGCCGCGAGTGGCAACCAGGTCCTCCTACAGGTCTTCGACAGCCTTCGAGCGAGCCTCACGCGGGTGGCGATGCTTTCCCTCCAGCTGGGTGTGGGCAAGAACGATATCATCGAGAGCGAGCATCGCGAATTGGTCGAGGCGCTGCAGGCGCAGGACGAGGCGGCGGCGCTCGACGTGCTCGACCGTCATCTGCAACCCATGCCTAAACTCATGGCCGCGTTGCGCTGACACATGTGCGCCGCCCGGGCCTCTAGGGCCCGAACTCGGTTCCGGCCGGCCGACAGGAAGAAAGGATCGTCTGATGACACCAGAGAAGACACCGGCAAGGGGATACGGCGGCGTGGTCGTGACCAACCATCCGCGGGGGACGGCTGCCGGATACGAGATGCTCGCCGCTGGCGGCAACGCCGTCGATGCGGCGGTGGCCTCGCTCCTCGCGCTCTGCGTGGTCGAGCCGATGATGGTGGGCATCGCGGGCGGCGGCATGGCGCATATTCGCCTTGCCGATGGGTCTCACCGGGTGATCGACGGGCTCGCCTACGCCCCGGCCGCGATGAAGGCGGACAGCTACGAGCCCGTCTCCGACGAGCCGCCCGATCATATGGAAACGGTGGGGCAGCGCTCGAAACTTGGGCCCACCGCCGTCGCGGTGCCCGGCAACCTGGCCGCCTGGTGCGGAATGCAGGAGCGGTTTGGCAAGCTTCCCTTCGCCGACGTGATCGCGCCCGCCATCGGGCTCGCGCGCCGCGGCTTCGCGGTGACGCATTACCTCGCCGGCGCAATCGGGGAGGCGGCGTCGGACTTCGCCCGCGATCCGGCGATCTCGAACCTGATGATGCCGAACGGCACGCCGCTCCGGGCGGGCGACCGTCTCGTCCAGGGAGATTTCGCCGAGGCGCTCGCGCACATCGAGAAGGACGGCGCGGCGGCGCTTCATGGCGGCGCGCTCGGCGCGGCCCTCGCGGACCGGATCGCCACCGGCGGCGAGGATGCCGGATGGCTCGACCGTGACGATCTCGCGGCCTACGAGGTGCGCGAGCGGGAGGTGATCCGGGGGAGCTATCGCGGGCACGAGGTGATCGGCCCGCCGCCGCCCGCCTCCTCCGGCGTGCACGTCGTGGAGATGCTGAACCTGCTCGAGCATTTCGACGTCGCGGGGCTCGGGTTCGGGACGAAGGAGGGGCTGCACCTCATGGCGAGGGTGATACGGCTGGCCTTCGAGGATCGGCGCGCGACGAGCGGGGACCCGGATTTCGTCGATGTTCCGGTGGAGAAGCTGACTTCGAAGGCCTATGCCGAAGCCTCGCTGGCCCGTCTGGACGGCGTCGCGCGAGACGGAGGGTCCAGCGCATACGAGAGCGCCGACACCACCCATGTGACCGTGGCCGATCGCGACGGCAACGTCGTCTCCGCGACGCATACGATCAACGGGATCTTCGGTGCGCGTTTCATGGTGCCCGGGACCGGGATCATCCCGAACAACTACATGATGAACTTCGATCCCCATCCGGGACGGGCGCTTTCGGTCGCGCCGGGCAAGCGGGTGCCCACCTCGATGGCGCCGATGATGGTCCTGAAGGACGGGCGGATCCGTTTCGCCCTGGGGCTTCCCGGCGGCCTGCGGATCTTTCCCTCCGCGCTGCAGGCCATCGTCAATCTCGTGGATCACGCCATGCCGCTTCAGGAGGCGATCGAATCGCCGCGGATCTGGACCGAGGGGCATCATCTCGAGGTCGAGAGGGCGCTGGAACCGATGGCCCCGGCGCTTCGCGCGCGCGGCCACGAGGTGCGCGTGATGCCGCATGTCGGCGGCGGGATGAACGCCATCTCCTTCGGAGCGGACGGCGTGATGGAGGGCGCGGCCTGCTGGCGCGCGGACGGGACCGTGGCCGCCCTCGGCGGTGGCGAGGCCCGCCCCGGCATCCGCTTCTGGCCCGATCGCGCCCCCGAGCGGACCGAGGGCGAGGGCGATCCCGACGCCTGATCGGGCGCATCTGCGAAATATCCCCTCATGCATCCGCATGGGGGAGATTGGCTGGAACGTGATCCAAGCGCACGCGCTTCCCGAACGCGCCTGCTAGTCACGTGCCGCTGAGACGGACGCGAGTGCAAGGAAGCTGCTATGCTCTCGTGAAAGATCAAACATCCCGCATTGCCCCACGCGAGCGTCGGATACTGGCGCGACTGGGCACCGGAGTTTCGCCGATACCGTCAACCCAATCTGGGTGTATCCCTCGCACGATCGGAGTTCGCAGGTTGGGCCTTATCCGCTCTCGGCAAAAAGGGCACCGGTCAGGCGACCTCTTCCAGGGCGTCCGACAAGGCATCGAGAAGCAGATCCCCATGCGCCGGCGTGAACGTCAATGGCGGGCGGATCTTCAGGACGTCGCCCTTGGGGCCGGATGCATTGAGGAGGACCCCGCGGCGTCGCATCGCCTCGACGATCCGGCCCGCGGGGACAGCCATCTCCACTCCGGCGAAAAGGCCCGCGCCGCGCACCTCGACGATAGCCTCCGACCTGTCGGCAAGCGCACGGAGGCCCGTGCGGAGATGTGTGCCGCTCTCACCCACGCGGTCGAGGAAGCCGGGCTCCGTCAGGATCGAAAGCACCTCCGCGGCGGCCGCGATCGTCACATGACCACCGGCGAAGGTGTTGAAGTAGCGTACCGTCTCTCCGAACGCCGCACCGATCTCGGGGCGGAGCGCGACCGCGGCGATCGGCAGGCCGCCCCCCATCGGCTTGCCCATCACGGCGAGGTCGGGCGTGATCCCATGCCGTGCGAACCCCCACATATCCGGTCCGAGACGGCCGAAACCCGGCTGGACCTCGTCGGCGATATAAAGCGCCCCGGCCGCATGGACCGCGTCAAGGGCGGGAGCGAGAAGTCCCGGCGGATCGGCGACGACCCCGTCGGAGGAAAAGATGCCGTCGGCGATGAACGCCAGCGGCGTGATGCCGTGACGCGCGAGATCGGCGAAAGCGGCGGCGATCCGCCCCGCGAAAGCGTCGCCGTCGCCATCGAGCGGCGGGGCGACGGTGCGCACATGCGGCCCGATCGGCACACCGGGTCCGAGGGACGGGGAGATCGCGGCGACCGCCGCGCTCGTGCCGTGATAGGCGTTGTCGGTCACGACGATGCCTGCGCCGCCGTTGTGCCGGGCGGCGATCCGAAGCGCGAGATCGACCGCTTCGGATCCCGTACAGGTATACATTACCTGCGAGATCGCGTCCGGGAAGGTGTCGAGCAGCGCTTCGGAATAGTCGAGGATCGCCGTGTCGAGATAACGCGTATGGGTGTTGAGCCGCCCCATCTGCTCGGCAACGCGGGCGGCCACCCGCGGGTTGGCGTGACCGACACAGGGCACGTTGTTGTAGGCGTCGAGATACCGCCGTCCCGCGCTGTCGTGGAGCCAGACGTCGTCGCCCCGGACGATCTCGAGCGGTTCGTCGTAGAAGAGGCGGTAGGAGCCGCCCAGAAGCCGGCGCCGCCGTTCGATCGTGGTCTCGCTCATCGGGCGCACGCCTCCGCGATGCGTCCGGCGATCCTGTCGCGCGGCATTGCGTCGAGACGGTCGAACTGCCGCCAGACATCGGAGCTGTTGCGCAGGATGTAGGCCCTCCGCTCCGGGAGGCGGTCGGCACGGGCCTGCGGGATCAGGACGCGCATCGCCATGCGTGCTTCGATCGCGGCGGGCAGGAGGGTGATCTCCGCCTCGTCGAGCGGCCGTTCGGCGGAGAATCCCGAGAGGAAGGCGCAGGCGGGGTCGAGCGGATCCTCGGACCGGCCCATCTGGTGGGCGGCGCCGATGGCCGCGTCGAAGACCCGCGCCGTGCGGACCATGTCGCCGAAATCGATGATGCCGCTGACGCGGGCGGGGTCCCGGGGGTCCATCAGGACGTTGTCGGTGTTCATGTCGTTATGAACCACCTGCCTCGGCAGATCCGCGGTGACGCGCTCGTCGAACGCCGCGAGGGCACGGGCTACGCGGCGCGATTGCGCCGCCTCGGGGAAACGAACCGGAAGGTCGCGCAGCTCGCCGGCTCTGGCGAGATCCCAGGTGGTGCGATGGCCGTCGGCCGGGTGGCGGAAATCGGCAAGCGCCGTCTGCAGGCGCGCGGCGACGGCGCCGATCGCACGGCTTTGTGCGGCGTTGCGGTGGCAGTCGGTCTGCGCGCGGCCGTGGGCGAAACTCGTCGCCCGGACGGTCCGCCTGTCGCCTGCCCCGAAATCGAGCCGCAGCGACGGCGCCTCGGTCAGGGTGCGGCGCAGACGCAGGATTGGAAGCTCGGCGGCTCGGGCCTCGAGATGGACAAGCGCTTCGGTATGGAAGTCGGAAATCTCCGGCGGCTCGCCGGGGCTGACGATCTTGAGGAAGAGACGCGTGCCGCACTCCGACGTGATCGCAAAATTGCTGTCCTTCTCTCCGGGCAGGGATGTCGCCGCGCCCACGACGCCATAATGCACGCGTGCGATCTCCGCCGCGACCTCGGGCGTGATCTGCGGCGCGATGTCGGCGAGGCTCGGATCGAGACCCGGCGCCGCAAGGGGTTCAGGCCGCATCGTCGCGAGGCATGTCGGGGAAGGGTTCGGGATGGGCGCCCTGGTAAGCGGCGGCGAGCCGCAGGACCACCTCGTCGCGGAACCGCGCTGCGGCGAACTGCGCCCCGATCGGCAGACCGCCCGCATCGAAACCACACGGCACGGTCACCGCCGGCTGGCCCGTCAGGTTGAAGGGGTAGGTGAACGGACTCCATTCGGTCCAGTCCGACATCCCCTCGTTGTGCGGCAGATCGATGCCCGCGGGCAGGGCGGTGCGCGGCATCGTGGGCGTCAGGAGCGCGTCGTAGGTCGTGTGAAACTTCGCCATGGCGACCTTCAGCTCGGCCCGCGTGGCCAGCGCCTCGATATAGCGCCGGGCGGAGATCTCGCGCCCCTTGTCGGCGATGGCGCGCAGGCCCGGATCGAGCGCGGCACGGTCCGCCTCGGTCTTCGCGATGGCGTCGACGCTCGCGGACTCCGCGGCGAACCAGATCGTCTGCAGCGCCTCGAGCGGCGAGGCGAAGGGCGAGGAAACCTCGTCGACCCGCACCCCGAGATCGGCCAGCCTCTCGGCCGTCCGCAGGATCGCCGCGCGGACGTCGGGCTCCACACCGCCCTGTCCGAGATCGAGGCAGAGCCCCACGCGCAGTCCGTTTACGCCGCCCGCGATTATCTCGGTCCAGTCCGGCACGGAGGGTGGGCAATCGCCGTAGAGCGCACGCGGGGAGGCGCCCGTGACGGCGTTCAGAAACAGCGCACTGTCGGCGACGCTGCGCGTCAGGGGGCCGCGATGGGCCAGTTCGCGCAGGGGCGAGGGGGCGTCGGCGGGGATCCAGCCGAAGGTGGGCTTGATGCCGAAGACACCGCAAAAGCTGCCCGGAATGCGGATCGAGCCCGCGCCGTCCGACCCTTCGTGCAGCGTGCCCATGTTGAGCGCGGCCGCGACCGCGGCGCCGCCCGAAGAACCGCCCGAGGCACGGGACGTGTTCCAGGGATTGACGGTATTGCCGTTGAAGGGGCCGTGGGTGAGGCCCTTCCAGCCCAGTTCGGGCGAGGCCGTGGCGCCGATCAGGACGGCGCCGGCCGCACGCAGCCGCTCCACGATGAGGATCTCGTGACCAGCCACCACCTCGGACAGCAGGGCCGAGCCGCGGCGCCAGGGCCAGCCCTCGACCGGCGTCAATTCCTTGATCGTTACCGCCGCGCCGTCGAGGGGGCCACGCGGCTCGCCCGCCTTCCAGCGTGCCTCCGAGGCGTGCGCCGCCTCCATCGCGCCCGTCTCGTCGAGATGGACGAAGGCATTCACCGCCCCGTCGAACCGCGCGATGCGCTCGAAGCTCGTCCGGACGGCCTCGACCGGGGACGCCTCCCCGGAGGCGTAGAGGCGCGAGAGCTCTCCCGCGCCCATCTCGCCCAGATCGGTCTTCGTCGTCGCGTCCACGCTCATGATGCGTCCTTTCCTGCCGGAGATCCGGCGCGCGGGCCGGGTGTCCCGCCTGATTGCCCTTTTCGGGGATTTGGGTTCCTCGATGCCGTCACGATGCGACCGCGGTCTCGCGGGCCCAATCGGCGCCCGGAACGGCGGCGAGTAGCGTCCGCGTGTACTCTTCCTGCGGCGAGAGGAACACGTCGTGGACCGGCCCGACCTCCACGATCCGTCCGTTCTGCATCACCGCGATCCGGTCGCAGAGCTGCGCCGCGACGCGCAGGTCGTGGGTGATGAAGAGGATCGAGAGCTTCATGCGCGCCCTGAGGTCGCGCAGCAGATCGAGGACCTGCGCCTGGATCGAGACGTCGAGGGCCGAGACCGCCTCGTCGGCGATGATGAGTTCGGGATCCATCGCGAGCGCGCGCGCGATGCCGATCCGCTGCCTCTGGCCGCCGGAGAACTCGTGCGGGAATCGGTCCGCGCTGTCCGCCCCGAGCCCCACAATGTCGAGCAGTTCGCGCGCCCGGGCACGAGCCTTGTCCTTCGGTACGCCGCGCGCGACGGGGCCGTCGATGAGCGCGCGGATGATACGCTGACGCGGATTGAGCGAGGCGTAGGGATCCTGGAAAACCATCTGCACCTTGTTGCGCTGGCGCCGCATCTCCTCCTCGGAAAGCGTGGCGAGGTCGGTGCCGCCCACCACGACCTGTCCGCTGTCCGGGGTGACGAGTCGTACGATGGCACGGCCGAGCGTGGATTTGCCGGATCCGCTTTCGCCGACGAGGCCCAGAACCTCGCCGCGCGCGACGGTGAGGCTCACGTCGTTCACCGCCGTCACGGTGCGGGCCTTGCGCCTGAAACCCCCACCGGTGCGGTAGGTCTTGCAGAGGTTCCTCACCTCGAGCGCGGGCGCGTCCTCGACCGCCGCGTTCTGCGGCACGTGTCCCGTGGGGATCGCGTCGAGAAGGGCGCGGGTATAGCCGTCCTCGGGGGACTTCAGGACCTTCTCCGCGGGCCCGGCCTCGACCACCTTGCCGTAGCGCATCACGATGACGCGGTCGGCGATCTCGGCCACGACGCCGAAATCGTGGGTGATGAACATGACCGCCATGCCGCGCCGGTCGCGCAGATCGAGGATCAGGCGCAGGATCTGCGCCTGCGTCGTCACGTCGAGCGCCGTGGTGGGCTCGTCGGCGATCAGGATGTCCGGCTCGAGCGCGAGCGCCATGGCGATGAGGGCCCGCTGGCGCTGCCCGCCCGAAAGCTGGAATGGATAGGCGCGGATGATCTGCTCGGGATCGGGAAGCTGTACCTCGCGGATGAGGTCGAGCGCGCGGGCCTGCCGTTCGGAGGCGGAATGGCGGTCATGGGCCGCGAAGACCTCCGCGATCTGGTCGCCGATGCGCATCAGCGGATTGAGCGCGGTCATCGGCTCCTGGAAGATCATCGCGATCTGCGCCCCGCGTATCTTGCGGGCCTCGCGCTCGGTCAACCGCAGGACGTCGCCGCCGTGAAAGAGCGCGCGGCCCGCACCGACCCGCACGCCGCCCGGCAGGAGCCCCATCAGCGCGTTCGCGGTCATCGACTTGCCGGAGCCGGATTCGCCGACCATGCAGAGGATTTCACCACGCCGAAGCTCGAGGCTCAGGTTCTCCACCGCATGCGGCCGGTCGGCGCCCCGCGGCAGGTCGATGGTCAGCCGCTCGATGGTCAGGATCGGCTCGGTCATGGCTTGCCCGCGCGTTCGAGATTGGGATTTAGCGCATCGTTCAGCCCCTCGCCGATCAGGTTCAGCGCGAGCACCGTGATGATGATCGCGATGCCCGGAAAGAAGCTCAGCCACCAGGCGGAGCGGATCACGGTGCGTGCAGCTCCGATCATGTAGCCCCAAGACATGGCATTTGGATCGCCGAGACCGAGGAAGGCGAGAGAGCTTTCGAGAAGGATGGCCGTGGCGACCATGAGCGAGGCCATGACGATGATGGGCGAGACCGCGTTCGGAAGGACCTGGGAGATCAGGATGCGGGGCCGCGAGAGACCGGCGAGATGCGCCGCGTCGACGAATTCGCGTTTCCTGAGCGACATGACCTCGGCCCGGACGAGCCGCGCCACGGGCGGCCAGGAGACGATGGCGATGGCGAGCGTGATCGAGCCCAGCGTCGGTTGCAGGATCGCCACGAGGACGATGGCCAGCGCGAAGTTCGGGATCGTCTGGAAGAATTCCGTGAACCGCATGGCGCCCTCGTCGGTCCAGCCGCCGTAGAACCCCGCTACCGCGCCGAGAGGCACCCCGATGCAGAGCGCGACGAGGGTGGAGACGAGGCCCACGAGGAGCGAGACCCGGGCGCCGTAGACGATCCCCGCGGCCACGTCGCGTCCGAGCGTATCGGTCCCGAGATAGAGTCCGTCGACGCCCATCGGCGGCAGGAACGGGCGTTGCACCATCCGCCACGGCCCGCCTGGATAGAGCAGAGGCGCGGCGAGCGCCAAGACGATCACTGCGATGAGTACGGCGAGGCCGACCAATGCGGCGCGATTACGGGCGAAACGTTTCCACAGCTTCATGCCTTTGCTCCGATCCTGGGGTCGATGAGGCGGTAGATGAGGTCGGTGGCGATGTTGAAGAGGATCACCATCGCGGCGGAGACGATGAAGACGCCGAGGATGGTGTTATAGTCCCGCGCCTCGAGGCTTTCGAACATCAGCCGCCCGATGCCCGGCCAGGCGAAGACCGTCTCCGTCAGGACCGCACCGCCGACGAGCTGTCCCGCCTGCAGGCCCGCGAGGGTGACGACCGGCAGGAGGGCGTTTCGCAGGATGTGCCGGCGCTGGATCACCGATCCGCGCAGGCCCTTGGCGCGGGCGGTCTTCACGAAATCCATCTGCGCGACCTCGAGCATGGAGGAGCGGGTGAGGCGCATGTAGACGGCCATGAAGAAGAGCCCCAGCGTGAGTGCCGGCAGGACCAGATGGCGCGCCACGTCGAGGACCCGTTCGAGCCCGCCGTAACCGCCCCCCACCGTCTCGAAGCCGAAGCCCGGCAGCCAGCCCAGCTGAACTGAGAAGACGAGGATCGCCATCAGGGCCGCCCAGTAGAGCGGGGTGGCGTAGAAGAGGAGCGCGAAGGTGGTGATCAAGCTGTCGGCGGGGCGCCCGCGCTGCGACGCGGCCAGGACGCCGAAGGCGGTGCCCAGCGTGAGCGAGATGACGAAGGCCGTGGCCGTGAGCAGGAGCGTCGCGGGGAGGCGGTCGGCGATGAGCTGGCTCACCGGCGCGTCCTGTCGGAACGAATAGCCCAGATCGAGCGTCAGGACGTTGCTCACATAGGTCCAGAGCTGAACGTGGAAGGGCTGATCTAGGCCGAACCGTTCACGCAATTGCGCAATGAACTGCGGATCGGCGGCACCGGCCTCGCCTGCCAGGACCGCCGCCGGATCGCCCGGCGCGGCATGGATCAGGAAGAAGTTCAGGACCGCGATCGCGAGGAGCGTGAGGATCGCCTTGGCCAGCCGGCTCAGGATCGCTGTGAGGATCACCATGAGGGACCTTTCCTCGGGGCAGGACGCGCGGACCCGGGTCCGCGCGGGGAGAGGATCACTCCTCGATCCAGGCGTCGCGCAGGCCGTCGTTCAGCCCGATGCCGGTGGTGACGAGGTTCTGCACGTTGCAATTGTAGATCGTGGGGAAATCGAGTTCCTGCAGCCAGGCCACCGGAACGTCGTCGACGAGCTCCTGCTGGATCTCGGTATAGAGGCGCTGGCGCTCTTCCGTATCGGCGGTGCCCGCCGCGGCCGCCCATTTCTCGTCGAGTTCGGGGTTCTCGTACCCCTCGACATTGTTCCAGGGGCTGCCGCGCTCGATCTGGTCCATCGTGTAGGTGCGCGAGACGCCAAGCGCCGGGTCGCCGTACTGGTAGAGGTAGGTGAAGGCGATATCGTAATCCCACTGGGCCGTGGCCTCGTTCCAGCCGGCCACGTCGGTCGCCTCGATCTCCGTGTTGATGCCGACCTCCTGGAGGTTCTGGCGCACCGCCTCCGCCCAACGCTGCCATGTCTCGCCGTAGGGCAGGGGCAGGAGACGTACCGGCGCGCCGTCGTAGCCCATCTCCTCGAGCAGTTCGCGGGCGCGATCGGGGTCGTATTCGTACTGCGTCACGTCGTCGGTATAGAAATTGGTGCTGGATGAGACGGGACCGGTCGCGACCTTGCCGAACCCGTTCCAGACCACGTCGACCATGAACTGGCGATCCATCGCATACATCACAGCCTGGCGGAAACGCACGTCGGAGGTCGGACCCTCGCGGTTGTTGAGCCACATCCAGGCATGGGGGGCGAAGAATTCCCAGCCCTCGGAGGTCACGCAGGCATTGTCGCCCTCCGACAGGCGCGCCACGTCCCAGTTCTCCACCGATCCGCCGGGCAGGACATCGACCTCGCCGGTTTCGAACGCCACGGCACGGGACGCGGCGTCGGGGATGACGCGGTAGTAGATCTCGTCGAGATGGGGCAGATCGTCGATGTAGTAGTCCTCGTTCGCGACGAGGTGGATGAAACTGCCCCGCTCCCAGCTTTCGAACTTGAACGCACCGGTGCCGATCGGCGTGTTGTTGGCGTCGTTGTTGGCGAAGTCCGTGCCCTCGTAGATATGCGCTGGGATCATCGGCATCGTGCCGACCTCGAAGACGCTGATGAAGGGTCCGAATGGCTCCGAGAGGTTGAAGATCACGGTGCGGTCGTCGGGCGTCTCGATGCTTTCGACGTATTCGAGGCTGGCGCGGAGCCGCGGATGGGTCTCGCGCAGGAAGACGTCGGCGGAGAACTTCACGTCGGCGGAGGTAAAGGGCTCGCCGTCATGCCAGAGCACACCCTCGTGCAGGGTGAAGGTATAGCTCATCCCGTCTTCGGAGATTTCCCAGCTCTCGGCAAGGCCCGGCATCGGATTGAGGTCGGTGTCGTATCGCAGGAGACCTTCGTAGATCTCTCCCGCGATCATCTGGGTCGGACCGTTCTGCACGAGGCCCAGCATCAGGCTCGGCGGCTCGGGCTGGACGACGACATCGAGCCGCCCGCCCTGTTCCTGGGCGAAGGCGCCTTGCGCAAGAAGGGCCGTGGCGAGTGCGGTGGTGATCTTCAGCTTCATGATGTCGATCCCTCTCTGTTGGGGGGCAATGGCGCAGAGCCGGCGTAATTGGGGGCGAGACGATCGAGGCGGCGGAGCATCGCCTCCCATTCGGGATCGCGGCCCGTGGCCTCGTTCTTGTCGTTGCCCTTCTGGTATTGCGCGGCCGCATGGGCGGCGACCGCCTCGGGCAGGATGTCGGGCGTCAGACCCATACCCAGGGCCGCGACCTGCGCGCGGCAGGAGCGCTCGAGGTTGAGCGCCAGCTTCACCGCCTCGGCGACGGAGCGGCCCAGGACGAGCATCCCGTGATTGCGCAGGATCATGACCCAGAGCGCGCCGAGATCCTCCACGATGCGCTCCCGCTCGCTCAGATCGAGCGCGATCCCCTCGTAATCGTGGTAGGCCACCTTCCCGTGGAACTGCGCCGACCACTGGTTGAGGCTAAGGAGCCCTTCCTTGACCGAAGAGACGGCCACGCCCGCCACGGTATGGGTATGGAGCACGCAAAGCGCGTCGTGCCGGGCCATGTGAACCGCGGAATGGATGGTGAAGCCCGCCGCGTTCACGCCGAGGCCCAGGGGATCGTCGAGCACGGAGCCGGCCTCGTCGATGGTCACGAGGCTCTCGGCCGTCACCTCCTCGAAGCGCAATCCGTAGGGATTGAGCAGAAACCTCTTCTCCCCGCCGGCCCCATCCGGAAGTCTGGCGGAGATATGGGTGTAGATCGAATCGTCCATCCCCTCGAGCGCGATCAGGCGATAGGCCGCTGCCAGATCCCGGCGGATGTGCTCGGTGGTTTCTCGGATTGCGCCATCAGGCATGTGAGCCTCCGTCATCTATGACCCTCAGCATTGATTAACCAAGCCACTTGTCAAGTGAATTGTCGACATTCGACAAAAGACGGTGTAGAAGAGGTCCCATGAAGCCGAGGACGGACATGAACGGACCGATCGAAACCGCAAAGTTCGCACCGCTTGATCGCGAGGGGCTGGTCGACCGGATCGCCGAAACCCTCATGGAGGCGATCATCGCCGGTCGGATTGCTCCGGGCGATCGGCTGTCGGAATCGACGATCGCGCGCGACATGGGCGTGAGCAGGGCACCGGTGCGCGAGGCGGCACGACTGCTCGAGAATTCAGGACTCGTGAGATACCGGGCCAATCGCGGCTTCTTCGTTCACGAGATCGCCGCGGAGGGGTTTCGCGACCTCTACGAGCTCAGGATCGCGATCGAGACGGCGGCCGCCTTGCGCCTGATCGCGGGCGATGCGGCGGCGGCACTGCCGGCGCTCACCGCCGCGCTCGACCGCCTCAAGGCGGCCGCGGAGGGTGAGTGCGACGTAACTGCGATGATCTCCGCCGATCTCGCCTTTCACCGGGCGATCTGTCTCGCTTCCGGAAATGCCCGCTTCGTTCAGGTCTTTGACCAGATCGCCAACGAAACGCGACTGGGCGTGATGCTGATCGGCCGTCTCTATGACGACCCCGCCGAGATCGCGCGAAGCCATGAACCGGTTCTTGCGGCGATCGCGGCGAGCGATCGGGAGGCGGTAGTCGCGGCGATCGAGTATCATTTGGGAACGGCACGCGACCTCGTCCCCCCGATGCTGGTGGCCGATACAGAGAAAAGGCGCTAGCGCTTTACCGCCCGCGGCGGCGCACCCTGCGGTTGCGCTGTATTTTGTTTGGCCTCGATGGTGTGACCGCCCCCAACCTGCATCCGATGCGCCAATGGAGGCGGGGAGGGTCGACGGCCCCTCTATCGTTTCAGGACAGGCCATCCTTCGCCGCGCGGGTCGACTGGACGGGCAGAGCCTTCGTCACGAGATGGTCGATCCGCAGGTAGATGCGCCATACGAGGACGCCCCCGATCACCGATCCGATGACCGAGACGGTCGGGTGTGTCAGGCCAACCTTTGCCAGAGCCGACGCGAACTGGAAATGCGTCAGGTAGATCGCCAGCGAACCTGCCGCGACCGAACGAATTGGTATGGCGAGAGGGCGCGGCATTCGAAGCTTCGGGCTCCAGATCATGGCGAATGTCACGACGGCGAAGAACGGCGAGACGGCGATGCCGTAGAACCCCATGATCCCCGACGCGGCGATCAGCGCGACCCACATCTTCTGGCCGCTACTCCTCGCCGCCTGCGCCACCATTCCGAGCAGGAACACCCATCCCAGGAGAAACGGTAGACGCCGATAGAGATGATCGGTGTCGAGTACGGAATCGAGGGCGATCGCTGCAAGGGCAGCGCACGCGGCCGTCACGGCCAGCGCGGTGAACCCCTTCATCGCGAAGAACGAACGGACGGACGGGCTCAGGAGGGGAAGCGAAATCAACAGGAGGCATTGCAGGTAGACTTCGACGAACCAGGCGCCTCCGGGAACGTCCGGGCCGACCCAGTTCGAGACGAAGAACGTCGCAGGCCACGATCCATAGCCCGTAAGCGCCCAATTCGCGGCACCCATCAGCGCAGTGAAGATCCCGACACGCAGGCCCAAAGTGACTATCGGGGCGATGCTGCCCGATCGCAACACGGACGGAAGCGTGAACGCGCCAAACGCCCAGCCCGCGACGAGGAAGAGTGACAATGCCCCGCCGCCTCCGTAGGCGAAAAGCTGAAAATGGTCCGCGACGATCGCAACGATCGCCAGGGCGCGCACGAGCGTGGGCATGTCCACGGCCACGGTGGAGCGCCGTGACGCCGACAGCGCATCCAGGTCCCGCGCCGGCAAGTTCTCCCATCCGTCAGGCAAATCGCCGACCGATGCCTCGAGATCAAGCGCCACGGAGAGGTAATTCAGGCTGTCGCCCCCGAGATCGATGAAGCTCGTGTCGTCGTCGATGTCGGACGCGGGAAAATGCACGCGAAAGATTTCCGCCGCTGTCATATCGCGACCGACGGGTCGCACGGGTGGGGTGGCGGAGGCCGAACCCGCTTCCGCGACGGCCCGCATCCCGAGCCCGTCGATCTTGCCATTCGCGTTTCTCGGCAGGTCGGTGACGGCATGGACGCGCACCGTTCCGCGCGGGAACTTGAGCCATCGATCGATCTCGTCCGCCAACCGGGCGGCATCCTCGGATGGGATCCCGGCCACGACATGGATCTCTTCACCGATGGCGATAGATGCCGCGGAAATACCGTCGCGCTTCACCTTCGCGTCCAGCTCGTCGAGAGAGATCCGGTAGCCGAAAAGTTTGACGAACCGGCTTTGCCGCCCGGTGATCGCGAAGAGTCCGTTGGGCTGCCGTCGCGCGAGGTCCCCGGTATGCAAGACACCCGGCCCTTGCCCCAATGCGAGATCGGCGGCCGAACTCGCGTAACCCATCATGACGTTGGGCCCCTCGTAGACGAGCTCCCCTTCCTCTCCATCGGGCAGGATATCGCCCGCGTCGTTGCGGACGGAAAGCGTTCCCCCGGGAATGGCGCGGCCGATGCATCCGGGATTGGCCTGGGCTTCTTCCGGCGGCAGATAGGCCATCCGGGGCGCCGCCTCCGTTTGACCGTACATCACGACGAAGGACCAGCCTTCGGCCCGGGACCGCGCGCTCCACGCTTCGATCGCGGCGGGCGGCATTTTCCCTCCCGCCTGGGTCATCATCCTGAGTGTCTTGAGCCCGGACGTATCCACCCGGCTCTGCTCGATCAGGTCGAACGTGTGCGGGACCCCTGCGAGACTCGTGCAGCCGCGGGACTTGAACGTCTCCCAGAACTCCGGGGACGATACGGAGCCGGGCATCAGCACGATCTCCGCGCCCGCCAGGAGGTGCGAGTTCACCACCGACATGCCGTAGGAGTACTGGAACGGCAGTGACATGGCGGCTTTGTCATCGCCCGTGATCCCGAGATACGCGATGATCGACTCGGCGTTCGCGCGGATATTGGCATGTGACAGCCGGACGCTCTTCGCCGCGCCCGTAGAGCCGGAGGTCGAAAGGAGAACCGCCAGGTCCGCATGGATCTCCGGCGGGACGCCTTCGTCGATCTCAAGCAGATCCTCGCCGGGACTGTAATCATACGTGACCGGAAAAGCCTGCCCGGAACCGGCGGCAGACCCATCGACGAGCGCGACCGGGCACCGTATCGAGAGAGCGGCGAGGTAGGCGACGTACTGCCGGTAGGTCCCATCGCATCGCAATAGAAAAACACCACGTCCGCACGTGATCCTCTCCGCGAATGACGTGACATCCGCGGAGAGGTCGGCATATGTGACTGTCCAGCCGCCGGGACCGGAAAACGCAACTCGATCCGACGAACGGTTTAACCAACAAATATCCGACATTCACCGTGACCCCGGGCCATATTTCGAAGCGACTCCTACGACGACGGACTCGTAGTCCGCAAAGCATTCCCGTTAAGGTAGTTAATTCGAAGGTTACGTACCGCGATGGGTTTGCCGGAGGCCGATCATGGGCAGGCTCGGGGCCGAATGGTCTACGGCATTAGCTGTAATCAAGGCTTCGCTGGAAACGCGTTTCCGATCCCCTTTGGCTCTGGTGGTGTGACCGCCCCCTGATGGGCAGGGGGCGAAGGTCGATGCGGAAGCGGCTGCAGCAACGCTTAAATTTCGATCAAACCCCCCGCAAACCGCTTCACTTGGCGGCGATGTCGGGAATGGCAATCGATGGGCCTCACTGGGCTCTGCCACGTCGTGTCTCAATTTGGAATACGCTCTGCAGCGAGCCACCAGACATCTGGCGTCTGCAGGCAGGCGGAGTGTCCCTCGGGGCAAATCCGGAAAGTCGTGTCCAAATAGAGGAAATGTTAGATGCTGATCCGATCGCTTTTCGTCACGGGCGCCCTTTGCGTCGCCGCACAGCCCGGTGTCGCCCAGGAAACCGACTGCCCGGTGAAGGTGGGCGTGCTGCACTCGCTGTCCGGGACGATGGCGATCTCCGAGACGACGCTGAAGGACGTCATGGAGATGCTCATCGAGCAGCAGAACGAGGCGGGAGGCGTCCTCGGATGCGATATCGAGGCCGTCGTCGTCGATCCGGCCTCGGACTGGCCGCGCTTCGCGGAACTCGGTCGTCAGCTCCTGACCGAGGACGAGGTCGACGTGATCTTCGGCTCCTGGACCTCGGTCAGCCGTAAATCCGTCCTGCCGGTGCTCGAGGAACTGAACGGGCTGATGTTCTACCCCGTCCAGTACGAGGGCGAGGAGAGCTCGAAGAACGTCTTCTACACCGGCGCGGCGCCGAACCAGCAGGCGATCCCGGCGGTCGACTATTTCCTGGAGGAGCTCGGTATCGAGAAATTCGCGCTGCTCGGGACCGACTACGTCTACCCGCGCACGACGAACAACATCCTCGAGAGCTACCTCCAGGACAAGGGGATCGCGTCGGAGGACATCTTCGTCAATTACACGCCCTTCGGACATTCCGACTGGTCGACGATCGTGTCTGACGTGGTCGAGCTCGGCTCCGACGGCTCCCTCGTTGGCGTGATCTCGACGATCAACGGCGACGCCAATATCGGTTTCTACAAGGAACTTGCCGCACAAGGGATCGATGCAGCCGACATTCCGGTCGTGGCCTTCTCGGTCGGCGAGGAAGAGCTTTCGGGCCTCGACACGTCGAACCTCGTCGGTCACCTCGCCGCGTGGAACTACTTCATGAGTGCCGACACGCCCGAGAACGAAGAATTCATCGCCGCGTGGCATGACTTCACCGGCGACGAGAACCGCGTGACGAACGACCCGATGGAAGCCCATTACATCGGCTTCAACATGTGGGTGAACGCGGTCGAGGAAGCCGGGACCACGGATGTCGATGCAGTGCGCGAAGCGATGTGGGGCCAGGAATTCCCGAACCTCACGGGCGGCACCGCCGTCATGGGCACCAATCACCACCTGTCGAAGCCGGTATTGATCGGCGAGATCCGCGAGGACGGTCAGTTCGACATCATCTCGGAAACCGACCCCGTGCCGGGCGATGCCTGGACCGATTACCTGCCCGACAGCGCCGTCCTGACCTCCGACTGGAAGGAGCTCGATTGCGGGATGTACAACACCCGGACCGAGACCTGCGTCCAGCAGACGTCGAACTACTGACAGGCGATGCCAAGCGGCGCGCGCCCCGGTGCGCGTCGCACGTTCGGAATCTTGCTTATGCTGCGTCTGCTCCTCGCCCTTGCCATCACCCTGATCGTGGCCCCCGCCGCCGCGCAGGACGATCTGCAAGCCATTCTCCAGACCCATGCCGAAGAGGTCGCGAACCCCGGGCGCCGCAGCGTCGGCGCGCTGATCGACGATTTGCTCGCCTCCGACCTGCCGTCCGTTCCGGTGTTCCTCGACGCGTGGCAGGATCGGGAGGTTGTACGCGACAGCCGCGACGGACGCTTCTTCATCGCGGGCGATGAAGAAGATGGGGTTGTGACGCTTCTGGATATCGCGAACGGGGACGAGATCGGGACGGCGCCGGAGGCCGCGCTAGAGGAGGTGCGGCCGAACGGCGGCGTGCGCCGCGTGATCGGCGGAGCACTGGTGCAATTCCGCCTGAGCGATCCCGATCCGAGGGCGCGGCAACGCGCGCTCGCCTCGATCGCGCGACGTCCCGACGCGGACCAGATCGACCCTTTGCGCGCTTCGATCGAAGAGGAAGACGATGCCGGTATCCTGGCCGAGAAGGAACGGCTCCTGAACATCCTCGTCGCGCGGTTCGGCGCGACAACGGAGGATCGGATTGCCGCCATCGAGGCCTTGGCGGGCGAGATCAATCCCGACGCGCGCGCCGCGCTGAGTGAAATCCTCAGGACCGAGGACCGCGTCGTTCCCGCCGGGGAGGCGACGGACGGCAACGTGGCGGGTACGCTAAGCCTGCCGCGGGCTGAAGCCTATGGCCGGCTGGTCGATGCGGAGCTGGCGCCGCCTGGCGTGTCGCCCGCAGAGATCCGCGACACGCTCCTGGCCAATGTCGAGGCAGGCGCGGTGGCGGGCACGCGGCTTGCGGATCTCGACACCGATACCGCCCGCCATGCCGCCTACGAGCGATTGTCGGAGACCGGGCGCGCGGCGCCGTTCGTCTCCGATGAGGAGATCGACGCGGCCATCGCGGCGCACAGCTTCGAGGCGGTCTTTCTGGAGGAGGACGAAGCCGTCATCGATGCCGCGCGCGCGACGCTTGGCTCGGTCGAGCGACAGGTGGCGCTGAACCGCGCGGCCGATCTCGGGCTCGATGCGCTGTCGCTCGCCTCGATCTACTTTCTCGCCGCCATCGGTCTCGCGATCACCTTCGGGGTTATGGGGGTCATCAACATGGCCCATGGCGAGTTCATCATGATGGGCGCCTATACCGGCTACGTCGTCCAGCAATTCGTCCCGGACTACACCCTGTCGCTGGTCATCGCCCTGCCGCTCGCCTTCATCGTCGCCGCCGCCGCGGGCGTGGCGATGGAGCGCCTGGTGATCCGGCATCTCTATCACCGTCCGCTGGAGACGTTGCTTGCGACGTTCGGCATATCCATCGCGCTGCAGCAGCTTGCCAAGAACATCTTCGGCACGCAGGCCCGGCCGCTGACCTCGCCCGACTGGCTGGGCGGTCAGCTGGTCGTCAACGAACTGGTCTCGATCAGCTATATCCGCATCGCGATCTTCGTTCTTGCGCTGGCCTTCCTCGGGCTCCTGCTCTTCATTCTCAACCGCACCCGGCTGGGGCTCGAAGTGCGCGCTGTGACGCAGAACCCCGGCATGGCGGCGTCGATGGGGATCGACCCCGACCGTATCAACATGATGACATTCGCCCTCGGCTCCGGCATCGCCGGGATCGCCGGCGTGGCCATCGGCCTCTATGCGCAGGTCACGTCCGAGATGGGCGCCAACTACATCGTGCAGAGCTTCATGACCGTGGTCGTCGGCGGTGTCGGGAATGTCTGGGGGACCCTGGCCGGCGCGGGCCTGATCGGCGTGCTGCAGAAGCTGATCGAGGGGATGAACCCGTCGAACACGCTCGCCGCTCAGACCTACATGATCCTCTTCATCATTCTCTTCATCCAGTTCCGGCCCCGCGGCATCGTCGCGCTTCGCGGCCGCGCCGCGGAGGGCTGAGCCATGGCCGACGCTACGCTGACCGGACCGGCGACGGTGCCCCCGATCAGGCGAACATCGACGATGATCTTCCTCGCCGCGCTCGCCGTCTTCGTCTTGCTGGTGACGTTGCTCGCCGATGCCGGCATGATTTCGACCTCCACCGTCAAGCTGCTCGGCAAAACCCTCTGTCTGGCGCTTGCAGCAGTGGCAATGGACGTCGTCTGGGGCTATACCGGCATCCTCTCGCTCGGCCACATGGCCTTCTTCGGGCTCGGTGGCTACGCGATCGGGATGTGGCTGATGTGGGCCCGGACCGAGGCGATCGTCCTCGCCGATATGGCGGCACGGACCCTTCCCCCGACGCCTTCCGAGCTACAGGACGCCATCGGCAGCCAGATATTTGGCGTCGTGGGCACGTCGGACATCCCCATGATCTGGACCTTCGCGCATTCCCTGCCGCTGCAACTGGCCATGGTCGTACTGGTGCCGGGTCTCCTGGCGCTCGTCTTCGGCTGGCTCGCCTTCCGCAGCCGGGTCGCCGGGGTGTACCTGTCGATCCTGACCCAGGCCATGACGCTCGCCCTGTCGCTCTATCTCTTCCAGAACGATAGCGGGCTACGGGGCAATAACGGCCTTTCTGGGCTGCAGAATATTCCCGGTTTCGAGACCACCTCCCAGGCGACGATCTCCATCGCCTTCTTCTGGGGTTCGGCCCTCGCGCTCGGGCTCGGCTATCTCCTGTTCGCCTGGGTGGTGTCGGGCCGCATGGGCAGCGTCCTCAGGGCCGTGCGCGACGACGAGGCGCGCGTTCGCTTCCTCGGCTACCACGTCGAGTCGTTCAAGCTCTTCGCCTTCACCCTGACCGCCATCGTTACCGGGATCGCGGGTGCGCTCTATTACCCGCAGGCCGGCATCATCAATCCAAATGAGATCGCCCCCGTCGCGTCGATCTATCTCGCGGTGTGGGTCGCCATCGGCGGACGCGGCCGCCTTTACGGCGCGGCCATCGGCGCGATCGTGGTTTCGCTTTTGTCGAACTGGTTCACCTCCGGCGGCGCGCCGGACATCGATCTCGGGATCTACGAGATCCGCTGGACGGAATGGTGGCTCGTCCTGCTCGGTGTGAGCTTCATCTGCGTTACGCTCTTCGCACCGCAGGGCCTTGGCGGTCTATTCGACCTCTTGTCCGCGCGCCGCCGCTCGGGGCGCAGGGCAAGCTACGGCCCCGACACGGGCGCGAAACGTCCAGAGGAGGGAGCGGAGTGAGCCTGCTGGAAGTCGATGGGATCTCCGTCTCCTTCGACGGATTCAGGGCGATCAACAATCTGTCCTTCACGATCGAAGAGCCGGAATTGCGGGCGGTGATTGGGCCGAACGGGGCGGGAAAGACGACCTTCATGGACATCGTGACCGGCAAGACCCGCCCCGATACCGGCAAGGTGTTGTGGGGCGAGGATAACCTCAACCTGATCGGACGGTCTGAAAGCGCCATCGCCCGTGCGGGCGTGGGACGGAAATTCCAGAAGCCCACGGTCTTCGAGGACCAGTCGGTTCGCGAGAACCTGGCGATGGCGATCAAGGGCGACCGCAATCCTTTCGCCGTGCTTTTCGGACGGCGGGACGACGCGGCGCGCCTGACCGAGATCGCCACGGAGATCGGCCTGTTCGGCCGGCTCGGGCGCAAGGCGGGCGAGCTCAGCCACGGGCAGAAGCAATGGCTCGAGATCGGGATGCTGCTCGCTCAGGAGCCGCGCCTCCTGTTGGTGGACGAGCCGGCCGCCGGGATGACGCCCGAAGAGCGCACGCAGACCACCGATCTGTTGAAGCGGTTGGCGACACGCCACGCCGTCGTCGTCGTCGAGCACGACATGGATTTCGTCCGCCGCCTGGATTGCCGCGTGACCGTCCTGCACGAAGGGCGCGTCCTGGCCGAGGGAAGCGTCGACCATGTCACGCAGAACCCGGAGGTCATCGATGTGTACCTGGGACGTTGAGAATGCTTGAGGTTCGCGATCTGACCCTGCGCTACGGACAGAGCCAGGTCCTGCACGGAATAAACCTGACCGCGAAGGCGGGGGAGGTCACGGCCGTGATGGGCATGAACGGCGTCGGGAAGACCTCGTTGATGAAAGCGATCGCGGGCCGGCATCCCTTCCACGGCGGCTCGATCCGCCTTGGCGAGCGGGACCTTGGCCATCCGACCGCCGCCGAGGCGGCACGCGCCGGGATCGCCTACGTGCCGCAGGGCCGCGAGATATTCCCGCGCCTGACCGTGACCGAGAACATCGAGTCCGGCTTCGCCTGCTTGCCTCGCGCCGAACGACGCGTGCCGCCGCGCATCTACGACCTGTTTCCGGTCCTGCGCGAGATGCATGGCCGCCGGGGCGGCGATCTGTCCGGCGGCCAGCAGCAGCAACTCGCGATCGCGCGAGCGCTAGTGACAAAACCGCGCGTTCTCCTCCTCGACGAGCCGACGGAAGGGATCCAGCCCTCCATCATCAAGGAGATCGGACGTGTCATCGCGACCTTGCGCGACGAGGGAGAGATGGCGCTGATCCTGGTCGAGCAATATTTCGACTTCGCCGTCGAGGCCGCCGACCGGGTATACGCGATCCGCGGCGGCCATGTCGCTTTCGAGAGCGCCGCACGTGATCTCGACCGCAATCGCCTCCTCCGCGAGATCGCCTTGTGATCGTTTGGAGTGATTTTCGGAGGTGAGCGTCATGAAGCGCGGTGAAGAGGCCTGGGAGACGAGTTCTGTGCCGTGAACGCAGTAGCCGCTTCGCAGGATTCGCCGCGGCTGTCGACGTGCCGGAGCCGCCCTCGAGTTCCATGGTCCCAATGGCGTGCATGCCGTCATCGTCACGCAGACCTCGCGGGTGATTGCCGGCACGACGTGCGGTCCTCAAGTGGACTCAGATCACTCGGATATGATGGGCCGAGAAACGGCGGCGATTGCCGCAGGGGAGGCTCGGCGAGGGGCTGCGGCTTCGCTTAAAATTAGGGTTCACATCGCCCGTGCTACGCCCCGGGACGCTATTTCGCGCCGTACGAGTTTCGAGATCACCTTCCTTCCAGTGAGCGTCGGAAGCAACGCTTCGACCTTTACTGCTGCCTCGGCCAGTACTGCCCCGGGTTCGCCGGCCAAGAACGCAACTATTGAAGAGGCATCAAGAGCGCAGATGGCCAATCCCGTTCCGCCTCAGCTCTGCATCGACGTACTTCTCCGCGAAGAACGTCTGGGCCGCGCCGTCCTGCAGCTTCAAATGCCGTGTGACGAGGGTCACCGTCCTGCAGCTTCAAATGCCGTGTGACGAGGGTCAGTGCGCAGCGGCGGCGGATTTGGGCCGTGGTTTCCGTCGGCCAAATCTAAAACGGTATGAATACGACGATACCGACCCGGTCGATCCCGGTGAGCCGGAAGCCTCGAACTCAGACCGGCCGCGGCGCTCTCTTGAAACCCGCTGTGCAGAAGTTCCCGCCGTGAAACTGTTCCGCCTCCGCCAAGTCCGGCGGCTTGTCGGGCACGTCGTCGTCTCAATCCGTCCCGTTATGCACCGGTGCATACACGAGCCGGTGATCAAGTTCTCCGTTATAACAGTGGGCGTCAGCGTTAGCCGAAAAGCCGCCGGCCACGAAGTGGTCGAATGGAAGCGCATCGACGCAGTATTTCAGAAGCCGCCCCATGTCCCGGTGACTTATCCAAGTCCGCAGGTCGCGCCGGGAGAGGGGCCGTTCACGGAACTATCCAATCTTAGGCGCGCCGGTTTCGAGCCCGTGGCGGTCGGCGCAGAGGCATTCCACGGCCTCGCCTCCGACCTTCGACGCGCCATAGCGCGTATCCGGGCGGGGCAGGGCAGTGCGGTCATGCCGCTCTAGGCAGGACGATATTCCGCCGCGTGGTTGGAACTTGCGAAGATCACGTGTCCGACACCCGCGATCCGCATCGCCTCGAAGGCCGTGTAGGCCCCGATCACGTTGGCAGGCAGGATCGCGTCCGCCTCTACTTCCGTCGGGATGCCGGCAAGAAACACGAGGCAATCCATGCCCCGGTACGCCTCGATCATCGTGACCAGTTCGGTCCCACCGGCGATCCGCATTTCCTTATTCTCGTGCAGGTCGGGCACGAGATTGAAATCTGGGAGGCGCAGAAGATCGCGCTACGGCGCGAGGGCGCGGCGCGCCGCTCCTCCGATCCGTCTCGCAACTCACGTGACAACGATCCGCTCCATTCGGCCCATCTGGTACCTCCCCTTTTGTCTTGGCCATGCGATTAGAGTAGGCTCATCGGGCAAGAGCCAAACGAGGACTTGTGGTGTCGAGACAAAGCACCGGTAATGCGGTCCCCAAAAACACAGCGCCAGCCCGCCGCCGCCGCCGTGACCTGACGGAGGAGATCGCGGGCCGCATCGTGGAGCACGCGCGGTTCGCCGCCGTGCCCCTCGGAAGTCATGTCTCGACCCAGGAGATGGCGGACCGGCTTGGTGTCTCGCGCTCGCCGGTACTCCGCGCGCTTGCGTTCCTGTCGGAAAAGGGCGTGGTCCGCCACGAGCCCAATCGCGGCTACTTTCTCGCCGGCATCGAGACGCCCGAGGAACTTGGTCGGGCGCCGCACGACGATCTCGGGGTCATCTATCTCAGGATCGCCGAAGACCGGCTTGCGGGCCGGCTTGGCGAAGTGACGACCGAGGCGCAATTGCGCGACCGGTACGGTCTGACCCGAGGAGATGTCGGTCTCGTCATGGGCCGGATCGTGGGAGAAGGCTGGGCGGCGCGGCGGCGCGGCTATGGCTGGCGCTTCTCGCCCGCGCTGAACACGCCGGAGGCGCTCGACCAGAGCTATGCCCTGCGGCTCGCCGTCGAACCCGCGGCACTTCTCGAGCCGGGCTTTCATCTTCCCGATGCAGAGGCCGCGCGGTGGCAGGACCTCGAGGAACGGCTCCTCGCGGGCGAGATCGAGACGCTTCCCGCCGATGCCCTACACGAGCGCGGGGTCCGGTTCCACGAGACGCTCGCCGAGGCCTCCGGCAATCCGTTTCTGCTCGACGCGCTGAAGCGGGTGAACCAGGTCAGGCGCCTTCTGGCCTATCGTGCGATGCTCGACCGGTCGCGCTACTACGAGCAAGCCAGGGATCATCTCGAGATACTCGAGTTCGCAAGGCTGGGGCGGCAGGAAGAAGCCGCGGACGCGATGCGCCGCCACCTTAGCCGGGTTCGCACGAACCTTGCCCGGATCCGCGGCATCCTCGCGCCGGACTGATCGTTAACCGCTGACCGCGCACCTGTTCAGCACATCCCCTCCGTTCACACAGAAGCCGTCGTTTCATGCGGCTCGGAAGCGATCAAGGCATTGTTCGCGCTTAACCCATTCGATGCCCCAAAAATCCGGATTGCATTTGTAGACCATAATATGCAGATTGAAGAGGGATTGGGAGGCCGTCCGGTACGGGCGGGGAGGAACCATGCCAAGCGAGATGGCCGCGACCATGCCCGGACCGGGGATGGTCGACGAGACACCGATCGACCTCGAGGCCGTTCTCGGGCAATGGGCCGAAGCACTGCCGCTCGTGCTACGGCTCTTTGCGGAGGACGCGGCAGCACATCGGGACACCGAGGAGGGCGCGGCGTCACTCGAACGTATCCGGGCGCGCATCCGGAACGGCGCGCGGTCAGGACAGGGTGAACTGGCCCTCCATCCGCGGCGCGTCTTGACGCACGACACCACGGCCTCGCCGGCCCTCGTCGATATCGCGGCGCTGCGCGATGCCGCTATCGCGTCAGGGTTCGACGCGGCCCTCTTCAGCCCGAAGATCCCCGTCGACGTCATCATCGATCATTCCGTCTCTGTGGATCACCACGCGCAACCCGACGCGGTCATTCTCAACCGGCGTCTCGAATTCCGGCGGCATGAGGAGCGTTACGGGTTCCTGAAATGGGCGGGCCGGGCCCTCGATAGGGTGACTGTCGTGCCGCCGGGTCGGGGCATCCTGCATACCCTCAATCTCGAGGATCTGGCACAGGTGGCGTCGGTCGACCCGGCCAATGGCCGGCTGCGGCCCGACACGATGATCGGGACCGACAGCCATACGCCGATGGCCGGCGCGCTCGGGATGCTGGCCTGGGGTGTCGGCGGGCTCGAGGCGGAGATGGCAATGTTCGGCCTGCCGCTCCTCTTCGCCTTTCCCCGGAGTGTCGGCGTCCGGCTCGAAGGGGTGCCAGCGCAGGGTGTGACCGCGACCGATATCGCGCTCACCGTGACGGAGCGGCTCCGCGCCCGCGGGGTCACGGGGGCCTTCGTGGAGTTCGGCGGGCCGGGCGTCGCGGCGCTGTCGCTCGGCGCGCGGGCGGCGATCGCGAACATGGCGCCCGAATACGGGGCCCGCACTGGCCTCTTTCCGGTCGATGACGAGACGCTCGCGTACCTAAGGCGAAGCGGCCGGACCACGGAGCACGTCGCCCGGGTGGAGCGATGGGCGCGGGCGCAGGGTTTCTGGCATCGACCGGACGCGCGGCTCGATCACGACGAGGAAATCGAGATCGATCTCGGCCACATCGCAACGAGCTTCGCCGGTCCCTCTCGCCCCGATGAGCGAAAGGACGCCGCGGGTCTCAAGCGATGGGGGCGGGCGGCCAGAGCCGGGCAGGGGGGACTGCCCCGTGCGGCCGTGGTGATCGCCGCGATCACGTCCTGCACGAACAGCGCCGATCCGGCCCTGATCCTGTCCGCCGGCCTCGTGGCGCGCCGCGCGCGGCGATTGGGCGTGACGCCGCCCGGCTGGGTAAAGACGTCCTTCGCACCGGGTTCCGCGGCGGCGCAGGGCTGGCTCGAGGCGGCGGGATTGTCGGCGCCGATGGCGGAACTGGGCTTCGGGCTCTCCGCCATCGGCTGCACGACCTGCATCGGCAATTCCGGTCCCCTGATCCCGTCCGCGCAGGCGGCACTCGAGACCGGCGCGGAGGCGGTGGCCGTGCTCTCGGGCAACCGCAACTTCCCCCACCGCATCCATGCCGCGCTCGAACACGCGTTCCTCTGCTCACCGCCGATGGTGGTCATCCTGGCGCTGGCCGGTCGCCTCGATCTCGACCCCACGAAGGATGTCCTGGCCATCGCGCCCGACGGGGCGGAGGTGCGGCTCGACGATCTCTGGCCCGACCCGGCGGAGATCGCGACGGCGCTCGCAGCCATAGGTCATGACCGCAAGGCCGCCGGGAACGATCGTGACTGGAACGCCCTGCAGGCGCCGGACACGCCGCTATTTCCCTGGGATCCCGGTTCGACCACGCTCTGCGCACCGCCCTTCCTCGATCGCGCGGGGATCGGCGCGCGGCTGGACCTCGCCTCGCTCGCGGTCTTCGGCGATGGGATGACGACCGACCACATCTCGCCCGATGGGTCGATCCCGCCCGAAAGTCCCGCGGCGCGATGGCTAGCGGAAGGGGGCGTCGCGCGGCCAAATGCTTTCGCCTCTTACCGGGGAAACTGGAACGTCATGCTGCGTGGGGCATTCTCGCGAAGGCCCTCATCGAGCCGGAACAAAAGTGCGGATCCTGCGCGACGGCGGGGTCCTTCCACATCTCTTCGCACGCGCCACGGGCACGACGCGTGAGCTTTCGGTACAAAGGAAGACGATATGAACGCAAGGAAGGCCACCCTCCTCACGCTTCCCGGCGACGGGATCGGCGCGGAGATTACCGAGGCGACCGTGGAAGTGCTGCGTGCGGCGGGAGAGCGGTTCGGCCTCGGCCTGTCTTTCGAGACCCGCGATATCGGGTTCGCCGCATTGAAGTCGGAGGGCACGACGTTCCCCGACGCGGTGTTCGAGGCCGCGCGCGCGGCGGACGGAACCGTTCTCGGACCGGTGTCGCACAACGATTACCCCCCCGCTGCCGAGGGTGGGTTGAACCCCTCGGGACAGCTCCGCAAGAGGCTCGATCTCTACGCCAACATCCGGCCGGCACGGACGCTTGCCGGCCTCGAGCCCGCCTGGGGCAAGCCCGTCGACCTCGTCGTCGTGCGGGAGAACACCGAAGGCTTCTATGCGGACCGCAACATGCATGCCGGCAGCGGTGAGTTCATGCCGACCCCCGACGTCGCGCTTGCCGTTCGCAACGTCACGCGCGCAGCCTGCATGCGGATCGCGGAAACGGCCTTCGATCTGGCCCGGAAGCGGCGCGGAAAGGTCACCTCCGTGCATAAGGCCAACGTCCTGCGGCTATCGGACGGGCTCTACCTCGAATGCACCCGTGCGGTGGCGAAGCGCCATCCGGAGGTGGAGTACGAGGAGAAGATCATCGATGCGATGGCGGCCCTGCTCGTGCGCGATCCGACCGTCTTCGACGTGATCGTCACGACCAACATGTACGGTGACATCCTGTCGGACGAGGCGAGCGAACTCGCGGGCTCCCTGGGGCTCGCGGCCTCTCTCAATGCAGGCGTGGACGCCGCTGTCGCGCAGGCGCAGCACGGCTCCGCCCCCGACATCGCGGGGCAGGGGATCGCCAATCCGGCCTCGCTGATCGGATCGGCGGCGATGCTTCTCGACTGGCTGTCGCGTCACGGCAAGAACGAGGCCTTCGCGACGGCAGGCCGCGCCATTCAATCCGCGCTCGAGGCCGCGATCGCCGATCCCGCGACACGGACCCGCGATCTCGGCGGAACGACCGGGACTCGCGGCTTCACGGACGCCGTCATCAGCGCGCTGAGGTCATCATAAAACGGCTAGTCACTTCCGTCGGCCGCGGCATGAGATCCGTCGAGTTCGTAGTGATCGCGACCTTTTCCCTGACGGCGCGGGCATCGGCATCGCGCAGGTGGTGCTGCGATACCTATTCAACACGGCCTTTCACTGGACAAAAGCGATCTTCGTCCTCCTCCCGGTCCCCGCGATGTTCTACGGCGGCAGCCGGGCGGTGAGCAACGACGCGCATGGCGGGTGGACCTGATCCCGCAACTCCTGCCCCGGCGCACCCGCAAACCGTTGCGAATCCTGCGCTATGTCGTTTCCCTGGTGCTCGTCGCGATCTATTTCCGCGCGGGGCTCGCCTATGTCGGCTTCACTTGGGGCATGGGGATCGCCGACCCGTCCTCGGGGCTTCCGCTCTGGTTCATCAATCTGATCGTGCCCGTCACGATGGGCGCCTTCACGCTCCGCTACGTGATCCTACTCCTGCGTGAATCCTGGGGCGAGGAAACCGGCCGGTCCGAAGCGATCCTGACGCGCCGCGGACATGAGCGGCGGGAAGATCCGCGTGCAATCCATTCCGGTCGACATGGCCGCGATGGAGGCTCTAGGCGCCAAAGTCGTCTCCATGTCCTGGTCGGAAGTGCTCACCGCGACGCAGCAGGGCGTTATCGACGCCGTGGAGCCCACGCCCAATGCCATCGTAGGCGTCGGGTTCTACAAGATGGTCGATCAGGTCACCGAGATCGGCTACTACTATTCGTTCTACATCGTCGGCGTGGACAAGGTGTGGTGGAACGGTTTGCAGCAGGAGACCCGCACCGGTCTCGAGAAGGCGCTTGCCGCGGCGATTGCGTGGAACTGGGAAAATTCGCAGGCCGAGAACGCGGCTAACTATAAAACCGTTCGTTTGGGCGACCGATGCGGACGGGGTGCCGACCACCGACCCGGCGGCGGCGCTCAAGGGCTTCCTGCAGCCTGTCGGCGGCTACAAGGGATACGGGCTATCGCTTGCGGTCGACGCGTTGGCAGGCATCCTTTCGGGTGCGGCCTATCTCACGCACGTGAGTTCCTGGGTCGACGCGCCGGAGAGCCTGCAGGATCTGGGCCACGTCTTCGTCCTGATCGATACGTCGAAACTCGGCCAGCCGGACTGGCTCGCGGAAAGGATGCAGGACGCCGCCCGCATCTTGCGCGGCACCCCGGCGCGGGAGGCGGATCGTCCGGTCCTGCTGCCCGGGGAAAGGGAACTTGCCGCGCTTTTCGCGGCAAAGCGGAACGGTGTTGCGCTCGATCAGGACGTGGCCCGGTTGATCGTGAAAATTCTTGACGGGTTGTGACGAGCTCGGCGGCGCCGGAACGACGTCCCATGAACGGGCGGAACCGCGCGGCGTGCCCGCATGAGCGAGGAGGCTTCGTCAGACCTTCGTCTTGCTTCCCCGCAACCCCCGCAGGAGTTTCTTCAGGCGCGGGCTGCGGACGGCGCGTGCCGCCTCGCGCAGGGTGAACCAGCGCCGGTCGCGGGCGCCCTTCTCGTCCCAACGGGCGTGCACGCGCGTCACACGCAGCGGAAAGACGGTCACACGGTGGATCGTCGATCCGCGGGACTTCTTCTTGTAGTCGAACCGGCCGAGCGGATCGGAGCCCACGGGACCGCTGACCCCCGCTTCCTCGTAGGCTTCGATCTGGGCGGTCTTCCAGGGGGTCTTGTGCCGCATCGGCCACCCCTTCGGCGGCGTCCACCGGCCCGTGCCGCGCGTCGTCACCAGCATCACCTCGATCTTGCCTCGTCGCTTGCGGATCGGCAGGGCTGCCACCTGCCGCTTGTATGCCGCCATCGCGCGTCCCGCCCGGTTCCTCGCCTCATCCACAGCAAAGCAAGTTCGACGCCCACGATGTCAACCACGCGATACCGGTCACGATCCGTCATATGGAGTCGGCAGGTCACCCCTGGATCCTCGTACGCGCCGAGCTTGACGGGTCCTCACCGCAATCCGTATAGGCACGTTCACATTCGTTAACCTCTGAAGGGATCGCGCGGTGGCTCACAAACCCAGTTTTATCGCCGAGATCGATGACGCCGGCGGGGTCCTCTGGGTCTGGGTCGCCGAGACGCCGAAATCCCAACCGCGCCCGGTACGCGACGCGGCGGCGGAGCGTCTTCGCCTCTCCGGGGCAAGCTGTCACGGAGCGTCGCCCGAGGCGATCGATGCCTGGTTTGCACAGCGATCAGCGGTTTCGGCACCGGCTTCGCAGGCATGATATCCGGCGACCGATCCTCCGGTGCGAGATCGGCGATCGCATGAGCGACCGGGATGGCGGGCCGCGCTGGTTCGGGGGCGACCTCCTTTCGACCGTCGACGCTTCCGGCTCCGGGCAGGAGCGTCTCGAACCCGACGGCGATGTGAGAGAGATTGATGTCCGCCTCGTCGACACGTTCGACGGAGCGCTCGCGGGGGCAGGGCGGCTGCTCCTCGTCGCGGGCCGCGACCTCCTGCTCTTCGGAGATTCGCAGGGCCCGATCGTCCAGGTGACCGCCGCGCCCGGTTTCGTGGCGGAGATGGAAGAGGGACCGGTTCGCGACGCGCTTCTGCCGATCGTCTCGCCTCTCCGTCGCCTGGTCGAGATCGGCACGGCGCGGATGATCCTGCAACGGATCTTCCTCCTCGACGAGATCGAAAAGACGATGGCGCGCGGCGAGGCGGCGGTGCTCGCGACTTCGCCGGATCGTACGATAAGCCTTCTGCGTATGGAGGCCCTGCGCGGCTATGCAAGGCCCCTCGAGCGCGCGCTCGCAGGCCTCGACGCGGCCGAGGGGGTGGAGCGGCTCTCCGCCGGTGCCGCCATCGCAACGCTCGCGCCGCAAGGCGCCGCCTACGACGCGAAGCCCGCACTGGACCTGCCGGACGATGCCCGCGCCTTTCGCGCCGCCAACGCGATCATCCGAGCCCATCTCGACGTGGCCCGGCAGAACGAGACGGGGATCGCCGAGAATACGGACAGCGAGTTCCTCCACGATTACCGTGTGGCGCTGCGCAAGGTCCGCTCCGTGGTCTCGCTCTTCCGGGGGGTCTATGCCCCCGAGACCGCGGTGGAGCTGAAGGCGCGGTTCGGCGCGCTCATGGCGCGGACCGGGCGGCTGCGCGATCTCGACGTCTACATCATCGAGCGCGACGCCTATCTCGGCCTCGTTCCGCCGCAGCTGCGCCCGGGCCTCGCCCTGCTCTTCGAGGATTTTGAGGCGGAGCGGGCGGACGAACATCGTGCGCTCGCGGGGCACCTGCGAAGCAAGGCCTACCGGCGCGAGATAAAGGCCCTAACCAGGCTCTTCGAGAAGCCCGGGAAACGGCTCGGCAAGGGCGACGCGGCCGGTCAGCGCGCCCGCGATCTCGCGCAGCGCCTGATCTGGGCACGCTATCGCAAGATCTGCGCCATCGCCGGGGCGATCGACGCCGCGACGCCCGACGCGGAGGTCCACCGCCTCCGCATCCATTGCAAGAAGCTTCGGTATCTCATGGAATTCTTCGCGCCGTTCTTCCCCGCCGACAAGATCGATCCGCTCGTCAGGTCGCTGAAGAAGCTGCAGGACACGCTCGGTACGTTCAACGATTGCGCCGTGCAGCAGGCCGCGCTCTCGGGCAAACTCCGCGAGCTTGAGGGCGCGCACGACGCCCACCGGCTCGACATCGCCACGAGCCTCGGCGCGCTCCTGTCGGTCCTCGATCAGCGCCAGCGCAAGGCTCGCAACCGCGTCGTCGCAAGCTTCTCCGCCTTCGACGCGAAGACGACGCGTTCCGGGTTTCGCGATCTCTTCAAGGCCGCGAGGGCCGCGGCATGAAGATCGTCGCCTGCTATTCGAACAAGGGAGGCGTCGGTAAGACGGCGACCTCGGCGAACCTCGCCCATGCGCTCGCCGGGGCGGGGCACCGCACGCTCCTCTGCGATCTCGACCCGCAGGGCGCCTCGGGCTTCTATTTCCGCGTCAAGCCGTCGCGAAGGCTCGACGACGAGAGCTTCTTTCGCGACCAGAAGCGGTTCACCGACGCGATCCGGGGGTCGGATTACGAGGGTCTCGACATCCTGCCCGCGAACATGAGTTTCCGCGACTTCGACGTGTTCCTGTCGCGGATGAAGAACGCCCGCTCGCGGCTGAAGAAGGCGCTGAAGGCGGCGGGCGGCGCGTACGACATGGTGGTGCTCGATTGCCCGCCTAATATCTCGATGCTGTCCGAGAACGTCTTCCGCGCCTCCGACGCCGTGATCGTCCCGGTGATCCCGACGACGCTGTCGGAGCGGACCTTCGAGCAGCTTCTGGAGTTCTTCCGCGACAAGAAGCTCGACCCGAAGAAGGTGATGGCGTTCTTCTCGATGGCCCAGTCGTCGAAGAGTCTGCACAATGAGACGATGGCCCGCATGCGCGAGACCCATCGCAGGAGGTTCCTCGACGTGACCGTGCCCTTCGCCGCGGATGTCGAGAAGATGGGCACCCATCGCGCGCCCGTCGCGACGTTCGCCCAAGCGCGCCCCGCGGCGAAGGCGTACGACAAGCTCTGGCGCGAAATCCTGGCTCGCCTGTGACGACCGCGCCTCTCGAGATCGAAAGACGGTTCCTCGTAGCGCGCCTGCCCGACCTCGAGGGGGCCGTGCCGGCCGCCATCCGGCAGGGATATCTGAGCTGGCCCGGCGATCGCGTCGAGCTGCGGCTTAGGCGGTCGGGCGACGCCTGTTTCCTCACGCTTAAATCCGGGTCCGGTCTCGCGCGGGAAGAGCGCGAGGCCGCGATCGACCAAGCCGCGTTCGAGACGTTCTGGCCCGCGACCGAAGGACGGCGGATCGAGAAGACCCGCTGGACCGGCTGGCTCGCGGAGGGCCGGGTCTTCGAGCTCGACCTCTTCGAGGGTGCCCACGCGCCGCTCCGCATCGTCGAGGTGGAGTTCGAGAGCGTAGCCGCGGCCGAGGCCTTCGCGCCGCCCGACTGGTTCGGGGCGGAGGTCACCGGGAATCCCGCCTATTCCAACAGGGTCATGTCCGTCGAGGGCGTGCCATCGGACGCCGGCCCGACGCGGACCTGACCGCGCTCGTCTCTGGCCCGAATTCGCACCGAACATAGCTCCCGCCGATGCGGCAGGGCCATGCCGTCGAACCTTTCCCCGGCGCGGGTGTGATCGCTCCGCAACCGCGTGCTAGAACGGGTGGATGACGTGGCCTGGGACGAGGACCGGATGACCGAGGGAAGGACGGCCTGGCGGGACGGGACCGGAGCGGGGTCCCCCGAGACCGCCGAACTGCCCGAAGTGCAGCTCGCCCGTGCGCTCGAGGCGGAGGTGATCGCCGGCCGTTTCGCGCCGGGCTCGCGGCTTCGCGAGGAGGACATCGCGGGTCGCCACGGCGCGTCGCGCCATCATGTCCGCGCCGCGCTGATGGCGCTCGAGCGGACCGGGCTCGTGGAACGCGAGCGCAACAAGGGCGCCCGCATCCGCACCTTCACGGCGAAGGCGGTCCGGCAACTCTATGACGTGCGGGAGATGCTGACCCGGCAGGCCGCGCTGCGCGTGTCCCTGCCCATTGATGCCGCGAAGATGGCCGATCTCCGCGAGCTTCAGGCCGGTCACGACGCAGCCATCACGACAGGCGATCCCGTAGCGATCCACTTCGCCAACGACCGGTTCCACCACGCGCTCTTCGATCTGTGCGGCAATCCCTACCTGATCGAGCTTCTGCGTGCGGCGATGAATCAGACCTACCTCATCCGTGCCGCGACCACAGCCGACGCAGCGCGGCTCGAGACGGCGCGGCGCGAGCATCACATGATGATCGACCTGCTGGGCGGGACGGATGGATGGGCCTTCGCTGAGCTCGGCGTCGCGCATCTGAGGCCGAGCCAGGAGGCCTATCTCGCGCGGCTCACGCCGGGCCCGGAGGACCGGCGGCGGCGTAGGCCTGCTCGATGATCCGCAGCGTGGCGAGATTGTCCCGCGGATCGGTCTCGAACGGGTCGCCGGAGCGGAGCGCGGCGAGGAAGTGCGCGATCGCGTCACGGTAGGACGCCTTGTAATCGGCGGCGAAATCGACCGGCACGTGTTCCACGACCTCCTCGCCGACCCGGTACCACAATCCTTCGTCGTCGAGCGTGATCGCGCCGTCGAGCCCCAGTAGGTCAAGCCGGTCGATCGCCGCAGCCGGTCGACCATGGGCCATGAAATCGCCCACGAGCGTCACCGTCGTGGCGCCGTCCGCACCCGCCGCGATCATCAGCGTGGCGCGATCCTCGCCCCGTATCTCGCTGCAATCCCGACCCATCCGCGCGGCAAGAAGCTGCATCGGCCCCAGGAGGAAGCGTAAGGCATCGACGTGATGGATCATCACCTCCATCAGGAGCATCCGGTCGAGGCCCCGCATCATCGGCTGCCGGACCAGCGCGGGCCGCGATCCGTCTTCTCGCGCGACGAGCCCGCTTGTCAGGATCCGCATGATCGCCTGGCGCGGCGGCCCGATCCGGCCTGCCTCGATCCAGCGGGCGAGCGTGCGGTAATGCGGGCGGAAGCGCCAGTTCTCGTGCACCATGACCCGCGCCTCGGCCGGCAACTCCGCGACGAGCCGCTTGGCCGCGGCGAGATCGGGCGCGAGCGGCTTCTGGCAGAGGACGGGCAGCCCGCGCGCGACGGCCAGCGCCACATGCCGGGCGTGATGCTCCCGGGGGGAGGCGATGTCGACGGCGTCGATCTCTCCGGCAAGGGCGTCGAGCATCGCCTCCGCATCGTCGAAGCCTCGCGCGATGCCGAACCCTTCCATCCGCGCCTCGCGAGCCGCGGTGTCGGGATCGGCCACGGCGACGACCACCGCGTCGGAAGGCATCGCGGCGTAGGCGTCAAGGTGGTGCGCCGTGACCCAGCCCGCGCCGATCAGGGCGATCCTCAGTGGCGGCATGATGTCTCCTTCCGGTCTAAGGCGCGTATTGCGGCATCACGGCCTGCGGAATCCACAGGACAAGATCCGGGAACAGGACCGCGATCGCGACGACGCCGAGCGAGACGAGGTAGAACGGGATCAGGGCCCGCATCGCCGGGACGATCGGCATCTTGGCGAGCTCCGCCGCGATCAGGAGGCAAAGCCCGTAGGGCGGCGTGATGAGCCCGATGGCGAGGGTCAGCACGATGACGACGCCGAGGTGATAGGGATCGATCCCCACCGACGCGGCGAGCTCGCCCACGATCGGCTGCAGGATGATGATGGCCGGGATCGCGTCCATGAACGTGCCGATCACGAGAAAGACGAGCACCACGAAGATCAGCACGAAGTAGTGCGAGGAAAGAAGCCCGGCTTCCGCGAAGGCCGCGACGACGCTCTGGGGCACGTTATAGAAGGCCAGGAGCCACCCCCAGAGCGACGCGGCGGCCACGCAGAGAAGCGAGAGCGAGAAGAGGCCCACGCTGTCCTCCATCACGGCATAGAGACGCCGGGGGCTGAACTCGCGGTAGGCAACGGCGAGAAGCACGGCATAGAGCGCGGCGACGACGGAAGCCTCCGTCGCGGTGAAGATGCCGCCGATGATGCCGCCGATGACGATCACGGGCACGAGGAGCGCGAGCGCGGAGGCGCGTCCCGTCCGAACGACGCGCCGGGCCGAGAAGGTCTGGTCGGCACCGATGCCGAGCTTTCCCGCGGCGCGCCAGGACCAGATCATCTGCCCTAGACCCACGAGGATGCCGGGCACGATCCCCGCGAGGAACATCGCGCCGACGGAGACGCCTGCGGTGGCCGCGTAGATGATCATCATGAGCGAGGGCGGGATGATGTTACCAAGCGTGGAGGAGGCAGCGGTGACGCCCACCGCGAAACCCTTCGGGTAACCCTCCTTCTCCATCGCCGGGATCATGACCGAGCCCACGCCCATCGTGTCGGCCGAGGACACGCCGGAGATGCCGGCGAAGATCATGCTCACGACCACGTTCACATGGGCGAGCCCGCCACGCAGATGGCCCACGATGGAGCGCGAGAAATCGACCAGCCGGTCCGATATCTTGGCCTCGTTCATCATCTGACCGACGAAGAGGAAGAACGGCACGGCGAGGAGGGGGAAATTGTTGAGCCCGACCCAGATGCGCTGCGTCACGATGCTGAGCGGCACGTCGCCCTGGAGCCAGATCGTGACCGTGGAGGAGATCAGCATTGCGAAGGCGATGGGCACGCGCAGCACGCAGAGCGCCGCGAAGGAGAGGAAGAGGAAGGTGAGCATCATGGCCTAGTCCGCCGGCGGCGGATTGCGCGCGATGTCGCGGTCGCGCCTGAAATCGTCGAGGAGATTGCCCGCCGCATAGAGCGTGGTGAGCGCGGCGAAGGTCGGGATGGCGGCATAGACGAGGGCCATGTTCACCCGGCTGTTCGTCCCGGTGCGGAAGGCGCCGATCTGCGCATAGGAGATGCCCTCGACGACGAGAAACACCGCGAAGGCGATGATCGCGAGATCGGGCAGCAGCGCGAGGACGCGGCCGACCGGGCCCATCGGACCTTGTGCGGCGCCCATCCGCACGTCGATGACGAAGTGGCGCCGCTGCCGCACCGAAAGCGCCGCGCCAAGAAGCGCGGTCCAGAAGAACAGGAACCGCGCCACCTCCTCCGACCAGAGGACGGGGGAATGAAGCACGAAACGGGTGAAAACCTGCATGGCCACGACTGCGGTGAGGGCCAGGAAACAGGCGGTCGCCACGGCTCCATTGACGCGACCGATCCAGGTCAGCAGCCGCTCGAAGAAGGGCGCGGGAGGGTCCCCACGCCCGGCACCGCTCGCTTGCGTCATTCCGCCGCCGCGCGGATGTCCGCCAGCATCTCCTCCTGACCAAGCTCGGCCGCGACCTCGTCCTGCAGCTCCGCGCCCTGCGCGCGCATGGCGTCCGTATCGATCTCGCTCACCGTGGCGCCGTATTCGGTCTCCATCGTCTCGAGCGCGGATGCGTTGCGCTCTACCATCAGCTCGCGCTGCCAGGCCGCGGCCTCGTCCGCCGCCTCGCGCATCGCCGTCTTCTCCTCGTCGCTCAGATTCTGGAAGACACGGTCGGAAATGAAGAGGCCCATGGGCAGGACCAGGTGCCGCGTGTTCGTGAAATAGGGCGCGGCCTCGTAGAAGCGGTTGGCGAGCGCGCCCGACGGATCGTTCTCCGCCCCGTCTATGACGCCCGCCTGAAGCGCCGAATAGACTTCGGAATAAGGCATCGGGGAGGGGAGCGAGCCGAAGAGCTCCCACGTCATCGCGTCTGCCCGGCCACCCATCACGCGGATCTTCAATCCCGACAGGTCCTCGAGCGATTCAACGGGGTGTTCGCCGTTGAAGAGCACGCGGTAGCCCGAAGAGAACGTGTTGAGCAGGCGGACCCCGTAGCGGTCCACGCATGTCTCTTCCAACTCGTCGCCGATCTCGCCGTCGAAGACGGCTGCGAAATGCGCCTCGTCCTCGAACAGGAAGGGCGCGCCGAAAAGGTTCAGCTCCGGGCAGAATTGCGAGGCATGGCTGAACGCGGCGAGCGACATGTCGAGCGTGCCGAGCTGCAAGCCCTCGATCTGCTCCGCCGTGTCGCCGAGCTGTGCCGCGGGATAAAGATTGATCGTCAGCTCCCCATCGGTCTTCTCCGACAGAAGCTCCCCGAACTTTTCGACGCCGAGGTTGAAGGGGTGGTCGCCCGGCTGATCGGTGCCGATACGGAGCGTTTCCTGCGCCGCGGCCCCGGTCGCCGCCGTGCCGATCATCATGACCGCGACCGCACTTCTCAGGATGTTTGTCGACATTCCACGCTCCTCCCAAGCGAATTTGCCGTGAGCATCCCGAGAACGGCCCTTCTTGTCAACATTCCTTTCGGAATACTGCATCATGACCACCTTGATGCCCCCATTGTTGACAATGATGGCGCACCGAGACATTGAAAGTCATCTTTCATCCCGCAGGGAGCTCCACATGACCAGCTGCGCCGGCCTCTGGCCACCTCTCGCCACGCCGTTCCGGGCGGATCTCGCCATCGACCACGATGCGATGCGCCGTCACGCCGCGGCGCTTCTCGACGAGGGCGCGGAGGGACTCGCCATCCTCGGAACCACGTCGGAGGCCAACAGCCTGACACTCGACGAACGGCGGGGCGTGATCGACGACCTGATCGCGGGCGGCATTCCGGCGGCAAAGCTGTTGCCGGGCACCGGCGCCTGCGCCATCGGCGACGCGGTCGACCTCAGCAGGCATGCGACGGCGGCGGGTGCGGCCGGTGTCCTTCTGCTGCCGCCCTTCTTCTACAAGGGCGTTCCGGACGACGGCATCGCGGAATACGTCTCCCGCGTGATCGAGGGCGTCGGCGACGACCGGTTGCGTATCTATCTCTACCATATCCCCCAGATGGCCGGGGCAGGGTGGTCGCTGGACCTCATCGGGAAGCTCCGCGAACGCTTTCCCGGTATCATCGCGGGACTGAAGGACAGTTCCGGCGACTGGCCGGGCACCCGTGCCTTCATCGAGACCTTCCCCGATCTCGCGATCTTCCCGGCTTCAGAAGCGGTTCTGTCGGACGCGATCCCGCTCGGCGCGGCAGGTTGCATCTCCGCAACCGCCAACGTCAACGCGCGGGAGATCGCGCAGCTTCTGGCCACGCTCATGGCGGGCGGGACCGATGCGGAGGCGCAGGCGCGGGTCACGGCGCTGCGGGAGGCGGTGACACGGCATCCGCTCGTCCCCTCGATCAAGGCGATCCTCGCGCGCCGCTACGATGATCCGGTCTGGTCGAACCTGCGGCCACCGCTCTGCGCCCTCGACGACGCGGGCGAGACCAGGCTCCGCGCGGAAGAGGCGGTCACGGCGATCGAGGGCCAGCCGGCATGAGCGATGACGGGGCACGCGGCGATCGTGCCCGGGGCCTGTCTTCGCGTCTCACCCGCTACGGCGACAACGAATTCGCGCTGTTCCTGCGCGAAGCGTTCCTGAAGGCGCAGGGTCTTGGTGCAGATGCGCTCTCGCGCCCCGTCATCGCGATCTGCGGGGCGGGATCGGATTTCAATCCTTGTCACGCCACGGCGCCGAAACTCGTGGAGGCGATCTCTCGCGGCGTGATGATGGCGGGGGGCCTGCCCCTCGAATTCCCGACGATCTCGCTCCACGAATCCTTCTCGCACCCGACCAGCATGTACCTCCGCAATCTCATGTCGATGGACGTGGAGGAGATGTTGCACGCGCTGCCGCTCGACGCGGCGGTGCTCGTCGGCGGCTGCGACAAGACGGTGCCCGCGCAACTCATGGGCGCGATCAGCGCCGACATGCCGACGGTCTCCGTCGTCGTGGGCCCGATGCTCACCGGCGCGCATGAGGGCGAGCGTCTCGGCGCCTGCACGGATTGTCGCCGCCTCTGGGGGGAGCATCGCGCGGGCCGTCTCGACCGCTCGGGGCTCGACCGGGCTCATGGACGCCTCATGCCGAGCCACGGCACCTGCATGGTGATGGGCACCGCCTCCACCATGGCCTGCATCTCCGAGGTGATGGGTTTCCTCGCGCCGGGCGGCGCCACGATCCCCGCCGTCCACTCCGAACGGCTCCGCCAGGCGGAGGAGGCAGGGATGCGCGCCGTCGCGATGGCGCGCGCCGGCGGTCCGACCGCGCGCAGCCTCGTGACGGAGGCGAGCATCCGCAACGCGGCGGTGGTCCTGCAATCGCTCGGGGGCTCCACCAACGCGGTGATCCACCTGGCCGCCATCGCCCGCCGCGCGGGGATCGAGCTCACACTCGAGGAGATCGACGCGATCGGAAAACGCACGCCGATCCTGTGCGATTTGAAGCCCGTAGGGCGGAACTACATGCAGGACCTGCACGCCGCGGGCGGACTGCCCGCCCTGTTGCGCAACCTCGCGCACGCGAGCGACGATCTCGACCTTTCCGCGCAGGCGGGCGATGGACGGCCCTGGTCGGAGGTGCTCGCCGACTGGCCCGAATGGTGCGACACCGATATCATCCGGACGCCCGATCGGCCTGTCGTGCCGGGTGCCGCGCTGACCGTCCTCCACGGCAGCCTCGCGCCCGATGGCGCGGTCGTGAAGCGCGCCGCGCTGAGCGGGCACCTGATGGCGCATGAGGGACCCGCGCTTGTCTTCACCTCGCTCGACGATCTCGACGCGCGCCTCGACGATCCCGACCTGCCGGTCACCGCAGACCACGTCCTGGTGTTGCAGAATGCCGGTCCAGTGGGTGCGCCGGGGATGCCGGAGGCGGGCTCGATCCCGATCCCGAAGAAGCTCGCCGCCGAGGGGGTCAAGGACATGGTGCGGATCTCCGACGGGCGGATGTCGGGCACGGCCTACGGCGCCGTCATCCTTCACGTCTCGCCGGAATCCGCGATCGGCGGGCCGCTGGCGCTCGTGCGCGACGGGGATCGCATCCGCCTCGACGTGGAGGAGGGACGCATCGACCTTCTCGTGGGAGAGAAGGAGCTGGACGCGCGCCGGGCGGCATGGCGCGCACCCGACCGCCCGGTACGTGGCTACGCGCGGCTCTTCCACGACCACGTGACGGGCGCCGAGCGCGGCTGCGACTTCGACTTCCTCGAAGGCCATCCGGACGATGCCTGAGGCGCGCCCCGCGATCTGGGACGCCCATGCCCATGTGATCGGGGACCCCCAGGCATATCCGTTGGCGCCGAACGCGAGCTACACCCCGTCAGAGGCCCCGCTCGCAGAGTATCTCGCGCTACTCGACACGCTCGGGGCAGAGGGCGGCACGCTCGTGCAGCCGAGCATCTACGGCCACGATCACAGGTGCCTTCTCGACGCGATCGCCGATGCCGGAGGGCGTCTCAGCGGGGTGGCCGTTCCGGCGCCCGGGACCGCGCGGGCCGATCTGTCGATGCTGCACGCGGCGGGGGTCCGCGGTGTGCGCTGCAACCTCATGCATCCGGGCGGCCTTTCGATCGCCGACACGCGGCCCTGGTGGGATTGGATGGCGGAACAGGGCTGGCACCTGCAGGTCCAGTTCGACGCCTCCGCGACCGATCCCTCGACGCTGATCCCCGACCTGCCGGTGCCCGTCGTCGTGGACCACATGGGCTATCCCCGGCGAGGACCAGACCCCACGGCGTTACGCCCCTTCCTAGACTGGTTCGCGGGCGGGTCGGCCTGCGTCAAGCTTTCCGCGCCCTATCGCTACAGCGCCGATCCCGCGCCGCACACCGATGCCCAGAGCCTTGCCGCCGCGCTTCTCGACATCGCGGCGGATCGGTGCCTCTTCGCCACGGACTGGCCGCACACGGAAATGAAGCATCCGGTTCTCGACGACCGCGCCTGGCGCGAGACGGTCGAAGTGCTGGCCGGGAAGCGCTGGCCGGAGATGCACGCTGCCGCGCGGAAACTCTACCGTCCATGACGCACCGCGCCGAACCAGGGTCCTGTCTCCGATGCGTGGCGAGGATGAAGACGGGGTAACGGGGCGGACCAAGACGGCGACGATGAATAGGGTCACCTTCCTTTATCGTGTGGACCGGTTTGAAGCTTGGTACATGGCGGGAGCCAATGACGTTTGCCGGGGCAGTCCGCCGTAGCAAAACTGCTGAAGACGCCCACCCGTGCGGACAGTCGAAAGCATGAACCTGCGATGACCATCCACCTCGCCGTCGATCATTAGTGCTTCGGTACGCAGGCAGATAGTGGAACACGCTCGATAGTACCGCGCACTGAAATGCCGATCCGGGCGAATTCCCCCATCCCTATCATACGGTCCGCGCGGTCGGGAACCGATTTGGGGGATACGCCGATGCGATCCCTGCGATCGACCTATGACAGGCCGCCGATATGGCGAACCGAGACTGCACGACGCCCGAGCGTCACCTGCAGGTGCGCCTAGGTGTTTGATCCCACGGTTTGATGGTGTGATCCTTTCGAGGGAATGGAAGGAAGCCCTATGGGACAGGTTCGTCACGGGAGCGCCACGACCACGCACGCCGTCAGAGTTTCAATACAGCGATCGCAAGCTTCGCTCTCGCAGCTGAGCGGGGAACTGGGGATCAATCCGAAGACGGTCGCGAAGTGGCGGAAGCGGGCAACGGTCGAGGATCTGAAGACCGGTCCGAGGGAGCCGCGCTCGACAGTTCTGACTGAGGCGGAGGAGGCGATGATCGTCGCGTTCCGACGTCACACGCTACTGCCGCTGGACGATTGCCTCTATGCGCTGCAGCCTACGATCCCGCACCTGACGCGGTCAGCCCTGCACCGGTGCTTTCAGCGGCATGGCATCTCGCGTCTGCCGGACGTCGAGGGGGACAAGCAGAAGCGGCAGAAGTTCAAGCACTACCCAATCGGGTTCGGCGGGACATCGCGGGTCCATCCACGATGTCTTCTCCGCCTCACTCCACATCGACATTGCAGAGGTGCAGACCGCTGAAGGAAAGCTCTTTCTCTTCGTGGGCATCGACCGGACCAGCAAGTTCGCGGTCACCCAGCTCGTCGAGAAAGCCGACAGGAAGACGGCGTGGGAGTTCCTGCAGCACATGCTCGAGGCATTCGGCGGGTCGCCTCATCCTATCAGGTCCACACGATCCTGACCGACAATGGCATCCAG
>NZ_QKZL01000006.1 GCF_003253995.1 Palleronia aestuarii
CGTCGAGTAGTCCGGCACCGACCAGTCGAGCCCCATGAGCTTCAACAGGCTCGCCACGAAGCCCGTTGTCTGGCGAAGCGGCAGGCCGAACAGCACCTTGATGGTCAGGCACGCTTGGATCGCCGCGTCCGAGAAGGTTTGCTGCCGCCCCTGCTTGCCCGAAGGCGCCGCGTGCCAAGCCATGCCCGGGTCGAACCAGACCGTCAGAGACCCGCGCTCACGCAGCGACGCGTTGTAACTCGACCCGTTCAGGGTGCGGCAACGGGTGGGCGCAGGCTTGGACATGCCGGACAGCTATGTCGCTGGACTCACGATGTGAATCCCACGCAGGCTTTCTGCAACAAGGCCGATCAGAGAAGGTTGGACGTCAGGCCCTTCCCCTCCGCCACTTACAATTGCGAACTTGTTCTCCCGATCCGACAGCGGCCGGATTTCCGCGGCGTATTAGAGAGCGACATGCACTCCAAATGGGCGTTGTTGCAGAACGCTCGCCGTGAAGGACTCACATCAGGAATCCATGCGGTTAGACGGGCGGCATGAGCAAGCCCAAGCCCGCCCGTTACCGCACGACGAACTGGTCCGCCTACAACGATGCGCTCAGGAAGCGCGGGTCGTTGTTGATCTGGCTGGATAAGGAGATGGCCTGGCACGCGCCGCATGAGGGCCGCCCCGGGCGCCCTCCGGTCTTCTCGGATGCGGCGATACAGTTCTGCCTGTCGATCAAGGTGCTGTTCAAGCTGCCGCTAAGGCAGACCGCTGGCATGGTCGCCAGCCTCCTTCGCTCGGCTGGGCTGAACTGGCCTGTTCCGGACTACCCCACCCTGTGTCGCAGGCAGAAGACCCTGAAGGTCCAGATCCCGTATCGCCGCGCCAACGGGCCTTTGAGCCTGCTGGTGGACAGCACCGGCATCAAGTTTCTCGGCGATGGCGAGTGGCAGGCCCGCAAGCATGGCGTTCAGGGACGACGCCAATGGCGCAAGGTCCATCTGGCCATGGACGCTGCCACATCCGACATCCGTGCGGTCGAGTTCACCCCCAGCCGCGAGGGCGACAGTCCCGTCCTGCCGGACCTGCTGGATCAGGTCCCCAAGGATGAAGACATCGGCACTGTGACCGCGGACGGCGCCTACGACACCCGTCGTTGCCACAGCGCCATCATCGCGCGCGGCGCCATGCCAATCATCCCGATCCGCAGGAACGGTCGACGGTGGAAAGAAGACTGCCCAGCCGCCCGGGCGCGCAACGAAACCCTGCGCGCCACGCGTCACTATGGCCGGGCGTTCTGGAAGCGGTGGACCCGATACCACGTCCGCAGCCGCGCCGAAGCCAGGATACGCTACTTCAAGTCCTTCGGCGAGCGTATCGCCGCGAGAGACCCCGACCGTCAGACCGCCGAAATCCACACCCGCGTCGCACTCATGAACCGATTCAACGCCCTCGGCACAGCCGAGATCGTCCGCGTGGGCTGACGCCTATGGGGAAAGGGGTCCTCTCGCCTCGGAACACCGTTCTGCAGCAACGCCTACCCCGAGGCAAAGTCAATCCGGATCGGCGGCCACCCGTCCCGGATCGCGGTCGCCAGCCTCCTCTCCCCATGCCCCTCGGCATGTCGATAGCGCTGAAAACGATCCGGATATCTGTCCGCCGTCCCCGGATGGCGATGGCCTGCTCTGCATCCGCCGCCCCGAGCGGCTCGAAGCCTGCCTCCTCGAACATGTCCACGTCGTTCATCCGGAGGAGGAGTTCATCCTCGAGTGCGAGTACGACGGGCCGTTCTTCCCCGTATCGGGTCGTTACCGACCATCACCTCACGTTCGCTGCATTAAAGTCATGCTCGAATGATCAACTCGTTTCCAACAAGAAAGCGCGGCATGCTCTGTGAACCGATACCTTAGAAAATTTCGTCATGCTTTGGTCGGGTAAAACTGAAAAATTAACCATGGTCAATATTATTTATGGTTAACAAGGCGTTACAACGTAATTCTGCTTGCGTCGAATCCCTAATGGAGCGTAAACAAAAGCCTGTAAAGCGCACAGGTCGCGCACTGTTTAGGAGTAAAAGATGAAGCATTTCGGCAAACTGAAAATGGCGGCTGCCGTACTTGCGTGCAGCGCCGGCATGGCCTCGGCCGCAACCGTAATCAATCCGGGCGACGAGGTTCTGAGCGTCGGCGGCATCGTCACGGCAGGAAACGGCAGCTCGTTTCAGTACGACTACCAGGTGTCCGACGATCTCTTTGTGCGGGAATTCGCACTCTCGGCCGTTGGGTTCAACGGAGGAGACGACATCGAGAAGATCATTGCCAGCCTGACGCATGGCGGTGGTTCGAGCGTTACTCTCGAGGCAATGCTGAATCCCGACACGGATGCCGGTCAGGGCCGCGTTACCTTCGGCGGCCAGTTCCTCAATGGAATGTCTTTCGTTTCGGGCGACACTTTCTCCATTCTTTTCCGCGTCGCGGATGGAAAGACCACGACGAGCAATGTCGGTGTGCAGACGAGCTTCACGGCCGTCGATGCGCCTGCTCCGGTTCCGGTCCCCGCTGCGGGCGCGCTTCTGCTGACGGCCCTGCTGTCGGGTGGAGTTGTCGCGCGTCGCAAGAAGAAGGCGGACTGATCGCAATGTAGGCCGAACCGGCGTACTCCCCGGCCCGGCCTAAGGCCCTCGCGCTTCAGCGCGAGGGTTTTTTTGTCTTGAAGGATCTTTATGGTGTAATCACCCCCCAACGGGGCGTTGATGGTATGACCGCCCCCCGACGGCATCGATGTGTCAAGTGGAATCGTCAGCGATCCAAGAGGCGGAGTGGAATCCTCGAGTTTCCCACGGTTTGACCAATTCTGACTAAGAGCCGAAGCCGACGTGATCGTGGTTCCGGGTCGGACGAGGATCGACGTCTCTCTGCCGACACCACTCAGCAAGGTCATGCAGGAGACCCATCGTCGGCACGCACGGGCAATGTCGCTCTATTCGAACGTGTTCGTTTTGCAGCTGTGGGCTCCTCGACCGACTTAGGATCACGGCAGATTGGTGCTAGGTCGACATATCGTCGAGAGCCCATCCAGATGCTCGTGTCGATCCGGACATGCTGTTCGTCGAGGAGGGGCGCCCACTAACCTAGTTCGGGTCGACGGAGGGGCTCGATCTGGTCCTTCTTGTCATCCGGCATAATTACGGAGCAAGGGTTGTCGCGGTGTCACCTCGTTTTCCATACGAAACGCAGCGGCGGTCAGACCGCGAACGCTGCCCTGCCTGTTCGCGGACGAGGTATAGACGACCCCGCTCGCATGGCTCGCAGCGCGCGTCTCGCGCGGGGCAGAGCTTGGGAAGAAGGGGTAGCTGTCCCTACCAAATACTTTTGCAGCCTTCGGCGTCGGCACCGTCGGGATATTGGGGCGAAAGTTCTGCCACGCGATCGGCGTCACGCCAGCCCGGTACGAGGAACGGTCCGGGTCGATCGAGTTCCTCCAGAAGGGCGTGGTGCGTTGATAGGACCGAATGCGACGGATTTGTTGTCGCGATGCACACCTTTGACTTTCAGAACCCCTAGGAGTGGAAACAGAATTTGCGTGGAACAGCATGTTGAATGCGCGGGGCTTTCTTCCCGTGCATTTCGTGATGTTCTGCGAAGCGCTGGTCTAACAGCGCTTGAAACCGACTGGCGCCGCACGTCGGATGTTGCCTCGGTCAGGATCGCCGAGGGTCTGCTTGGCCGTAATTCCTGCTCAGTTGCGACGCGCTGTCCGTCCCAGATTGGGCCGGATCCTCACCAGACGTGGAAGAAATTCTCCTGCAGGTCATGCGGCCTCGATCGGCTTAAGGGGCGAGGGACGGAGCCGATGTCATGATGGATCGGGGCCGAGATTGTCCGCCGACAGGATCAACAGGCCGCCTGCGATCGCCCAGTTCTTGATGAAGATCGACATCTGCCAGCCGTCTTCGGGTACGAAGTGGAAGACGCTCGTCAGCATGCAGTAGATCGCAAGCGCCAAGGCTACGGGTCCCAGCCAGAACCCGCAGACCAGGGCGATTGCCCCGAAGGCATTGAATGCCAGTGCCGGCCAGGCGAGCCAGGCGGGCAAGCCGTATCCGGCCAGCAGGCCCTCGACGATCTCGGGCGACACCGCCTTCTGCACGGCGCCGGCAACGAACAACCCGGCCAGCAATACCCGGCCGGCTCGTCCCATCATCTTCTTCAAGCCAACACCTCCTTCAAACGGGCATTACACAACCCGAGACCCGGAACCGGCCGTTCGTGCCCGCGCGCAGTATGGACCGGGGCATGAACGTCAGTGGTGCGGGCCAATACTGGCCTCGGCATACCGGGTCGCAAGCGCGATCGGAATGCGGAGCATGCAGAGAGACCCAATTCAGGAAAGCGACACATAACCTTCAGATCGCAGTCATCGTGCCGTTACCTCCGGTTGTGAGATGGCAGCCACGGCTTGTGGGCTTTGTATCCCTTGCCGCGTCCGTCAAAACCCATGAGGTCCTCCATGACATTGTCGATGTCCCGCCGTACCCTTCTTGCCACTTCGGTAACGGCATTCATCCTGCCAGTAGCTTCCGACGCCGCCACGCTGGGCGGAGCCAAGAATGTGATGATGTTCGTGTCGGACGGCGCGTCCTGGGGTACCTGGGACATGGCCAGCTACTACGAACACGGAGAGACCGGTCGGCAGGCCTATGACGCGTTCGACACCAAACTCGGCATGACCACCGGGTCGGCGTCGACCGAGCAGCCCTACGATCCCGAGGCGGCATGGAACGGCACGCCGACGGGCGACGAGGATCGCTTCGAGGGCTACACGCGTATCAAGCAGGGCGCCTCGGACAGCGCCGCGGCGGGTACCGCGCTCGCGACAGGGACGAAGACGCTCAACGGGCGGATCAATGTCGGGCCCGACGGAGAGAAGCTGCCGTTTCTCAGCCAGGCGATGAAGACGGCCGGCAAGAAGGCCGGCGTCGTCTCCAGCGTGCCCTTCAGCCATGCCACACCGGCAGCTTTCGGGGCGCAGAACATCGACCGGAACAATTACCTCGAGATCGCCGGTCAGATGATCAACGAGGGCACCCTCGACGTGATCATGGGAGGCGGCAACCCGAATTACGACGGCAGCGGCCAGCGTCTCGACGAAGCGAATTACAACCGCATCTCGGAGGCGGATTGGGAGGCACTGAACGGTGCAGACGCGCCGATGACCCTGATCGAGACCCGCGAGGCGTTCGAGGCCCTTGCTGACGGATCGCGGAAGATCGATGACCGCGTCATTGGCCTGCCACGGGTTGGCGATACGCTGCAGGTCAACCGCGACCCCGAAGTGGTCGGTTCCGATCCTGACAATCCCACCGGGGTCGCCTTCGTCGACGGTGTTCCCACGCTCGAGACGATGACCCGAGGGGCGCTGAGGCAGCTCGGCGACGACGAGGACGGCCTGTTCCTGATGGTCGAAGGCGGCGCCGTCGACTGGGCGGCCCATGCCAACAGCACCGCGGGCATCATAGAGGAGCAGATGGACTTCAATGCCGCAGTCGAGGCGGGCGTGGATTGGGTCGAGGCGGAATCGTCCTGGGACGAAACGCTGATGCTGGTGCTTACCGACCACGGAAACGGCATGCCCATGGGCCCCAACTCCGACGAGATCGCCTTCCAGCCGATCGAGAATAACGGCGAGGGGGTGCTGCCGGGTGTGATGTGGCACACGGGCGGCCACACGACCGAGAACACCCTTTTCTGGGCACACGGTGTCGGGTCGGACTTGTTCGCTGACGAGATTGCCGGAAACGATCCCTTCCTGGCGTCGATCCTCGAGTTCAACGACGGGGCGTTCTTCGACAATACGGCGGTCGCAGGCGTCGTGTCCGCCGCGGCCGGGATAACCGACCCCGCTCCGGTGCCGGTCCCGGCCTCGTTCTGGCTTCTGGCGCCGGCCTTCGGCCTTCTCGGCGGCATCCGTCGTCTGAAGAAGCGCCAGAACTGATCGGCACTGCCTGACCGGATGAACTTCGACGGGGGTTCTTTTCTGAAGGAGCCCCCGTAGACTTCGCGGGAATGGTCTGCATAGCCCGCGCTCGTCACACCCATGCCGAGCGTTAGCATCAGCCCAGCGGAGTGGCGCGGGTGACGTCGAAGCGCTTGCAGTTGCGCTCCGACGTGGTGCGCCACGTGCGGAACCCCATGGCCTCGTAATAGGCCTGACCTTCGACATTGTGCAGACCGATCGCAGCCTCGATCTCGGTGAGACCGGCAGCGCGGGCAGCGGCGAGGGTCTCGACGAACAAGCGACGGCCGATGCCTCGCCCACCGGCCTCCGGGTGGACGTGGGTGCCGATGGCGCCCCAGCCTTCCGGAGTGCCGTAGGGCGACGCGCCGTCGGAGCGACTGAGAACCTGGAGGCCGAGAACCCGGTCGCTTTCCAGCGCCAGATGCGTGACGAGACGAGTGCCGCCGGTGTAGTGGGCCCGTACGTAGGCCTCATCTCCGGGGATCGTCCGCTTGCCGGCTGCAATGAGGGCATCGAGCAACGTGACGATGTCCTGCGTATCGTCCGGGGTGGCCGGCCTGATCTGAACCAATGAAGTGATCCTTGGGTGAAGGGATTTTGCCTGCCGCAGAGTAGGCTGCCGAGCCGCGCGGCAAAAGGGATCGGTACAATTTGGACTGCGTCGCGTACACGTGGGAGACCTGATCCCAGCAGGGTGTATTTACGAACGCAAGCGACACGGAACGGTCCTTCGACACGATTTCGTTGAAAGTCCACGTTGAGGTTTCGTTGTATTGCGACCGAACACGTTGGTCCGTCGCAGCAAGCGTCTCGACTGGCTTTCATCTGGGGGCCTCTCGATCGGGATGCGGACCACCCATTGCTGATCAAGTAGAACGATACGAATTTGCGCATTTTCGGGACCGGTAAGCGACGGCTCATCAAACTAGATCCCAAAGCCCTGCATCTGCGCCGAGCCGGTAAATTGCAGGCCGGACCTCCATCCCGATAGTCTTGCCTTGACCCTTGGTCAGGGACACTCTCTGCTGACGTACCCGCCAGACGTTGCTCACCCCATGGGAGATCTCCAATGTTCAGTGCCAGCCAGTCCCTAATTCTCGCGATCATGGTCATACTGTGCGCGGCGGCACTGCTCTGCCTGTCCTGGTATTTTCACCGCCAGATCAGGACGTCGGAGGATTACAACGTCGCAGGCCGCAAGACCTCGCTGTTTCCGCTGATCTGTACCCTCGTCGGCACGGCGATCGGCGGCTCGACACTTCTGGGCTTCATGTCTGCGGGTTTCGCCAGTGGAGTCGGACAAATCTGGTTGCCGGGTGCGATCACGGTTACCGGGATCATCCTGTTGATGTTCTTCGTCTCCCGTATCCGTCGGTGGGGCGAGCGATACGACATGGTGACGCTGGCGGATTTCATGGTTCGCCGGTACGGGCCCGCTGCACGCTTGCCGACCGTCATCAGCGTCATCTCCGCCTATGCTGCGATCACGGGCATGCAGTTCGTCGCTGTGGGCACGGTCCTACAACTTGTGTTCGGCTTGAACCTGTCCGTAGCCATCGTGATCACCTGGGCCGTCCTGACCTTGAAGACGTGGCTCGGCGGCTTGATGGCGGTCATCTGGTCGGACGCCATCCTCGGGGCACTTCAGACCGTCGGCATCTTCTTTCTCCTCGGCGTAGTCTACATCCAGGCGGGTGGGATCGACGCCATGACCGCGAGCCCGGAGCTGGCCGAGAATCCGGGTTTCCTGAGCATCTTCGGCATCGGCCCCGCCGAACTCTTCGTCTATCTGATGACGATTGGCGGCTATCAGTTCGTCCGCCAGGACCTCTGGCAGCGGTTCTGGGCCGCCGACAGCGCCCGTACGGCCTACACGGGTTATGTCGTGGCCGTGATCTTCACGATGCTGATTGGTGGCGCTGCCGTGCTCATCGGTACCTTCGCCCGGCTCGGACTGGACGTCTCCGTCGAGAACCCCGACCTCGTCTACTATTCCGTCCTCCAGTCCACGCTGCCATTCGCGCTCGTCGTCGTGATGATCGTCGTGCTGCTCGCGACCGTGATCTCCTGCGCGGACTCGTTCTTCATCGCCGGCGCCTCGTCGATCTCGAACGATATCCTCAGGCCCTATCTCAAGGTCGAAGACGATGCCCGGCTTCTTGCCTACAGCCGTCACGCCGTCATCGCGATGTCAGTGATCGCCCTCGCGCTGGCGCTTTACGCCCCGAACCTCGTGGCGATCTGGATCCTCGGAAGCGCCATGCTGGTTTGTGGCGTCGTCGTTCCGGCACTCGCCGCACTCCTCTACGACGATCTCGATCCCCGGTTCGCAGTCGCGTCGATGTGGCTGGGCCTTTTTTCGGCATCGGTCTGGCAGGTCCTTGGCCAGCCTTTCGGAATCCACCCGGTCTTCGTCGGCCTGCCTCTTGCCTGCCTCATGCTTCCCTTCATGCTGCGAACGGCAAATCGCACCGCCGTCCAGCCTGGGTAGGCTCCGGGAAAGGCAGGTCTCCACCATCAGGCCAGTCCGGATCGAGGGTCGCCCCGGCTCTGTTGCATAGATCTCGTGAGGGATTCATCTCGTGAATTCCAGAGTGGTAGCTGGGATGCACGAGCAGATTGCGACCGCCCACCTACAAGGCAAAGAACTGGCCGGTCTATTACTTAGGGCCCAAGCGCCAAGGTTCGCTGACGATCTGGTTCGATCCCGAGATGAGCTAGGAGGCCACGCCGACGGGAAGGCGCGGCCGCCGGCCGAGCTACAGCGATGCAGCCATCCCGACGTGCCTTTCGATCAAGGGTGCTGTTCGGCATGGTCGACATCAATGCGCCATCGGCTCGAGCGCGATGTCGACGCGGCAGACAACCGGCTCAGGCCTGCGTCGCGGCGGCCCCGTAATCCACCGGGGTCGCGTGCCAGCCTTCCGACCGACGGCGCCAGAACGCATCCCGCAATGCCGTCGAGATCGGACCGGGCCGATCGTTCGCCATCCTGCGACCTTCGATGCGGGAGGCGGGCATGATGCCCCCGGCGGTCGTGCAGGCGAAGATCTCGTCCGCCTCGGTGAACTCGATAGCCGGGATAGCGCGGGCCTCAGCGGGGTAGCCCATCTCAGCGCAGAGCTCGAAGACGCTGTCCCGCGTGATGCCGTCGAGGCCGCCGCGAGCCGGGGTCGATACATGGCCGTCTTTCACCATGAATACGTTGAACCCCGGCCCCTCGGTGATGTTACCCTCCGCGTCGAGAAGGACGGCGAAGTCGGCTCCGGCATCCTGCGCCTCGAAGAGGCCTCGCGTGAGGTCGCCCCAGTGGAAATTCTTGACCCGTGGCTCCACGCTTTCGGGCGGGATGCGTCGCACCTCCTTCGCGATGACGAGATGAAGGCCGCGTTCCATTTGCTCGGCGCTCGCCACGGAGACCCACGGCACTGCGAAGCACATGAGGTAGTTGCGCGCCCATGCGGGATGGCGTGGCATTCCGGGGCTGGGGACGCCGCGCAGACAATCCATCGCCACATATGCCGCGCGCAGACCCGCAGTAGCTACGACACGATGCAGAATTGCGCGGATCTCTTCGTCGGTCTCGCGCGGTTCGAGACGTAACGCGGTCATGGAGGCGCGGAACCGGGCGATATGGTCGTCCAGCCGGAAGAACGCGCCGTCCCAGACGCCCACGACGTCATAGACGACATCGGAGCGGCGGTATCCAAAATCTGTCACGGGGATCGCGGCTTCGCCTACCGGCATGAAGCGCCCGTCGAGATAGGCGGCGCCGGCCGCCCATCGCGCTTCGAAATCGGCGGAATGCTCCATGGCTTATCTCCTCTGGCAAACCAGCTTACAGCCTCAGTCCGCTTACTACTCGAGCCGGTGTGGCGTGATGCGCCTTGTACTCTTGCACATTCCGTTCCGGATGCCCCATGGCCTGCAATACCCTTGCCGAAGTACGGCTTTCATGTTCCCCTTGATTATTAAGGTTTTGCCCGGGCTCTAACCAGTCAGCGGCCTCTGCATCCATCGGACGACACAGAAAGAGGTATTTCAATGGGAATTTCGGGTTCCTCATCGTTTCTCGCAGCGGTCGCGATCATTACGGGTCTGTCCAGCGGGGTCGCGGCGGCACGCGATCTGACCGTCGTCTCCTGGGGCGGCAATTATCAGGATGTTCAACGCGAAATCTATTTCGAGCCGTTCTCCGAGCAGAACGAAACTCCCATTCTCGAGGAATCCTGGAACGGCGGATACGGCGTTCTTGCCGCGCAGATGCAGGGGGGCGCGCCCAGTTGGGACGTCATCCAGGTGGAAGCGGAGGAACTGGAGCTCGGCTGCTTCGACGGCATCTACGAGACGATCGACTGGGAAATGATGGGCGGCGAGGATCAATTCTTCGACTCCACCGTCTCCGAATGCGGGGTCGGCGCCATCGTCTGGTCGACGGTACTGGCGTATGACGGGGATCGCCTTGATGCCGAAATCGATGGATGGGAAGATTTCTGGGATATCGAGACCTACCCCGGCAGCCGCGGCCTGCGGCGCGGGCCAAAGCTGACCCTCGAGATCGCCCTCATGGCAGACGGCGTGCCGCCGGAAGATGTCTATGACACGCTGCGCACCGATGAGGGCGTCGATCGGGCATTCGCAAAGCTTGACGAGATCAAGAACGACATCGTCTGGTGGGAGGCTGGCGCGCAACCGCTGCAGCTTTTGGCCTCGGGCGAGCTGGCGATGACGGCAGCCTATTCGGGCCGCATATTCGCCGCGAACGAGACCGAGGACCGCAACTTCGAGGTGGTCTGGAATGGCAGCATCTACGCCGTCGACAGCTGGGTCGTCCTGAGCGGTTCGCCGAACAAGGACGCGGCGATGGAGTTCATCCGTTTCGCCTCCCTCGCGGAGAACCAGGCAAAGATGCCACCGGAAATCCCTTACGGGATGTCGAATGTGGACGTGTCGAACATGCTCTCGGACGACGTTCTCGAGCAACTTCCGACCGCGCCCGCGAATCTCGAGGGTGCGCTGGAGACGGACGTCAATTTCTGGGTCGACAACGTCGAGGAGTTGACCGGACGCTTCAACGCCTGGCTCGCCCAGTAGGCACCTCGTCCGTTCCCCCGGACTGTCGTCGCCGCGGACGCGCGCGCTCCATTCGAACACGGGAAGTCGATGTCTGCTTCGCTCATCCGCTTCGAGAACGTCAGCAAGGCGTTCGGGTCCACCGTCGTGATTGACGACCTCAATCTCGATGTAAGGAAAGGAGAATTCCTGACCCTTCTGGGACCGTCCGGATCCGGAAAGACGACGACGCTCTTGATGCTGGCCGGCTTCGAGGCGCCGTCCGGTGGCACGATCCTGGTAGACGGGAAGCGCATCGACGACTTGCCGGCCCATCGGCGGGGCATGGGGGTGGTGTTCCAGAACTACGCCCTATTCCCGCACCTCACAGTCGCGCAGAACGTTGCATTTCCCCTGCAAATGCGCGGCGTTCCGCGCGGCGAGATTGCACGGAGGGTGGACGCTGCGCTCGACAGGGTCCAGCTGCGGCACCTCTCCTCCCGCAAGCCCTCGCAGCTCTCGGGCGGGCAGCAACAACGGGTCGCGCTCACCCGCTGCCTCGTGTTCGAGCCGAAGGTGATCCTGATGGACGAGCCGCTGAGTGCCCTCGACAAACAGCTGCGCGAACGCCTTCAACTCGAGATTCGCGAGCTTTATCGCAGGGAGGGCTTGACCGTCGTCTTCGTGACGCATGACCAATCCGAGGCGTTGACGATGTCGGATCGCATCGCCGTGTTCAATCGTGGCGCCATCGCGCAGATCGGGACGCCGGCCGACATCTACGACCGCCCGGCCAACCGCTTCGTCTCCGAATTCATAGGCGAGACGAACCTCCTCGAGGCCGAGGTGACGGGACGCGGCGACGACCATCTCGATCTCGCTCTCGAAGGCGGGCCCGGGATCCGGGTGCCGGGCCGTTGCGAAGACCGCGCTGTCGCTGTCTCGATCCGGCCGGAGCGGCTGGTGCTGGACGCCCCGGAGCTCGACAACCATCTCGACGCCACGGTGGATGACGTCGTCTATCAGGGCAATCACCTGCGCATCCACCTGTCGTGCGGCCCCCTGCGGCTCGTCGCCCAAAGCGAGCGCCGGATCGAGCCGCCGGTGGTTGGGCGGAAGGTGCGGGTCTCTTTCGCTGCCGAGGACTGCACGGTACTGACCGAATGAAACGAGGGCACCTTCGCCGCCGGGCAGGAGCCCTCGTGCTCATCGCACCACTCGTTGTCTTCCTCGCGGTTTTCATGCTGTGGCCGTTGTGGATCATGATCTCGCTCGCGATCCGCGACGATGAAGTCTCGGAGGTGCTGCCGCGCACAGCCGCGGCTCTCGCGGACTGGAACGGCGAAGGAATTCCCGGCTCTGCGGCAGGGCAAGCGTTGGCTGACGATCTCAGGGGGGCGGAGAGGACGCGACTCGGCCCGGCCGTACGCCGCCTGAACAGCGACATCTCGGGCTTCCGCACGCTGATGGCGCGCACGCAACGCGCGGCAGATGACGTCACGGACGGCGCGCCGATCGATCTCGTCGCCGTCGACGAACGATGGGGGGAGACGCGCTACTGGCGCGCGATCGCAAACGCCGTGCAACCCTACACCGACCGTTATCTCCTCGCCGCGGTGGACCTCGAGCGTGATCCCGATGGGGCAATCGCGTCCATGCCCGAGGGCGCCTCCGCCAACGCCGCGATTATCGTGCGCACCTTCACGATCGCGGGTACCGTCACCGCGATCTGCGTGATGATCGGCCTGCCCTACGCGATGCTCATTGCGGCAACGGGGGGGTGGGTGCGCAACGCCCTTCTTCTGTCGGTGCTGTTGCCGCTCTGGACCTCGCTGCTCGTCCGCACCACCGCCTGGGTAATCCTGCTGCAGAACGAGGGATTGGTGAATGCCGCGATCACCGGCCTCGGTCTATCCGACACGCCGCTTTCACTCATCTTCAACCGAACGGGCGTCGTGATCGCGATGACGCATGTCTTGCTGCCCTTCATGGTCCTGCCCATCTTCTCGGTCGTGAACGCGATCCCGCGAAACCTGATGCCTGCGGCCGCTTCACTGGGTGCGCCGCCCCTGCGGGCGTTCTACCGCGTCCTGCTTCCCCTCAGCATGCCCGGCGTCCTCGCCGGTTCACTCCTCGTCTTCATGGTGGCAATCGGGTACTATATCACACCGGCCCTCGTCGGCGGGGCGGACGACCAGATGGTCGCCTCGGTGATTGCCTTCTTCGCTCTCGAGACCGCGAACTGGGGTATGGCCGGTGCGCTCGGTCTCATCCTTCTTGCCGCCACGACCATCCTGTTCATCGTCTATGGCCGCCTGTCGCGCAGCGGCGCTCCGATCGGGGCATGATGAGTTCATGGCACGCCGAATCCGTATGCGCGGAGGTGGACCCTGTCGCGTCTGGCGACCCGTGCGACGGTCTGAATTCCCGTGATGGAGGCTGAGCCGTGCTGCGCGTAATCCAGGTAATTTTCGGCACGGCGGTCGCGGCCTTCCTGGTCGTCCCGATTGTCGCGATCCTGCCGCTTGCTTTCACCTCCAGCATTTTCCTGAATTATCCGATCCCGAGTGCCTCCATGCGCTGGTTCGACGAACTCGCCGAAGAGCCTGTCTGGCGCATGTCCATCATCAACAGCCTTGTCATCGGCGGCGCGGCTACGCTGGTTTCCGTCGTTCTCGGGACGGCCGGGGCGCTGGGACTGCGGCATGGCCGTATTCCGCTCGGCGAGGCGGTTCGAACGATGTTCCTCGTGCCGATGGTGGTGCCGCCCGTCGTGCTCGGCGTAGGATTGCAGATCACACTCGTGCGTCTCGGGCTGGCGAATTCTCATCTGGGTGTCGTCGTGTCGCACGCCGTCCTGTGCATTCCTTTCGTTGTGGTTTCCGTCTCTACCGCGCTCGCCGGTATCGACACGCAGGTCGAACTGGCGGCGGCGAGCTTGGGAGCCGGCCCACTGCGAACATTTCGCCGCGTGACCTTTCCTCTCGCATTTCCCGGCATCGTGACGGGGGGCGTCTTCGCATTCGCCACTTCGCTCGACGAAGTGGTGCTGACGTTGTTCGTGGCCGGACCCAACCAGCGAACGCTCGCCCGGCAGATGTTCTCGTCGATCCGGGAGAACATCTCGCCCGCGATCGCCGCAGCCGCGTTCCTCCTCATTGTCGGTACGCTGCTCCTGGCGGGGCTCGTCGCTCTCTTGCGGTGGCGCGAGCGGGCTCGGCCGGGCGCTTCGGAATAAGTGGTTGGGCCGTGCAGTTGCACAGATCAGTCCACCATGTGCCGGCTGGCGATCGGCGCCCTGCCGATGAGGCTGGAAGGGCAAAAGACGACGTGCGCGCGGGAGGTCATACCCCCCACGCGCCGTGACAGCGCGTCGAAAGTTGCGTCCAAGTCGAGCCCTCTGATCTGCATGCGCAAAACCAACCGGCCCGAGCGGTCGCATCTACCTAGTGACATGCCGCACGCTCGCTGCGGCTTCGAGACCAGTCACGATCCAGGCAAGTTCGCCGCCTGGTATGGGTTTCGAAAAAATGAACTGGCGGGGAATCCAGCGGCCGCGTGCGCTCCCGGCTTCATGTCGTCACTCGTTACCCTCATCGAACAGCGGCCCACCTCTCCCGTTCGGACAGGACGGACGGCTGTGCCTCAGCCCAGCAATCGCACCGTGCCGAGCAATCCCAGGACAATCTTGTCGGTCAGTTCGTCCGGCGGCAAGGCGCCCGTTCGGCAGGAGACGTGGACCGCGCCGACGGGGCGCCCGTCTGCGGCGCGGATGGCGGCGGCGAAGACAGTCTCGTTCTCGATCACCTCGGAGGTCGCGACCGCCCAGCCCTGCTGCCGCGCTGTCTCGACCTCGCGCCAGATTTCCAACGGATCGGTCTTGGTAAAGCGGGTGATCGGCAGACGCTCTTCTTGTTCCAGCAGATTACACGCCTCCGCCTCTGGCAGGCTGGCCAGTACGCTGCGCCCGCCAGACGAGCAATAAAGCGGCACACGGCGCCCGATCAGGGTCGTGTAGAACAACGCGGTCTGACTCTGATGGCGCTGGATATAGGTGAGTTGGTTTCGGAAGAGGACGCTGAGATCGACGCGTTCGTCGCATTGCCGGCGCAGGTCGATCAGGATCGGCGTGGCGCGTTCGACCAACGGATGGCGCCGCAAATATTCGTATGCGGGTTCGAGGATCCGCGGCGATAGGCCGAAACGTTGCGTGGCCGCGGATTGGTGCAAGTAACCCAACTCGACGAGTGTATGGGTCATCCTCTGCACCGCGCTTTTGTCGAGCCCGGTCCGCTGGACGATCTCCCGGAGTGAAAGAGTTTCAGCATCCCGGAAAGCCTCCAGAAGGCCTTGTTGCACGAAGCCTGCCTGGGATTCACACTGCGAGCCCAACAGCATGGCTGGGCGGCATGTCCGAGCCCGTCCCGACCCGCTACCGCACCCTGAACTGGTCCGCCTACGATGCCTCGCTGCGCGAGCGTGGGTCGTTGACGGTCTGGTTCGACCCTTCGACGCCCTGGCACGCAGTGCCATCGGGCAAGCGTGGCGGCCAACTGGTCTACGGCGACGCGGCAATCCAGGCTTGCCTGACGATTGAGGTCCTTGACGGCCTGCCGCTTCGTCAGACGACGGGCTTCGTCGCGAGCCTTCCGAAGCTGGCAGACCTCGACTGGCCGGTGCCCTTCGTCGGGCGATCCTTCCACTGGAAGACTCGCTGATCCTCCTCAGTCTCGACGCTCTGCCGACGGCAGAAGACCTTGGCCGTGCAGTTGCCTGACCGTGGTAGCGGCGACCCTTTGCACCTGTTCGTAGACAATGAGGCATCGACCGCCATCGGTCCGAGGGTGGAGCCGAATGGCGTCAAAGTCCGCGGCGAGGGCGAATGGCATGCCCGAAAGCATGGTGGAGCGCGCAGGGGGGTCTGGTGCAAGGTCCACCTCGCCGTCGATGAGAACACGCTCGAGATCCGTGCAGTCGAGAGTTCACTGGCGCATGCCACTGGTCCGAGAGAGCCGGTAGACGGCAGCGGCATCGGCGATGCGCCATTCGTCGGGGTATCGATCCACTGGATCGATCCCTGTTCCTCCTCATTGCCCGACCTGCTTGGCCAAGTCCCTGTGGACAAGCCAATCGCATCCGTTACCGCCGACGGTGCCTACGACACCGTTCGCCAGCGGGCTCGAACCGGTGGCGCCGCGCCAGCTCACCTGCCGCGATGCCATCGCGAACAGGGGCGCGGACGCGGTCGTGCCGCCCCGGCGCAATGCAAGGCCGTGGAAGAAAGACAGCCCCGGAGCAACAAGCAGGAACGAGGCGCTGCGTGCCATGAAGCGCCTCGGCCGGACTATCTGGCGGCGCTGGAGTGGATACCATCGCCGAAGCCGCGCCGAGACGAGACGAGACGAGACGAGACGAAAATGAACTGCATGAAGCTGCTCGGCCAGAAGCTCATGGCCGTTCGGCATCGGCCTCGGACCGATGGCAGCTCGATGCCTCACCTTCGATCGACAGACCGCCGAGCTTCAAATCCGCATTGCCATCCCGAACCGCTTCAACGCCCTCGGCATCCCCGTCACAGAGGCCGTCGGCTGACATCGGCAACGGAAAGGGGAAGCGCGACCTTCAGGCGTTCCGTGCAACAGAGCCGGGAGACGGCAACCATCCGCTTGAGGCGGACCAACCGACAAGCGCGGGCCACGGTCACGGGGCCGCGTTGGCAATGGACACGCGACACCTCAAAAGCCATAGTCTCGTCAGTTCAGGACAAGCCATCACCGGTGGTCAGAAACTGAACTATTGCGGGAGACGTACCGTGTCTAAATACTCTGCTATTATCCGCGTTGAAGCCCGCGCCGTACGTGTGCCGCTGGATGTGACGACTTCCCTATCCACACGTGTCATCGCGCACCGTGATTACGTCCTCGCCCGCATTGAGACGCAGGACGGCGTGTGCGGGATCGGATTTTGCTACGGCGGCAGCGATGCCGGCATACTCGTGGCGCATGCCGTCCGCGACCTCTTCGCGCCGCTCCTGATGGGCGAAGATGCGACGCGGGTGGAGGGGCTTTGGCAAAAGATGTACGCCAGTGGACTCCTGCACGGGCGCGCGGGTTCGGTTATGCGGGGCCTTTCGATCCTCGACACGGCGCTCTGGGATCGCAACGCCCGCGCGACCGGAATGCCGCTTCATCGGTTCCTTGGGGGGTACCATGACGAAACGGTGCCAGCTTATGCCTCCGGGGGTTACTACATCGACGGGAAAGGCCCCGACCGTCTCGCCGAGGAGATGGCAGGCTATGTGTCGGAGGGTTTCAAGGCCGTCAAAATGAAAGTCGGCCGTCTCGATCCGAGCGAGGAAGAGGATCGGATCCGTGCCGTGCGGGATGCAATCGGCCCCGACGTTCTGCTGATGCTCGATGCCAACAACGCTTGGCGCGATCTGCCGACCGCCATGCGGTACATGACGCGCTACGAACCCTATGATCCGTATTGGATCGAGGAGCCGTTCTCACCCGACGATATCGACAATCACGCGCGTCTTGCGGCCCGCACCCGGATTCCTGTCGCCACCGGCGAGATCGAGGCCGGCCGTTGGCGCTTCCGCGATCTGCTCGACAAAGGCGCCGCGCAGATACTACAGACCGACGCCGCCGTCTGCGGCGGCATTTCGGAGTACAGACGCATCTCGGCCACTGCAGCGAGCTATGGTGTGAACGTATGTCCGCATTGGTTTCACGACCTTCACGTCCATTTGGTCGGATCGTCGCCGAACGGCGAGTTCGTGGAGTACTTTCCGGACGATCAGGTGCTGAACTTCCGACGATTGATCGACCACCAGCTTGAGTTGCGCGGCGGGGACCTGGTTCTGCCGACCGGTCCGGGACTGAGCTTCAACTTCGACGACGGTGCACTCAAAAGCTATGCGCTCGACGATTGGGCATGACGGGTCCGGAATGACAAAAAGATGCCGGTTGGACGGTGATGGTTTCCAGCCGCATCTGGAAGAAACGTGCCAACGCATCCGAGGCGCCGAGTGGATCATGATCGGACGCCTCCGCCCGAATTAAGGGTGTGCCTAGCCCCCTATCGGATCAATGTCGTTATCTCGGGAATATCCGAACAAGGGCTCGATTTCCGCCAGTTTCACGAGAATGGCCAACTAGGTGGAACGCCCGGAGGTCAGCTGTACCGGGAATTCCAGACCTCGATATAGCGGTTTTTGGCGGGCGTCAGATGCTCGCGGCAGAGCCGGACGAGCGCCTCCCTGTCGCCTCTGCGCATTGCCTCGATCATCGCCAGATGCGCGTCCGCGGCCCACTCCTGATATGATTGATCGTTGACCAGGATCGAACGATAGGCGTGCGATTTCTGAGCATGCATCTCGATGGCGGCGACAAGGGCACAATTTCCGCAAAGCCGGAATAGCCGACTGTGGAACTCAAGGTTGCTGCGGAATGTCTCCCGATGCCGACCCGCCGTGATGGCGGCAAGATGACGTTCCGCGATGGCACTGAGAGCCGCGAGGTCCGCATCAGGGGCGGGCAAGGCCACCAGCGACGCGGCGTGGCCCTCCAGAAGATCGCGGACCGCGTTGATGTCCTCGACCTCCTGCGCAGTGTAGAGGCGGACGACGGCGCCGCGGTGACGTACGTGTTCGATCAATCCCAAACGCTCGAGGCCCGCGATCGCCTGCCGGATAAGATGGCGCTTGACCGCGAAGCGCTCGGCGAGTTCCTCCTCGATCAGGCGCTCGCGCGGCTGCAGGCGACCAAGAACGATGTCTTCCTCGAGTGCGGTCACGACGGCCGCCGCACTTGTCGCATGGCCAGTACTGTCCGCCGTCATCGTCCCGCCCATATCGGCCTTTTTGCCCCGATACGTTTTCGCATCCGGGCGATCAAGCTGCGCCATCGCGAACGTCAGTCGTCCGCACTTCCACCCGCCTGTCTGTGCGGGGGGCGGAGCTGGCCCTTGCGGCGTCCGATAAGCCGTCCAATCGACCCGAAAAAGGGGGTCGCCTGCAGGACCGAGAGGGCCGCTATGACGAGGAGGACTGCCGAGATCGGGTTCTGGAAGAAGATGGCATAGCTGCCGCCACCGATCAGGAGTGATTGCTGCAATGTCGAGTCGAGAATGGGCCCGAGGATAAGACCGATCACCAGTGGCGGTGTCGGGATGCGGAAGCTGTCGAAGGCCAGGCCGATCATCCCGAACGTAATCATCAGGCCGATATCGAAGACGGAGTTGTTAATCGCGTAGGATCCGATCACCGACAGAACCACGATGACCGGGCCTACCACCCGGTTCGGGACACGAGTGACGACGACGCAGGCGCGGGTGAAGAGCAGTCCAACCAGGAACAGCATGACATTGGCGAAGAGCACGGCCCATAGAAGGGTGTAGGTCACATCGCCATGGTCCGTCATCAGGGACGGACCGGGCAGAATTCCATGCACCATCAGACCACCGAGCAACACGGCCGTCGAGGACGAACCGGGTATTCCCAGCGCGATGGTGGGGATCAGCGCGCCGCCGACGACGGCGTTGTTGGCGGCCTCCGGCGCGACGATGCCGGCGGCGCACCCCGTACCGAACTCGGATTTGCGCTTCGAAAACCGCTTTGCCTCATTGTACGCGAACCAAGATGCGGTATCGCCGCCCGTTCCCGGGATCAATCCGACGAAGATGCCGATTGCGCCCGACCGCAAGCTGTTTGGAATGAGGGCACGGAACTCCCGTCCCGTCGGCAGCATGCGGTCGCGTACCTTCGAGACGGTCTCACCACTCTGGCCGTCTCCTTTCGCGATCAATCTGACCGCCTGGGGAATCGAGAAGAGGCCGATCAGGGCGACCGTGAAATCGATGCCGCCGAAGAGGTTCAGGTATCCGAACGTGAATCGCGGGGTGCCCGTGGTCAGGTCCATCCCCACCATTGCGAGTAGCAATCCGATCGCGCCGGACATCAACCCGAGGATCGCCGATCCCGCGGAAAGCGAGCCGATGATAGTGATCCCGAGCACCGCAACCGCGAATATCTCGACGGGACCGAAGTTGAGCACGATCCGACCGAGTAGCGGCGCGATGGAAAGGAGAGCCGCCGCCGACATCACCCCGCCGATCAACGACGCGGTGAGTGACAGCCCGAGCGCCTTGCCCGCCTGTCCACTCTGGGCCATCGGGTAGCCGTCTATGACGGTTGCGGCGGCTGCAGGCGTTCCGGGCGTTCGCAGCAGGATCGCGGCGATGGACCCGCCATACATTGCCGCGAGGTAGAGCGAGGCCAGCATCGCCAGCCCGGTCTCTGGCTGAAGAGAGTATGTCAGCGGCAAGAGCAGCGCGATGGCCATCGTGGCCGAAAGCCCGGGCATCGCGCCGATGAACATTCCGATCATCGTCCCCGCCAGAATTGCGAGGAGGTTGTAGGGTTGGACGACGTTCGAGAGCCCTACGAGCAAGAAGGAATCCGTCATCGTGCGCTCCTCACATTGCCGGGTAGAGCGGTATGGACAGGTTCAGGAACCAGACAAAAACGAACCAGATGAATGCCGTCACGGCCGCCGTCGTCGCTACTGCTGCCAGCGGGCTGATCGGGCGCAGTCCCAGAAACGGGATCAGCATGAAAAGCGGCGTCGCGATGAGGTAGCCAAGGGTGGTGATGCTCCAGGCATAGAGCAGGATCAGCAGAAGGAAGCCGCCGCCGATACCGATTGCTTGCCAATCGGGGGGCGGCAGGATTTCCAGCCGCCCTTCGGCATTCTGGCGTCGCCAATTTAGAACCACCTGAAGGATGGCAAGGCAGGCAAGCCCGGCCACCACCCAGCCAATGAGATTGGGCAGACGCGCCGCGGTTTCGGGGTACTCCGCCGCCCGGATGCGGAAGAGGACGACCAGCGCGATCGCCGCCAGAGAAACGAGTATGCGGCCCATCCTGACGCCTCCGTTCCACGGGTTGGCCGGGCGCGATGGCGGGCCCGACCATCACCGGTTACTTTGCCTGGACTTCGTCTTTGATGGATGCCCAGATCTCCTGGTACTCGGCCTCCTGCTCCTTCAGCATCGCGGCGTATTCGTCGCCCGGAATGAAGTCGATATTGAGAGCCTGGTCCGCCGCGGCTTTCTGGAAGTCGGGATTATCCATCACCCTCTGCATTGCGGCGATCATCGCGTCCCGGTCTTCGGAAGGGAAATCGCCCGGGCCGCTGTAGCCACGCGATGACCCGGCCACCAACTCATATCCCAACTCCGTGGCTGTCGGGACATCCGGAAGTTCCGGCAGACGCTCCTCGGCGAAGACGGCGAGAGCGCGAAGATTGCCGTCCTTGATCTGCGGATAGGTCACTCCGACATTGGTGAAGCTCGCGTCGATCTTGCCGCCCATGGCCGCAGTCCACGACGGGCCGTCTCCCTGGAACGGAACTTTCTGCAATTGCACTCCGGCCGCCTTCTCGAATTGAAGGGACGTGAAGTAATCGTCGCCGCCGACCCCTGAATTGCCCACCGTCACGGTTCCGGGCGCGGCCTCGGCGGCCTCCACGAAGTCCTCGAATGTCTGGAAGGGACTATCACTTGATACGACCGCGATGCCGGGATCGGTGACGATATTGGCAATCGGAGTGATCTCGTCGATCGTGTAGGTGATCGACGGATTCATGATGTAATTCGTCGTCAGCATCGGCGTGTTCGTAATGCTGATCGTCGAGCCGTCATTGGGAGCCTGCTTGGCGAGGCGGGTCCAGGCGATGGCGCCGGTCGCGCCGGGAATGTATTCGTTGACGAAGTTCACGCCGAGTTCCTCGGCAAGGTATGGTTGGACGAGCTGCGCGAGCGCGTCGGATCCGCCTCCGGCCTTGAAGCCCTGCATGACCTCGACTTCGGTCTGGCTGTATCCTGAATCCTGAGCACCGGCCGTACCGGTGAGGGTCGTTGTGGCGGCGAGTGCCGCGGCGATGGTCAATCTCATGAGGAACCTCCCTGATCCGTAGAAATCGGCGCTCCCCCAAGCGCACTGCGTGAACGTTAGACGGCGCTTTCGAAGACTGTCAAACATATTGTTGACAATTCTACCTGTGCCGTATCACGTCGGTAGCGATGAAATCTGCACTGAAGGAGGGTCCTTATGTCCGATGACACACGGGGTCTGAAGAGGGGTCTGACGAGTTACGGGGATGCTGGATTTTCCCTCTTTCTGCGCAAGGCCTTCATCAAGGGAATGGGCTACTCCGACGATGCGCTCGAACGTCCCATCATTGGAGTCGTCGATACGTCGAGCAGCTATAACGCCTGCCATGCCAACGTGCCCGACCTTATCGAGGCGGTGAAACGTGGCGTCATGCTGGCCGGGGCGCTCCCGGTGCCGTTCCCGACCATCTCGATCCATGAATCGTTCGCCCATCCGACCTCGATGTATCTGAGGAACCTCATGTCGATGGATACCGAGGAAATGATCCGCGCCCAGCCGATGGATGCCGTGGTGATGATCGGTGGCTGCGACAAGACCGTCCCCGCCCAGCTGATGGGCGCCGCAAGCGCCGGTATTCCGGCGATCCAGCTTGTCACCGGCCCCATGCTGACGGGCAGCCACCGAAACGAGCGTGTCGGTGCCTGCACCGACTGCAGGCGCTTCTGGGCGCGCTACCGCGCCGAGGAGATCGACGACCAGGAAATCTCCGAGGTCAACGACCAACTGGTGCCCGGTGCGGGAACCTGCGGCGTGATGGGTACGGCCTCGACCATGGCGCTCGTTACCGAAGCGATGGGCATGATGCTGCCAGGCGGCGCCACCGCGCCCGCCGTTTCCGCCGATCGACGCCGGATCGCAGAGGCCACCGGCGCGTGCGCCGTCTCGATGGCCCGTGACGGCCGAACGCCCAGGGCCATCATGACCCGAAAGGCGTTCGAGAACGCCTTGACCGTGCTTCTCGCGATCGGGGGCTCCACCAACGGCATCGTGCATCTGGCCGCGATCGCCGGCCGCGCCGGGCTCTCCCTTGATCTAGAAGCGTTCGATCGGATCGGGCGCGACGTCCCGGTGCTGGTGGACCTCAAGCCGTCGGGCCGGCACTACATGCAGGATCTGCACCACGCCGGCGGGTTGGTGACGATCCTGCGTGCCTTGCGGGAGCATCTCCACCTCGATTGCGTGACGGTCACCGGACGGACGCTTGGCGAGGAGATCGATGCTGCGCCTGCCGGGTTCGAGCAGGAAATCGTCTCGTCCGTTGCCGATCCGGTATATGCGGAAGGCGGGATGGCGGTGCTACGCGGCAACCTCGCTCCGGGCGGCGCGATCGTGAAGCAGTCCGCGGCAAGTCCTCAACTGATGCGACACCGCGGTCGCGCCGTCGTCTTTTCGTCCGTCGAGGATATGGGCGCGCGGGTCGACGACCCCGATCTCGATGTATCGGCCGAAGACGTGCTCGTCCTGCAGAACGCAGGACCGAAAGGCGCCCCGGGAATGCCGGAGGCGGGCTACATGCCGATCCCGCGAAAACTCGCCCGCGATGGGATCAAGGATATGGTCCGCATTTCGGACGCCCGGATGAGCGGCACGGCATCGGGAACGATCGTGTTGCACGTCACGCCGGAGGCCAGCGCGGGAGGCGCACTGGCACTCGTGCGCGATGGCGACATGATCGAACTCGACGTGGCAGCGCGGCGGCTGACACTGGATGTGCCGGAAGAGGAACTCGAGCGCCGACGCGGAGAGGTCACCGAGCGCAGCCATGAGGGGTCCGATCGCGGTTATCTGAACCTGTTCTTGAGCTCCGTGCTCCAGGCAGACAGGGGATGCGATTTCAGCTTCCTCGTGCCGGCCGCTACCGGAAAAGTTCCCTCATCAGATGACTGACGGGTTCCGCCGTTCAGGCAGGACCCCCGCACCTTCCAATCGTCTGGCATTGCGAAGGATTGCTCCGGCAAGGTGTTATGCAGCCGTTGCACGGTCCCGTCGTCGAACATCGTCAGAGGTGGCCGCACCCGGTGTCAGTGCAGAACGTTGATGGCGATTCCGAAAGCTGGACTTCCCATCACCGATTGATCACCTGATCTCCGCAGTGATCGAGTTACAACCCGAACCGCCATTGCGCCAAGCCTCGAGCAAGAACTCCTCCCGGCCACGAACGGTGTCGGGGTAAACCCGCAGTAACCGTTCGATCAGGTCGTGCGGGGTCGGCACGTTGTTGATCTGCGGAATATGGCAAAGACAGAGAGGAAAACGGGCGTTGCAGGCGCGCGGCTTTGGGCATGGAGAAGGCGATGGTGCTCGGCGTCATCTGTGAGACGTTCAGCCACCATCCCGCTCATGGAGCCGGCGGCGATGCACGAGCTACCGGTCAGCGTCTGGCGCGTGATCGGCGCCGAAGAAAGCTACGACTGGCGCCGGCACGCCGTACAACTGTCCGATCATGGATGCTGCCCGGTCGTCATCCGATGCGATAGCCCGACATCGGGCATAGCCAACAGATCCTGCGTCATCTCGGACGTTCCTGCGATGCCGAGAAGCGCCATGTTCCGGTCGATCTCGGCCGAGAGGAGATCGATGGCGTACCGAACACCAGGTGCTCCCGCGACTGCAGCGGCGTAGAGCATGGGCCGCCCGACGAAGACGAACTGCGCCCCGAGCGCCAGGGCCTTCAGGACGTCCGTGCCCCGTCGTACGCCGCTGTCGAGCATCACTGTCATGTCTCCCGCGGCATCGAGGACCCGCGGCAGCGTCGAGATGGCCGAGACGGCACCGTCGAGCTGACGGCCCCCGTGGTTGGAGACGATCACGCCGTCGCAGCCGATGGCGCGCGCGCGTTCGACGTCGCGGGGCGACAGCACGCCCTTCAGCACGAAGTTGCCTTTCCAGCGGTCCCGCGCGGCCTCGACGTGATCCCATTTCAGTTGCTCGCGCCCGGAGAAGGACCGGATCAGGTCGCGCGCGAGGATCGGCGGACCCCGATCCACGTCGAGATTCTCGAAATGCGGCATCCCGTGGGTACGCAGCGTCCGGAAGGCCGTGTTCCAGAGCCATTCGGGATGTGTGATACCCTGCCAGGCAAGGCGCGGCGTCGGCTTCAAGGGCGTGGCGAAGCCGTTGTGCAGATCGGTCTCGCGATTTCCGTTCACGGCAACGTCGACGGTGACGACGAGCGTCTCGAATCCCGCCTGCGCGATCCGGTCCGTCATGCCAAGGACGCGGTCTTTGTCACCAGGGAAATAGGCTTGGAACCATCGGCTTCCTGCTTCCGACGCGACCCGCTCGAGCGACGTGAGCGAGGTCGCACTCATTACCGCAAGAGTGCCGCGTTCAGCTGCCGCCCGCGCCAGCACGACGTCACCGTCATAGGCCGCCAGTGCGCTCAAACCCATCGGCGCGATGCCGAAAGGCCGATCGTATTGCCGGCCGAAGAGCGTGGTCTTCTGGGACCGGTCGACATGACCTTGCAAAGCATTGGGGACGAAGCCGATGGCAGCGAAATCTGATCGATTGGCAGCGAAACTGCGACCGGTCTCGGCGGCCCCCGCGACGTAACCGAAGACCGGTTTCGGCAGGTACCTGCGTGCCGCGGCCTCGAAATCGTCGAGCGAGAAGGCCCGGCGCAGACCGCGCGGCGCAATCGTCTTCTCGCGTTTCGAGACTGCCGGCTCGTAGCGTGGGGACGGCGCGGCGTTCGGCGCAGTCCCGCTGGGTGCCTTGGCCTTCTCGGTCATTTCGGGTGTTCCGGACATCGATGTTTCCTTCGGTTCTATGCTCGCGATCTCGAGGCGCTCTCGAAGTGATTGAGAACCTTGCGAACAATCTCCGTCCCCACCCGTTCGAGACCGCCATTGGTCGACGCACCCAGATGCGGCATCGCAAGGAAGCTCGGCTGATGCAGGAGCGGGTTTTCGGGCGTGGGGGGCTCGACCGCGAAGACGTCCGATGCGGCTCCTGCCAGATGTCCCGAGGCGAGCGCATCGGCCAGTGCGTCTTCGTCGACGATCCCGCCACGGGCGCAGTTGATCAGATACGATCCCTCTGGCATCGCGGCCAGGGCATCTGCATTGATGACGTTTCGCGTTTCGGGAATGAGCGGCAGGTGCAGAAAGACGATCCGGCTGTGGCGCAGCAGAGTGTCGAGGCTGTCGGCCCGGATCACGCCCGAGACGGGGGGAGCGTCCGCCAGCCTCGGGGAATAGGCCATGGTCTTCGTGCCGAACCCGTCCACGAGGCGGCGCGCCACGGCCTGTCCCGTGGCCCCGAAGCCCACGATACCCGCTTCGAGTTCGCCAAGGTCCCAGCCCACGCGCAGGGACGGGTCCACCGAGCGACCGTCCCTGAGGGCAAGCGTGATCGGCACGATGTTCCTCAAAAGCGCCAGTGCGAACCCGATGGCGAGATCGGCGACTGTCCCGGCGTTCGTGCCGGGCGTCGATTCAACCACGATTCCCCGTGCGGCGGCAGCTTCGACATCGATGGCATCGACACCGGCCCCGTGCTTGCCGATGACCCTGAGATTCGGACAGGCCTCCATATCGGCTCTTGGGATCGGGCGAGTTCTTACAATCACGGCATCGCAATCGGAAGGAAACTGGTCCGCATCAGTAAGGACATCAGCCGAGTGTTCGAGAAGTGCGATAGCTGAGGGGTGTACGGAGCCCAGTACATGTACAACGGGGCGTTGCCTCATTTGCGGAACCCGGCGCATCGGTTTTTGCCGCGTGGTGACTCCGCCACGTGGGTCTGCACGTCATAAGACACGATCTCTGTTTCCTTCTCGACAGGTAGAACAAAAGGTCGACAAGGAATTGATAGCAATGTTGTCGACAATCATCCAACGTAATTTCACTTAGGGACTGCTGCCTTGCCGCTGGAGTTTCATCCAGCTTCGACCGGAGCCCGTTTGGTATTTACGCGTGTGGGCGCGGCTTGAGCAATCGCCCGACGCGCGGAGCCCTCATGTCGCGCAGCGGGGCGGGCAATGGCGCAGGTCAGGGTCCGCGCGTAGGCATGAGGGTTCAGCAATTCAGGGCCGAATGGGGGCGCTCGCGGTTGTCGTCCATAGCCTAGGTGTCTGATCCCAGCGAGTATGGCCCGCCGAAGATGCTTTAGAACCGGTGGAAGCGGTGGAGCGATATGGGGGTGTTCGCCAGGATCATGGATGGCCTGGCGGCCGATAGCCCCGAGCACAAGACGATCATGATCGACGTGAGCAGGGGAACGTCATGCGTTCGAGAGAGCCTGCGCAAGTATCTCAAGGCGCACCGCACGGCTTCCAGCCTGCGGTTGAAAGAGGGGGCGTGGCAGGCTGATCGGGCGGAGTTCGAGGATCAGGAGACGATCCAGTGGATCGTTTCCCCGAGGACGGCGGGATGAACACGAAGCTTCACGCCGTAACCGACAGCATCGGGCGCCCGATCCGGTTCTTCATCACGGCCGGTCAGGTCAGCGACCATACCGGGGCCAGGGCTTTGTCGGGCAGTTTGTCAGCGGCAGAATGGCTGCTGGGAGATCGCGGATATGATGCCGACTGGTTCCGGGAAGACCTTGCAGGCAAGGGCATGACGCCCTGCATTCCGAGGCGAAAGTCGCGCGACATGCCCGTCCGATACGACAAACGCCGCAGCAGGATCGAGATCATGTTCGGGCGTCTGCAGAACTGGCGTCGCGCAGCTACTCGATATGATCGCTGCCCAAAGGTCTCCCTGTCAGCAATCGCCCTCGCAGGAAGCGTTCCGTTCTGGCTCTCAATCAATGGGCCTGGAGCCTAAGCAAGGTGATAATCAAGTCGGTGAAACTTAGCCGTTGTGGCGACTGCGCATACGTTCACTGTCTCTGACGCGAGCGGTATCGGGTCTTCGCGCAACCATCTCTCCGTCGAAATCGTGCCCCGTCGCATCCGCCGCCCTGCAGCGTCATTCCGAGCGCGCGGACCGGGATGACTGTCGCCCCGCCGGAACGGGGCGACAGACCGGGGTCACATCTGTTCGGTCTGGGCGCCCGATCCCTCGCGGGCGCGGCCGAGATCCGGGACCTGGCCTTCGGGTTCGACCCGATCGCGGGCGGTGTAGGTGCCGCGTCCGTCCATCGCCGGGCCGCCGTTCGTCCAGACGCCTTCGGGCGTCGGCTCGTCGAGCGAGGTGTTCAGGAAGTAGTAGGAATGCGCGAGGTTCTCGTGCTCCTCGGGCGTCGAGTTCGGCACCGGCATGCAGGCCTCGATTCCACCCAGCTCCTCGATCACGGCGAGCCATTGCTGCTGGTGCATCGTGTCGCGCGCGATCAGGAAGGACAGCATGTCCTTCATGCCCGCATCGTCCGTCATGTTGTAGAGGCGGCTCGCCAGGACCCGGCCGGAGGATTCGGCCATCGCGTTCGCGAGCATGTCGGCGGCGATGTTGCCGGTGGCGTAGATATGCGACATGTCGAACGGGATGCCGTTGGCGTTGACCGGCATCGCGGCCAGCCCCGAGGACAGGACGTGGCGCGGGTTCTGCCCGCCGAGGATCGCGCCCACGACCGGATCGGCGGAGGCGGCTTCCTGCGCGGACAGGGGCGCCCCCTCGAGGTTCAGGGCGACCGCGTGGCCCAGGAACTCGATATGGCTCAGCTCCTCCGTGGCGGTCATCATCAGCATGTCGCGGAAGCGCTTCTCGCCCCGCGCGCCCATGGCCTGGAACATGTACTGCATGGCCACGCGGATCTCGCCCTCGACGCCGCCGATGGCCTGCTGGAGGTATTTCGCGAAGACCGGATCGGGCCGATCGACCCGGACCTCATATTGCAGCTTGCCTGAATGGTAGAACATCGCAGTCTCCTTCATGCGGTGTGGGGAGCGGGGGCCATGCCTCGCGTGGCACGAGCGCCGCGAGGCGGCGTTCGAGGGCGGCGCATTCGCGGCCGAGCGCGACGGTCTCGAGGGACAGGTCGGAGCGGGCGCGTTCGGCGATCGTGGCGGCCATGCCGCCCGGTGCGCGGCCCCGAAGACGGCAGGACGCGATCACGACGGCGTCCCACGGGCGCGCGACGCGCAATCCGGCATCCTGCAGCGTGGCCGCCATCCGGCGATCCTCGTTGCGCGGCATCGGGACGATCCCGCCGACCGACCGGTACGCGTCGGGGCGCCACGCGATCAGGGCGCCGGGGCTCTGGCCGTGGCAGGGTATCGGGTTCCACGAACAGGCGGCCACGTGACCCGCGATCAGGGCGCTCAGGACGTCGCGGCGATCCTCGAGCAGGCCGTGATGGCGGACGGCGGGGGGCAGGTCCGCGAATTCGCCCGGATCGGGCTCCACCCGGCCGAAGACGGCATCCGCGTCGCGCAACGCGCGCTCAAGGACGGCGCCCGTGCCCGGGGCGAGGACGCAATCCGCGTCCGTGGTCATCACCCAGGCGGGATTGCGCAGGAGCGCGGAGGACAATCCGATCGCGCGGGCCTCGCCCACGCCGCCGGAAAGCATCGGCGTCTCGATCACCTCGACGCCGAGCGCGCGGGCGACCGAAGCGGTCGCGTCGCAGCACCCATTCGCCACGACCAGCGCCGTCACGCCCTCGCGATGCAGCGCGGCGAGCGCGGCGGGCAGGCGGCGGGCCTCGTCGCGGGCGGGGATCACCGCGATCGGGATCATCGCGCCGCCTGCTCGAGGGGGGTGAAGATTTCGATCCGGTAGAGCGCCCCGGTCTCGATCTGACGCCGCGCACGCGGGGTGGCGTCGGCGAAGGCGGCGACGGCCTCCGCGCCCGTCAACGCATGACCCGTCGGACCGCCCCAGGTGACCGTCACGACATCCGCCTGCGGAGAGGTCCGGTCGATGCAGGCGGCGAGGTCGCGGATCGCGTCGCGGTCGAGAAAGTAGAGGATCTCGCTTAGAAGGACGAGGTCGTGGTTCTCCCCGGGCAGGTCGCACGGTAGGAAGCCCTCGACGAAGCAGGCCTCCGGCACCGCGAGGCGCGCGGCCGCCAGAGCGGTAGGAACGGCGTCGAGCCCCGTATAGGCCGCGCAGCGGGAGGCGATCCGGCGCGCCAGCTCGCCATTGCCGCAGCCGAGTTCCAGGGCGCTCTCGTATCGCGGCCGGGGCAGGGCGCGCGCCACCGCGTCGAGGCGGCCCAGCTCGAAGGCCGACGTGCGGAAGTTCCATGGGTCGTCCGTCGCGTCGTAGAGGTTGAGCAGATGGCCGAGATCGGCGGGCGAGTGACCGCTCACGGGCGAACCGGCATGTAGATTTCCGCCTCCTCGCAGAACCGCTCGACGAAAGCCGGCGCCATCGCGAACCCGTCCGGATCGTCACGGACCACGAGACCCATCTGGCTGCGATGCGCCGCGATCGCGTTTCGCTTGGCGCGGCGCCGCGCGGAGAGGTCGAGGGGGAGCCCCGGCATCTCGTCCCCGGCCTGCCACGCGATCCAGCGCGACCAGATCGGGTAATGCCAGAGCCGCAGATGCGCGGAACGATCGCAGACAAGCGCCGCCGCTTCGGCGCCGGCCTCGTGATCGCAATGGGCATCGGCGGGCGAGGCGGAGAGCAGGGTCCCGGCGGCGAGTTCGTCCGCCAACCGGGCCACCGCACGGGCAAGATCGACGCCCGGCCCGTGCAGGCGATGTAGCGCCGCGTCCGGAAAGCCTAGCCACGTCAGATCCCGCGCCGGGTCCCCGCCCAACCGGCCTATGGCCTCCTCCAGTTCGCGTCGCCGCAGCTCCGCGAGGCGCGCGCCCGGCCAGCAGGTCGAGCCGGGATGGGAGGCGGCGCCGTCGGTGAGGCAGGCGACATGGGCGGGACGCCCGCGCGCCCAGCGTTCCGCGAGCAGGAGCCCGCAACCGAGCGTCTCGTCGTCGGGATGCGGCGCGAGGACGAGGACGGGCGCGGCACCCTCCACGAGGTCGTCGAGGCTCATCTGAGCGCCTCCAGCCCGGCATCCGTCGCGATGGAGAGGGCGCGGTCGAGCTTGGCGTCGGGCGCGGCCTGGCGCAGGAACAGCGACAGGTCCCGCCGCATCAGATCGACGGGTCCGTGCGTGTCCTGCGCCCCCATGCCCAGCGACCGCTCGCAGAGCGCGAGGATGCGGATGCAGGACCCCTCCACGGCTTCGCGCGCGAGAAGCCCGTGCGCGACCGCCCGCTCGATCACCTCGGGGGACGCGTCGCCCGCCTCCTCCACCGCCCTGGCCGCCGCTTCCACCACGGCGCGCGCCGCGACGACTTCGGCCATCGCCCGGCCGAGCCTGTCGCGCTGCACCGGATCGTCGAGGCGGCCCATGCGCTGCAGGACCTCCGTCCAGCGCGAGATCAGGCCTTCGGCCCCCCCGACATGCGCCGCGCAATATCGCCAGACGCCGCCCTCGAACCACGGCTCGGTCATGAGATCGCCTGCGCGTCCCACGTATCCCGTCTCGTCGAGGACGATCCCAGTCGCGTCGAACCCGCCGGAGCGCGTGGCCCGCATCGCCGAAGCCGTCCAGGCGTCATGGTCGTGGCGCGCCGGATCGTCCGCGGGGACGAGGAACATGCGCCCGGGCGCGCCCGGTGCGGCCCGCGCGGTCACGACGGCGAGATCCACGTGTCCCAGCCCCGAGGCGAAGCGCTTTCGCCCCCTGAGCTCGACGCCGCCCTCGATCCGGTCCACCCATTCGAGCGGCTCGGGCCCGTCGGCCCCCCACACCCCCAGAAGCGCGCCGCCCCGCAAGGCCGCGCGCATCGCGTCGCGCACGGGGCGCTCGCCATGCACCTCCACGAGGAGGGCCGCGTTGACATGCCCCTCGACGAGACGGGCGAGGGCGAGGTCGGCGCTGCCGATGCGGCGCAGGAGGTCGGACAGCGGGTGCGCCGTGCCCCGCGCCCAGCCGAGCCCGCAGCCCTCCGGAGACGGCAGCACGGCACGCAGGACGCCCGCGCCGCGCAGCAGGTCGAGCGCCGCGCTCAGGTCGGGCAGGTCGCGCGCCGCCGTAGCGGTCGCGGTCCGCAGACGGTCGAGCACCTTGGGAATGGCAAGGGCGAGCGTGGCTGCGGTGAGGGGGTCGGGGGTCTGGCAAGCGGTCTGCATGAATCCTCCCACCCGAACGGGATGGTCACGTCACGCAGCTAGCCGGATATGGCCCTTAACAAGCTTTCGTTTAACAAGTTTATCCAGCTACCCCTTAGGGTGAGTAAGCTCGAGGTAGGCCGGATCGAAACCGGCGAACTCGGCCAATCCGCCGGGGTCGGGGAGGCGCATGCGTCCACCCGTCCATTCGAGGAGCCCCTCGGCCCGCAGGTCCCGCACGGCATGGTTCACGTGGACCACCGAATATCCCAGCACCTCCGCCAGGCCGCGCTGATCGAGCGGCATCTCGAAGCCGCCGCCGTTCACCAGCCCCACCATGCCGAGACGGGCATGCAGCTCGCAGATCAGGTGCCCGACCCGCTGCGAGCCGCGCAGCGCCGCGCGCGTCGCGACCCACATCCGGTGCATCTTGGCGTCGATGAGCGTCTCCAGCCAGAGGAGCCGGCCGAGATGCGGGTAGTCCCGGGTGATCTCCTCGAGATGCTCGGCGGCGACGAAATCGATCGTGCAGGGCCCCACGGCCACGATGTCGTGGTCGAGATGGTCGAGAAGGAAGGAATGCAGATCCACGAAGTCGCCCGGCACGTGCAGCGCGCTGACGACGCGCTCGGACCGCCCGATCCGGTGGGCCCGCATGGCCATGCCGCGCACGAGCAGGCAGGAGCCCTCCGGGGCGATCCCCTCGCGGACGATCAGATCGCCATGCGCGTATGTCGATCTCTCCGACGGGAGGGCGCGCAGGACGACGCGCTCCTCGTCGGTCAGCGACCTGCGACGCGCGAGGCTCGCTTCGAGATGCGTTGTGGCAGCCACGTGGCGGATCCTCGTTATGACGGCGCGATGCGGCCGGACCGATGCGGCCCGACCGCCGCGATGCAGATCATGCCCGGACGTCGGGCGCGGCCCGGCTGCATCCATCGGAACGGCGCCGGAGATAGTGCGGCCCCGAGCGGAGCTTTGCAAACGACGCGGCGGAAACCCGCCCCGGGACGACGCGGCTCGCCCGCGCGGGGCCTTCGAACGGCGCCGGGGCCGCCACCGCCGATGCTTTTGGAACGACGCCCGGGAAAGGGGCCCGGGATCGGGCCTCTCATCGACAGCGAACCCCGAAACCTCGGGACCGGCGCGATGCGTCCCCCGCACGCGCCGCCCGGGCACGCGCGGGGGCGGCGCGTCAGTTCAGCGCCTGGTCCGTGATCTCGTGCGTCCAGGCGCCGTCCGACGGCTCCTCCGTGATCGCCGGGTTCTCCTCGCTCACGGCCGAGAGCAGCGTCTCGACGGTCTGCTCGTAGGCGGCGGGATCGAGCGCGCCGTCCGAGCCCGAGGTGAGCTTCGCGACCTCGCTCATCATGTAGACCTGATGATCGAGCGTCTGCGCGCCGGTCATGTCGTTGTCGACCACGATCTGCGCCGCCTCCTCGGGGTTCTCCTCCGCCCATTTCCAGCCCTTCATGGAGGCGCGGACGAAGCGGGTCATCTTGTCGACGAAGGCCGAATCCTCCAGATTCCCCTCCATTACGTAGAGCCCGTCCTCCAGCATCCCGATCCCCTCCTCGAGATAGTTGAAGTTGGCGAGCTCGTCCTCCGCATAGCCCGCGTCGAGCACCTGTCCGTACTCGTTGTAGGTCATGGTGGAGATGCAATCGGCCTGCCCCTGCAGCAGCGGATCGACGTTGAAGGCCTGGCGCAGCACCTCTACGCCTTCGTCCGATCCGTCCGTGGGAATGCCCAGCTGCGCCATCCAGGCGTAGAAGGGATATTCGTTGCCGAAGAACCAGACGCCGAGCGTGCGGCCGGGGAAATCCTCCGGGCTCTCGACCCCGTTCGACTTGAGGCAGGTGAGCTGCAGGCCGCCGGTGGCGAAGGGCTGCGCGATATTGACGAGCGGCACGCCGCGTTCGCGCGCCGCGAGGGCCGCGGCCATCCAGGTGACGATCACGTCCGCGCCGCCGCCCGCGATCACCTGCTCGGGCGCGATGTCGGGCCCGCCCGGATTGATCGTGACGTCGAGGTTCTCCTCCTCGTAGAAGCCCTGGTCCTCGGCCACGTAATAGCCCGCGAACTGCGCCTGCGTGACCCATTTGAGCTGCAGCGTCACCGCATCCTGCGCCTCCGCCGCGCCGGCGAGCCCCAACGCGGCCGTGGCCGCGATCGTCCAGTTCCTCATGACGTACCCTTTCCCTGGTGAAGGTCGTTTCCGGATGTCATCTCCGGTGCGACGGGTGCCAGAACGTCACCCGTGTCTCGATGAGCGCGATGATGCCGTAGAACGCGCTCCCCGCAAGGGCCGCGACGACGATCTCGGCCCACACGGTGTCGAGCGCGAGCTGCCCCACGCTGGTGGAGATCCGGAACCCGATGCCCTGTGTGGGCGAGCCGAAGAACTCCGCCACGATCGCCCCGATGAGCGCCAGCGTGGTCGCGATCTTGAGCCCGTTGAACACGAAGGGCATCGCCGCGGGCAGCCGCAGCTTCAGAAGCGTCTGCGCATAGGACGCGCCGTAGGTCCGCATCAGGTCGCGCTGCATCGCGGAGGTGTCGCGGAGGCCCGCCACGGTGTTCACGAGCACCGGGAAGAACACCATGACGACCACGACCGCCGCCTTCGACTGCCAGTCGAACCCGTACCAGCCGACGAGGATCGGCGCGGTGCCGACGATGGGCAGCGCCGCCATGAAATTGCCCACGGGCAGCAATCCGCGGCGCAGGAACTCCACCCGGTCGGCGAGGATCGCCACCGCGAAGGCCGCGAGGCAGCCCATCGCATAGCCCGAGAGCGCGCCCTTCACGATCGTCTGCACGAAATCGGCCCAGAGCATCGGCAGCGCGCCCACGAAGCGCGCGGCGATCACGCTCGGCGCGGGCAGGATGACGAGCGGCACGTCGAGGCCGCGCACGACCAGTTCCCACACCAGCAGAAGCGTGATCCCGAAGATCACCGGCACGAGGATCCGCCGCCCCCGCCCGGCAGGTCCGGACCGGTTGGCGAGCCGCACATTGAGCGCCCAGAGCCCGGCCCAGAGGAGAAGGGCCACCAGAACGAGGCTCACTGCCCCATCCCCATCCGCGCGAGCAGCCCGCGCTCGACGAGCCCGATCAGTCCCACGAGCCCCGCCGCGAGGAGCGCCGCGGCGAAGAGCGCCGCCCAGATCTGGATGTTCTGCCCGTAATAGCTCCCCGCGAGGAGCCGCGCGCCGAGACCCGCCTGCGCCCCCGTGGGCAGTTCCGCCACGATCGCCCCTACGAGGCTCGCCGCCACGCCGATCTTCAGCGACGCGAAGAGGTAGGGCAGCGACGCCGGCAGGCGCAGCTTGCCGAAGATCTGCGCCCGCGTCGCGGCATAGGTCCGGAGGAGATCGAGCTGCATCGCGTCGGGGCTGCGGAACCCCGTCACCATGCCGACCACGACCGGAAAGAACGACAGGTAGGCGGAGATCACGGCCTTCGGCACGATCCCCTGCACCCCCACGGAATAGAGCACGACGATGATCATCGGCGCGATCGCGATGATCGGCACCGTCTGGCTGACGATGGCCCAGGGCATGACGCTCATCTCCATCACGCGGCTATGGACGATCCCCACGGCAAGGAGGATGCCGAGACCGGTGCCGATGGCGAACCCCAGAAGCGTCGCCGAAAGCGTGACCCAGGCGTGGTAGACGAGGCTCCGCGCGGAGGTCACGCTCTGCCCCGCGACCCCGTCCCAGAGCGCCACGGCCACCTGGTGCGGCGCCGGCAGGCGCGGCCGCTCGAGGCTCCAGGCGCCCGGCAGGAGAGAGGGATTGGCCGCCATCAGCGCCACGCTCCCCATCTGCCGCCGCGCCGCCGGGCCTTCGGGCGTCACGACCGCCCCCGCGCGTTCGGCCTGCAGCAGTGTATTGCCCACGTTCATCGGCAGGCAGGCCGCGTACCAGATCGCGACGAGCACCGCGACGACCGCCACGACCGGCCCCGCCCGGTGCCCCATCCCCCGCGCCACTGCTGCCACCCGCGCGGACCGCCCGATCCCTCCGGAGGGCGCGGAGAGGGGCGCGTCGCTCACAAGGCCTCCATGCCGGCGCGCAGCCCCTCGCGGACGCGATGCGCCACGGCGATGAACTCCGCGCTGTCGCGGATGTCGAGCGGACGCTCGGCCGGCAGGGGGCTCTCGATCACGTCGCTGATCCGTCCGGGCCGCGGGCTCATCACCACGATCTTCGTGGACAGGTACACCGCCTCGGGGATCGAATGGGTGACGAAGAGCATCGTCTTGCCGGTCCGCGCCCAGAGCGCGAGCAACTCCTCGTTGAGGCGGTCCCGCACGATCTCGTCGAGCGCGCCGAAGGGCTCGTCCATCAGGAGGATGTCGGCGTCGAAGGCGAGCGCGCGCGCGATGGAGGCGCGCTGCTGCATCCCGCCCGAAAGCTGCCAGGGGAACTTGCCCGCGAACCCGCCCAGATCGACGAGCGCGAGCGCCTCCTCGACCCGCTGCCGCCGATCCGCCTTCGCGAACCCCATGATCTCGAGCGGCAGCGCCACGTTGCCCGCGATCGTCCGCCACGGATAGAGCCCCGCCGCCTGGAATACGTAGCCGTAGGCCCGCGCCTGCCGCGCCGCGTCGGGGCTCATCCCGTTGACCTCGAGCGTCCCGCCCGTCGGCGTCTCGAGGCCCGCGACGCAGCGCAGGAACGTCGTCTTGCCGCAGCCCGACGGCCCGATGAAGGAGACGAACTCGCCGCGGCCGATATCGAGCGATACGTCGGAGAGCGCATGGACCGACCCGTCGCCGGTCGCGAAGGTCAGGTCGAGCCCCTCGGCCCGGACGACCGGCGCGCTCACGCGCCCCCCCTCGCGCCACGCGCCCCGGGCGCGACCCGGGACCTCGCCGCTCCACGCGGCCCCGGCTCGGGGGCCGGGGCGCGTCGGTGCGGGGTGGCGGATCTCACGCCGCAGCCCGGCACTTCGGCACGCCGAATGCGATGCCGTCGCCCGCGTGACCGCGAACGCGACGCGTTGCCTCCAGAAGACCGTCCGGCCGCGACGCCATTCACACCCCGCTCGCCGGGATCCCCGACCGTTCCACCGGTCGGGGGGCGGTCAGCGCCTTCCAGGACGACAGCGCCTGGTTCACGGAGCCCTTGGGAGGGCGGGGCACGAAGGTGCCGTGGCCCTCCTCCGCGCGGATCGCACCGTCGGAATAGGCGAGCTTGCCGCGCGAGAGCACGTGGCGCGGCAGGCCCTTCACGCGCTGGCCCTCGAACACGTTGTAATCGATCGCAGATTGCTGGGTACCCGCGCTGATCGTCTTCTCCGCCTCGGGGTCGAACACGACGAGATCGGCATCCGCGCCCACGAGAACCGCGCCCTTGCGGGGATAGCAATTGAGGATCTTGGCGATGTTGGTGGAGGTCACGGCGACGAACTCGTTGGGCGTGAGCCGCCCCGTCGCGACCCCGTGGGTCCAGAGCATCGGCAGCCGGTCCTCGAGCCCGCCGGTGCCGTTGGGGATCTTGGTGAAGTCGCCCACCCCCGTGCGCTTCTGCTCGGTCGTGAAGGCGCAGTGATCGGTCGCCACGACCGAGAGCGATCCCGCCTGCAGCCCGGCCCAGAGCGATGCCTGGTGCTGCCTGTTGCGGAAGGGCGGCGACATCACGCGCCGCGCGGCATGGTCCCAGTCCTGGTTGAAGTACTCGCTCTCGTCGAGCGTCAGGTGCTGGATCAGCGGCTCGCCCCAGACCCGCTTGCCCTGCTGGCGCGCGCGCCGGATCGCCTCGTGGCTCTCCTCGCAGGAGACGTGGACGACGTAGAGCGGCACGCCCGCCATGTCGGCGATCATGATGGCGCGGTTCGTGGCCTCCCCCTCGACCTGCGGCGGGCGGGAATAGGCGTGCCCCTCCGGCCCGGTATTGCCCTCCGCGAGGAGTTGCGCGGAAAGGTCGGCCACGACGTCGCCGTTCTCCGCATGGACGAGCGCGATGCCCCCGAGTTCCGAGAGCCGCTTGAACGACGCGTACATCTCGTCGTCCTGCACCATGAGCGCGCCCTTGTAGGCCATGAAGTGCTTGAAGGAATTGATCCCGCGGTCGCGGACCACCGCCTCCATCTCCTCGAAGACCTGCTCGCCCCACCAGGTCACGGCCATGTGGAAGGAATAGTCGCAATGCGCCCGCGTCGACTTGTTGTCCCACATCTTGAGCGCGTCGAGCAGCCCCTGTCCGGGGGAGGGGAGGGCGAAATCCACGACCATCGTGGTGCCCCCCGCGAGCGCCGCGCGGGTGCCGCTCTCGAAATCGTCGGCGGAATAGGTGCCCATGAAGGGCATCTCCAAATGCGTGTGCGGATCGATCCCGCCCGGCATGACGTAGCATCCCGTGGCGTCGATCTCCTCGTCGCCCCCGAGCCCCGGCCCGATCTCCGCGATCCTGTTGCCCTCCACGAGGATGTCGGCCTCGTAGGTGAGGTCGTGGGTGACGATCGTGCCGTTCTTGATCACGGTTGTCATGTGCGTCTCGCTCCTCGCCTGTTCCCCGCCATCCCGGACAGGATCCGGGACAGGTGGTCGGTGCATCGTCTCCCCGCCGCCCCGGGCTTGACCCGGGGCCTCGCGGGTCCGCTCACGCGTGCGGGATCTGCGCGCTCACGTCCTGCCAGTCCGGATTGCTTTCGGCGATCAGATCGATCTTCCACGACCGCCGCCACCGCTTCATCCGCCGCTCCTGCGTCAGCGCCTCGGAATAGGTCTCGAACGCCGCGAACCAGACCAGCGTCCGGATGCCGTAGCGCTGCGTGTGGCCCGGGATCGCGCCGGAGCGATGCTGCTCCAACCGCCGGCGCAGATCGTTCGTCGAGCCGAGGTAGAGCGCACCGCCGGGGCGCGAGGCCAGCAGGTAGACGTAATGGGCCATCCTCGCTCCTCCGCCCGGCGAGGCCCCGGGTCGAGCCCGGGGCGGCATGGCGCGGGGAGGCGGCCCTCACCCCTCCACCCCGGCCGTCTCCACCACCGCGTGGAGGAGCACATCCGTTCCCGCCCGCGCCCAGTCCTTGGTGATCTCCTCCGCCTCGTTGTGCGAAAGACCCTCGACACAGGGGCACATGACCATCGCGGTCGGCGCCACGCGGTTGATCCAGCAGGCGTCGTGGCCCGCGCCCGAGACGATGTCCATGTGGCTGTAGCCGAGCCGCTCGGCCGCCCCGCGGACCGCCGCCACGCAGCCCTCGTCGAAGGTCACCGGGTCGAAATGCCCCGCCACCTCGATCTCGCAGCCAAGCCCCATCTCCTGCGCGATGCGCGGCGCGTCGGCCTCGAGCGCGGCCTTCATCCCGTCGAGCTTCTCGCGGTCGGGCGAGCGGAAATCGACGGTGAAGACCACGCGGCCGGGGATCACGTTGCGCGAGTTGGGATAGACGTCGATATGGCCCGCGGCCCCCACCGCGTCGGGCTGCGCGGCCATCGCGATCTCGTTGACCCGCTCGAGGATCCGCGCCATGCCGAGGCCTGCGTCCCGCCGCATCGCCATCGGCGTCGAGCCGGTATGCGCGTCCCGCCCGGTCAGCGTCACCTGCAGCCACCATTGCCCCTGGCCATGCGTGACCACGCCGATGTCGCGCCCCTCCGCCTCGAGGATCGGGCCCTGCTCGATATGGAGCTCGAAGCAGGCATGCATCTTGCGCGCGCCGACCTCCTCCTCGCCCTTCCAGCCGATCCGCTCCAGCTCCTCGCCGAAGCGCTTGCCGGCGGCGTCCGTGCGCTGGTAGGCCCAGTCGGTCTCGTATTGCCCGATGAACACGCCGGAGGAGAGCATCGCGGGCGCGAAGCGCGTCCCTTCCTCGTTGGTCCAGTTCACCACCACGATCGGATGGCGGGTCTTCACGCCCAGGTCGTTGAGCGTGCGCACCACCTCGAGCCCGCCGAGGACGCCCAGCACCCCGTCGTACTTGCCCCCCGTGGGCTGCGTGTCGAGATGGGAGCCGACATAGACGGGCAGGGCGTCCGGATCCGTTCCCTCGCGCCGGGCGAACATGTTGCCCATCCGGTCGAGCCCCATCTCGCAGCCCGCCGCCTCGCACCAGCGCTGGAAGAGCGCGCGGCCCTCGGCATCCGCGTCGGTCAGCGTCTGGCGGTTGTTGCCGCCCGCCACGCCCGGGCCGATCTCGGCCATCTCCATCAGGCTCTGCCAGAGACGGTCGCCATCGACCCGCATGTTCTCGCCCGCTGCAGCGCTCATTCCCGTTCCCCCGCAATCCCGATTTGACCAAAAGGTCAAAGCGACGCTACCAAAGCGGGGGGGTCAGTCAAGGATGGCGCGGATGGGGCCGAGCTTTGCCGGAAATACGGGCGGATTTCGATCCCCTCGGGCCGCGATGCCTGCGCTTTGACCGAAACCGGACCCTCCCGCATCCAGTCGGAGAAGCGCGCGGCCATCCTGGGCGCGGCGCTGGAGGTTTTCGCCGCCGAGGGGTTCCGCGGCGCGACGCTCGATCGGATCGCGGGCGAGGCGGGGCTCTCGAAGCCGAACCTGCTCTACTACTTCCCCTCGAAGGAAGAGGTCCACGAGGCGCTCCTTTCGGGCCTCCTCGATCTCTGGCTCGCGCCCCTGCGCCGCATCGACCCCGACGGCGAGCCGATGGCGGAGCTCCTCGGCTATGTCCGCCGCAAGCTGGCGCTGAGCCGGAGCCATCCGCGCGAGAGCCGCCTCTTCGCCAACGAGATCCTGCAAGGCGCGCCGCGGATCGGCCCGACGCTCTCGGGCGCGCTCCGCGATCTCGTCGAGGAGAAGGCGCAGGCGATCGCGGCCTGGGCGGAGACCGGGGCGATCGCGCCCGTCGATCCGCGCCACCTCATCATCTCCGTCTGGGCGCTCACCCAGCATTACGCCGATTTCGACGTCCAGGTCCGCGCCGTGCTCGGCCGCGACGATCCCCTCGACGGGGCGGAAGCGCATCTGGAGATGCTTTTCGAAAGGCTGCTCGCGCCGCGCGCGTAGGCGCCCTGAATGACGCCTTAAGGGGATCGACTGGCTGCAGAACATAGACGATGCCCTCCCGGACGGGCGCCGTTTTCCAATGACCACCGCCCGCGCGACGACGACCGACGCGGAGTGCTGCGCTAAATTTGTGCAGAGGGCGCCCTGCGGCCACAAAACGCTTTGGCGGAAATCACGGCGGCGTTAACGTGGCCCATTCGCGCCGCACGGTCCGCTTGCCGTGCGCATCGCATCGCGTCGGCGCGTCGGTTCCAGGAGGGATACCTGACGATGGCTGACACGACGGCAACCGGCGCCCCGGCGCCCGAAGAAAGCGCGATCCAGACCGACTACAAGATCGGCCAGGACAATATCCGGGGCCAGATCGGCCCCTTTGGCCTCGACATCCACAATCCCGTCTTCGCGATATCGGGCGTGAGCGTGATCATCTTCGTGATCGTGACGCTCCTCTTCCCGGATACCGCCACCGGCGTCTTCGGCGCGATGATGTCCTGGGTGACGACCCGGTTCGACTGGTTCTTCATCCTGACGGCCAACATCTTCCTCGTCTTCGCGATCTTCCTCGCGATCTCGCCCTACGGGAAGGTCCGGCTCGGCGGGCCGGATGCGAAGCCCGACTTCACGACCTCCGGATGGCTCGCCATGCTCTTCGCCGCGGGCATGGGGATCGGCCTTCTCTTCTGGAGCGTCGGTGAGCCCATGACCCATTTCGCGAGTTCCGTGGCCGAGGATGCCGGCACGCCGGAAAGCTGGGCGCCGCTCGGCGGGATGCCCGGCGACGTGGCGGGCTCGGCCCGCCTCGGCATGGCCGCGACGCTCTATCACTGGGGCCTGCAGGCTTGGGCGATCTACGCCGTCGTGGCGCTGGCGCTCGCGCTCTTCGCCTTCAACAAGGGGCTGCCGCTCGCGCTCCGCTCGGCCTTCTACCCGATCTTCGGAGAGCGCGTCTGGGGCTGGACGGGGCACATCATCGACACCCTCGCCGTCCTCGCCACGCTCTTCGGCCTCGCCACCTCGCTCGGTCTCGGGGCGGAGCAGATCAACGCGGGCCTGAACTATCTCTACGGCGTGCCGGTCAACAGCTTCGTCAAGATCGTCCTCATCGCCGTCATCACCGGCGTCGCCCTGACCTCGGTGCTGCGCGGTCTCGACGGCGGCGTGAAGCTCGCCTCCGAGATCAACATGGCGCTCGCCTTCCTGCTCCTCCTCTTCGTCCTCTTCGTGGGCCCGACCGGTGCGGCGCTGTCGCGCGTCGGCACCTCGGTGGTTGATTACTTCGCCTACCTGCCCGCCCTCTCCATGCCCTTCGGACGCGAGGACGAGAACTACGCGCAGGGCTGGTCCTCGTTCTACTGGGCCTGGTGGGTGTCTTGGTCGCCCTTCGTCGGCATGTTCATCGCGCGCGTCAGCCGCGGCCGGACGGTGCGGGAATTCATCGTCTGCGTGATGCTGATCCCCTCGGCCGTCTGCATCATCTGGATGTCGATCTTCGCCGGCGTGGCCTTCGACCAGTACATCAACGACGGCTACACCGCCGTGGCCGACGCGGCGCTCGAGGTGAAGCTTTTCGAGATGTTCGACGTGATGCCGCTCGCGCAGCTCACCTCGCTCATCGGCATCATCCTCGTCGCGGTGTTCTTCATCACCTCCTCGGACAGCGGCTCGCTCGTCATCGACACGATCACCGCGGGCGGCAAGGATGACGGGCCGATCCCGCAGCGGGTGTTCTGGTGCATCTTCGAGGGGCTGGTCGCCATCGCGCTCCTGCTCGGCGGCGGTCTCGGCGCACTCCAATCCATGGTGGTGACGACGGGCTTTCCCTTCGCCTTCGTCCTGCTCCTCATGTGCGTGAGCATCGTCATGGGGCTGCGAAGCGAACCGGTGGTCCGCGACCGCCGGACACCCGCCGCGACCTGACCCCGACGCCCGGCACGGCCCGATCGCGGGGCCGTGCCGATCCCGCGCCCGCTGATGCGGCCGTCGCGACGGGCGAGGGGGCGTCGCCCCGGCCTGCCCGGTCCCGACCGCCATCGAACGCCCCGTTAATCCGCCGGCACCCCGTTCGGGGCCGCGTCATACGGGCGGTGCACGTTCGCTGCACATTCCATGCACGATGTATGCACGTTCGCTGCACGCCCGCATGACGCAACGTGCACGCGCGCCGCACGTCCCGTGCACGTTATCCGCACGACCGGTGTACGCGCTGTGCCAGGCCTCCGGCTACTCCGCCGCCACCGCGCCCGGATTGTTCGGATGGGTCGTCCAGTTCGCGTATTCCTCCTCGACGACCTTCCCGGTCCTGGGGTCGGTCTCGCCCGGACGCATCTCCACCATCGTGATGCAATCCTCCACCGGGCAGACGTCGATGCAGAGGTTGCAGGCCACGCATTCCTCGTCCTTCACCGTGAAGACCCGCTCCGGCGACATCGCGATCGCCTGGTGCGATGTGTCCTCGCAGGCCGCGTAGCACCGCCCGCACTTGATGCAGGCATCCTGGTCGATCCGGGCCTTGGTTACGTAATTGAGGTTGAGATACTGCCAATCCGTCACGTTCGGCACCGCGCGGCCAACGAAATCAGAGGTTTGCGCGTAGCCTTTCTCGTCCATCCAGTGCGACAGGCCCGCCGTCATCTCCGCCACGATCTTGAAGCCGTAGGTCATCGCCGCCGTGCAGACCTGCACGTTGCCGCAGCCGAGCGCCATGAACTCCGCCGCGTCGCGCCACGTCGTGATCCCGCCGATGCCGGAGATCGGCATCCCCCGCGTCGCCTCCGCCCGCGCGATCTCCGACACCATGCTGAGCGCGATCGGCTTGACCGCCGGCCCGCAATAGCCGCCGTGAGAACCCTTCCCGTCGATCGTGGGCTCCGGGCACATCGCGTCGAGATCGACGGAGGTTATTGAATTGATGGTGTTTATCAGGCTCACCGCATCCGCCCCGCCCCGCCGCGCGGCCTCCGCGGGCTTGCGGATATCGGTTATGTTGGGCGTCAGTTTCACGATCACCGGCATCCGCGTGTACTGCTTGCACCAGCGCGCCACCATCTCGATGTATTCCGGGACCTGCCCCACGGCGGAGCCCATGCCACGCTCGCTCATCCCGTGCGGGCAGCCGAAATTGAGCTCGATCCCGTCCGCCCCGGTCTCCTCCACCTTCGGCAGGATCGCCCGCCACGCCTCTTCCTCGCAGGGCACCATGATCGAGGCCACGAGCGCGCGGTCCGGCCAGTCGCGCTTGACCGCCTTCATCTCGCGCAGGTTCACCTCCAGCGGCCGGTCGGTGATGAGCTCGATGTTGTTGAGGCCCAGCACCCTCCGGTCCGCCCCGTGCACCACGCCGTAGCGGGGGCCGTTGACGTTGACGATCGGCGGCCCCTCCGCCCCCAGCGTCTTCCACACGACCCCGCCCCAGCCCGCCTGAAACGCGCGGCGGACGTTGTATTCCTTGTCCGTCGGCGGCGCGGAGGCGAGCCAGAACGGGTTCGGAGACTTGATCCCCACGAAGTCGCTTCTCAGATCGGCCATCTGCAAATCCTCTCGATCGGCGCTCAGGCGCCCTGGTGACTGTCGCAATAGAAGGCCGTCCGGCCTCCGACCTTGCGCTTGGCGATGGTCCCCCCGCAACGCGGACAATCCGCGCCTTCCTTGCGGCCCGGCTTCAGCCAGTCGGAGGGGAGCTTCGAGTAATCCGCATTCACCTCGATGAGCGTGCCCAAAACCTCTCCCATCGCGTCGAAAAGCGCGTCGAGCGTCTCTTCGTCGAGATCGCTGCCCTTGGCCGTGGGGGCGACACCTGTCTGGAACAGCATCTCGTCGGACCAGAGATTGCCGAGCCCCGCGAGCTTGCCCTGATTCATCAGCGCCGATTTCAACGCGCCGCCGCTGCCGCCGATCACCTCGCGGAAGGCGTCACGCCCGATCTGGCGCGCGTCCGGGCCGACCCGATCCTCGGCGAGGTAGGTCTCCGGATCGTCGATCACCTTCATCCAGCCGAACTTCCGCGGATCGCGGAACCCGAGCCGCCGGTCGCCCTCGAACTCAACTGCGATCCGCGTGTATTCCGGTCGCTCTTCCCCGTCATAGGGCCGGAGCGATCCGGTCATGCCCAGATGGACGGCGAGCCAGGGGCCCGATTTGGAACCGGCAAAGATGATCTTTCCGTGGCGCCGGGTTTCCGTGATCTGCCGCCCGACAAGACGGGCGCGTTCGTTGTCTCCGGGGATATCGACATGCTCCGTATCGCCGAGCCAGAACCCTTCGATCGTGCGGTTGAGCGCATCCGCCTCGATCCGGCGGCGGTTCGCCTCCGCCTCGGGCAGTTCAGGCATCGGAGCGGGAAAGTGCTGCGTGAATGTCCTCCGCCGCGTCGCGCCCCTGTGCCACCGCCGTCACGGTGAGATCGTCGCCGCGATTCGTACAATCGCCCCCGGCCCAGACGCCGTCCATCGACGTGCGCCCCGCCTTTTCCACGACGATCTTACCGCGTTCTAGGTGGAGCCCCGCCTCGAGCGTCAGGGTCTGCCCGATCGCGCGGAAGACCTGATCCGCGGGGAGGCGCATCCGCTCCCCCGTCCCCGTGAGGCCGGTTCCGTTATCGGCGGTGTATTCGAGTTCGATCTCCGCCGCGGCACCATTGCCGTGGATCGCCACCGGCATCGCGTTGCAGACGATGCGGACCCCCTTGGAGGCCGCGAGATCCTGCTCGTACTTCGATGCACCCATCCGGTCGCGGTCCCGACGATAGGCGATGGTCACGTTCTCCGCCCCAAGGAGCTTTGACTGCACCGCAACATCGATGGCGGTCATGCCGCCCCCGATGACGACGACGTTGCGCCCGACGGGCAGGGCGGTGAGATCGTCGGCTTGGCGCAGCGCGGCGATGAAGCCCACGGCATCCATCACGCCGTCCTTACCCGCCCCATCCGCCGACAGGGCATTGACGCCGCCGAGGCCCAGGCCAAGGAACACCGCGTCGAATTTTTGACGCAGCGCGTCGAGTGACAGGCCATGTCCGAGCGAGCGGCCCCGCTCCAGCGTGATGCCGCCGATCTCCAGCAGCCACTCGACTTCCCGCGCGGCGAAATCGTCGGTGGACTTGTAGGCGGCGATCCCAAATTCGTTGAGGCCTCCGGGCTTGTCCTTCGCGTCGTAGACGACGACCTCGTGCCCCTTCGTCGCAAGACGGTGCGCGCAGGCAAGGCCGGCGGGACCGGCACCCACGACGGCGACGCGTTTGCCCGTCGCAGGGGCGCGGGTGAAAGGGTGGCCCTGCCGCGCCATCAGCGCGTCGGTGGCGTGCCGCTGCAGCCGGCCGATCTCCACCGGCTTGCCCTCCGCCGCCTCCCGCACGCAGGCCCCTTCGCAGAGATCCTCCGTGGGGCAGACGCGCGCGCACATGCCGCCGAAGATGTTCTGCGCGAGGATTGTCTCCGCCGCGGCCTCTGGCTGGCCGGTCGCGATCTGCCGGATGAAGAGCGGTATGTCGATCTCGGTCGGGCAGGCGGCGATGCAGGGCGCATCGTGACAGAAGTAGCAGCGATCCGCCGCCACCGCCGCCTCGTGCAGGTCGAGCGGGCGGTGTAGGTCCGCGAAATTCGCCGCCACGCGCTCCTCGCTCAGGCGGCCGGTGGCGATGCCGGGGGTCAGGGTGTCGGTCATGAACGTCCATCCTCGATGATCCATCGAGAGTGGCACGGAACGTTTTTTTATCAAACGGTAAATTATGGGCGGATCGCGAAGCGCGAATTCTATGGGTCCGCAGCGGGGTTCTCGGGTAGAGAACGTTACTCCGCTTGCCTGCTCCGTTCGAGAAGGGCGTCGATCCCGGCACGATCGGGCATCGAGGCCGCAGCGCCGGACCGCGTGACCGAAAGCGCGGCGGTGGCATTGGCAAAACGGACGGCATCCGCCGCATCGAGCCCTTCCGCGAAGGCCACGGCGAGCGCGCCGTTGAACGCGTCGCCCGCCCCCGTCGTCTCCGCGACCGGCCCCGCATCGAGGCCTTCGACGTGCAGGGAGCGCGTCGCATCGCGATAGAGCGCGCCCCGCTCTCCCAGCGTCACGATCACGGCGCCCACGCCCTTGGCGAGCAGCGTATCGGCTGCCCGTTCCGCCTCCGCGACGGAGGATACCGCGATCCCCGTCAGCGCCTCTGCCTCGGTCTCGTTCGGGGTCAGGACATCGCAGAGCGCAAGCATCGCGTCGGGCAGCTCGGTGGCCGGAGCGGGATTGAGGATGGTCTGAACGCCGCCTTCGCGGGCGATCGCGAGCCCTTGATGGGCCGCGTCGAGTGGCTGTTCGAGCTGGGTGAGGAACACCTTGGCGCCCTGGATCTCGGCGCGGCGCGCGTCGAGGTCCTCGGGCCCGATCTCGGCCGCGATGCCCTGCGTGACGATGATCGCATTGTCCCCGGAAACGTCGTCGACGAAGATGAAGGCCGCCCCGGTCTGGCCGTCGTCGTGGGTCGAGGCGAGCGATGTCACGCCCGCCTCCCGCCAGATGTCGAGCGCCATGTCGGCGAAGACGTCACGCCCGAGCCGCGTGATCATTCCGACATGACCGCCCGCCCGCGCCGCGGCGACGGCCTGGTTCGAACCCTTGCCGCCCGGACCGAGGGAGAACGACCGACCGAGGATCGTCTCACCCAACCGGGGCTGACGTTCCGCGCGATAGGTCGTGTCGGCGACGAAGATGCCGAGGATTACGATGTCGGGGCTGCTCATCGTCACTCTTCCGTCCGTATTCCGCCGCCCGGCCCAAGTCTTCTGTCCGGTCTGCCGTCAGACTTCGCGGCAGCGCGTCCGTTTCCCTCGGCTGGACGCGCCGCGACCCATTCGATCGGGGCAGGGGCATCGGGGACGCCCCGCCCGCCACGTCATTCCTGACGTTCGAAAGTCTCGCCGGAGAAGAGGCAACCGTCCGCGTCCCCGACATCGAAGCCGCCATCGGTCTCAGTCACCGGGCAGGACATCGGGAATTGCGCATTGCCGATATCGCCGTCGACGTTGTCGAGCGTGAGCGTCCCGTCAGACACCGCGTAGTCTCCGCGGACGTTCTGCAGCTGATCCTCGCTCGACATCTGGAACGACCCCTCCTGGGTGAACGTCGCGGTGATCGACTGCACGCGGTACTGCCCCGGGGCGACGATCGTCCCGCTTTCCGCACCACCGGACGCGTCAGCCTCGTCCTGCGAGGAGGCGGATTGTCCATCATCGCCCGCTTCGCCGGATTGCGCATCCCCGCCCGACGCATCGCCATTCTCGGAGGATTGCCCGGAGTCACCGTTCGATGCCGCGTTCTCTTGCGATTGCTCGGATGCATCACCGGATTGGGCCGCGTCGCCCCTTTCCGAGCCGGACTGTGCTTGTTCGCTGCCCGACTCAGATTGCGCCGGTTCCTCCCCCGACGCCTCGCCGGAGGATGCTTCGTCGCTGCCTGCGGCTTGCGACGCGTCGGAGTCAGACTGCGGCTGTTCGCTGTCCGTATCCGATTGCGCCGGCTCGTTTCCCGAAGCCTCGCCGGACGATGCGCCATCGCTGCCTGCCGACTGCGCCGTGTCGCCGCCATCGGAACCGCTCTGGGCCTGGTCGCCATCCGACTGCGATTGCGCCTGTCCCTCATCGGACGAGGTCTCTTCGCCCTCGCCCGATTGCGCCTGATCCCCGCCTTCCTCCATTTCCTGCGTACCGGCAGAGGCGCGGAGCTGATTGATGCGCTGCTGCGTCTCCGCGATCTGGTTTTCGGTACTTGCGAGTTCGGCAGAGCGGGCGGAGAGGGTCTGCGACATCTCCGTGACCTGCGTCTGCAATTCGTCGCGCCGAGTCGTGGCCTGCGCTACGTCGTTGGCCAAGGTCTCCTGCCGCTGCGTCAGATCGGCGATGTTGCGGTTCAACTCGGTTTCGCGCGACTGAAGCTGTTCCACCTCGTCGCGGAGGTCGGCGAGGTTCTGTTGCACGCTCGCTTCCTGCGAAACGGATTGCTGCAGACGCGATTCCGCCTCGGATGCCTGTTGCGTCAGACGCGCGACCTCGTTCGTCAGGTTCGCGACGCTTTGCTGCGTCTCGGCTTCCTGCGAGCGTGCCTCCTCGAGCCGGGCTCCGACCGCGGCGAGCTCGGCCGTCTGGTCGATCACGGATTGCTCCGCTGTATCGCGCCGGTCCTGGAAGGTCGCGATTTCCTCGCGCATCGGCTCCACGCGTTGCGTGAGTTCGGTAAGCGTCTGCTCCCGCTGCGCGATCTGATCGCTCAGATTGGACGACTGCTCCTGCAGGGAAGACGTCTCGTCCCGCAGGGGCGGCAATTCGTTCGTCAGGCTGTCGCGCTCGTCGGTCAGCGATCCGATCTCGGTGGACAGCGACTCGCGCCGCCCTTCCAGTTCGTCGACGGTTCCGGCCGTCTCGATCTGGCTGGCAAGCTCGGCCTCAACCGATTGCCGTTCGGAGGTCACGGACGCGACTTCCTCGGTCAGGCGGGTCTCCGTCGCGCTTTGTGTGGTCCAGCCCCAGACGGCCACCAGCCAGCCCACGATTGCCACCGCAACGACGATCCAGAATGTCGCCTTGCTTTGTCCTGCCTCACCGGCCATGCGAATTATCCCCATTTCCAATCGTTTCGGACGAACACCTACGAGACACACCCTGTTCCGCCGAGACCCCCTCGTCCGGCGTCAAGGCGCACGTCCTCAGCCTCTCTAGCATCGCGCCCGGCCGCGGCAAAACGGATTCAGTCTTTCCGTGGCTGTCCTCTGACCGTGCGGTCCGCTTCGACTGGACGTGCTGACATCCGCAAGTTGAAGGTGCTCGAAAGAGCTCCCAGGAAATTCGGGATTTTCGCAATGCTGCACTTGCAATGCTGCAGTGCAGCATTATTTAGAGATTAGAAGACGGGGACAGCCCCGGAACTGATACGAGACCGAGGAGACGCACCAATGGCCAAGACGACCAAGAGCAACCCGACCTTTTCGAATATCCCTTCCATGTTCGATGCGAAGGCATTTCAGGACGCGATGTCCGATGCCGCTCAGCGCAACGCGCGCATGACGTCGATCTTCCTCGACGCCGCCGCCCGCTCGACCGAGATCGCAACGGCCGGGACGCACGAGACGCTGTCGAACATCCGTGATCTCACCGCAATGCGGGACGAGCCGGGCGAATATGCCGAAGCGTATTCCGACTTCATGCGCCGTCAGGCCGACCTCGCACGCCGTTCGGCCGAGGAACTGGCCAGCGTCACGCAGCGGGCAGGCACGGAAACGAGCGAGATCGTGACCGACGGCGCCGAGGCTGTCTTCGCGAACGCCAACAAGGCCGCGCAGAAGACCACGTCGGCTGCAAAGAAAGCTGCCTGAACTCAAATTCGGTTCAGAACGAAAAAGGCGGCGGGCCCGAGGGTCCGCCGCCTTTCTTTTGCGATGCCCGCGCCCTTTTACTCGGGCAGATGCGGGAAAATCTTGTCCGGCGTCGCGGGATAATCCCGCACCCGGACGCCGCAGGCATTGTAGATCGCGTTCGCCACCGCCGCGCCCGCGCCGGAAAGGCCAAGCTCGCCGATCCCCTTGGATTGAAGCGGATTGGAATGGTCGTCGAGTTCCTCGACGAACATCACGTCGAGATCGGGCACGTCGAGATGCACCGGCATGTGATACTCGGCGAAATCGTGGTTCACGATCCGGCCGTCACGGGGATCGTGCTCGATCGCTTCCGTAAGTGCCGAGCCGATACCCCAGATCATCCCGCCATGGCCTTGCGACCGGGCGGTCTTCTCGTTCAGGATCCGCCCTGCGGCGAAGACCGCGAGCATCCGGCGCACGCGCACCTCGCCCGTCACGGCATTCACGCCCACTTCGCAGAAATGCGCGCCAAAGCCCGATTGCGCGAATTCCTCCATCGTCGTGCCGGGCTCGATATGGCCCTCTTCGCTGATCGGGCCCGACATGAGCTCTGCCAGGGGACGGCGATTGTTTGCCCCTGTCGCGATCCCGTCCTTCAGCCGCAATTCCTCGGGCGCGCATCCGAGCGATTTTGCGATCTTCGACCGGATCGCCTTCGCGCCGAGAAAGACCGACGATCCCGCCGAGGCCGCGCCCCAGGAACCGCCCGATCCGGACGCGCCAGGGAGGTTCGTGTCGCCGAGCTCAACCGTGACCTTCTCAGTGGGCAAACCGAGCATCTCCGCCGCGATCTGTCCGAGGATGGCATAGGTACCGGTACCGATATCGGTCATGTCGGTTTCCACGAGTGCCGTACCGTCCGGGTTCAACGTGACGCGCGCACGGCTCTCCATCAGGATGTTGGTCCGTGCCGCAGAGGCCACGCCCATCCCGACGAACCACTCGCCCTCGCGCCGCTTGCCCACGCCCTTGCGCTCCGACCAGCCGAAACGCTCCGCCCCGTCGGTGAGGCATTGCGCCAGGCTGTTCGACGAGAAGGGCAGGCCCGATTCCGGGTGCTTCTCGGGGATGTTCTGGATGCGCAGCTGCACGGGATCGATGCCCGTCTTCTCCGCGAGCTCGTCCATTGCGCATTCGAGCGCAAGCTGGCCGATCGCCTCGCCGGGCGCGCGAACCGATCCGGCGGTCGTGCGATGGATCCGGGCGACCTCCTGGCGAAAGAACCGGTTCTCACCCCCGTAGAGAAAATGGCTGGCGACCGCCGTCGGCTCCGAAAAGCCCTCCTCGGGCAGGTTCGACACCCGGTCCTCATGGGCGAGCCCGGTGATCTTGCCGTCCTTGTCGGCGGCGAGGCGTACGCGCTGGCGGCTTTCCGTCCGGCGCATTGTCATCTCGAAGACCTGCTGGCGGGCCATGACCACCCGCACCGGGCGCTTGAGTTCCCGCGCCGCCACGGCGGCGGCGATGGCCTCCTGCGATATCCCGAGCTTGCCGCCGAAACCGCCGCCCACATAGGGCGAATGGATGCGAACCTTCTCGGGATCGATGCCGAGGGAATCGGCAAGTTCCTCGCGGTTGAACTTCAGCATCTGGTAGGCGCCGTGCAGGACGAGGTTGTCCCCGTGCCATTCGGCGAGGGAGGCGTGGGGCTCCATCGCGGCCGAATTGTGCGGGGGCGTCGTGTAGGTTGCGTCGACGGTGAATGCGGCATCGGACATCGCCGCTTCGATATCGCCCTGGTCGAGCAACTGGCCGTCCGGCACGTCGATTTCGCTCGCCGTTTCCGGATCGGTCTCGGCCGTCTCTGCCTCGTACGCGATCTTCAGATTGCTTGCCGCATGCCGCGCCTGCTCGAAGCTCTCGGCCACGATGACGGCGATGGGTTGTCCGAAATAGTCCACTCGGCCCTCGGGCTGGATCGGGGCGGCGCCCGCCGTGCCCTGCGCCGGGCTGCGGGGCATTTTCCCCGTCGCGAAGACGCCGAGCACGCCGGGCAGCGACGTCACGCTGCCCTCGTCGATCGACGTGACCTGGCCCTTCGTGATCGTCGCGCGGACGAGCACGCCGTATGCCATGTTCTCCGCCTTGTATTCCGCGGCGTAGGTAGCCTGGCCCGCGACCTTCAGCCGCCCCTCGGGCCGATCCATCGGCACGGTGATCGCGCCCTGTCCGGTTTCGTCCAGCATCCGCGGCTGGACCTTGTCCATCTTCAGGTGTTCGGTCATTGGCTTACTCCGGTCAGCTCGCGAAGGGCCGCTTTCAGCGTGCGGCGGGCGAGCGGTATCTTGAAGTCGTTGTCGCCCTGGCCCTTGGCGTCGGCGAGCAGGATGTCGGCTGCACGGTCGAAGAGCGCCGCGTCGGGCGTCTGGCCCACGAGCGCATGCTCGAGTTCCGCGTTCCGCCAGGGGCGCGGCGCCAGCCCGCCGAAGGCAAGCGAGGCATGGGCGATCTTGCCACCCTCTATGCCGAGCACACCGCCCACGGAAACGAGCGCGAAGGCGTAGGACGACCGGTCGCGCACCTTGCGGTAGATGTGCTTGCCCGGTTCCGGTTTGGGAATATGGATCGAGGTGATCAGGTCCCCTTCGCCGAGGATCGTCTCTTTCTCCGGGTTGCCGCCGGGCAGGAGATAGAAGTCGTCGAGCGTGGCGAGACGGATCTCCCCGTCGTGACCGCGGATCTCTACCCTGGCGTCGAGCGCGCGCATCGCCACGGCCATGTCGCTCGGATGCGTGGCGATGCACTTCTCCGAAGCGCCGAGAATGGCGAGGATGCGGTTCTTGCCGCCGATCGCGGCGCATCCCGAACCGGGGTCGCGCTTGTTGCAGGGCTGGGACGTGTCGGTGAAGTAGGTACAGCGCGTGCGCTGCAACAGGTTGCCGCCGGTCGTCGCCTTGTTGCGCAGCTGCCCGGACGCGCCCGCGAGCAACGCGCGGCTCAGCACCGCGTAGTCGCGGCGGATATGCGGGTCGGCCGCGAGATCGCTGTTGGTCACCAGCGCGCCGATCCTGACCCCGTCATCGTCTGCGTCGATCGACTTCATGTCGAGCCGCGTCACGTCGACGAGCGTTTCCGGCGTCATGACCTCGAGCTTCATCAGATCGAGCAGGTTCGTGCCGCCCGCGATGATCGTCGCGCCACTACGAACCGCGTCCTCGGGCTTCGATGCCCGGATATATTCGAAACTTCTCATTCCGCGGCCACCCTCTTCTCTTCAATTGACTTCTGATCGGCGCCGGGCCGGTCTTCCTCGGCCGCGTCGAAGATCGCGGCGACGATGCCGGGATAAGCCGAACACCGGCAGAGATTGCCGCTCATCCGTTCGCTCAGTTCTTCCCGCGTGAGGTCGGTATCGCCCTCCAGGTCCGCGGTGACGTTGCTGGGCCACCCCTCGGCGACCTCGTTCAGCATTCCGGTGGCCGACATGATCTGGCCCGGCGTGCAATAGCCGCACTGATACCCGTCGTGACGGATGAAGGCCTTCTGCAGCGGCGACAGGTGGTCGGGCGTACCCACGCCTTCTATCGTGGTGATCTCGTCGCCCTCGTGCATCACGGCGAGCGCCAGGCACGAATTGATCCGCCGGCCGTTCACGAGCACCGTGCAGGCCCCGCATTGTCCGTGATCGCATCCCTTCTTCGACCCGGTGAGGTCGAGATGGTCGCGCAGCGCGTCGAGCAGGCTCGTCCGCGGATCAAGTTCGAGATCATGGGGCGTCGCGTTGACGTTTAACGTAATCTTCATGGCTAGCCTCTCGTTTCCCGGATCAGGAACCGAAGCACGGGGCGAAGGTTCCCGCAGTGATTGCGACATTAGGAGGCAGGATGCGGATCGGCGTGATCTCCGACACCCACGGGCTCGTCAGACCGGAGGCCCTCGCCGCGCTCCAAGGCGTCGATCACATCCTCCATGCGGGCGATCTGGGGCGGGGCGACATGCTCTCTCCGCTCGAGGCGATCGCCCCGGTGGTTGCGATCCGCGGCAACATCGATCGGGAGGGCCCGGCCGCGGCCTTGCCTGATCGCGAGACCGTGGAGATCGCGGGCGCGCGGTTCCATATCGTCCACGACATCGCCGATCTCGACGCGGCTCCGGCGGAGGAGGGCTGGGACGCGGTCGTTTTTGGCCATTCCCACAAGCCGGGGATGGAGCGGCGGGACGGAGTCCTCTTCCTCAATCCGGGCAGTGCGGGACCGCGCCGCTTCTCCCTGCCGGTCACCCTAGCGATCGTGACGGTCGAAGGCGGCCGCCTCGAGGCGGAGATCGTGACGCTCCTGCCGCGTTAGATCGACATCGGCGGCGTCGGACCGGACTTCTCGAGCTCCCAGCAGGCCGTCCATTCCTCCTCCGTGCGGGTCAGAACGAGGTAGTTGCGTTCCGCGGTGTAGATCGTGCGCTTCCCGGGCAGGGGTTTCATTCGAATCGGATGGTCCGCGAGCGGCCCCTCGCCCAGCCGTGCCAGCGCGGCCAGACCGAAGGCGTAGGCACGGTGCGGCGCAGGATGGGAAATGCCGGAGGCGACGAGCTGGTGCAGGACGCCGTCCTCCACCTTCATCGTCCCGCGCGTGGCGAGATGGATCTCGCCCGAGAGCACGGTCACGTCCGTCTCCGCCCGGTCGTCCACCGCGACGAGCGCGGCGAGGAACCGTTTCCATTCCTCGCGGTGGGCATAGCTTTGCCACTGATCTCTGAGATCGTCCTCGTAGCGCTCCATCCGTTTCGTGAGCCGCATCACGCGCTCGACGAGGGAGAGCCGAGGCCCGAGCGCCGGCACGCTCGACATCACGAGCACCCGCCCGGGCCCCGCATTTCCAAGCACGGTGTCGAGATCGCGCCAGGCGTTCTGGTCCATCACCCGGTCGGGCCGCCGCGTGCTGCGCAGGTCGGGCGCGACGATGTCGAGACCGGGCAGCTTCAGCGCCCAGTCGAGCGACGGCCCCTCGCGGGAGACGCAGATCTCCGGCACCTCGTCGGGACGGCACCCGAACTGGAAGAGAAGAAACGCGTCCCGCGCCGCCTTGAAGAGAAGGACGCCGAGCGGCGAGTCGAGCGCCTCCGGCCGCAGCGAGCCCCAGCCGTCGCAGATGTCGTGATCGTCCCACATGGCGAGGGAGGGGATCGAGGCCAGCGCCTCGCCGTAACCGCCCTGCGCCTGCTGCACGGCGTAGCGGAGGAAGAAGGCCTGGCCGAGCGCCTCGGCAATCTCCGCTTCCTGCGCGTCGTCGAGCCTCTCGGGCCAGCGTTCGGGCCAGTCGCGCGCGAGAGGGTGGGCGTTCGTCACCTCGTCCGCATAGATCTGGTCCCCGCCATGCAGGAGCAAGTGGAACGGTTCGGCCGCGTGCTGTTCGACGAGCCTGCGCCACATCGCGTTGCGGCTCGCCACGGGCCGGTCGAGGTCGCCGTGTTCCTGACCGTTGCAGGCGACGTAGGCGATCCGAAGGTCGCCGCCGAGCTCGGTCGCGACGGGATGTGGCGTGCCGTCGAGCGTGAAGCCCGTATCCGGAGCCACGGGCAACGCGAATTCGTAGCGCCAGACCACCACGCCGGCAGCGGAGTGGATCATTTCGGCCGCGATCTCGCCATCGGCGGTGGCGAGGACCGGCGCGGCCTCGCCCTCGGGCCGGATCACGGTCGCGGCGAGGCGGACGGATGCCGGCTCGACCGCGCGCAGGAACAGCACGGGGCCGGATGGCGGGGCGGTCTCGGGGAGCTCGGTCTCAGACATCGCTCGGACATATGTGTCGGAGCGGCCGCATCAACGTCTCGTCATGCCTCATCGCGTCCGGAGCGCTGCGAAGATCGCGAGAGCGACGACGGCGAGCATCGCCGCGGCCATTCCGAAATTGATTGCCCGCTGCGCCCGGGGGCTCAGATCGAGGCGTCGGAGCGTGACGCCGGCCCAGAGCCATGCGAGGTGAATCGGGATCCAGATCACGTTGAGGATCAGGAGCTTGAGCACCGTCTCCGTCGCGAAACTCTGTCCCTGGAAGGCGAAGCCCGTGAAGAGGGCGGTGTTCACCGCATAGGCCTTGGGATTGATCGCCTGGAGCGCGATGCCCGCGCCGGGGCCGGGCGCCGAACGCGTCTCCAGAAACGAGATCTTCGATCCGGCGAAGGCGATCCGCCCCGCGAGATAGAGGAGGTAGGAGATCGACGCCGCCATCAGCACGTCCCGAACCCAGGGCACGCCCAGCACGATCGCGGAAAGCCCGGTGATCACGGCGAGCGACACCAGCGCGTGGCCGACGAAGAGGCCCGCGACATAGGACATGGCCGCGCGGAACCCGTAGGCCGATCCCACCCCCGCGACGCTCATCACCCCGGGCCCGGGCGTCACGATGAGGAAGAAGACGGCGGCGGCGAAGGCAAGCATTCGGAACTCCGCGGGCGATCGGACGGGTTGTGAACCGGCCGCGATGGTATACCAATCCACGGGGTCGGCAAGCGAAGCAGGGAGACAGGCATGGCGAGCACACCCGTCATCGGATTCATCGGCGTGGGCTACATGGGCCACGGCATGGCGAAGAACATCCTCGAAGGCGGCTACGCGCTTCAGGTCAGGGGCAATCGCAACCGTGCGCCCGTGGACGACCTCGTCTCTCGCGGCGCAACGGAGGCCGAGAGCCCGAAAGCGATGGCGGAGGCCTGCGACATCGTCCACATCTGCCTCGGCAATTCGCCGCAGGTCGAGGCGGTGATCTACGGTCCCGACGGGATCCTCGCGTCCGGAAAGTCCGGGCTGATCGTGATCGACTGCACCACCGCCGATCCCGCCTCCACCGACAGGCTCGCCGCGGAGCTCGGGGACGCGGGAATGCGCTTCGTCGATGCGCCCCTCGGGCGCACGCCGAAGGAGGCGGAGGCGGGCACGCTCGACGCGATGGTCGGCTGCGACGAAAGGACCTTCGAGGAGATCGAACCGGTGCTCGCGTGCTGGTCCGCCTCGGCCACGCGTATCGGGGAGACGGGCAGCGCGCACCGCATGAAACTCGTGATGAACTTTCTCGCCATGGGCTACGGCGCGCTCTATTCCGAGGCGCTGACGCTGGCGGCGAAGAACGGCCTGTCACCGCAGATGGTGCGGCAAGTGATCGGCGGCAGCCGCATGTCGAGCGGGTTCTTCGAGACCTTCATGCAGTATGTCGTCGACCGGGACCGCGACGCGCACAAGTTCACCCTGACGAACGCCCTGAAGGACGTGAGCTACGTCGCGAACATGGCGGATGCGGCGCAGGTCGCGAACCCGCTCGGGGCGGCGATCAAGAACACGTACATGCACGCTGTCGCGATCGGTGCGGGGGACGAGTACGTGCCGATGATCTCGGACCATGTCGGGCGCCTGAGCGGGATCGAGATGGCCGAGGCGGTGGAGAAGGGCCGGGGGTAAACCGCCTTTCGGGACCGTGACTTGACCGCGTGAAAGGCGCTCGCCATGGTACCGGCGCATCTCGAACCGGAGGTCGTTCCATGTTCCGCACCGCCCCGATCACCGCGCTTCTCGCCGCCGGGCTCGCCTTGCCCGCCACGGCGGAGATCACCGCCGACGAAGTGTGGCAATCCTGGCAGGATGCGTCTTCTCCGGGCGTCAGGATAGACGCGGCGAGCGAGACGCGCGAAGGCGACGTACTCCGCCTCGAAGGCGTGACCGCGCGCTTCGGCGAGCGGGGGGCGGAGAATACCGCGCTGATCGACTGGGTCGAGCTCGCCGATCAGGACGACGGCACCGTCCGCGTCTCCAGCGCGCCGCTCTACCGCCTGCGGATGGAGCAGGTCGCGACGGAGAACGTAGAGGGCACGGTCGTCGAGGGCAGCCTGCGCCACGACGGTGCCGTCACCACGATCGCCCGCGAGGACGAGGTCTTCACGTACGAAACCCAGGCGCCGGAGATCGTGGTTCTCGTGGAGGACATCCCGTCGAGTGATACCGGCGCGACGACCGACGCGACCATGACCCTCACGGATCTGACGCTCCACACCCGCGATGCCGTGCAGGACGCGACGTCCCGCACGGAGATCGACGCCTCGTCCGTCGCCCTCGACATCCAGGGCGAGGAGCCCGACACCACCTACAGCCTCACCGCGCGGTTCGAGGGATTCGAGGGGACGACGGTCGATCTGCTCGGCGCTCTGGCGCGGCGCGATGCGGCGGACGCTCCCATGGCACCGGAATTCTCGGCGGAAATGTCGCACCAGGGCAGCAGCACCCGGCTCGACATGAGCTCGCTGGACGGTGACTCCCGGATCGAGACGCAGAGCGGTTCGGGGCAGATCGGGATTACGAGCGCCGACGGGATGGGCCGCTACCGCGCGGAAAGCGATGCGGTCACGCTGTCGGTGTCGGGCCCGCAGGTCCCCGTGTCGGACCTCTCCGCAGAGATCGACCGCGTCGCCCTGTCGCTCGGGATGCCGCTCGTTCCGACCGAGGAGCCGAAGGATTTCGACGTCTCCTACGACCTCACGGGCGTGACGGTTTCGGAGCAGGTCTGGAACCTCGTCGATCCGACAGGAGCCCTGCCGCGCGATCCGGCCACGCTCGCCATCGAGGCCACAGGGCAAAGCCGGCTGACGCGGTCACTCGCCAACACCCCCGAGGTCGGAGGCGCCGATCAGATCGTTGCCCTCACCTCACTCGATATCGATCGTATCCTCCTCGATGCCGTCGGTCTCGTCCTCACCGGGGACGGGAGCCTGGATTTCGATGACGGGCCCGGGCAGCTGGAGCCGGAAGGGGAAATTGCGCTCCGGCTCGAGGGTGGAAACGGGCTCCTCGATACGCTCCTCGAAGCCGGTCTCTTTCCGCCAGGCCAGATCCTCGCGATGCGAACCGGCCTCGGGATGTTCTCTCGCCCGGGAGAGGGCGAGGATGTCGTCGAGAGCACGATCCGCTTTCTCGGCGATGGCGGGATCGAGGTGAACGGCACGCGCATCCGTTAGGCTGTGGCCTTGCGGCGTACGGGGTGGCGGGCTACCTGCCGGGTGACCCGCCAAGGAGCGCCCAATGGATGACCGCCTTTCCCGGCTGAGCGCCGATCTTCTTCACGCCGCGACACGCGCGGGGGCGGAAGCCGCGGATGCGCTGGTCATGGAGGAGGCGTCCCTTTCCGCCGACGTGCGATCCGGTGCCCTCGAACACGCGGAACGCTCGGAATCGATCGAGATCGGGCTCAGGGTGCTGATCGGTCGCAGGCAGGCCTGCGTCTCGGCCTCCGATACGCGCCCGGAAACGATGGCGCGCATGGCGGAACGGGCCGTGGCGATGGCGCGGGAAGCGCCCGAGGATCCGGGAGCGGGCCTGGCCGAACCCGGACAGCTTTCCGATCTGCGCAATGCGGATGCCCTCGATCTCTTCGATCCCTCCGGCGATCCGGCGCCCGCGGCGCTCGCCGAGGCCGCGCTGAGGGCGGAGGCCGCGGCGCTCGCGGTGGCAAGGGTCTCGCAGGTCGATTCGTCCTCCGCGGGCTTCAGCCGCGACCGCGTCCATCTCGCCGCGACGAACGGCTTTACCGGCGGCTATGCACGTACCCGGTCGTCGCTCTCCTGCGTGGCGATCTCGGGCGAGGGGACGGCGATGGAGCGGGACTGGATGAGCGATGCGCGCGTCTATTCCGCCGATCTGATGGCGCCCGAGGAAATCGGTCGTATCGCTGGCGAACGCGCGGTGCGGGCCGCGGGCCCACGCCGTGCGAAATCGGGCGCCTTCCCGGTGATCTACGACGAACGCGTCGCGAGCTCGTTGATCGGCCATCTCCTCGCCGCGACGAACGGAGCGCTGATCGCGCGGGGCTCCTCCTGGGCGCGCGATCTAGCGGGCGAGATCGTGCTCCCGCCGGACCTGACGCTGTCCGAGGAACCGCATCGCCCGCGCGTCTCCGCCTCCCGCCCATTCGACGCGGAAGGGCTGCCGACCGCGCCGCGCGACATCGTCAAGGATGGCGTGCTGACGGGCTGGACGCTCGACCTCTCGACGGCACGCAAGCTCGGTCTCGCCTCGACCGGGAATGCGGCCCGGAGCGCGGGCAGCCCGCCAAGCCCCGCCGTGGGCAACGTGACGCTCACGCAAGGCTCCCGCAGCCGCGAGGACCTCCTGGCGGAAATGGGAACGGGCCTTCTCGTGACCTCGATGATCGGCAGCACCATCAACCCCAATACCGGCGATTATTCCCGCGGCGCGTCGGGCTTCTGGATCGAGAACGGAGAAATCGCCTATCCTGTCAACGAGATCACGCTCGCCGGCAATCTGATCGAGATGCTGAAGACGATCGTTCCAGCCAACGACGCGCGGACGCACCTGGCGCGCGTGATCCCGTCGCTGCGTGTCGAAGGGCTCTTCCTTGCCGGCGACTGACCTACCGCTCCTCATCGACGCGGCCCGCGCTGCGGGCCAGATCGCGATGTTGCATTGGCGCGCGGATCCGAAGACGTGGAAAAAATCCGACGACAGCCCGGTCAGCGCCGCGGATCTCGATGTCGATGCGGCGCTGCGCGACGCGCTCTGCGGGGCGCGGCCACGCTATGGCTGGTTGAGCGAGGAAAGCCCTGACGACGGCACGCGGCTCGGAGCGGAGCATTGTTTCATCGTGGACCCGATCGATGGAACGCGCGCCTATCTCGACGGACAGGTGGATTGGGGCCTTTCGCTCGCCGTGGCCGAGGGCGGACAGATCACGGCGGGCGTCGTGCACATGCCCGCCAAGGATCTGACTTACACCGCGGCGATCGACGAGGGGGCGTTCCTGAACGGGGAGCAGATCGGAGCGACGAGCGCCACGTCGACCCGGGACGCGACCCTCCTGACCTCGAAGGCCACCTATGCCAGTGCGAACTGGAAGGAGGGCGTTCCGCATTTTTCCCGCAAGTTCCGCCCCTCCATGGCCTACCGAATGGCCCTTGTGGGGGAGGGGCGCTACGACGCGATGATGACGCTCAAGCTCGCCTGGGAATGGGACATCGCGGCGGGATCGCTGATCGCGGCCGAGGCGGGAGCGATCGTGACCGATAGACGCGGCGGGCCGCTCCGCTTCAATTCCGAAACCCGCCGCACGAATGGCGTTCTCGCGGCGCCCGCGGGCCTGCACGCCGCAATCCTCGACGCGCTGGCCTGACGATACGCCGCCATCCGGTTCAGGCGGTCAATTCCTCGACCTCCCGCGCCTCCTCCTCGGAGATGTCGAGCCTCTGGCGCAAGGTCTCGAGATAGGACCGGTTCGCCTCCGTTTCCCCGTCCACCGCGGCGGCGGAGGCGAGATAGAACTCCTCGGCCGTCTCCTTGTCCTGCACGTCTCTCAGCAGTTCGTCGAGCGGCTTGGGATTGGCGATCTCCCGTTCCATCACCTGCCTGTCCTCGGCATCGCCGCCGGCTTCCGCGATCTCGCCCATGATCCGCTCGCGCTCCTCCGACGAAAGCGCGCCGTCGGAATAGGCCGCGGTGATCATTGCCCGGATGAGCAGCAGCGCCTTGGCGTCGCTGAGGTTCTCCGCCGCCTGCTCGTCCTCGCGCAACTCCGCCGCACTCGGCTCCTCCGCCTCGGTGGCGGTGGAGGAGGTCGCGCCGCTGATCGTGTCGACGAGCTTGTTGACCATGCCCCCGATCCCGCCATCGGTCTGGGTCGCGCCGGTACCGGCGGTCTGGACGCCGGCGGTGCCGGGGTTTCGCGCCTGATGATCGCGGTAGGCACGGTAGGCCATGAAGCCGAGGGCGGCGAGGCCCGCCTTGCCGCGCAGTGCGGGGCGCCGCCGGTAGCCCATCCCGCCCAGGAGCGCGGAACTCCCAAGTCCTCCGCGCCGACGTCGACCACGACCCGCCAGCCGGGAGGCCAGCACCGTACCGAGTATCCGCTTCAAGCTCATCACGACCCCTTCCGTTTCCATGCCGAACGCATGGGGAGCGGTGCCGTTCCTAGGCGGGGCTCAGCATCGCCAGGGCAAACTGCATTTCCGCGTCGGTGAAGAGTTCGTCGCAGGACCAGCCGGTCTCCTCTGCGAGGCTGCGCAGGCTTTCGGGCGTGTACTTGTGGCTGCTCTCCGTATGGATCGTCTCGCCCTTGCCGAAGGCGACGTCGAGGCCGTCCACCTGCACCGATTGATCCTCGAGGCTTTCGAGGTGCATCTCGATCCGAGCGGCATCGGCGTTCCAGATCGCGCGATGGGCGAAGCGCTCCGGGTCGAAATTCGCGCCCGCCTCGCGGTTCAGCCGGGTGAGGAGGTTCAGGTTGAACTCCGCCGTGACCCCGTCGGCATCGTCGTAGGCGGCGACGAGCGTGGTCTCGTCCTTCACCAAATCCGCTCCGAGTATGAAGCCCGCGACACCCGGCCAAGCGCGGACCGTCCGCATCAGGCGCCGTGCGCCTTCGGGGTCGAGATTGCCGATCGTCGAGCCGGGGAAGAACGCCACTTTCGCACGCGGCGCGATATCGAAAGGAAAATCGAGCGGTGCGGTGAAGTCGCCCGCGATGGGGCGGATATCGAGCGCGGGATAGTCGAGAGCGAGTTCCGCGGCGGAGGCGTGCAGGAAATCCTCCGAGATATCGACGGGAACGTAGGCACCAAGCTCGGGCAACGCGTCGAGGAGCAACCTGATCTTGATGCTCGCGCCGCTGCCGAGCTCGACCAGGGCCGCCCCCGCCGGCACGGCCCGGGCGAGCGCCTCCCCATGCGTGCGCAGAATCGAGATTTCGGTCCGGGTGGGATAGTATTCCGGCAGCTCGGTGATCCGCTCGAAAAGCGCGCTGCCCGCGGCGTCGTAGAACCACTTCGGCGACATGCGCTTGGGCGAGGCGGAAAGGCCTTCCCGCGCGGCGTCCGTGAAGACGCGATCGGGCACGATCCTGTCCATGCTCAGGCGTCCCGCGCCAGCCGCAGGCCCAGCATCTGCCACCGCTGATGGGGGTAGAAGAAGGTCCGGTAGCTTGGTCGCATCTGCGCGCGCGGTGTAGCACAGGAGCCGCCGCGCAGGACGAACTGGCTGACCATGAACTTGCCGTTGTACTCCCCGAGGGCGCCTTCGGGCGGGCGGAAGCCGGGATAGGGGGTGAAGGGCGACTGCGTCCATTCCCAGACATCGCCCCAGGGGCCGCCATCCGGCAGCGGCCTAAGCGCGCCGTCATCGAGGAAATTTCCCTCGATCGGGCGATCGCCGAGCGCGACCTCCCATTCCGCTTCGGTAGGCAGGCGCGCGCCCGCCCACCGGGCAAACGCCTCGGCCTCGTAGTAGCTGACATGGCAGACGGGCGCGTCGAGGTTCACGGGCTGCGGTCCCCGCAGCGTGTAGGTCCACCAGACCTCATCCTGTTTCCACCAGTAGAGCGGCGTTTCCCAACCTTCGCGCCCGGCACGCGCGATGCCGTCCATGAGCCACAACTCGGGCCTCGTGTAGCCGCCATCCTCGATGAAGGCGATCCAGTCGCGGTTGCTGACCGGGCGATTCGCGATCTCGAACGGATCGAGCCAGACCTTGTGGCGCGGTCCCTCGCAATCGTAGGCGAAGCCCGCCCCGTCATGGCCGATCTCGCAAAGCCCGCCGTCGTGACGTTCGAATCGCAGGGGTAGCTCGGAACTGACCGCGACCGGTTCGGGATCGCGGTAGGCGGGGAGGAGCGGGTTGAAGGACAGGCCGTGCAGCAGGTCCGTGACGAGGAGTTCCTGGTGTTGCATCTCGTGATGGCAGCCCAGCTCGACGAGCGCCGCCACTTCCGGGTCGGTCCGGTCCGAGGCCAGGAGATCTCCGAGGGCGGCGTTCACATGCGCGCGGTAGGCCATCACCGCATCCACGCCCGGACGGGAGACGAGACCCCTCCGGTCGCGTGCATGTCTGGGCCCGGCCTGAACGTAATAGGAGTTGAAGAGGAACGCGAATCGCTCGTCGGGCGAGCGGTATCCGGACACCTGCGGCTTCAGAATGAATTCCTCAAAGAACCAGGTGACATGGGCCAGATGCCATTTCGCGGGCGATGCGTCCTCCATGCTCTGCAGCATCGTGTCTTCGGGAGCGAGAGGCGCAGCCAGATCCTCTGTCCGCTGACGCGTTTCGCGGAACAGGCGGGCGGCTTCGTTCGGGGCGATCTGCGGGCGTTTCAGGGCCTTTGCCATGGCTCTTCCTCCTCCATCGATGTCCCGGGCGAACTAGGGCGCGACGCGTGGTGATCCATCAAAAACCCCGCGCCTCCGATCCGTCCCGCCTCATGCTTAGAGATGCGGCGCCGATCGCGGACCAGCCGTGGCGCGAGGACAACGCCGAAGGGCCTTAATCAACGCGAAAGGCAGTCCCGTTAGTCTCATCCCGTTTCGTGCAATTATGCCGACGGGCGGATTTCAATTTGGACAATGTCACTCAGAGCGTCCGATCCTGTCAGATCGAGACATGGCTGAAGGCTCTGCCGATCCGTATCGCAACCGTAATCAGCGTCTTGGCTATCGGCGCCGGGTCTGGATACTTGTCGCTCGTCCTCGTCCCATGCGTGGGATACATGGCATTCAACCTTCTTATCATATGGCTCGGCCGCGCCTATTTGGCGAATCCACGGCGTGGGATGTTCGCTTGGTGCATGGTCGTGTGCGCCGTGGAGTCGATCTTTCCCGCATTGGGGTTCATCGGGCTTCTCAGGCAGGGAGACGTCTTCACGTTCCTGATCGCGTTCTCGGTCCTCTGGCTTTGGAGCATGCACAGCATCACGATTCGGACGTTTCACTTCGGCTTCTTCTGCACGACCGTGATTCCGGCCTTCGCGGCCTTCGTCTTCGCAACTTCCTTCCTCGATCCCGAATTCTTATCGCCCTCCAAATGGCCCTTGTTCTACTGCATCATCGCCATGCTGCTTGCCTTCGTCCTCAGCTCCGGTTGGGTCGCCCGCCGCATCAAGCTCGAGGCGCTGGAAGATCGTGCGCGGGCAAGCGCCGCAGCGACGGAACGCGACAGGTTCTTCGCCATGATCAGCCACGAGATCCGTACGCCCTTGAACGGCATCCTCGGAACCGGACAGATGCTGGTCCGCGATGCGGTCTCGGATATCGAACGGGAGCGGGCGGAGACGATCACCGTCTCGGGCCAAGCGATGCAATCACTCCTCGACGATCTGCTTGATCAGGCAAAAATCGCGGCCGGGCAGTTCAGGATCCGCGCCGAACCGATGTCGCTTGAGGATGCCGTGCATCAGGTCCGCGGCCTCTTCGCCGATTCCGCTTCATCCAAGGGCCTGCTTCTCGACACCCATGTCGCGCCGGATCTGCCCGAATGGATCACGGGCGATCCGCTCCGCCTTCGCCAGATCATGTCGAACCTCGTCTCGAACGCCGTCAAGCATACCGAGCGCGGATCGGTGCGCATCGAGGCGCGGCGCGTGGTGGAGGGACGTCGGGAGCGATTGATCGTCACGGTGACCGATACCGGTCCCGGTATTTCGCCCGATGCGCTGGAGGAGATCTTCCTGCCCTACAGCCAGCTCGAGGATGGCGCCTCCGTCCTCGGCCTCGGGACCGGCCTCGGTCTCGCGATCGCTCGTGATCTCGCGCGACTGATGGACGGGGAATTGACTGCCTCATCGACGATCGGCTCCGGATCGGTCTTCACACTGGTCCTGCCGCTCGTGATCGCCGACGCGCCGGCCATGCCGGCGGTTCACCGCAAGGCGGAGGGGCGCGAACGGGTGAAGACCAGCCTCAAGGGCCTTCGCGTCCTCGTCGTCGACGACACGATGGTCAATCGCCGCATCGTCGATGCGTTTCTCTCGATCGCCGGTGTCGAGGTCACGGACGCCGCGAGTGGGGCCGCCGCCCTCGAGATCCTGCGCCAAAGACGATTCGACCTCGTGCTCACCGATCTGCACATGCCGAGGCTCGACGGGGCGGGATTGCTGAAGGCGATTCGTGCCGATCCTCGTCTCGCCGCGATTCCCGTTCTCTGCCTCTCCGGGCAAAGGGACGGCGTCCCGGAGGGGTTCGACGGGCATCTGACGAAGCCTGTGGACCGCGAGGCGCTCTACGCCGCGATCCACGAGACGATGGGGTCGCGTAACGCCTTCAGGGCGGCGTGAGCCGGGATCGAGTACGCATCGGAGGCGCGTTTTCTGCGAATGCATTGTAGAGGCGGCGGGGCTTCTCTATCGTCGTCTCCGAATGCAACCTCACGCGGAGAACCCGATGACCCAGCGCCTGCATCTCGTCTTCGGCGGAGAGCTTGTCGACACCACCGGGAACGTCTTCAAGAATGTCGACGACATCCATATCGTCGGTCTCTTCCCCGATTACAAATCGGCTTACGACGCCTGGAAGACGGAAGCGCAACGGACGGTCGACAATGCGCATATGAGATATTTCCTCGCTCATATCCATCGCCTCCGGGACGAGGAAACCCCCGCATCGGCAACCGAGGAACTCGGCGGATAAGCCACGCGGCGTGGCTTTCTCGCTCGCTCTCGCCCGTCACCGCTTCGCAGCGGCCCGCGCGCAGTCGCGCCAGACGCTGGCCGAAGCGGCACCGCGTCCCGATGGCCGGATCCTCTGGGTCCATCTGAGCGAGGATGCCGCGCCCGACGGTGTCCTCCTCCTGCTCGACATGCTCCAGGATGGGCAGTCCGACCTGACGATCATCGCAAGCGGACCCTTCGAGCCGCACCGGACCCTCGATCTTCTGCTCGACGCTCCGGCAGACACGGCCTCCGGAACGCGCGCGTTCCTCGATCATTTCGCGCCCGACCTCATCCTCTGGGTGGGGGGCGAACCGGCGCCGGTATTGTGGTCGCGGGCGCTCGAGCGGGGGATTCCGATCGTCGGCGTCGAAGTCGATCCCGCCGCGCATCCCGTCGCGCTCGTCCGGTCCATGGAGCGGTTCGCGTTCCTGCTCCTGCGGCGCCGCGATGGGCGGCTCTCGTGCGAGCGGCGGATGATCGGACAGCTCAACACCGTACCGCCCCCTCCACGCGTTGCCGCGTTGGAGTTGCAGGAAGCCGCCACCGCGCTCGCCTCCCGCAGGCTCTGGCTCGCAGCCCGTGTCGTTCCCGCGGAGATCGACGATATGCTGCTCGCCCAGACGAGCGCGTCCCGGCTCGCCCATCGGCTCCTGCTGATCCTCGACATCGGCGAGGAGCTCGAGGCCGACGAACTGGCAAAGGACCTCCGTGCGCGGGGCTGGAACGTCGCACTGCGCGCGGATCCGCAGGATCCGGGCGGTGAGACGCAGATCCTCATCGTCGACGATCCCGAAGAGATCGGTCTCTGGGTGCGTCTCGCCTTCACCACCTTCCTCGGCGGCACGCTCAGGGGCGACGGGCCGCGCCTCGACCCGCTGGTGCCTGCCTCGCTCGGATCGGTCGTCTTGCATGGGCCTGAGAGAGGCGAGGAACGCACGATCCTCGCTCAGCTCGGCGCCGCCCGCGCGGACTGCGAAGTGCCCGATGCGACGGCGCTCGGTGACGCGGTTGAACGGTTCCTCGCCCCCGACATGGCCGCAGATGTCGCATCGGCGGCTTGGAACGTGACCTCCGACGGCGCGGAGGCCTCGAATGCCGTGCTGAAGGTGCTGGATCAGATCCTCACGGATCTGGAAACGCGCTGATGCGGCCCCCCGGCTTCTGGTCCCTTACGCCCGATACGGGCGATTGGCGCTCCACGATCCTCACACCGCTGGGCTCCCTCTATGCCGCAGCCACGGCCCGGCGATTGCGGCGGAGCGGGATCGCGCTCGATTGTCCGGTGATCTGCGTGGGAAACATCAATGCGGGCGGGACCGGCAAGACCCCGACCGTGATGGCGCTCGTTGAGCGGCTCAAGGCACGCGGCAGGTCCCCCCAGATCGTAACACGCGGCTATGGCGGGACGGCGCGGGGGGTCATGCGCGTCGATCCGGCTAGACATCCCGCGTCACTGGTGGGCGACGAACCACTTCTCCTCTCCGCCTTCGCTCCGACGTGGATCGCACGCGACCGTGCCGCGGGAGGTCGGGCAGCAGTGGCGGATGCGGCCGATGCCGTGGTTCTCGACGACGGGTTCCAGAACCCCGCGATCGACAAGGATCTCTCGATCGTCGTCGTCGATGCGTGGGCGGGTTTCGGGAACGGCCGCGTGATCCCGGCGGGACCCTTGCGCGAGAAGGTCGAGACCGGGCTTGCCCGCGCCGACATGGTCCTATCGATCGGCGGGCCCGAAGACCAGCGCCGGTTCGACCGTCTTTGGGGAGAGCGGATCACCTGCCCGCATCTGCGCGGCGCGCTTCGGCCTCTCCTGACCGGAATGCCCTGGGCGGGCCTGCGGGCCCTGGCCTTCGCGGGGATCGGTCGGCCGGAGAAGTTCTTCGGCACGCTCGAGGAGCTGGGCGCGACCCTCGTGAGGGCGGAGGCGCTCGACGATCACCAGCCCCTGAGCGCCGCGCTGTTGAGCCGGCTCGAGCGCGACGCGGCCTCCCTCAACGCCCAACTCGTGACGACGGAGAAGGACGCGGTGCGGCTGCCGGCGGCATTCCGGTCCAGGGTCCTGACCTTGCCGGTCCGGCTTGCCCTCGACGATCCCGCACCTCTCGATGCGGCGCTCGACCGGCTCGGGCTTTGATCAGTCCGCGAGCTTCTCGTCGAGGATGGAGGCGAATTCCGAATACGGCATGTTGGAGAACGTCTCCCCGTCTATGACGAAGGAAGGCGTGGCGGTGATGTCGTCGGCCTGCGTCGTCTCCTCGAACCGTGCGACCATCGCCTCGGCCTGTGCGGTGTCACTGAGGCAGGCATCGAGTTCGGCGTCGTCGAGCCCGGCCGTCTTGCCGATCCGCCGCAGGTTCTCGGCGATCTGGGCCGGATCGCCCTGCACCCATTCCTGCTGCTGCTCGTAGATCAGGTCGGAGATGCCGAAATAGCGCTCCGGACCACCGCACCGCGCGACCATGCCGGCCCAGAGCCCGAATCGATCGAAGTAGACCTCGCGGTAAACGAACTCGATCCGACCGGTGTCGATGTAGTTTTCCTTTAGTTCCGGCAGGACGGTGTCGTGGAACGTCTTGCAATGCGGACAGGTGAAGGAAGCGTATTCGATCACCGTCACGTCCGCGTCGGGATTGCCGAGCGTCATCTCCTCGACCTGAGGCGTGTCGGTCGCTTCGGATGTCTCCTGCGCCAGGGAGGCGAGGGGCGCGGAGGCGATGAGCGCCGCGGCGGCGGCGATGACGGGAAGCTCTCTCATGGGGTGTCTTTCGTTCTGTTTGGATCGGAACCGAGCACATGCGTGCCCAGCCGTTCGAGCGCGGCGCGAAGACCGGGATCACGGACCGGCGCTGCGGCCTCCCCGGCGATCCGGGTGATCTCGGGATCCGGCACGGCCGGAGCCTCCGGCCCGTCCTGCGCGAAGGCGCTGGAGACGTGCTCCGGCGAGGTCTGCGTCAATCGTATCTGCCGAATGGCGGCGTAGCCGTAGCAGGCGTTCACCTTCTCCCGCAGCCATTCCTTGCGCATTTCCAGGATCGGGGCCTGTGCGCCCGACGTGAGGATCGTGAGCGTCGCGCCGAGGCCCTGACGGCCATAGGAGACATGGACGGGCCGCGCGATCGCGGCGATTTCCGTCCCGACGATCTCCGTCCAGTGGGTCAGCAGACGGCTGACCGCGAAGCCGCGGCTTTCGCCCACGCGCCGGATCTGGGGTTGCAGCAGGTTCGCGGTCTGCTGAAATCCCTTGCGGCGGCGTGACGGATAGGGCGTGGAACGCTTGCTCATTGTCGGATCAATCTATGTGACGCTCGGGTGCCTGCCAGAGCAAAGCGGGGAAGGGGAGCATAAAGATTGCGTGACGCGCAACTCAGCGACGATCTGCTCATCTGGTACGATCGTCACGCCCGCGTGATGCCGTGGCGGGTCGGGCCGATGGAACGGGCCGAGGGGATCCGGCCCGATCCCTATCGCGTGTGGCTGAGCGAAGTCATGCTGCAGCAGACGACGGTCGCCGCGGTGCGGGACTATTTCCGCCGGTTCGTCGCGCTCTGGCCGGATGTGGGCGCGCTCGCGGCAGCGGAGGATGCGCAAGTGATGGGCGAATGGGCCGGGCTCGGCTATTACGCACGGGCCCGAAATCTTCTCGCTTGCGCCCGCGTGGTCGTGTCCGAGAACGGTGGTCAGTTCCCGGATACGCGGGACGCGCTCCTGCGCCTGCCGGGGATCGGCCCCTACACGGCGGCCGCGATCGCCGCGATCGCCTTCGACCGGTCGGAAACGGTCGTCGATGGCAACGTGGAGCGCGTGATGGCGCGCCTCCACGCCGTGGAGGCACCGCTGCCGGGATCGAAGCGGCAACTCGGCGCTCTCGCCGCGGCGCTCACCCCGGAGCGGCGTCCGGGCGACTACGCGCAGGCCGTTATGGATCTGGGAGCCACGATCTGCACGCCGCGAAATCCGGCCTGCGGCATCTGTCCCTGGCGCGATCCCTGTCAGGCCCGCGCCGAGGGAATCGTCGCGAGCCTGCCGCGAAAGTCGCCGAAGGCGGCGAAGCCAGTCCGCCACGGGATCGCCTATCTCGCGCGCAGAGATGACGGAGCCTGGCTTCTGGAGACGCGGCCCGAACGCGGCCTTCTTGGCGGGATGCTCGGCTGGCCCGGCAGCGACTGGGCGCAGGACGTGCCGCCCCACGCGCCGCCGGTCGCGGCGGACTGGCGGGATCCGGGGATGCAGGTGCGCCACACCTTCACGCATTTCCATCTTCGGATGGCGCTGCGACTTGCCAGGGTCGGGGATGTCAGCCCCGCGCGGGGACGTTTCGTCCCTGCCGATCGGTTCCGCCCGAGCGATCTGCCGACGATCATGCGCAAGGCCTACGACCTCGCGGCGCCGATCCTGTCGGCCGGGTGAGCGCGCGCCCCGCCGGGCCGCTCAATCCCCGCGGGCGAGCAGGCCGTACTTGCGGAGCTTCACGTAGAGGCTCTGGCGGGACAGGCCCAGCATCTCCGCCGCTGCCACGCGGTTGTTCCCCGTCAACTCCACGGCGGTTTCGATGCACATCTTCTCGACGACGTCGTTCGTCTCGCTGACGATCTCCTTCAGCGTGACGGCGCCCACGAGTTCACGCGCGGAGCGCATGCCATCGTCGCTCACCGCGGCGCCCGGCATCCTCACGGCCTCCATCCGGCTTGCATCCCGGAACACGAAGGCGAGCGCGCCGGTCGATTCCTCGTCGAGGCTGGCGACCGAGATTTCCACGGCCTCCCCGGCGCCGAACTCCGCCTGCATGCGCGTGGCGTAGAGGCGCATCTGTCCGTTGCGTAGCGCGGTATCGGTCATCAGCCGCAGATCGGCGCTGCCACGGGCCAGGAAATCGGCGAGCGACCGCCCCCGCGCCGGTCCCGCCTCGTCGAGATCGACGAGATCGAGGAAGGCGTCGTTGACCGAGAGGATCTGACCCGTCCTGTCGGTGAAGGCGATGGCGTCGGCGCCCTTCTCGTAAAGTTTCGCAAGACGGCCCGCCATGTCGGTTCCGGAGCCGTCCACCGCATCGCCCCGATCAAGCCGGCAGATCAGCATGCGTTCGCCTGCTGCCCGGAAGAGCGTCGCCGCGAGGCCGACCTCGCGCCGGCCACGGCGCGTCTCGGCCTTCACCTTGCGCAACCGTTCCGCCCGCGCGGCGGCGACCAACTCCTCGAGGAGCGTGCCGGATGCGTCGGGCGCGAAGGCCTGCGCGAAGACCGTACCCTCAAGCGCCTCCACGTTCGCGCCGAGAAGCTTCGCCGCCGGTCCGTTCAGCTCCTTGATGCGTCCGGAAGCGACCGTGACGAAGACGATCGCCTCGGTCGTCGTTTCCATCAGGGCGCGCATCCGCGTGGCAATCTCCCGCTGCGCCTCGTAATCGCGCTCGAGCGCCATCTGCGTCTCGACGAGCTGGCGCTGGATCTCGGCCACCGGGCGCAGGTCCCGTCCGAGCATGAGAAGTGCCCCATCGGTGCCCAGGGTGTGGAAGGAATAGCGGATCGGGAAATCTAGTGCCCCCGCGCCACGGTGATTGAGTTCGACGCCTCTGGAATCGCCCGCGCCGCGGACGAAGTCGGTCAGGCGCGCCTCGAACTTCGGGATACTCTCGACGGTCAGAACCTCGCGAATGTCGCGCCCTTCCCACCCGTCAAGGTGTCCGAAGCTCTGATGCGCGGGGTTCACGAGGACGGACAGGATCTGCCCCATGTCGGAGATCACGAGTGATACGTCGGACGCCGTCGCAATGATGTTGCCGAGCAGATCCGGCGCGATCAGGGGAACGGCGCCCGACGACCAGTACCGCGATCCCCGCGACGTCATCCTGAAGCCTGACGATGAGCGGTGATCGGATTGGTCACGATGGGCCTGCCTGAATTTCGCATCCGCTAAACTTGAGCGCGCTCCGAAGATCGTTCGTGGCGTAATCGGCCCCGGTCGCGGCCTTCGCCATGTCGAAGCCCATATCCAAGACGCCGCCCCCCACGATCAACGGCACACCCCCACGAGTGGATTGGCGGAGCAATGCCACGGTCTCGCGGACCATGTCTAGGTCTTCGCGCGCCGCGACGGAAATCAGGATCGCGTCAAACGCGGCACCCTCGACGATCTTGCAGACCTCCGGCGTGGATGTGCCGAGAGCCAAGCGGACGGATACACCCATCCGTCGCAATTGTCCCGTCAGCACCATCGCGCCAAGCGTGTGGTGCTCTCCGGCGAGGACCATCACCACCACCTCGCTATCCCGGCGGCCATGCGAGGGATGCTCGTCCTCGGCAATATCGCGCAGCAGCGATTGCAGCCGGGCCGATCCGATCGTGACGTCGGCGAAGGAGAGGGTGTCATTGCACCATTGATCGCCGAGCCTGCGCGCGACCTCGGGGATGTAATGATCGCAGATCTCCGCGATCCCTATTCCTTCGGCGCGCATTCCCTCGATCACAGCGTCGCGCTGTTCCGGGCCGGGCCCGCATACCGCATGCTCGAGCGCGCAGATATGCTCCTCGGAGAGCTGTCGGACCGCCGTCCGCCGTGCCGCGAGGACGGAGAGCGCTTTCGACGCGAGCGCACCGACGCGTGCCTCTGCGGATGTTCCGGATTGATCGGTGTCGTTCGTCGAGCGCATGAACGTCATCGGCGGGCCTCCCCCTATCGGCGAATTTTCCGTTGGGTCATTCGCCTTTATGGTCGGACTTTTCCGGCTCCGGACGGCTTTGTCAAAATTTATCGTAGCCGCGGTGCTCCGGACGGGAATTCCGCCTATGGCCTTAATGCTGCAAGGTTCGACGCGATGTGTCAAGTTCGAGACTGTAAGTTTTAGTTGACACATTTGGGGTGCGGTGCTTGAGTCGGCCTCATGAGCCAGCTTTCCGCAAATGCAGTCGATCTGGCCCGCGTGGCCCCGCCGCTCTACACCGCGGAACAGCGCCGCCGGCGGGACGAGAGCCGCTGGACGCTGGTGCAGGGCATCCTCGCCCCGGCGCAGTTCCTGATCTTTCTCGTGTCGCTGGGCCTCGTTCTGCGCTTCCTCGCGACGGGGGACGGGTACGCGGCCGCGACCCTGTCCATCGTCGTGAAGACGCTGGCGCTCTACGCGATCATGGTGACCGGCGCGATTTGGGAAAAGGCCGTTTTCGGACAGTACCTTCTCGCCCCGCAATTCTTCTGGGAAGACGTGGTGAGCTTCCTAGTGATCACGCTTCACACGCTCTATCTGTGGGCATTGTGGAGCCATGCGCTGGCCCCGGCGGGCCTCATGACGCTCGCGCTCCTCGCCTATGCCACCTACGTGATCAATGCCGGCCAGTTCATCTGGAAGCTGCGCCGCGCTCGCCTCGATCGGGGGATGGCATGACCCGGATGGCGCCACCCCCGGGCTCCGGCTGCCGCGACATACCCGTCCTGAGGGAGCGGGGGCAGCGAGAGGTGTTCTGCGGCCTCACGGGAATCATCTGGCTCCACCGCAAAATGCAGGATGCGTTCTTCCTCGTCGTGGGCAGCCGCACCTGCGCGCATCTGCTGCAATCGGCCGCGGGCGTGATGATCTTTGCAGAGCCGCGATTCGCGACCGCCATCCTCGAGGAGACCGACCTGGCCGGGATGGCAGACGCGCAGGAAGAGCTCGACCGCGAGGTCGCCCGCCTCCTGGAGCGTCGGCCCGACATCCGGCAGCTCTTCCTCGTCGGGTCTTGCCCATCGGAGGTCATCAAGCTCGACCTCGGTAAGGCTGCCGAGCGGTTGAGCCGAGAGCATGCGCCGCACGTACGGGTCCTGAGCTACGACGGGTCGGGGATCGAGACGACCTTCACCGAAGGCGAGGATGCCTGCCTTGCTGCGATGGTCCCGGTCCTGCCGGAAACCCAGGCGCGCGAGCTTCTGCTCGTGGGCGCGCTGCCGGACGTGGTCGAGGATCAGGCGCTCTCCCTCCTTTCGGCGATGGGAATCGAGCGGGTCCGCTGCCTGCCCGCGCGGCGCGCGGACGAGATGCCGGGGGTCGGGCCGGAGACGGTTTTCGCCCTCACGCAACCCTTCCTCGGTGGCACGCGCGACGCGCTGATGCGCCGTGGCGCGCGGCATATCGCGGCGCCCTTCCCGTTCGGAGAGGAAGGCACGACCGCCTGGCTCGCCGCCATCGCCGCGGAGTTCGATGTGCCGCGCGAGCAATTCGAGGCGGCGACCGACGCCCCCCGCGACCGTGCACGGCGCGCCGTCGCCGCGGCGACGGAGATGCTTAACGGCAAGCGCATCTTCTTTTTTCCCGACAGCCAACTCGAGATCCCCCTTGCGCGATTCCTCACCCGCGAATGCGGCATGGAAGCGGTGGAGATCGGCGCGCCCTATATCCGGCAGGACGTGGTCGGGCCCGACATGGATCTCCTCGCGCCCGGACCCGTCCTCTCCGAGGGACAGGACGTGGATCTCCAGCTCGACCGGGCACGGGCGGCGCGGGCGGATCTGACCGTCTGCGGGCTCGGACTTGCCAATCCGCTGGAAGCCGAAGGGCTCGCGACGAAGTGGGCGATCGAGCTCGTCTTCACGCCCGTGCATTTCTACGAGCAGGCGGGCGATCTCGCGGCACTCTTCGCCCGGCCGCTGCGGCGGCGCGCGGCGTTGAAACTCGAGGCCGCGGAATGAAGCTGTCGGTCTGGACATACGAGGGCCCGCCCCATGTCGGCGCGATGCGCGTCGCCACCGGGATGGAAGGTCTGCACTACGTCCTCCATGCGCCACAGGGCGACACCTACGCCGATCTGCTCTTCACTATGATCGAGCGGCGCGGCAAGCGCCCGCCCGTCACCTACACGACGTTCCAGTCCCGCGATCTCGGCGCCGACACGGCCGACCTCTTCCGGCGCGCCTGCCAGGATGCGGTGGCACGGTTCCGCCCCGAAGCGCTCATCGTCGGCGCGTCCTGCACGGCGGAGCTCATTCAGGACGATCCCGGCGGCATGGCCGAAAGCATGGACCTGGGCGTGCCCGTCATCCCGCTGGAGCTGCCTTCCTATCAGCGCAAGGAAAATTTCGGCGCCGACGAGACGTTTTACCAGATCGTCCGCACGCTCGCCGAGCCGATGGAACGGACGGCGCGGGTCACATGCAACCTCCTCGGGCCGACGGGTCTCGGCTTCCGGCACCGCGACGACGTGGCGGAGATCACCGGGCTTCTCGCCGACATGGGGATCGAGGTGAACGTCACCGCCCCGATGGGCGCGCGTCCCGCCGACATCAAGCGGATGGGCGCCGCGCATTTCAACGTGCTTCTCTATCCCGAAACGGGAGAGGCCGCCGCGCGGTGGTGCGAGAAGACGCTGGGGCAGCCCTATACGAAGACCGTGCCCATCGGCGTCGGCGCCACGCGCCACTTCATCGCCGAGGTTCTGGCGCTCGCCCCCGAGGCCCAGGCGCCGTCGGAAGCGGGGTTGCGGCTGCCGTGGTATTCGGCCTCCGTCGACAGCACGTACCTGACCGGCAAGCGCGTGTTCCTTTTCGGCGACGCGACCCACGTCATCGCCGCCGCGCGGATCGCACGCGACGAGATGGGCTTCGAGGTCTGCGGCATGGGCTGCTACAACCGCGAATTCGCCCGTCCGCTGCGGCAGGCGGCGAAGGAATACGGGGTCGAGGCGCTCATCACCGACGATTACCTCGACGTGGAACGCGCGATCGAGGCGGCCGCGCCGGAGATGATCCTCGGCACGCAAATGGAGCGCCATATCGGCAAGCGCCTGGGCATCCCCTGCGCCGTCATCTCCGCGCCCGTTCACGTGCAGGATTATCCCGCGCGCTATTCCCCGCAGATGGGGTTCGAGGGCGCGAACGTGATCTTCGATACTTGGGTCCACCCGCTGGTCATGGGGCTCGAGGAACATCTCCTGCACATGTTCCGCGACGATTTCGAGTTCCACGACGGTGCCGGTCCGAGCCACCACGGCGGCGCCGCCACGCCCCGGCCGACGAGCCAGGGTGCCGTCGAGGAAGAGGCCCCGGATCAGGTCCGGGGCACGGCAAGCTCGGATGCCCTCGTCTGGCTCGCCGATGCGGAGCGGGAGTTGAAGAAGATCCCCTTCTTCGTCCGCGGCAAGGCGCGGCGCAACACGGAAGCTTTCGCCGCGGGGCGCGGGCAGACCGAGATCTCCATCGACACCCTCTACGAGGCAAAGGCGCATTATGCGCGATGAGCTAGGATATACCGCGCCGGGCTACCGGATCGCGATCGTAACCCTCGACGCCCATGCCGCGGGCCCGACCGCCCGCGTGCTGCCGCGGCTCGAGCGCGATTTCCCGGGTCTTTCGATCAGCGTCCATGCCGCCGCCGAATGGGGCGAGGACGAGACCGCCCTCATGGAGGCGCGCGAGGCCGTCGACCGCGCCGACATCGTGATCACGTCGCTGCTCTTCATCGAGGAGCATATCCGCGCGATCGAGCCCAATCTCGTGGCCGCGCGTGCCCGTTGCGACGCGTTCGTGGGCCTCATCGCCGATCCGAAGATCGTGCAGATGACGCGGATGGGCGATCTCGACATGGCGCGCTCGGCCTCGGGCGTCATGAACCTTCTCAAGCGGCTCCGCGGTCCCCGGAACGGAAAGGCCTGCGGCGCGAAGCAGATGCGGATGCTGCGCCGGCTGCCGAAGATCCTGCGCTACATCCCCGGCAAGGCACAGGACCTGCGTGCCTGGTTCCTGATGATGCAGTACTGGATCGGCGGGTCGGACGAGAACATCGAGCAGATGGTCCGTTTCCTGCTGTCGCGCTACGCCTCCGAGACGAACTGGCGCGGGGTCGCGGCCGCGGCACCGGTCGAATATCCCGAAGTGGGTCTCTATCACCCGGATCTTCCGGATCGGATGACGGTGGAAACGAGCGCCCTGCCGGGGCCGGACGCGCCCGTCGCAACGGTCGGGCTCCTCCTCATGCGGAGTTACGTGCTGTCGGGCGATACCGCGCATTACGACGCGGTCATCCGGCGCTTCGAGGCGCAAGGCATCCGCTGCCTTCCGGCCTTCGCGGGCGGGCTCGACGGACGGCCCGCGCTCGACGCGTACTTCCACGGCGGGCGGATCGACGCGCTCGTCTCGCTCACCGGCTTCTCGCTCATCGGCGGGCCGGCCTACAACGACAGCGCGGCGGCGGTGGAGCATCTCTCGCGCCTCGACGTGCCGTATGTCGCGGCCCATCCGCTCGAGTTCCAGACGCTCGGCCAATGGGCGGGATCGGGGACGGGCCTCGGGCCGGTCGAGACCACCATGCTCGTGGCCCTGCCGGAGATCGACGGCGCCACCAACCCCACCGTCTTCGCCGGGCGGCATGGGGCAGGGGGCTGCGACGGGTGCAAGCTGCGCTGCCGGCCCGAAGGCGAGGCACGGTCGATGGCGCCCTGCTTCGAGCGGATCGACGCGCTGACCGAGCGGACGCTGCGCCTCGCCCGCCTGCGCCGGGGCCGGGTTGCGGAGCGCAAGGCGGCAATCGTGCTCTTCGGCTTCCCCCCCAACGCGGGCGCCATCGGGACCGCCGCCTATCTCTCGGTCTTCGAGAGCCTACTGAACACGCTGCGCGAGATGAAGGCGGAGGGCTACGACCTCGAACCGCCCGAGAACGTGGAGGCGCTACGCGAAGCGATCCTCGGCGGCAATGCCGCGCGCTACGGGCAGGAGGCGAACGTCGCCGCCCGTGTCTCTGCCGACGCGATCGTGCGCGACACGCCGTGGCTGAAGGAGATCGAGGCTGCGTGGGGTCCGGCTCCCGGTCGCGTGCAGACCGACGGGCGCGACGTCTTCGTTCTCGGCGCGCAGTTCGGCAACGTCTTCGTCGGCGTGCAGCCCGCCTTCGGCTACGAGGGGGATCCGATGCGGCTTCTCTTCGAACGGGGCTTCGCGCCGACCCATGCCTTCAACACCTTCTATCACTGGCTGAAGCGCGATTTCGCGGCCGACGTGGTGCTGCATTTCGGGATGCACGGCGCGCTCGAATTCATGCCGGGCCGTCAGGTCGGCATGGGAGCTTCGGACTGGTCCGACCGGCTGATCGGGAACCTGCCGAACGTCTATCTCTACGCCGCCAACAACCCGTCGGAGGCGACGCTCGCCAAGCGCCGCTCGGGGGCGGTCTGCGTCACGCATCTGACCCCGCCGCTCGCGAAGTCCGGGCTCTACAAGGGGCTCGCCGAGCTGAAGGACAGCCTGCAGCGCTGGCGCGGGGCGGAGCCCGGGGCCGCGCGGGACGAGCTCGCGGAGCTCGTGGCCGCGCAGGCCGAAGCGGTCGATCTGGGCGGAACGGCGCCTGATACGCTCTGGCTGAAGCTGCTCGAGACCGAGGATGCGCTCATCACCGACGGGCTGCACGTGGTCGGCCGGAAGATGGACGACGCGGCGCGCGCGGGGCTTCTCGACGCGGTGCCGAACCTCGATTCGGAAGAGCGCAAGCGCCTCGACGCGGCGCTCATGGAGGAGACGGAACTCCCCGCGCTGATGCGGGCGATGGGCGGCCATTACATCGCGCCGGTTCCGGGGGGCGATTTGATCCGCAGCCCGGAGATCGTGCCGACGGGCCGCAACATCCACGCGTTCGACCCGTTCCGTATGCCCACCGCCGCGGCGATGGCCGACGGGGCGCGGCAGGCGCAGCTGCTTCTGGAGACGCATCGCGAGATGCCGCGGAGCGTCGCGCTCGTCCTCTGGGGGTCGGACAACATCAAGTCGGACGGCGGACCGATCGCACAGGCGATGGCGCTTCTGGGCGCGGTGCCGCGCTTCGACGGATACGGACGCCTTTGCGGTGCCGATCTCGTACCGCTCGAGGTGCTGGGGCGGCCGAGGATCGACGTCATCATGACGCTTTCGGGTATCTTCCGCGACCTTCTGCCCCTGCAGACGCGGATGCTGGCGGAGGCCGCGTGGAAGGCGGCGGAGGCCGACGAGCCGCTGGAGCAGAACTTCGTGCGCGCCCACGCGCTGGCCTACGCGGAAAAGGCGGGCGTCGATCTGGAGACGGCGGCGCTCAGGGTCTTCTCGAACGCGGAAGGGGCCTACGGCTCGAACGTCAATCACCTCGTGGACGGCTCCGCCTTCGGGGACGAGGACGAGCTCGCAGATGCGTACGAGGCCCGGAAGAGCTTCGCCTACGGCCGCGACGGCAAGGCGGCACCGCAGGCCGCACTTCTGCAAAATGCACTGAAATCGGTGGATCTGGCCTACCAGAACCTCGAATCCGTGGAACTCGGGGTCACGTCCGTCGATCACTACTTCGACACGCTCGGGGGCATCAGCCGGGCGGTGAAGCGGGCGAAGGGGCATGCGGCCCCGGTCTATATCGGCGACCAGACGCGGGGGACGGGCAAGGTCCGGACGCTGCAGGACCAGGTGGCGCTCGAGACCCGGTCGCGCAGCCTGAACCCGAAATTCTACGAGCCGCTTCTCAAGCACGGACACGAGGGCGTGCGGCAGATCGAGGCGCATGTGACGAACACGCTCGGCTGGTCGGCGACGACGGGGCAGGTGGAGCCTTGGGTCTACCAGCGGCTCAGCGAGACCTTCGTGCTCGACCCCGAGATGCGGCGCCGGCTTTCGGAGCTGAACCCCAAGGCGAGCGCCCGGATGGCCGGACGGCTCCTCGAGGCCAGCGACCGGGCCTATTGGCAGCCCGACGCGGCGACGCTCGATGCGCTTCAGGGCGCGGCCGACGAGCTCGAGGATCGAATGGAAGGGATCGCGGCGGAATGAGCAATCTCTCGAAAACAGCACGATCTTTCAACGGAATGCGGTCCCGCGAGGCCCCGGATCAAGTCCGGGGCGCGGCGGCCTGGGAAGGAAGGGACGGATCATGAGCCCCAGAGACGAAGTCACGATGCTGAGGAAGGCCGCCGGCGTTCCGAAATTCGGCGAAGACGGCGAGGGGTCGGTGCAGGTCCATCAGGATGCCGCGCTGAAGATCGAGGGGGCCAAGGTGTTCTCGGTCTACGGCAAGGGCGGGATCGGGAAATCGACGACCTCGTCGAACCTGTCGGCGGCATTTTCCAAGCTGGGTCATAGGGTTCTGCAGATCGGGTGCGATCCGAAGCACGACAGCACCTTCACGCTGACGGGCAAGTTGCAGCCGACGGTGATCGACATTCTCAAGGAGGTCGACTTCCACGCGGAGGAATTGCGGCCCGAGGATTTCGTGACCGTGGGCTGGAACGGGGTGCAGTGCGTGGAGGCCGGCGGGCCGCCCGCGGGGACGGGTTGCGGCGGCTATGTCGTCGGGCAGACGGTGAAACTCCTCAAGCAGCACCACATGCTCGAGGAGACGGACGTGGTCATCTTCGACGTGCTCGGCGACGTGGTCTGCGGCGGGTTCGCGGCGCCGCTCCAGCATGCGGACCGGGCGGTGATCGTCACGGCGAACGACTTCGATTCGATCTACGCGATGAACCGGATCATCGCGGCGGTTCAGGCCAAGGCACGGAATTACAACGTAAGATTGGCGGGCTGCATCGCGAACCGGTCGAAGGATACCGACGAGGTGGACCGCTATTGCGACACGGTCGGGTTCCGGCGCATCGCGCATATGCCCGATATCGACGCGATCCGTCGCAGCCGCCTGAAGAAGAAGACCCTCTTCGAGATGCCCGACGAGGAGGATATCGTCCTGGCGCGGGCGGAATACATGCGGCTCGCCGAGACGCTTTATGCCGGGACCGATCCGCTGGCGCCCGCGCCGCTGCCGGACCGGGAGATCTTCGAGCTTCTGGGATTCGACTGATGGCGGGCGTGATGCGTACACAGGAGGTACACGCAACGTACACCGCGCGTGCAGCGCACGTACCGCATCCGTACGCCCCCCGTACAGCGGACGTGCAGGCGACGTACACCGGACGTACCGACAACGTGCAGAAGGTGTATGGCGCGCGTGCATACATTTCGCGGTTCGACGCAACGCGCGATCGGGTCGAGGCCTATTTCGACCGGACGGCGACGCGGACCTGGGAGCGGCTGACCTCCGACGAGAAGGTGAGCCGGATCCGGGAGACGGTCCGGGCCGGGCGCGACCGGATGCGGGCGCTGATCCTGTCGCGGCTGCCTGAGGACCTCTCCGGTGCGCGGGTGCTCGACGCGGGATGCGGCGCGGGGCAGTTGAGCGCGGAGCTCGCCCGGCGCGGGGCCGAGGTCGATGCGGTCGACATCTCTCCGAAGCTCCTCGCCATCGCCGAGGCGCGGATGCCCGAGGCGCTGAAGGGGCGGGTGACGTTTCGCGCCGGCGACATGTGCGACCCCGCCCTCGGATCCTTCGACCATGTCGTGGCGATGGACAGCCTGATTTACTACGCGGCGCCCGATCTGGGGCGGGCGCTCGTAGCGTTCGCGGCGAGGACGGAGGGGCATGTCGTCTTCACCGTTGCGCCGCGGACACCCTTGTTGTCGGTGATGTGGTCCGCCGGGCGTCTGTTCCCGCGCGCCGACCGCGCGCCGCTCATGGTGCCGCAGACGCTTCGCGGTGTCGCCCGCGCCGTCGGGGCGGCGGGATCGGGGCGCGAGGTCGCGAAGGCCGGGCGGATCAATTCCGGCTTCTACATCGCGGATTGCCTGGAGATGCGGGGATGAGCGTGAAGTCGTTGTCCCTCCGGATGCTGCCCTTCGCGGATGCCGCGTCCGAGGGCCTGCCGATGGGCCAGCTCCTACGGCTGTCGCTCTTCCAGGTGAGCGTCGGGATGGCGAGCGTGATGCTCCTGGGAACGCTCAACCGCGTGATGATCGTGGAACTGGGCCTCGGCGCGATGCTCGTCGCGGCGATGATCGCGCTGCCGGTACTGGTGGCGCCGTTCCGCGCGCTGCTCGGTCATCGCTCGGACAATCACCGTTCCGCCATCGGGTGGAAGCGGGTGCCCTATCTCTGGTTCGGATCGCTCTGGCAGATGGGCGGGCTCGCGATCATGCCCTTCGCGCTGCTCGTCCTCGGCGGCGACGTGGTCCACGATATTCCCTTCGCGGGCGAGGTCCTGGCGGCGCTCGCCTTCCTGATGACGGGGCTCGGGCTGCACATGGTGCAGACGGCGGGGCTCGCGCTCGCCGCCGACCGCGCGGACGACGCGACGCGGCCGCGGGTCGTGGCGCTCCTCTACGTCATGTTCCTCGTCGGCATGGGCGTGTCGGCCGTCGTGATCGGCTGGCTCCTGTCGGACTTCACGCCGCTCACGCTGATCCGGGTGGTACAGGGCGCGGCGCTCGCCACGCTTTTCCTGAACGTCGTGGCGCTCTGGAAGCAGGAGCGGGTCCGCGCGATGAGCCGCGAGGAGCGGGAGAGCGAACGGCCGAGCTTCGGCGCGGCCTGGCGCGACTTCGCCTCCGGCGGCGATGCCGGCCGGCTTCTCGCCGTGGTGTTCCTGGGCACGCTCGCCTTCAACATGCAGGACGTGCTCCTCGAGCCTTACGGTGGCGAGATCATGGGTCTGTCGGTGGGCCAGACGACCTGGCTCTCCGCGCTCTGGGCCACGGGGGCGCTCGGCGGCTTCGGGCTCGCCGCGCGCTGGCTCAAGGCCGGGCTCGATCCGTTCCGGATGGCGGCGCGCGGGATCCTCGTGGGTGTCGTCGCCTTCTCCGCCGTGGTCTTCGCCGCGCCGATGCAGAGCCACGTGCTCTTCTATGCCGGCGCGGGCGGGATCGGGATGGGCGGCGGGCTCTTCGCGGTGGCGACGCTGACGGCGGCGATGACGCTGCCCGCGCGGGGGCTCGCGGGGCGCGGCCTCGCGCTCGGTGCCTGGGGTGCGGCGCAGGCCACGGCCGCGGGGCTCGCCATCGCGCTGGGCGGCGGGATCGCGGACGGGGTCGCGCATCTGGCCGCCTCTGGCGCGCTCGGCGCGGTGCTCGACACGCCCGCGATCGGCTATACCAGCGTCTACCATGTCGAGATCGCGCTTCTCTTCGCGACGCTCGCCGTCCTGGGCCCGCTCGTGCGGCTCTCCTTCGTCACCCCCATCACCGAAACGTCAGAGACCGGCAGGATCGGACTTGCCGATTTCCCAACCTGAGAGGAGGCCGCCATGGTCGGCGTCACGTTCTTCGGAAACTTCGATCTCGCCAGTCTCGCGATCTGGCTCTTCTGGGGCTTCTTCGCGCTTCTGATCTACTATCTCCAGACGGAGAACATGCGCGAGGGCTACCCGCTCGAGACCGAGGACGGCCAGCCCGCGCCGAACCAGGGCCCGTTCCCGGTGCCCGGCCCCAAGACCTTCGACATGCCCTTCGAGCGCGGCAAGGTCACGGTGCCGTCGGTTGAGAACGAGGAGGCGCATTTCCGCGCCGAGCTTTCCATGGCGCGGACGGCCGTGGGCGAGGGGTTCCCGCACAAGCCCACCGGCGATCCGCTCGTCGACGGGATCGGGCCCGCGTCCTGGACGCCGCGGCGCGACCTGCCCGAGCTGAACGGCCTTGGCCATCCGAAGATCCGCCCGATGGCGGGGCGCGACGAGTTCGTCGTCTCGGCCGGGCGCGATCCGCGCGGCCTGCCGGTCGTGGCGCGTGACGACAAGGTGGTGGGCACGGTCACCGATCTCTGGATCGACGCGGCCGAGAACATGGTGCGCTACATCGAGTTCGAGATCGCGACGGAGTTCGGCGGCGGCACGCGGCTCGCGCCGATCACGCTGGTGAAGATCAAGCCGCGCTGGGTCGACGTCTATTCGCTCGACTCGCCGCGCATCACGCAGATCCCCACCACCGCCGGATCGGACACCATCACGCTGCTGGAGGAGGAGAAGATCATGTCCTTCTACGGCGGCGGCCTGCTTTACCACTAGGGGGGACACGCGCATGGCGCATCACGACGATCCCGATTTCGCCGTCGAGCCGGTGCCGGGCCTGCCCGAGCAGCTGCCCCGCGGCGAGCGGATGCTCTGGCAGGGGCGCCCGGATACCTGGGCGCTCGCGCGGCACGCCTTCAAGATCCGCTGGGTCGCGGGGTATTTCGCTGTGCTGGCCTTCGCGCGGGTCGCGGCCTCCGCGGCGGCGATGGGCTGGGGCGGCGCGCTGCCGCTGGCGGTGCCGTTCCTCGTGCTGGGCGTCGTCACCTGCGCGATCCTCCTGGGCCTTGCGAAGGTGCAGTCGCGGATGACGCTCTACACCATCACCACGGAGCGGGTGGTGATGCGGATCGGCGCGGCGCTGACACTCACGCTGAACCTGCCCTTCCCGCGGATCGCGGGCGCCGAGATGGCGCTGGGGCCGCGGGGGACGGGGACGATCGCGCTCTCGACGATGGGCGACACGCGGCTGAGCTATCTCGTGCTCTGGCCCCATGCGCGTCCGTGGCGGTTCCGCCGCACGGAGCCGGCCTTGCGCTCCGTGCCGGAGGCGGAGAAGGTGGCTGCGATCCTCGCGGATGCGGTCGAGACGCGGATGGCCGCCCCGCAGATCGCGCCGCGCGCGATGGCGATGGCGGCGGAATAGGGAGGTTCGGATGGGCACACGTATCGAGGGCGGCCTCTATTTCGACGCGGAACGGCGCGAGATGCAGGCCCGCGACCGGGAGATGATCCCGAAGGGCGCGCTCCTCGGGATGCTCGCGCTCGCGCTGGGCTCGCTGGGGCTTGCCACCTACGCCTCCGTCACCGACCGGCCCACCGTGGGCCAGCCCGTCGCCGCCGAGGTCCTGGAGACGCGCACCGTGACGCTCGAAGGCGACGGCGTGGCCGTCTCCGCCATCGAGCCGGACGGCACCGTGCTTCTCGACACCGACAACGGCGCCTTCATCGCCGTCGTGACCGACGCGCTCAATCGCGTGCGCATCGTCCACGACATCAAGGGCAATCCGCCCGTCACCGTCGCCCGTCTCGCCAACGGGCGGCTCGTCCTCTCCGACCCCGCCACGGGGTGGAGCACGGAGCTCACCTCCTTCGGGGCCGGAAACACCCGGTACTGGGACGTGCTCTTCGAGCAGTAGAAGGGAACCGACATGGGATATCTGACGAGGGAGACGGAGACCGCGCCCTGCACGGTCGAGGTCGTCCACAAGTTCGAGGAGCTGTCCGCACACGTCAGGCTCGACAACGGGGCCGTGATCCATCCCGGCGATACCGTGCTCGTCCACGGGGCGCCGGTGATGGCGGCCTGGGGCGAGGCGGTGAGCGAGAAGCGGACCGCGACGATCACGCGCGCGAGCCGGCTCGAGCGGCTCTGGACGCGGCTCACGGGAGATCTGGAATTCATGGAGCTCTGCGAGTTCTCCTTCTCCGAGGAGACGCGCGCGACGGGCACCGGCGGAGAGGGAGCACGGGCATGAACATGACCGCACGGCACACCGCCGACGCCACCACCGTGGAAGAAGGCCTCGCGATCCAGGAGGAGCGCGCGAAGTTCGACAGCCAAGCCGCGACCGACCTCGCGATGCAGAACACGCTTCTGACCCCGCGCTTCTACACCACCGATTTCGACGCGCTCGACGCGATCGACGTCTCCCCCGTCCGCGAGGATTGGGATCACCTGATGGAGCGGATGCGGTCGGATCCGAACCGCGGGCATTTCAAGAAGAACGAGGACTGGGACCAGATCGACTGGGAGGGGATGGAGCCCGAGCTGAAGGCGGAATTCCTCGACTTCCTGATTTCGTCCTGCACCGCCGAATTCTCCGGCTGCGTGCTCTACAAGGAGATGAAGCGGCGCGGCACGAACGCCGACATCAAGGAGCTCTTCTCCTACATGTCGCGCGACGAGGCGCGGCACGCGGGGTTCATCAACGACGCGCTCCGCGAGGCGGGCGTGGCGGTGAACCTCGGTTTTCTCACGCGGGAGAAGAAGTACACCTACTTCCGGCCCAAGTTCATTTTCTACGCGACGTACCTGTCGGAGAAGATCGGCTATGCCCGCTACATCACCATCTACCGGCACCTGGAGGCGAACCCCGACAAGCGGTTCCACCCGATCTTCAAGTGGTTCAAGGAATGGTGCAACGACGAGTTCTCCCACGGGGAAGCCTTCGCGCTCCTGATGCGGACCGATCCGAAGATCACGGGGAGCTTCGTCAACAAGCTCTGGATCCGGTTCTTCCTCACGGCGGTCTATTCGACCATGTGGGTGCGCGACCATGCGCGGCCCAAGTTCCACGAGGCGCTGGGCGTCGATATCGACTGGTACGACCAGGAGGTCTATCGCAAGACCTCGACGATCGCCTGCCAGGCGTTTCCGATGGAGCTCGACATCGACCATCCGCGCTGGCTGCCGAACCTCAAGCGCATGGAGCGGGCGGTCAACGCGATGGACGCGGCGAAGGCGCGCGGCGGTGTCGCGGGGCTCGCGGGCCGTGTCGGCGCGGGCGCACGGGCGGCGCTCGCCTTCGTGGCGCTCTACACGATCCCGGTGAAGCCCAACCGGGTGCCCGAGAACGTGCGGATGGAGCCGGCCTATTGAGCCACCGGGCCCCATATGTCCGTCCGCGGGGCGATGAGGGCGCGAGGCCCCGGATCGGGTCCGGGGCGGCGCATCGCGCCTTGGGCTTCGGGTGCACCGGAACCGGCCCTCGCCCCGCCGCCCCGGGCCTGACCCGGGGCCTCGGCCCGCGCGGTGCGGGCGATGGGGCCGGGCGATGAGTTCGCCCTGGATCGCGGCGCTTTCGGCGCTCTTTCTCTGGTGGTTCTCCACCGGGGCGATCCTCTGGGCGGTCAAGCGTGCCGACGGGGGATCCGCTGGCGCGCACGGGCGGGTGGTTCTCGCCGCGCTGCCGCTCCTGATCCTCGGATTCGCGGGCGTGATCGTGACGCGCGGCGGGACGGGGACGGGCGAGATCTACGGCGCCTTCGCCGCCGCGCTGGCGGTCTGGGGCTGGATCGAGCTGGCCTTCCTCACGGGCTTCGTGACCGGACCCAATCGCGGGACGATGCGGCTCTGCGTGACGGAGGGGCAGCGGTTCCGCGCGGCCTGGGGCGCGGTGGCCTGGCACGAGCTGCTGCTCGCGGCGGGGCTTCTCGCCCTACTCGCGCTGACTTGGGGAGCCGAGAACGACCTGGCGCTGCGCACCTATGCCGTGCTCTTCGCCGCGCGGATCTCCGCGAAGCTCAACATCTTTCTCGGCGTGCCGCGGATCAACACGGAGTTCCTGCCGCGCCCGCTCGCGCATCTGCCGAGCTATTTCCGGATGGGGCCGCCGAGCTGGCTCTTTCCGCTGTCGATCCTGGTGCTGACGCTCGCCGTCTTCTGCTGGATCGAGCGGCTGGCGGTGACGGGCGAGCTCGGCTTCGCGCTCCTCCTGACGCTCACGGCGCTGGCGCTTCTGGAGCACTGGCTGATGGTGCTGCCGCTGCCGGACGCGAAACTCTGGCGCTGGATGATCCCGGCGCCCAAGACGGACACGATGATGAAGGGGGAGGAGAGGCATGGATTTTGAGGCGCTGTTCCAGGGGCAGATCGATGCGCTGAAGACGGAGGGCAATTACCGCGTCTTCGCCGATCTCGAGCGGCGCTGCGGTGCCTTCCCGAAGGTCGTGAACCACGGCGAGACTGGCCCGAGCGAGGTCACCGTCTGGTGCTCCAACGATTATCTCGGGATGGGGCAGCACCCGTCGGTCGTGGACGCGATGGTCGAGACCGCGCGGACCTGCGGCACCGGGGCGGGCGGCACGCGCAACATCTCGGGCACCGCACACCACCACGTGACGCTTGAGCGCGAGCTCGCCGATCTGCACGGCAAGGACGACGCGCTGCTCTTCTCCTCGGGCTACGTGTCGAACTGGGCGTCGCTCGGCACGCTCGGCTCCCGCCTGCCCGGCGCGGTGATCCTGTCGGACGCGCTGAACCACGCCTCGATGATCGAGGGGATGCGGCATTCGCGGGCCGAGAAGGCGATCTGGCGGCACAACGATCCCGAGGATCTCGACCGCAAGCTGTCCGCCATCGACCCCGCGCGGCCGAAGATCGTGGCCTTCGAGAGCGTCTATTCGATGGATGGCGATATCGCGCCCATCGCGGAGATCTGCGACGTGGCAGAAGCCCACGGCGCGATGACCTATCTCGACGAGGTCCATGCGGTGGGCATGTACGGGCCGCGCGGCGGCGGCATCGCGGAGCGCGACGGCGTGATGGACCGCGTGACGCTGATCGAGGGGACGCTCGGCAAGGCGTTCGGGTGTTTCGGGGGCTACATCACCGGCTCGACCGCGCTGTGCGACTTCATCCGCTCCTTCTCGTCGGGCTTCATCTTCACGACCGCCCTGCCGCCAGCGGTGGCGTCGGCCGCGACCGCGTCGATCCGGCATCTCAAGTCGTCAGGCATGGAGCGCGCGAAGCAGCGGCGGCAGGTGGCGCGGCTCCGCGCCCGGCTCGACGCCCTGGGGATCCCGCACATGGACAATCCCTCGCACATCATCCCGGTGATGATCGGGGATCCCAACAAGTGCCGGATGATCGCCGACATCCTGATGGCCGAATGGGGCATCTACGTGCAGCCGATCAACTATCCCACGGTCCCGAAGGGGACGGAGCGGCTGCGCTTCACGCCCGGCCCGCTCCATACGGATGCCGATATCGACCATCTCGCCACCGCGCTCAACGCGCTCTGGAGCCGCTGCGCACTGTCGCGGCAGGTCGCCTGAGACTTGCCGGGCGAGATTTCCGCGTTACTGTAGAGCGTATACGACATGCCGCGCGGCGGAGTCGCTTCAAGGGAGGATAGAATGATCTCAAGGGGTTATCTGATGGGGCTGGCGATGATCGTCGCGGCGCCCCACATCGCGGTCGCTCAGGACGGCGACGCCGCGGCGGGCGAGCAGGTCTTCAACCGCTGCCAGCAATGTCATGTGGTGACCGATGACGAGGGCAACACGCTCGCGGGACGTTCCGGCCGGGTCGGCCCGAACCTCTACGGCATCGTGGATCGCGTGGCCGGAACGGTGGACGATTTCCGCTATTCCTCCTCCATGACGGATGCGGGCGAGGCGGGGCTTGCCTGGAACGAGGCGGATTTCGTTGCCTACGTGCAGGATCCGTCGGGGTTCCTCAGCGAATATCTCGACAGCCGCGAACGCGGGAAGATGTCCTTCCAGCTTCGCGACGAGCAGGAGGCGCACGACGTCTGGGCCTATCTCGCGCAGCTCTCCGAGGAGGGCTCTGGCGAGGGGCCGGGCGAGCATGCCGAGGGCAGCGGAAGCTGATCCCCGGACAGCCCGGACGCGATCAGAAGGCCGCTTCGGCGGCCTTCAGCATTTCATAGGCTTCCTCGCGCTCGCCGCGGCCGACGATGTTGAACGGGCGCTCGATCATCCGGTTGTAGTTCTGGAAGAACAGCTCGATGTCCCAGGCGAACCCGTCGCGCATGTCGCCCAGCGTCTCGATGTTGGAGAAGATGCGGCTCATGTTGGCGACGGCGACGATGCGGTCGTTGCGGGCCATCTTTCCGTCCTCGTCGTTCTCCATCTTCAGCACGCCGATGAGGCGCGCCTCGATCAGCGCGCCGGAGGGCACGGACCCGGCGGTCACGAGCACGATGTCGACCGGATCGCCGTCCGGGGCCTTCGTGTTCGGAACATAGCCGAAGCTGAAGGGGAAGCTCTCGCCCTCGGGCAGTTCGATGGCGATGCGGAAGAGGCCGGAGGCGTCGAGGTCGTACTTGTGCCGGCTTCCCTTCGGCGTCTCGACGAAGACGTTGATCGCCCCCTCGTCGGTCCGGGAATTGACGGATTTCAAGGCTTCCAGAAACATGCGCGACCCTCCGTGTTGCCGGGTGACAGCCCCCGAGGGTGGGGTTTGTTCCGGGAACCGGACGATCGAGGCTCAAATACTCGGGCGCCGGGCGCAGCGCGGCCCTATCCGGCGAGCCAGGCCAATCCGGCGAACGCCGCGACGCCGGCGGCCATGGTCAGGATGACGTGATTCGTCATCGCGCCGACGCCGAACGCGATGCCGGCCGCGATCCATGTCGGCCAGGGCTGCCCGGCGAGCGACGACGCGACGAGGCTGACGACGATGAGCCCCGGCAGATCGTCAAGGATCCAGGCATGACGGGACGCGCGGATGCGCCCGCCCGCCGCGAGCCCGGCTACGCGGATCAGGAAGGCCGCGGCGGCGAGGAGCGCGATCACCGCCCAGTACGGTCCGGTCATGCGACGGCCTCCGCCCGGCGGCGCGAAACCGCGCGGGCCCCGAGCCCTGCAAGCGCGCCGGCGACGATGCCGTAGGCCTGCGGAACCCCGAGCGAGACGACACCCACCGTGATCCCGGCCGCGACGATCCACGGCACGATCTGCGACCGACCCCGCCAGAGCCCGCGCGCCATCGCGATGAAGGCCGCCGTGAAGGCGAAGCCGAGGCCGAAGCGTTCGAGATCGGGCAAGACCGCGCCGATCAGGGCCCCGACCGCGGTAGAGCCGGTCCAGACGCAGATCATCACGAGGCCCGAGCCGAGGAGGAACGGGGCGCCGATTTCGGGGGATTTCGCGCGTTCGGCCATGGTCAGCGCCCAGTTCTCGTCACCCGTCATGTGGATCGCCAGCAGCTTCCACCGCAGGGGCAGCCCGTCGAGCACGTCGGAAAGCGCGGCGATCATGCCGACATATCGCAGGTTCAGCGCGGCCCCGGCGAGTACGGCGCCGAGGACGGTGCCGGTGGTCGCGAATTGCTCCACGGCGACGATCTGCGACGATCCGGCGTGGATCGAAGCGCTCATCAGGCCCACGCCCCACCAGGGAAAGCCCACCTGAGCCGCGAGCAGCCCGAAGGCGAAACCGTAGATGGCCGCGCCGAAGGCGAGAGGCAGGATGGCGAGGGCACCGCGTTTCATCGCATCCATCATAGGAGGGGCGTGGGATTCGATATATTCCGGGAACGCCCCATCGCCCACACGAACGTCGGAAACGTCCGTACGCCGATCGCGTCCTCGACGGAGACGGCCGCCCGGGACTTGGCGATCCGGTGGGCCGGTTCGGCGCCGGGGGGCCGGGAACATGGTTAATCCGATCTACACCAGTGCCGCGTAACGGGTGGAGCGCGTCATGGTCTTGCGTCGAGCGGTCTCGATGCGGCGCCGGGATACTTCGATGGTCAAGAGCCTCCAGTCGATCAGCGCCCTCCTCCTCGGGTCCGCCATCCTTCTCTTCGCGGGCGGCCTCAACGGCATGATCCTGCCCGTTCGGGGCGGGGTGGAAGGGTTCAGCGCCATCTCCCTCGGCCTGCTCGGGACGGGATGGGCGATCGGCTATGTCGCGGGCTGCCTCGTCACGCCGGGGCTCGTGGCCGGAATCGGTCATATCCGGGCCTTCACGCTCATGTCCGCCCTCGCGGGCGTCGCGGTTCTTCTGTCGCTTCTCTTCATCCATCCCGCGGCCTGGATCGTGCTGCGCGCGCTTTCGGGGTTCTGCTTCGCGGGGGCGGCGATGATCGTGGAGAGCTGGCTCAACGAGCGGACCGAGGCCCGGCTGCGCGGCAAGGTGTTCGGCATCTACACGATGGTGGGCCTCGCCGCGACGACGACCGGGCAGATGGCGCTGACATTCGCGCCGATCGACGGGCATGTGCTCTTCGTGCTTGCCGGGGCGTTCTACTGCATCTCCCTCGTGCCGGTGGCGCTGACGTCGTCCGGGGCGCCGCAACCCCTCGTCGTGGTCCGGCTCGACCTGGCAGGGCTCTGGCGGAACTCCCCGGTGGCCGTCTTCGCGGCCTTCATGCTCGGTATCTCCAACGCGTCCTTCTTCACGCTCCACGTCGTCTATGCCGAACAGGTCGGGCTGGGGCTGACGGTGGTGGCGCTCTTCGCCGCGGTGCCCGTGATGGCGGGTGCGCTGTCGCAGATCCCCGTGGGCATCCTGTCGGACCGGATGGATCGCAGGATCGTGCTTCTGGGCCTGTGTCTGCTGGCGGCGGCCGCGGATGCGACGTTCATCTTCCTCGCGCCCGAGGGGCGGGGGATGAACCTCGCCGCCGTCGCCCTCTTCGGCGCGACATCGCTCGCGATCTATCCCGTGGCGATGGCGCATGCCAACGACCACGCCGCGCCCGGCGCCTTCATCCAGACCTCGGGCGGCGTACTCATGGTCTTCGGCGTGGGCTCCGCCTTCGGTCCCCTGCTGGCGGGCGTCTCGATGAACGCGCTGGGGCCGCAGGCGCTTTTCTGCATCACGATCGTCTCCCACTGCGCCACGGCCGCGTTCACGATCGTCCGGATGATGATTTCCCGCGCGGTGCCGCAGGAGCAGAAGGGCGCGTTCCACGTCGCGCAGCCGGGACGGATCAGCACGCCGGAGACGGCGACGCTCATCGGGGACGAAGCGGACCTGCCGTCGAACGAGGGGCGGGAGGCGTGCGGTCAGGAAGATTCCGCAGAATTGCGGGCCGCCTGAGACGCCTCCGTTCCGCGGGTTATTCCCGCGGGGCGTCGCGGGCCAGGAGGTCGCCGGTTTCCTGCCGCTCGGCCGCCACGAGGGGGATCAGGGCCTTCTCCTCCGATTGGCGAGGCGGCCGCTCCGTCGGCGTCCGGGGGGCCGGCGTCTCGCGCGCCGGGGGCCGCGCGGGCGGGCGCGGAAGGTCGCCGGCCCCTTCGAGACGGATGCGGTAGGTGGTGTCGGGGATGGCGACGCCGGCGGCCTCGATGGCGTCCTTCACCAGCCGGATGGCATCGCCGCGGGCCGTGACGAACCCGGTCGCGTCCTGATCGATCCAGCCCGTCACCCGCAGGATCGCGCCCGATTCTGTGATGTTCTCGATCCAGACCAGCTCCTCGGGATTGTCGAGCACGAAGGGCTGCGCCTTGAGCGCGTCCTGCGCGAGGAGCCGCGTCGCCTCGAGATCCGCGTCGGGATCGATGCCGATGTCGAAGACGAACCGCCGGGCGGGGTTCTGGGTGTAGTTCACGATCCGGCCCTTGAACACCGTGGCGTTCGGGATTCGGATATGGTTGCCGTCGAGCGACAGGAGGATCGTCGCGCGTGAGGTCAGGCGGATCACCCGGCCCACGTCGCCCTCGATCTCGACGAGGTCGTTGGGCCGGAACGGCTGGCGCAGGCTCAGCATGACGGAGGCCACGAAGTTCTCGACCGTGTCGCGGACGGCGAAACCGATCGCGAGGCCGACGATCCCCGCCGCGCCGAGGATGGTCCCGAGGAGCGCCGCCGCCCCCAGGAGATCGAGCGCCACGACGATGCCCGCGATGCCGCAGGCGACGCGGAACGCCTGGCGGTAGATCCCGGCGATGAAGGTATTCGGCGCCAGGCGATCCCAGAAGCGCAGGCGCGCGAGCACGATGCCGAGGGCGACCAGCGCCGCGAAGGCCGAAGCGGCGAGGAAGAACAGGGGAAGCCGCGCGACGAACTGGTCCGCGCGGGTGCGAAAGCGCGTGAAGGCGGGGTCGATCTGCTGTGCGATGTCGTCGGACGCGGCGAGGTCGTTCCTGACGGCGACGACGCCCTCGAGCCGTTCGGCGATCCCGGCGACATCCTGGCTGACCGCGGGGTCGGCGATATCGCCTTCGAGCGTGACCACGCCGGCCTCCACCGAGACCGCGATCTCGCCATGCCCGAGGGCGGCCACGATGGCGCTCAGGCGCGCGGCGATCGCATCGTCGGACGGCGCATCCTCCACGGCGAGCGCGCGCGGAGCGAGGGGGGCCGCGGTATCCTCCTGCGCGGGAGCCTGCCCCCCCAGGGTAGCGAGAAGACAGACGAAGAGGAAACGGCGCCACATGACCGATCGTTAGCCCAAGGCGCGCGGAACCGCCATCCATCGTAGTCCACGCGGGTTGATCGTGGCAGAGACGGCTGCTCGAGTTGGGAGAGAAAATCCGGATGCGACCGGAGGGGGAGGCCGATTCTACGAAGGCTGGTGGCGGAGACGATGGGATTCGAACCCACGAGACGGTTTCCCGCCTACTCCCTTAGCAGGGGAGCGCCTTCGACCACTCGGCCACGTCTCCGTCGACGGGCTTACTGGCGCGTACCCGGAGAAACAAGGCAAAAATCCCGTCCGGGGCGGCGTTCGCGCATCCCGATAACGGAGAAAGTCGGGACGGCGGGGCGTGGATCGCGGTACGGGCGGGCCCGCAAGGGGGTGATCCGGCCATGGCGGGACCGATCGGCAGCGCGGGGATCAGGGTTGTCGGCGTAGTCGGCCGCCGCGCTCAGACGCCGGTTTCCGGGCCGAGGCAGACCATCGGTTCGTCGCTGGTGCGGGTTTTGTAGAGTTCGGTGCCCGAGTCGAACCGGAATTCCGCGCGCAGGCCGGTGGGGGAGCGGTAGAACCTCCAGCATTGGTGGGAACCGCCGTCGTATTCGAAACAGATCTGCTCTCCCACGGCGTACCAGTGCCCGGACTTGCATTCGCCGTCGAGGAGGGACCAGCGGACCGTGCGGCCGTCCCGGTACTCCTCGATCCCGTGGAACTGACCGTTCCGGTAAAAAATGAGTGTCTTTCCAATCGTGTACGCCTCGAATTCGGCGGCAGAGAGCGGCGTCTCGGCCAGTGCCGGCACGCCCGGGAGGAGCGTGGCGAGGAGGAGGGCGGAGGCGCGGATCATGGTCTCGTGGTCGCATATCGATGCCCGCGAGGCCAGCGCCGGTGCATCACGGATCCGGTACCCTCAAGCGTGCACGGGACGTACACGGGACGTACACCGCGCGTACACGGAACGTACACCGCGCGTACCGCGATCGTACCGACATCGTGCGGCTCCCGTGCACGGGAGGTACATCGCTCGTGCAGCAGGTCAGCGGCTGCCGGACGCCCTTTCGCGCCCGCCGAAGGACCACCGCGCCCCCGCGGCGAGCACGGCCGCCATCTCCGAGAAGGCCTCGCGCGCGAGCGTCGCAGGCGTGGGCGCGGCGGCGGAGAGGGTGGCGTCGTAATCGCCCTCGAGCCGGACGAGCTGCATGCCCTGCCGCGCGGCGAGGTGGCGCATCCGCGCGTTTTCCGCGAGGCAGTTCATGTGCAGCACGCGCATCCCGCGGTTGCGGGCGGCGAGGACGAGGTGGGAGAAGAGCGCGCTGCCGATCCCCTGCGATTGCCACGCGCGCTCCACGCTGAAGGCGGCCTCCGCCTCGAAGGGCCGGCCGCTGCCGAGCGTAGTGAGTTCGCCCACCGCGCGGAGCTCCCCGCCGACGAAGGCGCCGAACATCACGGTATCGAGACGGAAGAGGCGGTCGGCATGGGCGCGCAGGACCTCGTCGGAGATCGTGCCGGTGAAGCGCAATCGCCGCGACTCCGCGTCGAGACGGAGGAGGTGTTTCCGCACGATCCGGCGGTCGAAGGGCCAGAGACGCCGGATGACGGAATGCGGTGCGGCAGGGATGTCGGGCATCGGGGGCACTCGGAACCAGGGACTTACTATCCCAAAATGGCGATCGGAGGCGGATACGGCAATGATCGGGGCGGCGACGCATGGCGGCATCGCGCCCTCGTCATGGATCGCGCCGTGCAGGACGGGCCGGGCGGCGGGTTCCCTTGGAAGCCGATCCATCCTAGATCGGTTCCGCAGTATCGGGAGGCGTGATGTCGTTCTTCAACAAGCTCAAGTCGAAGCTCTTCAAGTCGTCCTCGAAGCTCGACGAGGGGCTCGACGCAATCGTGGAGGAGGGCGGCAGCGTCTCCGAAGGCGTGCCGGACGCGCCGGACCCGTTCCCCGCGCCCGCCGATCCCGTTCCGCCGCCAGCGCCGGAGGAGGTGCCGCAGCCCGACCCGCCCGCGGAGGCGCCGCAGCCCGGACGGCCGATCGAGCTGCCCCCGCAGGACCCGACGCCCGCCACGCCGCCCCCCCCGCGCCCCGCCCCGGCCCCCGCGCCACGCGCCCCGGCCGCAGAGCCGGGGCCTCCCCCGGTCCAGCCGGGCCCGGCGGTGGAAGTGGACCGGGTGATGCCGCCCGCACCCGAGGCGCAGCCAGAACCGGATGCGCCCTCCGAGGCGCGGGGCGGGCTTCTGTCGCGGCTCTTCGGGCGGCGCGAGGCGGGGCCGGAGATGCGCCGGGTCCTCGACGACGACATGATCGAGAGCCTCGAGGACCTGCTGATCACGGCCGATATGGGCGTGGATACCGCGGCGCGGGTGACGGCCAACATCGCCGAGGGGCGGCTCGGCCGGCGGATGTCGAGCACGGAGATCAAGCGCCTCCTCGCCGCCGAGATCGCGCGGATCATGGAGCCGGTGGCGCGGCCGCTGCCGATCTATCCGCACCGCCCGCAGGTCGTCCTCGTCGTTGGGGTCAACGGATCGGGCAAGACCACGACGATCGGCAAGCTCGCCAGCCAGTTCCGCGCCGCCGGCAAGACGGTGGTGATCGCGGCCGGTGACACGTTCCGGGCCGCTGCGGTCGAGCAGCTCCAGATCTGGGGCGACCGGGCGGGCGTTCCGGTGATGACGGCGCCGCAGGGTTCCGACCCCGCGAGCCTCGCCTTCGACGCGATGACGAAGGCCGAGGCGCAGGGCGCGGACCTCCTGATGATCGACACGGCCGGGCGGCTGCAGAATCGCGGCGACCTGATGGAGGAGCTCGCCAAGATCGTGCGCGTCATCCGCAAGAAGGATCCGACGGCGCCGCACAACACGGTGCTCGTCCTCGATGCGACGACGGGGCAGAACGCGCTTTCCCAGGTGGAGATCTTCCAGAAGCTCGCCGACGTGTCGGGCCTCGTCATGACGAAGCTCGACGGGACGGCGCGGGGCGGCGTGCTGGTGGCGCTCGCCGACCGGTTCGGGCTGCCGATCCACGCCATCGGCGTGGGCGAGCAGATCGACGATCTCGCCCCGTTCGATCCCGAGGAATTCGCGGCCGCGCTGACCGGTCTCGAGACATGAGGACCGGACGATGAACGACGGAGACGGCAAAGTGAGCGAACACAAGAACAAGGGCCTCGTCACGGCGCTCGAAATGGGGCCGATCGTGCTCTTCTTCGTGGCCTACCTGCTCTTGCGGGACCGGGTCTTCGTGATCGGCGGCACGGAATATTCGGGCTTCATCCTGATCACCGCGGGCTTCATCCCGGTCCTCGCGCTGTCGATGCTGGCGATCTGGCGGATCACCGGGACGCTCAGCCGGATGCAGGTGGCCACGCTCGTGCTCGTCGTCGTCTTCGGCGGGCTGACCGTGTGGTTCAACGACGAGCGGTTCTTCAAGATGAAGCCCACGCTCATCTATCTGCTCTTCGGGGGCATCCTGCTCGTGGGGCTTTTGCGCGGGCAGAGCTACCTGCGGATGGTCATGGGCGAGCTCATACCGCTCGATCAGGCGGGATGGATGATCCTCACGCGGCGGTTTTGCGCGTTCTTCTTCGGGCTCGCTCTGCTCAACGAGGTCGTCTGGCGGACGATGTCGACCGATGCCTGGGTCAACTTCAAAACCTTCGGGCTCACCGCCGCGATCTTCGTCTTCTTCATCGCCCAGGGCAAACTCTTCCGCGAGCACGGCAACGAGAAGGAGTGAGCGCCTCAGAGCGTGTTCATCAGCGGCGCTCCGCGGCCGCGGTCCGGGCCGCGATAGGCGCCCGAGGTGAGTTCGCGCAGGATGTCGAGCGACAGCTCCGGCTGGAACGAGAGCCCGTAGCTCGCCTTCCCGCGCCAGCGGATCGTGCCCGTGAAGGTGAGGCCCGAGACCATCAGCTTCAGGGTCTCGCCCTGTTTGCGGTCGATCTGCGCGCATTCGAGCTGCAATCCGCCCTCGCTCACGTCGGAGACCGAGGCACGGATGGTTTCACCGTTCTCGATGACATGGACGCGGGCATCGGAGGGCCAGCGGCGGCTTCTCTTGAACATGATCCTTTCCTCGTCCTTGCGTGATTGGCATGGAGCGTAGAATCTTTCGGTTAAGAATTCCTGCATCGCGCCCCGCGGGCGCGGGCCGCGCCCTCGCGCTTGACGGACAGGGTCGGGGCGACTAGCACGGGCTCCGTGGCGATTTGTGCACCGGATTGCGGGCCACGTTAAACAAGCCGCTAAAGAGGTCGGGACCGCATGGCCTCCGGCTGACGATCGGTGGGGATACATGTGGAAAGGACCGCCCCCATGAACGACGACTGGAACACCCGGACCCGCATGGTCCATGCCGGCATTCGGCGCAGCGGCTACGGCGAGGTGAGCGAGAGCATCTTCCTCACCCAGGGCTTCGTCTACGACACCGCCGAACAGGCCGCGGCGCGATTCGAGAGCCTCGGGCCCGACGAGTTCATCTATGCCCGCTACGGCAACCCTACCGTGGCGATGTTCGAGGAGCGGATCGCATCCCTCGAAGGCACGGAGGACGCCTTCGCGACGGCGAGCGGGATGGCGGCGGTCAACGGCGCGCTCACCTCCATGCTGAAGGCCGGGGACCACGTCGTGTCGTCCCGCGCGCTCTTCGGCTCGTGTCTCTACATCCTCGAGGAGATCCTGACCCGCTACGGCGTGGAGGTGACCTTCGTCGACGGCACCGACCTCGGCGCCTGGGAGGCGGCGGTGCGGCCTGGCACGAAGGCCGTGTTCCTCGAGACGGTGTCCAATCCGACGCTCGAGGTGATCGACCTCCAGGGCGTGGCGCGGATCGCGCACGGGGTGGGTGCGAAGGTGATCGTCGACAACGTCTTCGCCACGCCCGTCTTCTCGAAGGCGCTCGAGATGGGCGCCGACGTCGTCGTCTATTCGGCGACGAAGCATATCGACGGGCAGGGCCGGGCGCTCGGCGGCGTGATCCTCGGAACGCGGGAGTTCATCCGCAAGACGGTCGAGCCCTATCTCAAGCATACCGGCGGGGCGATGTCGCCCTTCACCGCCTGGATCATGCTGAAGGGGATGGAGACGATCGACCTGCGCGTGCGGGCTCAGGCCGAGGGGGCGCAGAAGCTCGCGGAGGAGCTTTCCGGCCATCCCGCGCTGGGCAAGGTGATCTTTCCCGGGCTCGACGCCCATCCGCAGCGCGCGCTCGTCGAGGCGCAGATGGAGGGGCCGGGCACGGTGCTCGCCATGGAGATCCCCGGCGGGCAGGAGGCGGCGTTCCGCTTTCTCAACGCGCTGCAGCTCATCACCATCTCCAACAATCTCGGCGATGCGAAGTCGATCATCACCCATCCCGCGACGACCACGCACCAGCGGCTGAGCGAGGAGCAGAGGTCGGTTCTCGGCATCACGCCGGGGCTCGTGCGGCTATCGGTCGGGCTCGAGGATCCGCGCGACCTGCTCGCCGACATCACGCGGGCGCTCGAAGGCCTGCGGCGGCAGGATGTGGCGTAAGGCCCTGAACGAGGCTATGTTGGCGGGGCGTGGCGTCGATGGAGAGGCCGATGAACGTCCATAATCCCGACATCGCGGAGCCGATGGAGGCGGAGGAGGCGGCAGAGCTCTACGAGCGGTTGCGTGCCTGGGCGGCTTCGGCCGATCGCTGCGCGCTCGATCGCGCGGGCCCGTCACTGCGCTCCTTCGCCGCGGCACAGGGCGAGGAATATCCGGCCCTGTCGTCGGACTATCCCGAGGGCTTCGTCGCGGACGCGGCCTACCGGGCGGAGCTTCCCGACCTGCAGAACGGGCCGGCCGCGTCGATCAAGGGCGACCGGCGGCATATCCAGCATGTCGGCATCCATAATTTCCGCCTGCCCATCCATTTCCGCACCCGCGACCACGGCGCGCTGACGCTCGAGACCTCCGTCACGGGCACGGTCAGCCTCGAGGCGGAGAAGAAGGGCATCAACATGTCCCGCATCATGCGGACCTTCTATGCCCATGCGGACCACACGTTCAGCTTCGACGTGATCGAGACGGCGCTCGACGCGACGAAGACCGATCTCGAGAGCTTCGACGCGCGGATCCAGATGCGGTTCTCCTATCCGCTCCGAATCGACAGCCTGCGCTCCGGGCTCTCGGGCTACCAGTATTACGACATCGCGCTCGAACTCGTGGAGCGGGCGGGCGTGCGCAAGAAGATCGTGCATCTCGACTACGTCTATTCCTCGACCTGCCCCTGTTCGCTGGAATTGTCCGAACATGCCCGGCGCGCCCGCGGCCAGCTCGCCACGCCGCATTCGCAGCGTTCCGTGGCGCGGCTGTCGGTGGAACTCGACGAGGCGGCGGGCTGCCTGTGGTTCGAGGACCTGATCGAGCTTTGCCGGGGCGCGGTGCCCACGGAGACGCAGGTGATGGTCAAGCGCGAGGACGAGCAGGCCTTCGCGGAGCTCAACGCCGCCAACCCGATCTTCGTGGAGGATGCGGCGCGGCTCTTCGCGCGCGCGCTCGACGCCGATCCGCGGGTGCGCGACTTCCGCGTCGTGGCGAGCCATCAGGAGAGCCTGCACAGCCACGACGCCGTCTCCGTCCTGACCGAGGGGGCGACCTTCGCGCAGGCGAGCCTCGACCCGCGGCTCTTCGCGACGCTCCTTCATCATGGCTGAGACGGCGTCCGCGTCCTTTTCGGCACATGACAAGAGCGCGGTCCGCGTCTAGCGTCACGGGCATGGCTGAATCGACCGACTGGACCTGCACCTGCGGTGCAACGAGCTTCACCGTGCGGGACGTTCCCGCCTCGGGGGCGCATATCGTGTGCTATTGCGAGGATTGCCGGGCCTTCGCGCGGCTGCGCGGCGCGGAGGACGCGCTCGATGAAGCCGGCGGGACGCAGCTGTTCCAGACCGCGCCCGAAGTGGTGACGCTCCTGCGCGGGGCGGAACACCTGCGTTGCCTGCGCCTCACGCCGCGCGGGCCACTGCGCTGGTACGCGGATTGCTGCGGCGCGCCGGTGGCCAACACCGCCCCGCGGCGCGGAATTCCCTTCCTCAGCATGATGGGGGCGGGGTTCGCCGGGGACAGGCTCGGACGGCCGGTCGCGCGGATCTTCCGCCAATCGGCCACGGGGCGGGTGCCGCGGCCCTATGGCAGCCTCGTCGCGATGGTCGCGGGCGTGGGCCGGCGCGTGCTCACGTCCCGGCTTTCGGGCGGCTGGAAGAGCACGCCCTTCTTCGCGGAGGACGGCGCGCCGCTGAGCCCGCCCACCGAGCCGGCACCCGAGGCGCGCCGCGCCGCCTATTCCCGCCTGCCGTGACGGTCGCGGCGCGGCGGACCGTCCCGCTAATCGATCTCAGGCCCGTAGGCCACGTCATCGGAATGCTCGCCGCCTGCCTCGGCCTGACGATGCTGGTGCCGATGGGGTTCGACATCCACGCGGGCAACGGGCACTGGCATGTCTTCCTCGCCACGAGCGTGATCACCACGATGACGGGCGGGCTCACCGCGATCGCCTGCGCCAACGGGACGGCGGACCGGTTGTCGATCCAGCAGACCTTCTTGCTCACGACCGGGGTCTGGGTGGCGCTTCCCGTCTTCGGCGCGCTGCCGTTCCTGTTCCAGCCGATCGGCGCGGACGTGACGGATGCGTTCTTCGAGGCGGTCTCGGGCGTGACGACGACGGGCTCCACCGTCTTCGCCGATCTCGAGGAGATGCCGGAGGGGATCCTCGTCTGGCGCTCGATGCTGCAATGGTTCGGCGGCATCGGGATCATCATCGTGGCGATGGTCTTCCTGCCGGAGCTCCGCGTCGGCGGGATGCAGATCTTTCGCTCCGAAGCGTTCGACACGATGGGCAAGATCCTGCCCCGCGCGGCGCAGATCGCGAGCCAGATCAGCTGGATCTACGTCTGGCTGACCTTCACCTGTTTTTTGGGCTACCTGGCGCTCGGGATGGACCGGTTCGAGGCGGTGAACCATGCGCTCACCACCGTTTCCACGGGCGGGTTCTCCACCAGCGACGCCTCCTTCGGGGCGTTCCAGGGGGGGCCGGAATACCTGGCCTCGGTGTTCATGATCCTCGCGAGCCTGCCCTTCGTGCGTTACGTTCAGCTTCTCGCGGGGACGGCGCAACCGCTCTGGCGCGACGCCCAGATCCGCGCCTATCTCATGGTGATCTCCGCCGCGACGCTGGTTCTCGCCTCGTTCGAGATCGCGGCGGACGAGGCGACGTTCGAGCCCGCGCTGCGGGAGGCGGTCTTCAACGTGACCTCGATCATCTCGGGGACGGGCTTCGCCAGCGTCGACTACCAGCTCTGGGGCGCCTTCGCGATGGTGGTGTTCTTCTTCCTCGGGCTCATCGGCGGCTGCGCGGGATCGACCTGCTGCTCGATCAAGATCTTCCGCTACCAGATCCTGATGTCGGCGATCGCGGCGCAGATCCGGCGCATCCACACGCCCCACGGCCTCTTCGCGCCGCGTTTCGAGGATCGCCGGGTGAGCGACGACGTGCTCTCCTCCGTCATGGCGTTCTTCGTCCTCTTCATCGTGTCGCTGGGGCTTCTGGCCGTGGGCCTCGGCCTTACCGGGCTCGACGTCGTCACCTCGATCTCCGGCGCGGGAACGGCGATCGGCAATATCGGGCCGGGGCTCGGGCCGATCATCGGGCCGTCGGGTTATTTTGGGCCGATCAACGACACGGCGAAATGGCTCCTGATCGCGGGAATGATCTCGGGGCGGCTGGAGCTGATGGTGGTCTACGTGATCTTCACGCGGAGCTTCTGGCGGGATTGAGCGCCGCGGCGTCCCGGGCTCGACCCGGGACCTCGGACGATCGGCGGGGCCCCGGATCAGGTCCGGGGCGGCGCGAGGCGGTGGCCCCAGCGTTCCGACCAGGCGGGTGCGGCGTCGCCGGGATGCGGGCTCGCCCGGAAGACGGCCCGGGCGATGGCGCGGGCGAGGCAGATCGCCGCCGCGTGGCCGAGCGCGAGGAAGGCGGCCGGGTCGGGATCGGAGCCGCGCCCGGTCGCGGCGGCGAAGACGAGATCGCCGTCGAAGGGCGTGTGGGCGGGCAGGATGGCGCGCGCCATCCCGTCATGGGCGACGATCGCCAGCCGCTCCGCGCGTGCCGGAGAGAGCGCGGCATCCGTGGCGACGATCGCGATGGTGGTGTTGGCGCCCTTGACGAGCGGACCCGTCGCGGCGGGGGCGCGGTCGGGCGGCCCGAGCCCGCCGAACTCGCCGTCGATCTCGAAGGGCGCGGCCCAGAACCGGCCGGTCTCGGGGCAGGCGACGCTGCCCACGGGGTTCGCGGCCACGAGCGCGCCGACATGGGTGCCGTCAGGCAGGCGAAGGGACGCGGTGCCGATCCCGCCCTTGAGCCGCCCCGCCACGGCGCCCGTGCCCGCGCCGACCGAGCCCTCCCGCACCACGGAACCGGCGGCCTCGAGGGCGCGGCGTCCGAGCGCGGGATAGGGATTTTCCGTCCAGCCGTGTTCGCCGCCCCCGGCGAGATCGAAGAGGATCGCCGCGGGGACGATCGGAACGCAGTGCCCGGCCGCCTCGAAGCCGCGGCCGCGCGCTTTCAGGGCGGACATGACCCCGTCGGCGGCGGCGAGGCCGAAGGCCGACCCGCCCGAGAGGACGAGCGCGTCCACGCGGTCGACGAGCGTGCCCGGGCGCAGGAGGTCCGTCTCCCGCGTGCCCGGCGCCGCACCCATGACGTGCACGCCGGCGCTCATCGGTGCGTCCGGCAGAAGCACGGTGACGCCGGACCTGAGCGTCGCATCCTCCGCCTGGCCCACGGCGAGCCCCGCGACATCGGTGATCGCGTTCCGCGCGCCCGGTCGCCACTCCTCGTTCATCGCGTGCTCCCTCCTGACGCGCCGTCGATCGTGGCCGCGCGGCCCGTCGCGCGCAACCCGGGAACCCGATCGCGACCGTGGCCGTAGGACGCGAGGCGGGATCGGGGTGAGGGAAGATGGGCGTGGAGACGGGATTTGTCGGCAGCGTGGTGCTGCCCGCGCTGGCGCTGACGACGCTGGTGCTTCTCGTCGCGTGGAGCGCGGTGCCGCGGGGGACGCGGTCGCAGGCGCGGCTCGCCCTCGGCGTCGTCCTCGCGGCGGGGGCGGGGCTGCTCGCGGGCGCGGTGCTCTTCGGGGCCCTTTATGCGGGACGGGTGCCCGATGCGGCCGGATGGCTCGCCGCCGCGCCGTTCCGCGTGAGCTTCTATTTCCTTGGGCGCTCGGCGATGGCGGCCCTCCTCTGGGCCCCGATCCTCGCGCTCTGGTGGCTCGTCGCGGCGCAGGCGGTGGAGCGGCGGCGCGGGGAGGACCGGATGCGGGCGGGACGCGGGGTCAGGTCCAGACCCCCTCCGCCGCCTGACGGATCGCGGTGATGTTGGCGGCGTAGACCTCCGGCATCCGCGCGCTGCCGCCCCGGAACACGGCCGATCCCGCGACGAGCACGTCGGCACCGGCCCGTGCCGCGCCGGGCGCGGTCGAGGCGTCGATGCCGCCATCGACCTCGATATGGATGGGACGGTCGCCGATCATCGCGCGCAAGGCGGCGATCTTCGGGCTGACATCGAGGAAGCGCTGCCCGCCGAAGCCGGGATTGACGGTCATGACGCAGACGAGATCGACGAGGTCGATCACGGGCGCTACCGCCTCGACGGGCGTGCCGGGATTGAGCGCCACGCCCGGACGCATCCCGGCATCGCGGATCGTCTGCAGCGTGCGGTGGATATGGGGTCCGGCCTCCACGTGCGCGGTCAGGATGTCGGCGCCGGCCTCCGCGAAGGCGGTGACGAAGGGATCGACGGGCGCGATCATCAGGTGGACGTCGAGCAGCCCCCGGACATGCGGGCGGATCGCCTTCACGGTCGCGGGCCCGAAGGTGAGGTTCGGCACGAAATGCCCGTCCATCACGTCGACATGGATCCAGTCGGCCCCCGCGCCTTCCACCGCGCGGCATTCCTCGCCGAACGCTGCGAAATCGGCGGCGAGGATCGAGGGGGCGATGAGGACGGGCATGGCGGTCTCTCCCTTTGGCGGACGCGACGGGGGTAGTCGATGGCGCGGGGTTTGTTAAGTCCGGAGGGTGGCATCGGCCCCGTCCGCTGCGGGATCGAAGTTCACGCGTAGCCGAAGGCCCGGTTGAGCGCCCCGGCCCGCCGATCGATGACGTCCAGTTGCCAGGGAGCGAGCTCATCGCGCCAGCGCTGATCGTCGAAGATGGCCCGTCCGCGACGGTCGTAGAGGCTCTGGTTGCGCTTGACGACCAGCTTCGCCGGACCCTCGCCCCGTCCCTGTCCCGCGATCAGGGAGAGGGTGCCGAAGTTTCCCGCGAACACATGGTGCCCGTGCCGCCGATACGCCGCCATCCCGGCCTCGAATGTCAGGCCCATCCGGTCGCAGAGCCTTCTCAGGACCGCGCCGGGATCGGCGACGATGGCCACGCGCCTGTACATGGCCCTCGCGAGTAGCGGCAACGTCCGCTTCCGTCCAGCATCCCGCCCGTCGTGAGGCGACGGCGCCCGGCCTTGCGCCGGTCGCGGAGCGCGGCCTCTTAGCCGAAGGTCCTGATCTCCACCCCGTCGGCCTCGAGGCGGTCGCGCAGGGTGCGGGCCGCGGCGACGGCGGAGGGCTCGTCGCCATGCAGGCAGATCGTATCGATCCGGGTCTCGATCCGCTTGCCCGAGGCGGTCACGATCACGCCGTCGCGGACCATCTCCGACATCCGCTCCGCCGCGGCGTCGGCATCCGTGATCATCGCGCCGGGCGTGCCGCGCCGAACGAGGGTCGCATCGTCCTCGTAGCCGCGATCGGCGAAAACCTCGCAGGCGAAGCGCGCCCCGAGCGCTTCCGCGGCCTCCTGGATGGGCGTGGCGGCGAGAACGACGAGGATCAGGTCGGGCGCCACGGCAAGCGCCGCGTCGAAGCAGCGTCGGGCCATCTCCCCGTCGCGCGAGGCCATGTTCGCGAGCGCGCCGTGGAGCTTCAGGTGCCGCACCTCTCCGCCCGCGGCGCGCGCCATCGCCTGCGCGGCACCGACCTGGTACTGGATGAGATGCGCGAGCGTGGCGGGGGGCAGGTCGATCTCCCGTCTCCCGAACCCCGCGAGATCGGCGAAGCCCGGATGGGCGCCGATGCCCACGCCGTTCCTCACCGCGCGCGCCATCGTCGCGGCCATCACGTCGGGATCGCCCGCATGGAAGCCGCAGGCGATGTTGGCGGAGGTCACGATGTCGAGGAGCGCGGCGTCGTCGCCCATCCGCCAGGGGCCGAAACCCTCGCCCATGTCCGAGTTGAGGTCCACGTGGGCCATGTCAGTCTCCATTGTCCGGGCGGCCGGCCGTCACGCCCGAGATGAGCTGGTAGCGGCCGAGATCGGGGATGTCGTGCGGGTCGCGGACCAGCGGGCGCAGGGTCTTCGAGATGCGCCGGAGGTACGCCTCCTCGGTTTCCGCCTCGCGGGCGGCCTCCTCGGGATCGACGAAGGCGAAGGTGAGGGTGCCGCCGGGCGCGGTCTGGAGCGCGCGGGGGAGGTCGGCGGGCAGGATCGAGGCGATGCGGGGATAGCCGCCCACGCTCTGGCATTCGGGGCCGAGGAGGTAGGGCGTGCCCTCGCCCGTCATCTGGATGTCGCCGGGCACGATGATCTCCGACACGAGGGCGAGCTGGCCCTCGGTCGCGAAGGGCGCACCGTCATGGGCGAGGCGCACGCCCTGGCGATTGCCGCGGGGATCGCGGGTGAAGGTCGTGGCGCAGAACCGCTCCAGATCCTCGCGGGGGAAGAGCGCGGTATGGGCGGAGGGCAGGATCCGGATCTCGCCGCCGCCGAAGCGGTCCTCGGCGTCGAGGACGCGGTTCGCCTCGCCGCCCGGATCCTCGCCCAGGGGAAGCGTGCCGCCCGCCTCGAGCTTCTGTCCGAGCCCCATGGAGAAATGCGCGGCGCGGCTGCCGAGCTGCGGTTCCGTCGCGATGCCACCGCCGAGGTGGAGATAGGACCAGACGCCCCGCCGTGCGGGCGAGAGGCTCAAGGTCTCGCCGGGCGCGAGGCGGTGGGACGCGTTCCAGGCGAGGTCGCGCTCGCCCAGCCGCGCCCGCATCGGCGCGCCGGTGAGCGCGATCCGGGCGGGCGCGTCGACGCCGAAGCTGCCGCCGCGCCCGGTGAGTTCGAGCGCCGCGAGGTCGGGCGACTGGCCGAGCAGCGCCGCGCCCTCGAGGAGCGCGCGCCGGTCGGCCGCGCCGCCGCGCGAGAGCCCCTGCGCGAGATAGCCCGGCCGGCCTCGATCCTGTACGGACGCGCCGGGACCGATCTCGTGGAGGAGAAGGCGGGTCATTCGAGCACCTCCACCTCGGCGCCCCCGTCGGGACCGCTCTCGGCCAGGTCGTCGAGCTCCGCGGCGGAGACGGGGCGCAGCTGCACCTCGTCGCCCGGGGCGAGTGCGATGGGCGTCTCCGCATCCTCGGGCCGGAAGCAGCGGAACCGGGTCATCCCGATCTGTCGCCAGCCGGTCGGGCTCGTCGAGGCGAAGACGATCACCTGCCGGACCGCCGTGACCACCGCGCCCTCCTTCACCGTGGGGGTGAGATCCTTCTGCCGCGCGAGATCCCAATGCTCCGGCAAGCTGCCGAGATAGGCCTGTCCGGGCGCGTATCCGAGGGCGAGGGCACGGAGCGGGCGGGCGCAGATTTGTGCCACCGCCTCCTCCGGGTCGAGCCCCGCGAGCTTCGCCGCATCGGCGAGCTGCGGCGCGTGGTCGCCCTCGAACGAGGCGGGGATGACGAAGCGCCGGCGCCGTGCGGGCAGGCCCTCGGCACTCCAGTCGCGCCGGGCGAGGAGGTCGTGGACCCGTTCCGTGACCTCCGCCAGCGAGAGGCGGGCCGGATCGAAGGCGAGATAGGCCGAGCAGAGCGAGGAGGCCGTCTCCCGCACGCCGTCCCAGGCCGCCTCCTCGATCGCGGCGCGGAAGGCGAGCGCCGCCCGGTTCGCGGGGTCCGAAAGCGTGTCGCCGAAGGTCACGAGGATCCCGTCGAGGCCGAGTGGGGTCAGCCGCGGCAGGGGCGCTCGCTCGGTCGCTGGCATCGTCCGTCGCATCGGGTCTCCGCCATGGGGATGGCCTCCGCATTGCAATCCGGCGCGGCCTTGTCAACGGATCGCGGAGCGCGCGTCCGCATCCGTGCAGGCCGCCGATCGGGTTTTCCGCTTGGAGCCGGACATGCCGCATTTTCAGGCGCGAGAGGTGAAGCTCCCGCGCCTTGATCGGGAAAGGGCTGCCGAGAACCAGGGTGGGTGATCCACGTCCGTTTCAGGGAAACGGCGTCCGGGGGTCCGATAGGGATGAAACCTTGAGACGTCTGCGAGGTGAGGTGATTCCCTCGGTGGCAGAAACGGAGCCTTCAAACGCGCACAATCGGCGACCGAGGCAGGGATTGTAGCCGAATATACCCGCACCGGATGAGCGCCCGGCGTGGAACGGGCCGGGTGCTACACCTTTAGGTGTATCGGATGTGACGGGTCTTGAAATCATTTCACTGCAAGGAGATATGGCTCGTGGGAGGGCGGCGCCGGGAACCCGGTCGCTGTCATGCCGTTCTGACGACAGACCACTGGTGAAGCGGGCGTAGCCGCGCGATCCCGGGGGTCGGTTCGCAGCAGGACGGCCAGGGAAAACACTCTACGCCGGGCATCCTGTCGGCAGAGACATGCTGATCTGGGCGGCCTTCGCCCAATGATCCTCTCGGTGGTGATCCGTATCGCCTAAAAGTTAACTTCCGCCAGACCAGCAAATCCAAGGAAACAAGAATGACGATGTCCCGCCGCAGCCTCCTCGCCTGCATGACCGCGCTTGGGTTCGCAGGACGCGCGACAGCGGCCGATATCTCGTTCGGCTCGGCCGCGGCCTTCGGGCCGGAGACGGTCCGCGACCTCGCCCGGCAGCTCGCCAAGCAGGATTTCGTCCCGACCCCCGAAGTGCCGAAGGCTTGGACGGACATCAATTACGACGCCTATCGCAAATACTGGTTTCGCGGGCGCGATGCGCTCTTCGCCGACAGCGACGGACCGCTCCATGTCGACATGCTGCATCCGGGGTTGTGGTATGCGCAACCGGTGCGGATCGACGTGGTGCAGGACGGCACGGCGCGGGAGGTCATGTTCGACATCGCGCTCTTCGATCGGACCGACGACGCGCCGGACCTGCCGATCGACGATACGCTGGGCTATTCCGGCATCCGCTTGCGGGCCCAGATGGAGCGGCCGGGGATCTTCCAGGAATTCGCGGTCTTCCAGGGCGCGAGCTATTTCCGTGCCATCGCCCGCGGCCTGACCTACGGTTTGTCGGCCCGCGGGCTCGCGGTCGGGACCGCGACCGAGGCCGGCGAGGAGTTTCCTGATTTCACCCGCCTCTGGATCGAGGCGCCGGCTATGGGCAGCAACACGTTCCGCATCCATGCCCTGCTCGATTCTCCGTCCGTCACGGGCGCGTTCCGGTTCGACATCACGCCGGGAGACCGGACGGACATGTCCGTCGATTGCACGCTTTTCCCCCGCGTCGACATGGCCGAGGTGGGTATCGCGCCCCTGACCAGCATGTTCCTCTTCGATGAGACCAATCGCGGCCGTTTCGACGATTACCGCAGCGCGGTGCATGACAGCGACGGCCTGCTCGTCCTCAACGGGGCGGGAGAGCCGCTCTGGCGGCCGCTCGCCAATCCGCGAGCGCTGCAGGTGAGCGCGTTCCTCGACGAGAACCCGAAAGGGTTCGGCCTGATGCAGCGGGCACGGAAACTTTCGGATTTCGGGGATTTCGAGGCGCATTATCAGGATCGCCCCGGCCTGTGGATCACGCCGCAGGGCGACTGGGGCCGTGGATCGGTCGCGCTCGTGGAGATACCGATCGATCGCGAATACTACGACAACATCGTCGCCTACTGGCGGCCGCGCGAGGGCCTGACCGCAGGCACGGAGAACCGGCTGCGCTATTCGATGCGCTGGGCGGCCGATCCGGCGCCCGGTTTGCCGGTCACACGGGTGATCCAGACGCGAATCGGGGCCAGCCCAGTGCGGGGTCAGGTCGTCACGATCGATTTCGCACCGCATGAAATATTGCCATCGGATCTCCGTGAGGTTGAACCACACGTCTCTATAGGCGAGGCGACGCTGATTCATGCCGAAGTTCGCAGAAATCCTGAAACCGGTGGCGCCCGAATGGCCTTAACCTTTGATCCCGGCGACATCACTTCGCTCGAGATGCGGGCCCAGCTTGGAATAGGGGACCGGCGGATTTCGGAGGTTTGGCTCTACAGATGGACGGCATGACACGATATGACAGCGAGTTGAACTCCACTCCGGTGGAAGTTCCCCTCGCGCATCCGCAGCAGGATTTCTCCGCCCGGCATCACGATGCCGAAGTGCCGGTCTGGAAACGTCTGCGCGGCGTGTGGCGCATGCGCGTCTTCACCCTGCTGACGGCGGCCGCGATCACGGTCGGCGTCGCCATCGGCCTCGGCGACTGGCTCGGGGAGGGGCGGCTCTCGCTCATCGAGGCGGGGCTCATCGGGCTCGTCTGCTTTACTTTCTTCTGGATCTGCTTCGGCGTCTGCTCCGCGGCCTTGGGCCTCATGATACGCTTCCGCCAGCCGCCGCGGCCCGCGCCCGACGCGCCGTCGAAACCGCTCAAGGTCGCGCTCGTCGTGCCGATCTACCACGAGGACGCGGATGCGGTGATGGGCAATGCAGGCGCCATGCTCGCAGATTTGTCGGATCGCGAGAGCGAGCACAGCTACGAGCTCTTCGCGTTGAGCGACAGCCAGAATCCGGACATCATCGCGAGCGAGCAACGCGCCTTCCGTATCCTGCAGCGGGACGCCGCCCTGCCGGCCTGGTATCGCCGCAGGGAAAATAACACTGATCGCAAGACCGGGAACCTATCGGACTGGGTCGCGCGCTGGGGTGGCCGGTACGACGCGATGATCGTGCTCGATGCCGACAGCCTGATGAGCGCGGAGGCGCTCGACGGGCTCGCCTGCGAGATGGCACGTGACCCGTCCGCGGGCCTAATCCAGTCCCTGCCGCGCCTGATCGGCGCCCGGTCGCTTTTCGCGCGGCTGCAGCAATTCTCCTCCGCCGCCTATGGTTGGCTCCTCGCCGAAGGACTTGCCGCCTGGGCCGGGCAGGAGGGCAATTACTGGGGTCACAACGCCATCATCCGGACGCGTGCCTTCGCGCTCTGCGCCGGACTGCCGCGCCTCAAGGCCAAGGGTAAAGGCGAAGGCAAGCTCATCATGTCGCACGATTTCGTCGAGGCGGGCCTCTTGCGCCGCTCCGGCTGGGCCGTGCGCTTCCTGCCGCGGATCGCGGGGTCTTACGAGGAAAGCCCGACCTCGCTCGTCGATTACGCGTTGCGGGATCGTCGCTGGTGCCACGGCAACCTGCAGCATCTGCGGCTTCTGTGCGCCAAGGGATTTCACCCGGTTTCCCGCTTCCACCTCTTCGCGGGCGCGATGGCCTACCTTATGTCGCCCGCCTGGTTCGCGCTTCTCGTCGTCTGGGCTCTGCTCGGACGGGGCGAGGACGCCAACGTCATCAGCTATTTCTCTCCCGAGAACCCGTTGATGCCGAACTGGCCTGAGATCACGGGTCCGAAGGGGCTCGGCATGCTGATCTTCATGTATGTCATGCTGCTGGCGCCGAAGTTGATGGCGGCGGGCGCCTTGGCGCTCACCGGTACGGGTTACCGGGCTTTTGGTGGCATCGCGCGGTTTTGGGGGTCCTTCATCCTCGAGATCTTCTCCGCGATCGCGCTCGCACCCGTCCTGATGATCCAGCAGCTTCTCGCCGTCCTGCGCGCCACGTTCGGGCTCTCGGGCGACTGGCAGCCGCAACGCCGCGAGGGCGGGTCGATGCCGGTCATCGATCTCGTCCGCTTCCACCTGCTCGAGACGATACTGGGCTTCGCGCTGGTGGCCGGACTCTTCGCCGGGCTGATCTCGCTCTGGCTCATCCCGATCGCGGCGAGCCTTGCCCTGGCGGTTCCGCTGTCCTGGCTGAGCGCGCTCGACCTCGGTGCCTGGCACAGCGGCAAGCACATGCTGCTGACGCCGGAGATGACCGAGGAGCCGCGGATCGTCACGATGGCGCGCCAGTGGCGCGCGCGCATGAAGCCCGCATCCGAGAAGGGTTGGGCCGCCGAGTGACGGCCCCGCGGCCGGGCCGTGTCAGGCCGGGCTGTACATCCCCTCGTAGATCGGCCCTAGCGTATCGGGGCTGAAAAGCGAACTGACCGATGTACCGTTCCAGATGTTCAGGATCGCCTGGGCAAACATGGGCGCCGTCGGCACGATGCGGATGTTGTCGCAATGGCGCACCGCATCGGTGGGCTCGATCGAGTCGGTGATCACGAGGCTCTTCATCACCGACCGTCCGATCCGGTCCACGGCGGGCCCGGACAGGACGCCGTGGGTGATGTAGGAATGAACCTCCTGCGCCCCGGCCTCCATCAGGGTATCGGCGGCCTTGCAGAGCGTTCCGGCGGTGTCACAGATGTCGTCGACGATGATGCAGGTCTTGCCCTCCACGTCGCCGATCACCGTCATCTCCGCGACCTCGCCTTCCTTTTCGCGGCGCTTGTCGACGATGGAGAGCGGCACGCCGATCCGCTGCGCGAGTTCGCGCGCCCGCGCCACGCCGCCCACGTCGGGCGAGACGACCATCACGTCGTCCAGGTTCGCCTTGAACGTATGCGCGATATCGAGCGCGAAGATCGGCGAGGCGTAGAGGTTGTCAACGGGAATGTCGAAGAAGCCCTGGATCTGCGCGGCGTGCAGATCCATCGTCAGAACCCGCTCGATCCCGGATTCCACGATCATGTTGGCCACGAGCTTCGCCGTGATGGGCGTCCTCGCCTTGGTGCGGCGATCCTGACGGGCGTAGCCAAAATAGGGGATCACGGCCGTGATCCGCGCGGCCGACGACCGGCGGAGCGCATCGGCCATGATGAGCAGCTCCATCAGGTTGTCGTTCGCGGGGTTCGAGGTCGGTTGGATGATGAACATGTCCTCGCCGCGCACGTTCTCGTAGACCTCGACGAAGATCTCCTGGTCGTTGAAACGTTCGACGCGCGCATCGACGAGCGACACGCTGAGGCCGCGATGCATCGTCATGCGCCGCGCTATGGCGCGCGCGAGTGTCGGGTTCGAGTTGCCGGAGATCAGCTTCGGCTCGGACGGGGAGGGCATGGGAAAATTCCTTCGCGGCGCGCGGTGCGGCTACCCCGTCAGGCGGGAATCGCCGCGTTGACACCGCCTAGCACGCGCCTACGGTTTCGCAAACCTGAGGCGGACGCGGGAGGCGGCCATGGCGCATATCGAGTATCATTTCTCCACAATCTCTCCGGCCGTCTATCTCGCCGGCACGCGATTGGAGCGCATCGCGGAGCGGCACGGGGCGACGATCACCTACCGTCCGCTCGACGTGCTGACGCTTTTCCAGCGCACCGGCGGGTTGCCGCCGGGCGACCGGCACCCGAACCGCCAGGCCTACCGTCTGCAGGACCTGCAGCGGGTGGCCGAGATGGAGGGGCTGCCGCTCAATCCGAAACCGCAATTCTTCCCCACGAACCCCGCGCCCTCCTCCTACGCGGTCATCGCGGCGCAGGATGCGGGGGGCGGCGATCTCGGCACGCTCGTCCACGCCATCGCCCGGGCCGTCTGGGCGGAGGAGCGCAACATCGCGGAGGACGACGTGATCCGCGCCTGCCTCGAGGAGGCGGGTTTCGCGCCGTCGCTCGTCGATAGCGGGCTCCTGAGCGGGGCGGAGGCCTATACCCGCAACACCGAGGAGGCGGTCGCGGCGGGCGTCTTCGGCGTGCCGTTCTACATCACCGACGACGACGAGCGGTTCTGGGGCCAGGACCGGCTCGGGCATCTCGACCATCACCTGGGCAAGGGTTGAGGCGGGCGGATCAGCCCTCGAGGATGTCGAGGAAGCGTTCCGTATCCGCGGTGCTCGCCGACCAGTCGCAGACGAGGCGGGCACCGACGGGCTCCTCATCGGGGCCGTCGAGGCTCCCCATCGAGTAGAATTGCGCGCCCGCCTGCCGCAGGCGATGATGCGCGGCGCGCGGGAAGCTGGCGAAGACCATGTTGGCCTGCGGTTCATGCAGAAGCGTCGCCGTGCCGCTTTCGTAGAGCCCTTGGGCAAGCCGCGCGGCGGCGGCATTGGCGTCGTGCCCCATCCTGAGCCAGAGGCCGTTCGCGAGATACGCGTCCATCTGCGCGGCGAGGTAGCGGGTCTTGGAGAAGAGATGCCCGCCGCGCTTGCGCCGCAACTCGAATTCCCAGGCATGGGCCGGATCGAAGAAGATCGCCGCCTCGACACCCAGAAGCCCGTTCTTCGTACCGCCGAAGCTCACCGCGTCGATGCCCGCCTTCCACGTCATCTCCGCCGGGCTGCAGCCTAGGGTGGCGAGGGCATTGGCGAGGCGCGCGCCGTCGAGATGGACGGGCAGGCCGAATTCCCGCGCGGTCCCCGCGAGTGCACGGAGATGATCGAGATCGTAGACCGTGCCGCGTTCCGTGACGCTGGTGAGCGAGACCGGCCCGCGCTGCACGTTGTGGACGTTGCCCTGGGCCGTCCCGTCGATCCGGTCGCGGAGCGCGGCGGGGGACATGCGGGCATCGGGTGCGGGGACGAGCGCGAGCTTGGCGCCGCCGGTGAAGAATTCGGGCGCGCCGCATTCGTCGGCCTCCACATGCGCCACTTCGGAGCAGAAGATCGCCTCCCAGGGCTTGCAGAGCGTGGCGAGGATGAGGGCGTTCGCAGCCGATCCAGTGGCCACGAACTCGACCGCCGCGTCAGGCGCCTCGAACACCTCGCGGATGTGCGCGCGCGCCCTTTCCGTCGCGGGGTCGTTGCCGTAGGGCAGGGCGTAGCCCGCATTCGCGGCCAGGAGCGCCTCCATCACCTTGGGATGGGCGGGGCCGGAATTGTCGGAGGCATAATGCATCACATTGGCTCCTCGATGATGTGTTCCTCCCAATCCTCCTCGTCGACCTCGAATTCAGGGACGGTGATCCCTTGCGCGGAGACGCCCGCCGCATGGACGCTTTCGGGGTCACCGGAGATGAGCGGGTGCCAGGGATAGAGCGGCTTGCCCTCGTGGAGCAGGCGGTAAGCGCAGGTGCGCGGCATCCAGTAGGCCGCGTCGGCCAGGGTCGACGGGGTCAGCACCACGCATTCGGGGACGAATTGCTTGCGGATCTCGTAATTGGCGCAGCGGCAGGTGCCGTCGTCGAAGAGGCGGCAGGCAACGCGCGTGAGCTCGACCTCTCCCGTGTCCTCGTCCTCGAGCTTGTTGAGGCAGCATTTGCCGCAGCCGTCGCAGAGCGCTTCCCATTCCGCCGAGGAGAGCTCCTCGAGCGGAAAGCGTTCCCAGAAGCGCGGGCGGCCGACATCGCGACGAATCGGGTCGCGGCCGCTCATCGCGCGGCGAGGATCGCGCGGGCGCGTGCGCTGTCGGCATCCATCTGCGCGATCAGCGCGTCGAGACCGTCGAATGTCTCTTCCCCACGGAGGAACTCGACGAGCCCGACGGAGAGATGGCGGCCATAGAGGTCGCCCGTGAAATCGAAGAGGAAGGTCTCGAGGTTCGGTCGGTTCTCGCCGAACATCGGCCGCACGCCGATCGAGGAGACGCCGAGATGCGGGCCGGCATCGGGACCGTCGAGGATGTCGACTTCCACCGCGTAGACGCCGAACCGCGGGGGGTGGAGCCCGTCGATCGACATGTTCGCGGTCGGATAGCCGAGCTCGCGCCCGCGCCGCTCCCCGCCGACCACCGGCCCTTCGATCCGGTGAAGATGCCCGAGCATCGACGCGGCCGCCCGCGGATCGCCCGCGCCGAGCGCCTCGCGGATGCGGGTAGAGGAAATCTCGGTCCCCTCCTCCTGCAGGAGGTCCGCGATGGTCACGTCGAAGCCCATGCGGCTGCCGAATTCCTTCAGCGCGGGTGCGTCTCCGGCGCGTGCCTTGCCGAAGCGGAAATCCGCGCCGACGACGACATGGGAGAGGCCGAGCCCCTCCGAGAGCACGTCGCGTGCGAAGGCCTCCGGCGTCATCGCGACCAGTGCCGCGTCGAAGGGCAGCTCGAAAAGCCGCTCGACGCCGAGCTTTTCCAGCCGATGGGCCCGCGCTTCCCTGTTCATGAGCCGGAAGGGCGGGCCGTCCGGAGCGAAGACCTCCCGCGGATGGGGCTCGAAGGTCACGACGCCGAGCGGGGCGTCGGTGCCGCGGCGCGCGAGGTCGAGCACGGCCCGATGGCCCAGATGGACGCCGTCGAAATTGCCGATCGCGGCACTGGCGCCGCGGGCGTCCCGGGGGAGGTCGTGATAGGTGCGAAAGATCCGCATGGCCTGCGGATAGCGGGCGGCGGCGTGCCGCGCAAGCGCCCGTCCAGGCGCAGCCGATCAGGCGCGGGAGGGCGCGCGCACCAGCGCGTCGCCGCGCAGCACGACGACCCCGCCGACGAGGCAGCGCGTGGCCAGGCCCACGCGGGACCGACCGAGATCGATCGCCGTTACCTCCACCTCCGCGCGGACGGTGTCGCCCGGACGCACGGGGGCGAGAAAGGCCATGCTCTGACGCAGATAGACCGTTCCGTGTCCGGGCAGACGTTCGCCCACCACCGCGGAGATCAGGGCCGCCGTCAGCATCCCGTGCGCGATGCGCCCCTTGAAGATCGTGTCCCGCGCGTAATCTTCGTCGAGATGGACGGGATTGTGGTCGTTCGACACTTCCGCGAAAAGCTCGATGTCGCGCGTGGTGACGAGCTTCTCCATCGACCGGACCATGCCGATCTGCATGTCTTCGATGAAGATCGTGGAGCGACCGCTTCCGATCATCGTTTCGGCCCCCCAGCAGACCCGCGTATTAGACCTACCGAAAGATTGGCAATTCGATAAGCGCGCTACGCCGATCTGGCGATGTCCCGGCGCGGCAAGGATCGCGGGGTATGCTACCGGAGTTTGCCGATCGCGAAGGTGGGGGACATCATCTGCGAATCGAGGAAGGAACGCAGCGCCGCTTCCTGCGGCTGGCGCGTGGTCTCCGTCTCCGCCGCGGCGAGCCCGCCCGTGACGAAGAGCACGTCGAGACCTTCCCCGATCGCGCCCTTCACGTCCGTGGCGATTCCGTCGCCGATGGCAAGGATCCGGCTGTCGGGAACGTCCGCGCCGAACTCCGCAAGCCGCCGCCGCGCGAGGTCGTAGACCGGCGGATACGGCTTGCCGAAGGACAGGACCTCGCCCCCCATGCTCTCGTAGAGTTCCGCCACCGCGCCCGCGCACCATTCGCGGCGCTCCCCGCGATCGACGACGACGTCGGGATTGGCGTTGAGCATCCGCAGGCCGAGGGTCTTCGCATGGAGGAGTTCGGGGCGCAGCACCGACGGGTCGGCATGCGCGTCGAACGGCCCGGTGCAGACGATCCCCTCCGCCTCGGCAAGCGGAACCCGTGTGATCTCGACCGGGTTTTCCATGATCTGCAACGGCTCGAAGAAGCCCGAATCGCGATCCACGCCAATATGGTAAAGTTTCTGGCCGATCTCGCCCCGGAACATCGCGAGCCGGGCGGCGTCGCCAGAGGTCGCGATCGTGTCCCAGCAATCCTCCGGCACACCCATCGCCGCGATCTGCTCGGCCACGGAGGCGCGCGGGCGCGGCGCGTTCGTCAGGAGCACGACGCTTCCGCCGCCCTCCTTGAACCGCGTGAGCGCCTCGACCGCCTCGGGCAGGGCCCGGACTCCATCGTGAAGGCACCCCCAGAGATCGCAGAAGACGGCGTCGTAATCCTCAGCGACCTCGGACAGGGCGTCGATGATCTGGGTCATGGCGGTGTCCGTCCTTTCGCAGGCGAATCAGACGGTCAGGTTCGGGATGATCTGCTTCTTGCGGCTGACGATGCCGGGCAGCACGACCGTGTCGCCGCCGCAGACGGTCGAAAAGCTCTTTTCCGCCATCTTGCGCACGTCCTCGTTCGGGACGAGGAGCGTCGCCTCCTCCTCGAGGATGTCGACGACGAAGAGCAGCACCTGATCGACGCCGTCCTCCTTGGCGACCTCCTCCATCGCCGCCATCAGCGCTTCCTTGCGCTGCAGCACGGCCTCGGGCGAGGTAGTCTCGAGCACGGAGACGCGGAACGACTTGCCGCCGGTCTCGAACTCCTTCGAATCCATCCGCAGCAATTCCTTGTCGGAGAAGGCGGAGACGTCGGACTTGGCGGCGAACATCTCGGCGGCCAGGGCGGGGATCTGCAGATCGAGATCCTCGGCGAGGGACTTCGCGAGATTGCGATCCACGTCCGTCGTCGTGGGGGAGCGGAATTCGAGCGTGTCGGACAGGATGCACGAAAGCATCGCGCCCTTGGCCCAGTCGGGCATCTTTCCCGCGTTCTCGCCCATCAGGCGGTGGATGATGGTGGCCGTGCAGGCCAGCGGCTCGATCGTGATGTCGACCGGGCCCTTCGTGGTCAGCCCACCGGCGAGGCGGTGGTGGTCGATGATGCCGCGAATATCCGCGCGCCCGATCGTGTCGGGCAGTTCCGCGGGATTGTTGGTGTCGACGATCACGACTTCCTGCCCCTCGTCGAGCGTGTCGATGATCTTGGGCTTCGGCAGATCCCAGCGCTCCAGCATCCAGGCCGCCTCGGTATTGGGCTCGCCGAGCAGGACCGGCTCCGCGGTTTGGCCCACGACGTCGTTCAGGTACCAGGCCCAGAGGATGGGCGAGCCGGTCGAGTCGGTATCGGGCGATTTGTGACCGAGGACGAGAATTGTCATGGATTCGGTTCCTTGAAGCGGGATTCGGCCGGTGTATAGGCAGGCCGGGATGCGATGTCACCGTCCGGCGCCGCAATTTCGACCAGTCAAGCACGAAAGGTGGTCATGCGGGAAACGGATCTCTACGCCCCCGTCAAGGCGTTCCTCGAGGCGCAGGGCTACACCGTGAAGGGCGAGATCGGCGGCGTCGACGTCATGGCGCTCCGCGCGGACGAGCCGCCGGTGATGGTCGAGCTGAAGCGCGCGTTCTCCCTCGCGCTGGTCTATCAGGGGATTGCGCGGCAATCGGTGTCGGACGCGGTCTATCTCGCCGTGCCGGAGGACGGGGCGCGCACGCGCCGGTCGCGGGTTGGGCTCTGCCGCAGGCTCGGGCTGGGCTATGTCACCGTGAGGCTCCGCGACGGGCACGTCACGGTGCATTGCGACCCCGGCCCCTTCGTGCCGCGCCGCAACGGGCGGCGGGCCGGACGGCTCCTGCGCGAATTCGCGCGGCTCGAAGGGGATCCGAATGTCGGTGGGGGGACGCGTCGGGGTCTCGTCACCGCCTACAGGCAGGACGCGCTCTCCTGTGCGCGGCATCTCGGTGTGGCGGGGCCATCGCGCGGGGCGGAGGTGGCGCGGGCCACGGGCGTCGCGCAGGCGACACGGCTCATGGCGGACGATCATTACGGGTGGTTTTCCCGTGTCGCGCGGGGTGTCTACGACCTGACGGAGGCCGGTCGCGCCGCGGCCGGACAGGGAGCCTCCTTGTGACGCAACGCCGGCATTGCTAGGAGGCACACGATCCGACCTCCCCAGCAAACCGGTGCGCCGCGTGTCCCATCCCGAGATCAAGCTTCACGACACGATGGCGCGGGCGGTCCGCCCCTTCGCGCCCTTGGGCGAGACGGTCACGCTCTATTCCTGTGGTCCTACCGTCTATCACCACGCGCATCTTGGCAATCTTAGGACCTACGTCTTCGTCGATACCCTGAAGCGGGTGCTTGAGGCCTCGGGCCTGCCCGTGCGCCACGTGATGAACATCACCGATGTCGGGCACCTCGTCTCGGACGGCGACGAGGGCGAGGACAAGATGGAGGTGGGTGCCGCGCGTGAGGGGCTGACCGCCTGGGATATCGCGGCGCGCTACGAGGCATCGTTCATCGCGCAATGCCGGATGCTGAACATCGCCGCGCCCACCGTCCTTTGCCGCGCGACGGGTCACATCTCGGAGCAGATCGCGATGATCGAGGCGCTGGAAGCGAAGGGCTATACCTATCGCACCGGCGACGGCATCTATTTCGACACGTCGCGGATGGAGGAGTACGGGCGGCTCGCCGGCGCGTCCCGCGCGGGGTTCGAGGCCGGTCACCGCGTCGATGCCGGCGGCAAGCGCAATCCGACAGATTTCGCGCTCTGGAAGTTCTCGCCGGAGGGGACGCGGCGGCAGATGGAATGGCCCTCTCCCTGGGGCGAGGGATTTCCCGGCTGGCACATCGAGTGCTCCGCGATGGCGCGGCGCTATCTCGGCGACCGGATCGACATCCATACCGGCGGGATCGACCATATCGCGATCCACCATTCCAACGAGATCGCGCAGAGCGAATGCGCAACGGGCGAAAGCCCCTTCGTCCAGTACTGGATGCACGGAGAGTTCCTGGAGGCGACCGACGGCAACCGGATGTCGAAATCCTCTGGCGACTTCACCACGCTCTTCACGCTGGAAGGGGCGGGCGTCGATCCGCTGGCATTCCGGCTGCTTTGCTTCCGCACGCATTACCGCAAGCGGATGAAGTTCTCCTGGAAGCTGCTGGAGGACGCCGCCACGGCCTTGCGGCGGCTCCGGCTGCGGATGACGGCGATCCGCGATGAGGGTGCGCCGGGAACGGAGGCGGGTGCGGCGGAAGAGGCGAAGTTTCGCGCGGCGATCGGTGCCGCGCTCCGCGACGACCTGGCGCTGCCGAAGGTCATGGTCGAGATCCAGAACTGCCTCAAGTCGAAGGATCTCTCCGCTGAACGCAAGCTCGCGCTCGTCGCGGAGATCGACGGAATCCTGCAGCTCGACCTTGCGGACGGAACGACGCCGTCCGGATCGGAGCCCGGCGATTGGCAGGCCGCAGCCCGTGCGGGTGGCCACGAGATCGACGCCATCGGCGGTTGATCGCCGGTCCGCGGGATCACGGGTCCCGAAATCGCCTCGCCATGCATATTTCGCTTTCCGACCTCGTTGACACGGTGTCGCAGCTTTCCTAAGTGACCTTCTGTTGGCACTCCCCGAGGGTGAGTGCCAGAACCGAGATCGAAACTTGAAGCAAGGAGCGTTCAGAGATGGCATTCACCCCGCTGCATGACCGTGTGCTGGTCCGCCGTGTCGAATCCGACGAGAAGACCAAGGGCGGTCTGATCATCCCCGACAGCGCGAAGGAAAAGCCCGCGGAAGGCGTCATCATTTCCTGCGGCGAAGGCGCCCGCAAGGATTCCGGCGAACTCATCCCGATGGGTGTCTCGGCCGGTGACAAGGTCCTCTTCGGCAAGTGGTCCGGCACCGAGGTCACGGTCGACGGCGAAGAGCTGCTGATCATGAAGGAATCCGACATCCTCGGCATCATCACGGACGACGCCGCCGCGAAGGCCGCCTGATCCGCGCCCCTTTCCGAGACGCATTGAAACACTGACGAGGAGCATACCAACATGGCTGCCAAAGACGTCAAATTCGACACGAACGCGCGCGACAAGATGCTGCGCGGCGTCAACATCCTGGCCGACGCGGTCAAGGTGACGCTGGGCCCGAAGGGCCGCAACGTGGTCATCGACAAGAGCTTCGGCGCGCCCCGCATCACCAAGGACGGTGTGTCGGTCGCCAAGGAGATCGAGCTCGAGGACAAGTTCGAGAACATGGGCGCGCAAATGGTCAAGGAAGTGGCCCAGCGCACCAACGACGAGGCCGGTGACGGCACCACCACCGCCACGGTCCTGGCCCAGGCCATCGTCAAGGACGGCCTGAAGTCCGTCGCCGCCGGCATGAACCCGATGGACCTGAAGCGCGGCATCGACCTCGCCACCGCGAAGGTCGTCGAAGCCATCCGCGCCGCGTCCCGCAAGGTCGAAAATTCCGACGAGGTCGCGCAGGTCGGCACCATCTCCGCGAACGGCGAGGCCGAGATCGGCCGTCAGATCGCCGACGCGATGCAGAAGGTCGGCAACGAGGGCGTCATCACCGTCGAGGAGAATAAGGGCCTCGAGACCGAGACCGACGTCGTCGAGGGCATGCAGTTCGACCGCGGCTACCTCTCCCCCTACTTCGTGACGAACCCCGACAAGATGATCGCCGATCTCGACGATTGCATGATCCTGCTGCACGAGAAGAAGCTCTCGTCGCTGCAGCCGATGGTGCCGCTCCTCGAGTCGGTCATCCAGAGCCAGAAGCCGCTCCTCATCATCGCCGAGGACGTGGAAGGCGAGGCGCTCGCCACGCTCGTGGTCAACAAGCTGCGCGGTGGCCTGAAGATCGCCGCCGTCAAGGCGCCGGGCTTCGGTGATCGCCGCAAGGCCATGCTGCAGGACATCGCGATCCTGACGGGCGGCCAGGTGATCTCGGAAGATCTTGGCATGAAGCTCGAGAACGTGACCGTGGACATGCTCGGCTCCGCCAAGAAGGTCTCGATCACCAAGGACGAGACGACGATCGTCGACGGTGCCGGCGAGAAGGCCGAGATCGAAGCGCGCGTCTCCCAGATCCGCACGCAGATCGAGGAAACGACCTCCGACTACGACCGTGAGAAGCTGCAGGAGCGTGTTGCGAAGCTCGCGGGCGGCGTCGCCGTCATCCGCGTCGGCGGCATGACCGAAGTCGAGGTCAAGGAGCGCAAGGACCGCGTCGATGACGCGCTCAACGCGACCCGTGCGGCCGTTCAGGAAGGCGTGGTCGTCGGTGGCGGCGTGGCCCTCGTGCAGGCCGGCAAGGCCCTCGACGGTCTCGAAGGCGCCAATTCCGACCAGAACGTCGGTATCGCGATCGTGCGCAAGGCCCTCGAGGCCCCGCTGCGCCAGATCGCCGAGAACTCCGGCATGGACGGCTCGGTCGTCGCGGGCAAGATCCGCGAGAGCCAGGACAAGACCTTCGGGTTCAACGCGCAGACCGAAGAATATGGCGACATGTTCAAGTTCGGCGTCATCGACCCGGCCAAGGTCGTCCGTCACGCGTTGCAGGATGCGGCGTCGATCGCGAGCCTCCTGATCACGACGGAAGCCATGATCGCCGACAAGCCGCAGAAGGAAGGCGCTGGCGCCGGTGGCGGCATGCCCGACATGGGCGGCATGGGCGGCATGATGTAAGACGCCAAAACGGCGTCGGGACCGGTGGCCTCGTCCACCGGACCTTTCACGGATGGCCCGTCACCTGATGGTGGCGGGCCATTCGCGTTTTGGAGGCGACGATCCGGTGGCGTTCAGCCCTGCGCCTTCTGGAGAAGCGCGATGAGTTCGCTGAATTTCTCCCGCTGCGCGTCGGGTCCCTCGCTGATCGCCTCCTCCACGCAATGGCGCGCGTGGTTCTCCAGGACCAGACGCTCAACGGCTTTCAGGGCGGAGCGGATGGCTGCGGTCTGGGCGAGGATGTCGACGCAGTACCGATCCTCCTCCACCATGCGCGAGACGCCCCGCACCTGACCTTCGAGGCGCGCGAGGCGATCGAGCGTCTTCTGCTTGTCCTGTTTCATGCGGGCCTCCGTGCTTTTCCAGATTTGGGGTCGCCCCGCCCTTGATTATACCCCCAAGGGGTATATTTCCGGGGCATGACGCCACGCGCGCCATCTCAATCGCATAAAAGCGGGAGATTTGGACATGACCACGACAGATATCGACGGCCCCGACGCCGCACGAAACGCGAGCCTCGGCGAAGGCAAGACCGCCTCGCTCTACCGGATGGCGATGCCGGGACATCTCTGCCCGTTCGGGCTGAAATCCAAGGCGCTGCTCGAATGGAAGGGCTACCGCGTCGACGACAACCTCCTCACCACGCGGGAGGAGGTCGATGCGTTCCGTGATGCGCACGGCGTGAAGACCACCCCGCAGACCTGGATCGACGGCGAGCGGGTCGGTGGCTTCACCGATCTCAAGGCGCGGTTCGGCTACCGCGTACTCGGCAAGGACGATACGACCTATGCCCCCGTGATCGCGATCTTCGGGTCGATGGCGCTCCTCGCCGCGGCGATCGTCATCAACCTCTACGACGGTTTCCCGATCCTCGTCTGGCTGATGTGGTTCTTCGCCACCTCCATGGTCGCGCTCGCGGTCCAGAAGCTGCAGGATGTCGGCGGCTTCGTGAGCGGGTTTCTGGGCTACGACCTGCTCGCGCAGCGCTACGTGCCTTACGGCTATGCCTATCCGTTCCTCGAGCTCTTCGCCGGTATCGGCATGGCCGCGCTGATCGGGACCGGCTCCGCGCTGATCTGGCTCGTTGCGCCGGTCAGCCTCTTCATCGGAACGATCGGGGCCGTAAGCGTGATCAAGGCCGTCTATGTCGAGAAGCGAGATCTCAAATGCGCCTGCGTCGGCGGTGGCTCGAACGTACCGCTGGGCTTCATCTCGCTGACGGAGAACCTCGTCATGGTGGCGATGGGCCTTTGGATGATCGTCAACGTGCTCACCGGCACGACGATGCCGCTCTAACGGTTCCTCCGCGCCGTCGATGCCGGCGCGGAGGCCCCCAACCCGCGCCAACGAAAGGGCGACCATGATATTCCCGCCCGTCTTCGCGACCCTCGTCGCGTGCCTGTCCTTCGTGACCCCGTTCGCTTCGTTCGCTCAAGGGGACGGGACGATGCAGATGGGGGCGGAAGATCACGCACGAATGCATGCGACATCGGAGAGCGACGAGGTTGCCGATGCCATGGATCGCATGATGGCGGAGATGCACGCGATCAAGCCCACGGGCGACGCCGATGCCGACATTCTCCTGATGATGATCCCCCATCACCGGAGTGCGGTCGACATGGGCGAAGCGCTCCTGCCGCAGATCGACGATCCAGAAGTGGAAGCGCTCGCGCGGACGATCATCGCCTTACAGGAGGCCGAGATTGCGGTCATGCGCGAGGTGCTGGAGCGGCTGGGACATTCCGCCCCCTGATCCCGTCGGCACCCCGCGGATGACGATGCGTCGAAGCGCCTGCGGATTGCGGAACAAGTGCGGGTGCGGAGCGCTGTGCTGGCACGGGCGCTCGTAAACTTCTTGGTCGTCGCCCGGGTTGGTACAATCCTCGGGGGCGGGCGTGGACGCGTTCCTCTACATCACCGTGCTCGTCCTGGCCACTGGCGGCCTAGTCATCCTGCGTTGGCGTTTCGCGACGTTCCGGGCGCAACAGCCGCACGAATACGAGGGGATGGCGCCCGATTTCGACCTCCGCGAACACCTGACCGGCAAGCTCGTCAGCGATGGCATGATCTTCGGTCCGACCGGACGGATGAGCGCGCGGTTCCGCGCCCGCATCCTCGGGACCTGGACGGACGGGCATGGTGTGATCGCGGAGGAGTTCCGGTTCGACGGTGGCGGGCAACAATCCCGCTCGTGGCGTTTCACGCTTCGTGAGGGCGGGCGTTTCCGGGCCGATGCCGACGATGTCGTGGGGTCGGGGAGCGGAACGATCGTAGGGCCGACGATCCGCCTGTCCTACCGCATCGTGCTCCCGAAGGATGCGGGCGGCCATACGCTCGACGTGATCGACTGGATGTACCTCACGCAAGGCGGCACGATCATCAACCGCAGCCAGTTCCGCAAGTTCGGCTTCAAGGTTGCAGAGATCATCGCGACGATCCGGCCCGACAAGGGCGAGTGACGCCTCTTTTCAGTAATGCGTGAGCGCGTGGCTTCGGTCGTCGCGTTCGAGATGCGGCGTGGCGTTGAACCCCGCGAGCAGGATGGTTTCCCCCCGCACGTGGAAGCGATGGATCGACGCGTTGCGGATCGGCAGGAGGATCTGGGCGAAACGCTTCGGGTCGAGTGCCAATACGTGACGGACGACCATGCCGATCACACCGCCCGAGGTGATGCAAAGCACCCGCCGCCCTTCCGCCGCAGCTTCTACGAGGGCGGCGGTGATACGGGCCTCGAACGCCGCAAAGGTTTCCGCCCCGAGTATTTCCGCGTCGTGCCAAGCCTGCATGACGAGGGGGGCGTGATCGGGAAAGCCGTCCGCGTCGGGGACCGGGATGCCGTGGCTTTCCTCGAGCGCGCGACCGAGCGCGAAGTAATCCATCTCGTTCAAGCGCGGATCGATCTCGGGCACGACGCCCATCGCCGCCGCAGTCTCGCGATGCCGCCGCATGGAGCCGGAGAGCACGAGGTCGAACGCCCCGTCGCGCTCCCGCAACCATTCGCCCAGCCATTCCGCCTGGATATGTCCCAGCGGGCTGAGGCGATCGTAATCGTCCTCGTTATCCGCATGCGAGTTGGCCTGTCCGTGACGGACCAGAACGACTTCACCCATCACGTCCTCCTTGTACGCCTTGCAGCTAGCCGGTTTGGCGCAGGCGCGCAAACGGTGCCGTGTGATGGCTTTCGAAAGGACGAGTGCGGGCCGATCCAAGCCGCTACTAGGGCCGCGACCCTGGGCGAAACGGACTGTGCCTGAGTCGAACGAGAACGGATACTTCAATCCGCAATCGCGTTCCCGTGAACTGGGATCCAATGGTATCTCAGTAGAATTTCAAGGTTTCAGCCGAAATTAATTCCCGCACCACGTGTGCGGTGTTGTCGCCCCCTTGATTTTCTTGACATAATCTTCTTCGCGGTTTCACCGGTGTTGCACATTGCACAACGATGCGAAAACCGGATGACAATAAGATTAATAAGCGTTTACCCGACGCCGGCTTCGCGTCATTTCAGCCCGCGAACGTGGTGCTTGTTGCCGCGCGTGAGCTAAGGATATCCCATGCAGATCAAACCCTCCAACATTTTCGCCCTTGCCGTCATCTCGTCCTTCGTCGCGGCGACCGCGCAGGCCCAGAACGCTTTCTCCGGCACCGGAACCGGCCTCGGCGAGAGCGCTGTCGAGCAGCGTAACGACGATCTCGCCGATGACATCGAGGACGATTTCGAGCGCGACATCGACCGCTTCGGCAACGAGGGCCGTGAGCTTGGCTTCGATGGGTCGATCGCTCTTCGCGCCACGACCGCGAACGGCAACGACGAGTCGATCGACGCCGGCATCGGCGCGAACTTTGGCTATTACGACGGGGCCAACGGCTACGAGCTGTCGCTGTCCTACATCTACGGCGAGTCCGAGGATCGTTTCGGCAACACGAACACGACCGACGACAACCTTCTCTACGACTTCCAGTACACCCGCGACTTCACCCCGGTACTCTACGGTTTCGCCAAGCTGCAGGGTTCCTACACGGGTGACGAGGACGAGGGCGAGCAGTACTTCGACATCGACGGCAACCCGATCGAGCTCGACAGCGACCTCGAGCGCCGCAACGACGTCTTCCTCGGCTTCGGTGTCGGCTACCGCTTCGTGAACACCGCCGACACGCAATGGTCGGTTCAGGCCGGTCCGGGCTACCGCTTCGCTGATTTCAACGACATCGGCAGCGCGCTCACCGACGGTGACCTGCTCGACGGTGAAGGCGAGGACGTAAACGAGGCCGCCTTCGCGCTGTCTTCGAACTACTACCAGCGGATCAACGAGATGGTCTTCGTGACCAACGACACCGACATCATCTCGTCCTCGGACGACACGGTGCTGTACAACGATCTCGGCGCGAACGTCGCTATGGCCGATGCGCTGGCCCTCCGCGCGAGCATCCGGACCGAGTACCACACCGATCCGGTAGGCAGCGAAAAGTCCACCGACAACATCTTCGGCCTGTCGCTGGTCTACAACCTGAACTAAGACGCAAGTCATCTTCGGAAGACGGGGGCGGTGGGCATCCACCGCCCCCTTTGCGTTTCGACGCTCAAGGCTCGGCGATGCCCTGCCAACCGCCGCTCACAATCCCGGATTCTGGCCAATAGGCACCTTGCTCCACCGCCACTGCGCCGATCATAAGGTGCGTGGTCCGGACGAGGGGGAGGAAAGCGATGCGGATGCTGGCGATTTTATGCGGGTTCGTGCTTGGGATGGTGGGAACACAGGCCCTCGCGGCGAGCGCGGCCCTCGTCGTCGCCAATGGAACCTATGCGGACGGATCGCAGATCGACGGCGTGGACGCAATCGTCGCCGCGGCCTCCGCATTCGCCGGGAGCGATGTCGATCTCGAGGTCGTCGAGGACGCCACCCGCCCCGCAATCACCGAGGCTCTCGGCCGGTTCGCGGAAAAGCCCGCCGAGCTCGAGACGCGGCTCGTCATCCTGGCCGGAAAGTTCGTTCGCACCGGACGCGAGACATACCTTCTCGCGCAGGGTGCCGAGGTCGGCGACGTCTGGGGTGCGGTCCGAGGCGGCGTTCCTGTCTCGGAGGTGCTGGATTTCCTGAGCGGTGGCGCAAGTCAGGGCGTTCTGTTCCTCGCCAGCCCGCAGGGGGAGGCGGAAGAAATCGCGCCGGGCCTGATGGGCGGGATCGCGATGCTCGACATTCCAGCGGACGTCACCGTGATTCGCGGCGCGCCGGAGAGGATTGCAGCGCTAATGCCCGAAGTGCTTCGCCCTGGAAGCGCGCTTGCGCAGCGGATTCGCGCCGGGACGGCGCAAGGCGATATTTCCGACGATACCGAGCCGACCGTGTCTGCGGACGATCTGACCGACGGCGATCCGACTGCGGACGAGATCGAAGAGGCGTTCTGGCGCCTTACCGAAGTGCAGGACGACGCCGCGGGTTATCGGGCCTATCTCGACCGCTATGGCGACGGCCCTCATGCCAGGGAAGCCCAGGCCCGTCTTGCGGCGCTCGCCGACACCGCGGACGGGCCGCGCCTGCGGGAGGCGGCGCTCGGCCTCGATCCGGCGGCCCGTCGCGCGGTGCAGCGCAACCTCGTTCTGCTGGGCGACGGGACTGGCGGTGTCGACGGAATTTTCGGGCCGGGCACGCGAACCGCCATCCGGTCATGGCAAAGCGCCAACGACCTTCCTCCGACGGGCTTTCTCGATTCGGACCAGATCGCGACGCTCGAGGCGCAATCCGCCAGCCGTGCGGCTGACCTCGAGGCGGAGGAGCAGGGGCGCCTCGAAGCGGAGCGTCAGGAAGAAGCCGCCTATTGGCGGGAGACCGGCGAGGGCCGCGATATCGACGGGCTCGAGGCCTTTCTCGAACGCTATCCGCAAGGCCGCTATGCAGCGAAGGCGCGGGAACGGTTGAGCGATCTGCGGGACGCGCGGATCGATACAGACGGCATGTCCAAGGAAGAACAAGACATGTGGCAAGCCGCGCGGGATGCCGGAACGATCGCCGCCTACGAGGCCTATGCGAACGCCTATCCGCGCGGTCGCTATGCCAATCGGGTGCGCCAGGAACTCGCGGCGCTCCGCCTCGCCTCCAATGCCCCTCCGGGCGATAGCGACGCGGCTGCGGCGGAGGCGGAGCTCGGGCTGACGCCGCTCACCCGGCGTGCCGTGGAGGATCGACTGGTCGCGCTCGATCTCGCCCCCGGAGCGGTCGACGGCACGTTCGACGCGGAAACGCGAGATGCGCTCAGGCGGTATCAGGAGGGGCTCGGAGTACCGGTCACCGGCTATCTCGATGCGGGAACGGCCCGGCGGCTCCTGACTGATTCGGTGACCCAGTAGATCGCCTGCGCGCAAAGCAAAAGGCCGTCGCGCAGGATGCGGACGGCCCTTCCCGGCACTACTGGCGCAGAACTCAGCCCTGGCGGGCCTTGTAGCGGCGCTGCGTCTTGTTGATCACGTAGATGCGGCCCTTGCGGCGCACCACGCGGCAATCGCGGTGGCGGGTCTTCAGCGAACGAAGCGAGTTGCGGACCTTCATCGCTTTCTCCCATATGTCGCGGCGCGGGGCTCGCGCCTTGTGTCGATTTGCCGGACCGTAAGGTCCGACGGTGAAACGCGGCGGCGGTGGTGGGCGATACTGGGATCGAACCAGTGACCCCTTCGATGTCAACGAAGTGCTCTACCGCTGAGCTAATCGCCCGTCATCCGCCTCGTCCGGCACGCCCCGAGGGACGCTCCGCGGGACGGGCCCGCGCCGGTGGGCGGTCTATAAAAGGCTTGTCCCACCTGTTCAAGGGGTTTCGGCGCGCCATGTAGGAAGCGTATATCGCTGGGGACTGGCGCCGAAGGGACTTCGAAATTTGGAACGAGCGTTCGATCTTCGCGTACCGCAGCGGATAACGACCTCCGTGATTTTCGCATCGCCGCATTCGGGTCGGCTCTATCCCAACGAACTTTTGTCGCGCAGCGTCCTTTCGCCCCTGGCCCTGCGTTCGTCGGAAGATGCGTTTGTCGATGATCTTTTCGGCGCGGCACCCGCGGAGGGCGCGCCGATCCTGACGGCGCGGCTGCCCCGTGCCTGGCTCGACCTCAACCGCGCCTCGGACGAACTCGATCCCGCGCTGTTCGACGGACTCGGGCGCGGGCCGCACAATCCACGCGTGGCGTCGGGCCTCGGTGTCGTTCCGCGCGTCGTGTCCGGGGGGCGGGCGATCTATCGTGGTAAGCTCGACCTCGTGACCGCGCAGCGTCGGATCCGCCAAGTTTGGCAGCCCTATCACGCAACGCTCCACCGCCTGATCGAGGAGAGCCATGACGCCTTCGGTCAAGCCGTACTCATCGATTGCCATTCGATGCCGCACGAGGCGCTCGACGGTGTGTCGGTTGGCGGGCGGCGGCCGAACGTGGTCCTGGGCGACCGCTACGGGGCCGCGGCCGATCCGGACCTCGTCGATGCGGTCGAGCGTGCATTCGAGGCGGAGGGCATGATCGTCTCGCGCAATGCGCCCTTCGCGGGGGCGTTCATCACGCAGCATTACGGCCGACCGGCGCGCGGCCGTCACGTCGTGCAGGTAGAAATCGACCGTTCGCTTTACATGAACGAGGCCACGATCGAGCCGCATTCGGGATACGCGCAGGTCAAGGCGACGCTGACCCGGGTCCTGGCGGAAATCACGCGGATCGGTCGGCCCGCAGATACCGCCCTCGCCGCGGAATAGCGTTCAGCGCAGCGCGCGACCCTTGAGAATCGCGTCGTGGCCGAAACGCGCGCGGATCGCGTCGGCCGCGCGTTCGGCACGGGCCCGCGTCGCGGCGCCCGGATCGAGCAGGTCGCCCGAAATGTCGGCCATCGTCGCGGGACAGAGATCGGAAAGCGCGACGCCCAGAAGGCGAAACGGTGCCTCGCCAGCCACCGGATCGTAGAGCGCGCGTGCCGTGCGATAGATGCGATCCGCGATCTGCGTGGGCTCGCGCAGGGTGAGGCGGCGTGACAGGAGGGTGTGATTCGCACGCTTGAGCTTCAGGCCCACGACGCGTCCGGCAATGTCCTTGGCCTTGGCACGATCCGCGACCTTTTCCGCGAGCCGCCAGATATGGCCGTCGATGAGGTCGGGATCGCTCAGGTCGTCGGAGAAGGTGGTCTCGTTCGAGATGCCCTTCACGGGCGCGTTGGCGGAGACGCGGCGTCGGTCTTGCCCACGGGCGAGGTGCCAGAGCCGCTCGCCCATGCCGCCGAATCGCGCGGCGAGGTCGCGCTGGTCCCAACGCAGCAGATCCGCGAAGGTCCGGATCCCCGCCCGTTCGAGCGCGTCGCGCGTCACCTGGCCCACGCCCCAGATCAGGCTTACGGGCTTGTCGGTCAGGAAGGTCTGCGTTTCTGCCCGGCCGATCACCGCGAAGCCGCGCGGCTTGTCGAGATCGGAGGCGATCTTGGCCAGGAACTTGTTGTGCGAGAGACCGATGGATCCGGCGATCCCGATCTCCTCCTGCATCCGCTTCACGAGGCGGGCCAGCATCAGCGCGGGCGGCGCGCCGTGCAGCCGCGCCGTGCCGCCGAGATCGAGGAACGCCTCGTCGAGGCTCAGCGGTTCGACCACGGGGGTGAGCTCATTCATCAGGGCGCGGACCTCGCGGCTGACCGCGGCATAGATCTCGAAGCGGGGCTTCACGATCACCGCCTCGGGGCAGAGCTTCAGCGCCTGGAACATCGGCATGGCGGAGCGTACCCCCTTGATCCGCGCAATGTAGCAGGCCGTGGTCACGACGCCCCGCCGTCCGCCGCCGACGATGACCGGTCGGTCGCGGAGCGACGGATCGTCGCGCTTCTCCACGCTCGCGTAGAAGGCGTCACAATCCATGTGGGCGATCGACAGATCCCAGAGCTCGGGATGCGCCAGGACGCGCGGCGAGCGGCAGGCGGGACAGCGTGTCCCGGCATCGAAGGGGGTCAGGCAATCGCGGCAGAGGGCGGGCATGGGCGCATCCTATGCCGGACGGCTGCGCGGGGCGAGATCAATCGGCAATCGCGTCCATGGGCTTGGCGGGGGCGAATTTTTCCGATTATGTGTCGCCACGCGACAGAAGGCGCCCATGACCGACATCCGCAAGATTCCTCCCCGCCGACCGATGACGCTTCGCGACGTTTCGGAAGCATCGGGGGTGAGCGAGATGACGGTGAGCCGCGTCCTGCGCAATCGCGGCGACGTCAGCGAGGCGACGCGCGACAAGGTTCTTCAGGCCGCAAAGGAGCTCGGATACGTGCCGAACAAGATCGCGGGCGCGCTGGCGTCCTCCCGTGTCAACCTCGTGGCCGTCATCATCCCGTCCCTCTCGAACATGGTGTTCCCGGAAGTTCTGAGCGGGATCACGGAAGTGCTCGACGATACCGACCTGCAGCCCGTCGTCGGCGTGACGAACTACCTCCCCGAACGGGAGGAGCGGGTGCTCTACGAGATGCTCTCCTGGCGACCCTCGGGCATCATCATCGCGGGGATCGAGCATTCGGAGGCGAGCCGGTCGATGCTCCGCTCCGCCGATATCCCGGTCGTTGAGATCATGGATACCGACGGGGAGCCTGTCGATGCCGTGGTGGGTATCTCCCACCGCGCCGCAGGACGGCGGATGGCGGAGGCGATCATCAAGCAGGGCTTCGAACAGATCGGCTTTCTCGGCACGCAGATGCCGCTCGACCACCGCGCGAGGAAGCGCTTCGAGGGTTTTACGGAGACGCTGGCCAAAGCCGGGCTCGAGGTTCTGGACCAGGAATTCTATTCCGGCGGCTCCGCCCTCGCCAAGGGCCGGGAGATGACGCAGGCCATCCTCGAACGGTCGCCCGACATCGACTTCCTCTATTATTCCAACGACATGATCGGGGCGGGCGGATTGCTCTACTGCCTCGAGAAGGGCATCGAGATTCCCGGTCGGTTGGGGCTTGCCGGCTTCAACGGCGTGGAGCTTTTGCAGGGCCTGCCCCGCAAACTCGCCACGATGGACACGGAGCGGCGGCAGATCGGGCGTGACGCCGCCGGGATCGTCGCGCGCCGGGCCAAGGGTGAAGAGAGCGAGGGGGGGCAGCGCATCGTTCTCGAGCCGAAGATCTCCTGGGGCGACACGCTGCGCCGCTACAAGCCCTGAACGTCTAGCGACCGACTGGGATGCGCCGTCGTGCGCGCAGGAGCGTGAAGATGCCGGCGCTCGTCACGATGGCCGCCCCGAGTGCTGTCGCGGGTGTGATCCTCTCCCCGAAGACGGCCACGCCCACCGCGGAGGCGAAGACGAGCTGAAGATAGGCGAAGGGTTGCACCGCGGAGGCCTCCGCCACCTCGTAGCAGCGGATCAGGCAGTAATGCCCGAGCGCCGCGAGGACGCACAGTATGCCCATCCAGGCGATGTCAGCCCCGTGCAGCGGCTGCCACATCCAAAGGCCTGGCGGCGTGAGCGCGACCGCCCCGACGCAACCTGTCCAGAAGAAGCTCGTCGCGCTCGAATCGCGCCGTGACACGTAGCGGGTGAGCAACCCGTAGAGCGCGAAGAGCGCCGCCGAGGCGAGCGGGATCAGGGCGGAGGCGGAGAAGACGCCGCGGCCGGGCTGCAGGATCACGAGGATGCCGACGAACCCGATCGCGATCGCCGTCCAGCGCCGCCAGCCGACCCGCTCGCCCAGTATCGGGCCGGAAAGGGCAGCGACGAGGAGCGGGTAGCAGGCGAAGACGGCGTGTGATTCGACGAGGCCCAGGACGACGAAGCTCGCAACCATGACGCAGATTTCGAGCGCGAGGCACAGACCGCGGGCCATCTGCACGCCCGGTTGCGCGGTGCGCGCCGCCGCCCGCCATCCGCCGGCCTTCCGGCTCGCCACGGTGATGACGAACGCCGCGAAGAACCAGTAGCGGATCATCACGATCATCAGGATGTTGTACTCGGCCGCGAGATGGCGCGAGATCGCGTCCTGCAGCGAGAAGATCGCGCTCGTCAGGATCATCAGCAGGATGCCGAGCCGTACGTTCTGCTCGGTCATCGGCGATGTGCCCGGATCATGTGGCGCTTGCGGCCGTAGCCCGGCACGCGGTCGACATCGAACCCGGCCGCGTCGAGCGCGCGGCGCACGTGGCCCGCGGCGGTGTAGCTCGACGCCGTTCCGCCTGGCGCGGTGCGGCCTGCGACCTCCGCCATAAGGGCGTCCGACCAGAGCTCGGGGTTTCGCGCCGGGGCGAACCCGTCAAGGAACCAGGCATCGGCCGATCCGTCCCAGCGTGGAAGCGTGGTGCGCGCATCGCCCGCGATCACCTCGAGCGTCAGCCCGTCGAGCGTCAGGCAGCCCGGCCCGGACCACTTCGCAAGGAGCTCTTCCGCTTCGGGGGAGAGGGCGGGAAAGGCGGCAAGCGCCTGTTCCATCTCCGTTCGGCCGAGCGGATAGGCCTCGAAGCTCGTGAAGCGCAGCGGCCCGGAAAGCCCGGCTTGCCGCCAGGCCCGCCAGGCGACGAGGGCATTGAGGCCGGTGCCGAAGCCCAATTCGGCGATATGGAAGCCCGAACGGAAACGGGCGGGCAGGTCGTTGCCGTCGAGGAAAACGTGGGTGGTCTCAGCTGCGCCATCCTCGAGCGAGTAATAGGGATCGCCGAAGCGGCGGGAGACCGGAACGCCGTCGCGCCAGTCGAGCGCGCTCTGGTCAAGGTCGTGCATGGCGAGTACCCCTCCGCCCTGCGCTTTTGGCGACGGAGCGGGAGGGATGCAATGGTCGACGTGACGGTGCGCGGGGCGGGGATTTTCGGCCTCTCCATCGCCTGGGCCTGCGCGTGCCGCGGCGCCCGCGTGGTCGTTGCCGATCCGTTTGGGCCCGGAGCCAGCGCATCGGGCGGGATCGTCGGCGCGCTCGCCCCGCACGTGCCGGAGGGGTGGAACGCGAAGAAGGCGTTCCAGTTCGACAGCCTCCTCGCGGCGGAGGGTTTCTGGCGGGAGGCGGAGGCAGCGGGCGGCGTGCCCGCGGGCTATGCTAGATGCGGGCGTCTGCAGCCCATCGGCGACGAAGCCGGTCTCGACCGGGCCCGGGAGCGCGCGGTCTCCGCCGCGACGCTCTGGGAGGGCCGGGCATCCTGGGAGGTCGTGCAGGCGGAGGACACCTGGGCTCCCGAGAGCCCGACCGGGCAGTACGTCCGCGATACGCTGAGCGCGCGGATCCATCCCCGCCGGGCGGTGGCCTGCCTCGTCGCGGCGCTCGCGTCCCGGAGCGTCGATGTCATGGCGGAGGCGCCAGATCGTGGTGCGATCCTTTGGGCCACCGGCGCGGCGGGGCTGGTGGAACTCTCGGCGACCTTCGACCAACCCGTGGGTCAGCCGATCAAGGGACAGGCCGCACTCCTCGCGTACGATGCGCGCGACGCGCCGCAGCTTTTCGCGGACGGGATCCACATCGTGCCCCATGCCGACGGCACGGTGGCCGTGGGATCGACGACGGAGCGTCTCTACGACGATCCGACGACGACGGATGCTGGGCTAGATGACGTGATCGCGCGGGCGCGGGCGCTCGTGCCGGAACTGCGCGGAGCCGCGGTGCTAGAGCGCTGGGCGGGGCTCCGGCCCCGGGCGCGGACCCGCGCGCCGATCCTCGGACCCTGGCCGGGGCGGGAGGGGCATTTCGTGGCCAACGGGGGGTTCAAGATCGGCTTCGGGATGGCGCCGGGCGTGGCGGAGGCGATGGCCGATCTCTTGCTGGAGGGGCGCGACACGATTCCCGAGGGCTTCCGCGTGAGCGATTGCCTCCGCTAGCTCAACGGCCGCCCGCGATGTCGAGGATCGCGCCCGTGGCGTAAGAGGCGTTCCCGCTCGCAAGCCAGACGATCGCCTCGGCGACCTCCTCCGCGGTTCCGGCACGACCGAGCGGCACGCCGGAGCCCAGCTCCCGCGCGCGGTCAGGCCGGCCGCCGCTTGCATGGATTTCCGTCTCGATGAGGCCGGGGCGGACGGCATTGACGCGGATGTTGTCGCCTCCGAGTTCCTTGGCGAGGCCGATGGTCAGGGTGTCGAGAGCGCCCTTCGTGGCCGCGTAATCGACGTATTCGAAGGGCGCGCCCAGCCGCGCAGCGGCGGAGGAGACGAGGACCAGCGCCGCCGCCGGCCGCTCGGTTCCGCGGGGCAGGCGACGCGCGGCTTCCCGCGCGCAGAAGAGTGCACCGACAAGGTTGGTATCGATCATACGGCGCAGGCGGTCCGCTTCCATCCGGGCGAGCGGCATGCCCGGCGCGACGATGCCTGCATTGACGACGACGGCGTCGAGCCCGCCGAGCGCCGTCTCCGCCTCGTCGAAGAGGTGCAGGACATCCGCCTCCTGCGCGACATCCGCTTGGATCGCGTGGGCCATGCCGCCGCCTGTGCGAACCTCTTCGACGACGCTTTCCGCCGCCGCCACGTCGCTGTGGTATCCGAGGGCAACGGGCCACCCGCGCCGGGCCGAAAGCAGCGCCGTGGCCCGCCCGATCCCGCGCGAGCCGCCGGTCACGAGGATCCGGCGACGTGCCTCGCTCATGCGGCGAGCACTTTCTCCACGGGCGTCGCGTCGATACCGAGCGCCTCGCCCACGGGGATGTAGGTCAGCGTCCCGGCATGGACGTTGAGGCCCTGGGCCAGATGCGGATCCTCCCGGCAGGCCGTTTCCCAGCCCTTGTCGGCAAGCGCGATGAGGAAGGGCATCGTCGCATTGCCGAGCGCGAGGGTGGAGGTGCGGGCTACCGCGCCCGGCATGTTGGCCACGCAGTAATGCATGATGCCGTCCACTTCGTAGATCGGATCGTCGTGGGTGGTGGGCTTGGAGGTCTCGAAGCAGCCGCCTTGGTCGATCGCCACGTCGACGATCGCCGCGCCGCGCTTCATGCGCGAGAGCTGGTCGCGGGTGACGAGTTTCGGCGCGGCCGCGCCGGGAATGAGCACGGCGCCGATCACCATGTCGGCCTTAGCCACTTCCTCGGCGGTATTTCCCGCGGAGGCGTAGCGGGTCCGGAGGCGGCCGCCGAACGTCTCGTCGATCTGGCGCAGGCGGGGCAGGGACCGGTCAAGCACCGTGACCTCCGCGCCCATGCCCGCCGCGATCCGCGCCGCATGGGTGCCCACCACGCCGCCGCCGATCACCACGACCTCGGCCGGCAGCACGCCCGGCACGCCGCCCAGAAGGACCCCGCGTCCGCCATTGGCCTTCTGTAGTGTCCACGCGCCCATCTGAGGGGCGAGCCGTCCCGCGACTTCCGACATCGGCGCGAGGAGCGGCAGGCCGCCCCGTGCATCCGTTACCGTCTCGTAGGCGATGCAAGTCGCACCCGAGGCCATCAGGTCGCGGGTCTGCTCGGGATCGGGGGCGAGATGGAGGTAGGTGAAGAGGATCTGCCCCTCGCGCAGCATCTTGCGCTCCGCCGCCTGTGGTTCCTTCACCTTCACGACCATGTCGGCACGCGCGAAGATCTCCTCAGCACCGTCCACGAGCGTCGCGCCCGCCGTCTCGTAATCGGCATCGGTGAAGCCCGCGCCGTCCCCGGCGCCCGTCTGGATCAAGACCTCGTGGCCGTGACCGATGGCCTCGCGGGCGGCATTGGGCGTCATTCCGACGCGGAATTCCTGGGCCTTCGTCTCGGTGGGGCAGCCGATGCGCATCGTGGTCTCCTTGCTGATCTTGCCCCGGAGTATGGCCCGACATGCGCCGGGATCAAACCCGCGCCGAACGGGAGAAGCGGAGAAACAGATAGAGCGGCAGCCCGCAGCTCAACCCGATGAGGAAGGTCGCCGGGATCGCGGCGAGCCCCTTGCGGTGACCCGTCGTCAGGCTCTCCCAGAGAACCCAGATCGTGAACGAGATCGCGGCGATCGTCAGATCCCAGGTCAGCCCCGTGACGGAGGCATTGGCGTACCAGGCACCGATCATCTGGCCCCAGGAATTGCCCTCCGCGAGGTAGCGGGTGAAGTGCCACATCGGATGGACCGCCCCCCAGGCCGCGAGGGCCAGGAACACCCAGCGCATCAGAATCCGCCCGCGACGCCGATCGATGCGGTCCCGGAGATGTCGATGTTCGGCCCATCGGCGATGCCTGGCCCGGGCCGCTCCGGCGCGCCGTTCGCGCCGCATCCGGCCAGGGCGGCGAGGCAAAGAAGGATGACGGTGATGCGCATGGGTGCGGCTTTCCTATCGATAGACCGTCACGGCGCCGTAACGGCCGCCGAGCGTAAGGCTGGGAGTGACCCGGATATCGCCCCCGCCGACGCCGACGCCGACATTGGCGTAGGGCCGCGTCTCCGCACAGGCGGCGAGGCCGAGGCAGACGAGGATTGCGAGAAGCGGTTTCACCCCAGGTGCGACCTCCATCGGGCGATCTGCGCCCGGACGTTCTCCGGCGCGGTTCCGCCATAGGAGGTACGCGACGCCACGGACTTGTCTACCCCGAGCACGTCGAAGACACCGTCGGATATCGCGGAGTTGATCTCCTGCATCTCCGCAAGCGAGAGGTCGGGGAGGTCGCAGCCCTTCCGCTCCGCGAGCGCCACGAGCGCGCCGGTCGCATGGTGCGCGTCGCGAAACGGCAGGTTCGCCTCGCGCACGAGCCAGTCGGCGAGATCGGTCGCGGTGGAAAAGCCGCTTCCCGCCGCGGCGCGCAGCGACTCCCGATTGGCGCTCATGTCGCCGACCATGCCGGTCATCGCGGCAAGCGACAGCATCAGCGTGTCGGCGGCGTCGAAGACCTGCTCTTTGTCCTCTTGCATGTCCTTGGAATAGGCGAGCGGCAGCCCCTTCATCACCGTGAGCAGCGCCACCTGCGCGCCGAAGATGCGGCCGATCTTGGCGCGGAGCAGTTCCGCGGCGTCGGGGTTCTTCTTCTGCGGCATGATCGAGGAACCGGTCGAGAAACGGTCCGACAAGGCCACGAAGCGGAACTGCGCCGAAGACCAGATCACCAGTTCCTCGGCGAGGCGCGAGAGATGCATGGCGGTGATGGATGCGGCGGAGAGGAATTCGAGCGCGAAGTCGCGATCGGACACGGCGTCGAGCGAATTGGCCGACGGCCGGTCGAAGCCCAGCTCCGCGGCGGTCATCTCGCGGTCGATCGGGAAGGACGTGCCGGCAAGCGCCGCGGCGCCGAGCGGGCATTCGTTCATCCTGGCGCGGGCGTCGCGCAGGCGGGAATGATCGCGGGCGAACATCTCCACATAGGCCATCATGTGGTGGCCCCAGGTGACGGGCTGCGCGCTCTGGAGATGGGTGAAGCCGGGCATGACCCAGTCGGCCCCCGCCTCCGCCTGGTCGAGAAGCGCGCGCTGGAGTGCGGCGAGGCCCTCCATCGCCGCGTCGCACTGGTCGCGCACCCAGAGACGGAAGTCGGTCGCCACCTGATCGTTGCGTGACCGCCCGGTATGCAGGCGGCGACCCGCATCGCCGATGAGCTCGATGAGCCGCGCCTCCACGTTCATGTGGATGTCCTCTAGCGCGGTGGAGAACTCGAATTTCCCCTCCTCGATCTCTGACAACACGGTGAGGAGCCCTTCCCGGATCGCGTCGGCATCCTTATCGGTGAGGATGCCCTGCGCGGCGAGCATCGCGGCATGGGCGCGCGAGCCCGCGATGTCCTGGGCGGCAAGACGGCGGTCGAAACCGATCGAGGCGTTGATCGCCTCCATGATCGCATCGGGCCCGCCGGCGAACCGTCCGCCCCACATCGCGTTGGAAGTCTGATCAGCCATGCCTGCCCCCCGGAGGATACTTCGATGAAATCTGCTTTTGCCGCCGCTCTCTATCTCGCGCTCGTGACCGGCGCAAATGCCGACCCGGATCTCGAGCCGCTGCGGCAAGGCGACATGCGCAAGCTGAATCTTCACAGCGAGCCCGCCCCGGTTTCGACCGCTGTCTTCACCGATCCCGACGGGGGCGAGCACGTCCTGTCGGATTGGGAGGGCAAGCACGTGCTGGTTAACTTCTGGGCGACCTGGTGCGCGCCCTGCCGGGAGGAGATGCCGGCCCTCGATGCGCTGCAGAAGGAATTCAGCGGTGAGAATTTCGAGGTCGTGACGATCGCAACGGGTCGCAACACGGTCCACGGGATCGAGACGTTCTTCGCCGAGGAGGGGATCGAGGCCCTGCCGGTCCTGCTCGATCCGTCGCAGGCGCTCGCCCGCGAGATGGGCGTACTCGGCCTTCCCGTCACGCTCGTCCTCGACCCGGAGGGCCGGGAGATCGGGCGCCTGATGGGCGATGCCGACTGGAACGGCGCGGACGCCCGCGCCCTCGTCGAGGCGATGCTCGAAGGAGGCGCGAGCTAGGTCGCGATAGCTGGTACGAGCTTAGCGATAGACCATGTCGATGTTCTTGAAGGCATCGAGCTCGTGATCCTCGCAGAACATCCGGTGATCCTCCTTCAACCGGTCCGCCGCTTCCTCCACGAAGCCCACGATGTCGCGGATGAAGAGCGGCCGGGGTGAGGCGGCGGCGACGATCGACGGCTCGACGTCGTAGTCGATCTGACCCAGATCGTCCGAGAGCGCATGTGCCTGGGCGAGCACCGCCCCGCAGACCTCCGCGTATTCCTTCCAGGTCCCGTAGGAGAGTTCGTCGAGATCGATGTCATCGCGGAAAGGCGCCCGCTCGCGCGACATGAAGCTCGTGCCCTCGATCTCCACCGCGCCGTAGAAGATGTCGCCGCGGGCGAGCTGTACCGATTGCCCGTGGGCGATGCGCTCCGCGTTCGAGCCCGCGTCGAACTCCGTGGACGGTGTCAGACCCTCGAGCGCGGAGCGGCGCGCGCGCTTGAACTCGATGATGATGTCGTCGGTCGCGTCCTTCGACGGACCCTCGATCAGGACGTAATAGCGCGGCAGGCCGAGCGATGCGGTCCCCTGGCCATGACGCACGCAGACATCCTTGACCTTCAACTCGCCGGCACGGTCGGGAACCTCGAACCCCTTCGCGGATGCGAGATCGTTGACGGCCTTCTGGAACTTTTCCGCCTCGCTCGAGATCGGCTGCAACTCGTCGTCGGCTCGGAAACCGCGCCCGTTGGGCTTGAGGTAATCGCCCCAGAGCCACTCGCGGCGCTCCTCGTAGGCTTCCTTGAAGAGGCGGCGGATCACCTTCGGGGAATTGTCCATCCGGTAATCGTCGTTCTTCTCCGTCGCGTATTGCGCGTAATTCTCCATCGCATCGAGATAGCCCTTCACGAAACGGGCGATGATCTTGCGACGCTTCTTCTTCGAGAAGCCCGCGACGTCATGCGCCGCGACCCAGAAGCCGACTCCGCCGCGTTTCAGATCCCAGGTGAAGGGGGCATAGATCGTTTCGTCGAAATCGTTGACGGAAAAGATCGGCGCGCCGTCGGAATTAGGCATGATCCCGAAATTCTCCGGATGAACGTCGCCGAGCGCCATGACGGAAGGCATGTTCGAATCGATGCCGACCATGTCGCGGTAGAAGAGGAGCGCGGTGCCGCGGAAGAACTTGAAGCGCGAGCTGGCGAGCTTGTCGAACTTTACCTCCGCACCCATCGAGCGCTCCTCGATCCGGGTCTGGTGATCCTCCCTCAGCGTCGAGCGGACGTGATTCCGTCGCGCCTCCCCGGTCAGCATCGCCGGGGGGACGACCTGATCGCCCTCCGCGATGCGCTGCGAGAGCTTGCGGAACGCATCGACGCGGCCTTCCGACTTGTGGACGGCGACGACCTTAGGTTGGTCCTTGGCCTTCGAAGATTTGGAGCTTCCCGATTTGCTGCCGCCCGACGATCCGTCCGCGGATTTGCTGCTCGCGCGCTTCGCCATCCCTGTTCTCCCCTGCCAGCGGACGCCGATGGTCCCTTCAACGAACCATAGCGGCGATCTCGGCATGGCGGAAGCAGGAGGTCACGTGATCGTTGACGAAGCCCGAGGCCTGCAGGAAGGCATAGGTGATCGTCGGCCCGCAGAACCGGAACCCGCGGCGTTTCAGATCGGCCGAGATCCGACGCGACGTGTCCGTTTCGGCGGGTACGGCCGTCGCATCTGCGAAGGCGTTCTGCCGCGGATGCCCGTCGAAATAATCCCACAGGAACCGGTCGAACCCGATCTCGGCCTCGATCTCGCACCAGACGCGGGCATTGCCGATCGCGGCCTCGATCTTGCCGCGATGGCGCACGATGCCGGGATCTGCGAGCAGCCGCAGGACATCGGCCTCGCCCCATGTCGCGATACGGCGGGGCTCGAACCCCTCGAAGGCCGCGCGGAACCGGTCGCGCTTGCGCAGGATGGTGATCCAGCTCAGCCCCGCCTGGAACCCGTCGAGCACGAGCTTCTCCCACAGGGCCCGGCTGTCGTATTCGGGAACGCCCCATTCGGCATCGTGATAGGCCTGATAGAGGGGATCGTTCCCGCACCATTCGCATCGTCGCATCACGCATCTCCCTTCCGCCCACGTACCCGCCGGGCGGGTCTTCACCGAATTTTAGAACGTCGCTGCGAGAAGCGAAACGGGATGACGGAGATCGAGGCCATGGCTCTGATTGCGACGAATGTCGGGCGTGCGTCGCACCCCGTCGCGCCGGACCTTGCGGGAGCCGATACCCGGCCGTCGTCGAACGACATCCTGAGGACGGTCGAGGAATCGATCGAGGACGACAATGCCCTTCTCGCGTTCCAGCCGGTGGTTCCGGCAGGGCGCCCCGACATGCCGGCCTTCTACGAGGGATTGATCCGCGTCCTCGACCGCAACGGCCGCATCATTCCCGCCAAGGATTTCATCGGCCAGGTCGAGGAAACCGAGATCGGGCGCCGGATCGACTGCCTGTCGCTTCGACGCGGCCTGGCGCTTCTGGCCCAGCAGCCCGATCTGCGCATCGCGATCAACATGTCGGCCCGCTCGATTTCCTTCGCGCCATGGCGCGAGACGCTCGAGCGGGGTTTGACGCTCGATGCGACGGTCGGCGAGAGGCTGATCCTCGAGATCACCGAGAATTCCGTGAACCTGATGCCGCAGGAAGTCCGGAGCTTCATCACCGCGATGCAGGATCGAGGGGTCAGCTTCGCGCTCGACGGTTTCGGCTCGGGCTACACGTCGATGCGTCATCTCAAAGATATCCGCTTCGATATCCTCAAGATCGACGGGTCGTTCGTCCGTGGGATTTGCCAGACCGCCGACAACCAGGCCATCGTCAAGGCCATCGTCTCGATCGCGCGTCATTTCGACATGGTCACGATCGCCGAATGCGTGGAACTGGCCGAGGATTCCCGGGTCCTGAGACAGATCGGCGTCGATTGCCTGCAAGGCTACTATTTCGGGGCGCCGACCATCCGGCCACGCTGGGCGCCGGGCGCCGAGCGGCAGGGCTGAGCCCCAGGGGGCAGGAAACCGCCGGGCTGTTGTGCTGACGCCCGCTTTCGCTTTATCAATCGATCGAGAAGACGCGGCCGGGATCGCCCGATGCGACCGCCGCGGTTTCTATCGAAATGCGAGAGGGGGATCTCCATGACCAATGTCGTTATCGCTTCCGCCGCCCGAACGGCCGTCGGCAGTTTCTCAGGTGCCTTCGCGAACACGCCGGCACACGATCTCGGAGCCGCGGTCCTCGAGGCGATCGTAGAGCGTGCCGGAATCGACAAGTCGGAGGTCTCCGAGACGATCCTGGGCCAGGTGCTGACGGCGGGGCAGGGTCAGAACCCGGCGCGCCAGGCCCATATCAACGCGGGCCTGCCCATCGAGGCGGCCGCCTGGGGCATCAACCAGGTTTGCGGATCGGGCCTCAGGGCCGTGGCGCTCGGTGCGCAGCACATCCAGCTCGGCGATGCGGAGATCGTGGCCGCGGGCGGGCAGGAGAACATGTCGATGAGCCCGCATGTGAAGAACCTGCGCCAGCCGCACAAGATGGGCGATGTGTCCTTTATCGACACGATGATCCGGGACGGCCTCTGGGACGCGTTCAATGGCTATCACATGGGCCAGACCGCGGAGAACGTCGCGGAGAAGTGGCAGATCAGCCGGGAGCAGCAGGACGAGTTCGCCGCCTCCAGCCAGAACAAGGCGGAAGCCGCGCAGAAGGCCGGCAAGTTCGACGACGAGATCGTCTCCTTCACCGTCAAGGGCCGCAAGGGCGACACCGTCGTCGACAAGGACGAATATATCCGCCACGGCGCCACGACCGAGGGCATGGCCAAGCTGCGGCCGGCCTTCACGAAGGATGGCAGCGTTACGGCCGGCAATGCGAGCGGCATCAACGACGGGGCGGCGGGCGTTCTCCTGATGAGCGCCGATGCGGCCGAGAAGCGGGGGATCGAGCCGCTCGCCCGCATCGTCAGCTACGCGACCGTGGGCCTCGACCCGTCGATCATGGGGACGGGTCCGATCGGGGCGAGCCGCAAGGCGCTCGAGAAGGCCGGATGGAAACCGTCCGATCTGGACCTCGTGGAAGCCAACGAGGCTTTCGCGGCGCAGGCCTGCGCGGTCAACAAGGATATGGGCTGGGATCCGGAGATCGTGAACGTGAACGGCGGCGCGATCGCGATCGGGCATCCGATCGGCGCCTCGGGTGCGCGGATCTTCAACACGCTCCTCTTCGAGATGAAGCGCCGCGGCGCCAAGAAGGGCCTCGCCACCCTCTGCATCGGCGGCGGGATGGGCGTGGCCATGTGCGTCGAGCGGCCCTGATCGACTTGGCCGCGCGCCCATCGCGCGCGGCCCCTTCGTCATGGCGCAGAGTTTCTACGATCAGATCGTCTTCTCCGGCGGAGGCACGCGCTGCATGTGGCAGGGCGGGTTCATCGACTACCTCCGCACCGAGATCCCCATAGAGCCGAAGCGGATCATCGGCGTCTCCGGCGGGGCCTGTACCGGCTGCGGTTTCATCACCAAGCGCGGGACCCGCGTCCGCGACACGTTCATCGACCGTTTCGCGGCGCATGACCGCAACATTCCGCTGCACGAACCTTTCGACGGGGAGCCCGGCCGCTCTCCGCATCAACTCCTCTATCGCGACATCATCGAGGAATGTTTCGGGGACGAGGAAGCCCGGAAGCAGATCGCGGAAGGCCCGCAATTCCAGATCCTGATCGCGCGGCCGCCCGACGACGACTGGAAGCGGCTAACCGGCGCGGCGATGACGCTCGTCTATGTCGCCGATACCCAAATCCGGTCCAACCCGCATCTCGAATGGGCGGAGAAGATGGGCCTCCGGGAAGAACGCGTGGACGCGAATCAGGCTGCGCGCGACGGGACGCTACTGGATCTCGTCTGTGCGGCAGCCACGATCCCGCCGGCGTTCGATCCGCCGGACTGGGACGGGCGGCCCGCGATCGATGCGGGCATGGCCGATCAGGCCCCGATGCCGGTTCCCGACGAGGGTACCAGCCTGATCCTGCTGACCAAGCGGTTCCGCAACCTACCGAAAATCGAGGGACGTACGTATGTCCAGCCGTCTCAGGAGGTCCCTGCAGACAAGATCGACTTTACCGACCCCGAGCAGGTGCGCGATACATGGCGGATCGGCGAAGAGGATGCACGTAATTTCCTTGCCGAATTGAGGGAAGCCAAGTCGGAATGACGGGAGGAAGATGAATGGGAAGAGTCGCAATCGTCACGGGGGGCACCCGCGGGATCGGCGCTGCGATCTCGAAGGCGCTGAAGGAAGCGGGCTACGAGGTCGCTGCGAACTACGCAGGCAACGACGAGGCTGCGCGCGCCTTCACCGACGAGACCGGGATCAAGACCTACAAGTGGTCGGTTGCCGATTACGAGGCCTGCAAGGCCGGTGTGGAGCAGGTGGAGGGCGATCTGGGTCCGGTCGAGGTCCTGGTGAACAACGCAGGCATCACCCGCGATGCGCCGTTCCATAAGATGAAGCCGGAGCAGTGGAACGAGGTGATCTCGACCAACCTCACCGGTGTCTTCAACATGACCCACCCCTGCTGGCCGGGCATGCGGGAGCGCGGCTTCGGCCGGATCGTCACGATCAGCTCCATCAATGGTCAGAAAGGGCAGTTCGGCCAGGCCAACTACGCTGCCGCGAAGGCGGGGGATCTGGGCTTCACCAAGACGCTCGCGCAGGAGGGTGCGTCGAAGGGGATCACGGCCAACGCGATCTGCCCCGGCTACATCGCGACCGACATGGTCATGGCGGTGCCGGAAAAGGTGCGCGAGTCGATCATCTCGCAGATCCCCGTAGGCCGCCTGGGCGAGCCGGAAGAGATCGCGCGATGCGTGGTGTTCCTCGCCTCCGATGAAGCGGGCTTCATAAACGGCTCGACGATCACGGCGAATGGAGGCCAGTTCTTCGTCTGACCGATGCCTGACGGGTTGGACCGGCCATGATGCGCGCATGCATACGACCGGTCCTTTCGAATGGCTCGAAATTTACTGGATCGGCGCTTCTGGGCGCCGATCTCTGCATTGAAGTAAACGGATGCGATCCGGCCGAATCCAGCCGGATGCGGGCGCACGCTAGTGCGTCAAACGTTCTATCTGCTCCTTCAGCCGGAGCTTCTGCCGTTTGAGTTCCATGATCTGCAGGTCGTCGAATCCGGGGCTTCGTTGAGCCGCCTCGACCTGGTTGGAGAGATGTTGATGCTTCTTCCGCAGTTCCTGGACATGCGAACTCAACGCCATCGTCGTTCTCCTTAGCTGACAGTGATCCAAGTGCAGCACAGATTCGAGATTCTGTCACGTGCTTGTAACACGAAAAGATAAAATTGACGGAAAGTTGCTCAACCTATGGGAGTGCAGCGCACCCCCTCAGTACAGCGGCCAGAGCGGCGCTGTAATCGTCCCCGTCCTTGAGATGGGTTTCCGCCGCGTGGACGACAAGTGGTGCGCGAAGGATCGGCGGTGTCCGGCTTTCCTTCACGCCGTGCACGATCACAAGTGTCGCGGGCCGGCCGGGACGTGGCTGGATTGGCCGGATGTCGAGCCCACCCAGCCGGGGCGCCATCGCGGCGAGGAGATCCGGCAATCGGTGGGCACGCTGAACGATCGAAAGCGTGCCGCGCGGCAATAGCCGCCGCGCGCCCGTGTCGATCCAGGCCGCGAGATCGAGCCGCTCCCGGCGCGCCTGCTCGCGGTCGTCCTCGCTGGCCGGTGTGCCCGAACTGGCCTCGTAATAGGGTGGATTCGCGATGACATGGTGAAATCGCCGGCTTCGGATTTCGGGCGGGGGCGCTGCGACGTCGCCGATCACGATCTCGGCCGCGATCTCGTTTCTGGCCGCATTCTGTCGCGCCATGTCCGCGTAGAGCGGCTGCAGCTCCAGTCCCGTGAGACCGAGTTCCGCGACGCGTACGCCGAGGCAGAGAAGCGCCACGCCAGTGCCACATCCAAGTTCCAGCACGCTCTGTCCCGGTCGGGCGGGAATCGAGGCCGCGAGGAGGACGGGGTCGATGCCGGCACGGTATCCGCGCCGCGGCTGGATCACGTTCAGGCGCCCGCCGAGAAACCCGTCGCAGGTCGTCTCACTGTCCGAGATCGACGTCATTGTCCGTCAGAACGACACGGGCGCGGAAATGATCGCGCGACGCCACCATCAGCCGCCGGGGTAGAACTCCGATCGAACCTTCGAGGATGCTCATGTGGACGTCCAACTCGAAGCACTCTATGTCCTCGCCCTGCAGGAGCGCCTTGGCGAAGGCGATCGAAGTCGGGTCGCTGCTGCGCATCAATTCCTTCATGCCCCGGACATATGGGCGGGGTGATCCCTTGTCGAGGCAGGAGACCGCGATGGACGCCGAGGCAAATCCGCAGGAACGTCTTGCCACCGCGCTGAGTGCGCGGCTGGCCGATGTCGATGGCCTGATCCGCGAGCGGATGGCGTCCGAGCACGCGCCGCGGATCCCCGCGGTGAGCGATCACCTGATCGGTGCGGGCGGCAAGCGGATCAGGCCCATGCTGACCCTCGCCGCCGCGGAGCTCTGCGGCTACCGGGGCCGGCACGATGCGCACCTCGCTGCGGCGGTGGAGTTCATCCATACCGCCACGCTCCTTCATGACGACGTGGTCGACGAATCGCGTCAGCGCAGGGGCCGTCCGACCGCGAATCTCCTCTGGGACAACAAGTCGAGCGTGCTCGTGGGCGATTATCTCTTCGCCCGCTCGTTCCAGCTGATGGTCGAGACCGGAACGCTCCGCGTGCTCGACATCCTCTCTTCCGCCGCGGCGACCATCGCGGAGGGCGAGGTTCTGCAGCTTACCGCGATGAGCGATCTCGCGACGGGCGAAGAGACTTATCTGCGGATCGTGCGCGGCAAGACCGCCGCGCTCTTCTCCGCCGCCGCCGAGGCTGGCGGCGTGATCGCGGGCGCGCGCGACGAGGTCACTCGAGCGCTCTTTACCTACGGTGACGCGCTCGGGATCGCGTTCCAGATGGTCGACGACCTCCTCGACTGGCAGGGAACGGAGGTCATCGGCAAGAATGCGGGGGACGATTTCCGGGAGCGGAAGATGACACTGCCGATCATCCGGGCGGTCGCCGCGGCCGATGACGAGGAGCGGGCATTCTGGACCCGCACCATCGCGAAGGGCCGCCAGGAAGACGGCGATCTGGAGCAGGCGGCTCGCCTTTTGGAACGGCACGGTGCGCTGGCCTCGACACGGAAGGCGGCACTGGGCTGGGCCGAGCGCGCGCAGGCCGCCCTTAAGATCCTGCCCGCGACGGAGCTGCGCGACATCCTGCACGATCTCGGCGATTACGTGGTCATGCGCATCCGCTGACTGCCGGTCCGGGCGATCACCCGAGCGGCGTCGCGGCCACCCACCAATTCGGACGCTGCGCCCTGATCTCCGCGGCCGCCTCGCGGGCTTCGGGAAGACTGGGATATAGGCCGAAGCACGTCGCCCCCGACCCGCTCATCCGGGCGAGCTGGCATCCCGACGTCGCGGCCAGAAGGCCCAGAACCACGCCGATCGACGGTGCGATGGCGCGTGCGGGGCCCTCCAGGTCGTTGCGCTGCCGAGCAAGCCATACCGCAAATTCCTCGATCTCCGTACATTCTTGAATGTCCGGCATCGGCGCATTCTCGCGCTGCGTAAGGGTTGCGAAGATATCAGGCGTGGGTACCGTGACGCCCGGATTGACGAGGCAGGCGTAAAGCGGGGGCAGGGAGGGGACGTCTTCCACCTGTTCGCCGATGCCACGCATCCGTGCCGCGCGCGCACGGAGGCAGACCGGGATGTCGGCCCCCAGGGCTACGGGTTCGGCGGGCAAGGGGCGTTCGTCCAGAGCGTTGAGACCGCGCAGCACCGCGGCCGCGTCCGCCGACCCGCCACCGATCCCCGCTGCCGCGGGCAACTCCTTGATGAGGGTGATGGCGGCAGGCGGCCCACCCATCATGCGGGCCGCTTTCAGGCAAAGGTTATCCTCCCCGGTCGGGACACCGGGCGCCATCGGACCCTCGACAGCAAGCGACCATTCAGCGGCAGGGGTGAGCCGGATCCGGTCTCCGATGTCGGCGAATGCCACGAGCGAGTCGAGCAGATGGTAGCCGTCCGCGCGGCGGCCGGTCACATGCAGAGAGAGATTGATCTTGGCCGGCGCGAACGCCTCAACCGTCATCGGCGACCCTGAGCGGATCGGCGCCCTCCTCCGCCAAGACCTCGTCGAGACCGACGTCGAGCTTCTTGCGGATCCGGTCGGGCTTCACCTCGTCGTTCTGGTCGTTCTCCACGAAGCTCAGGGCCCGCATCCACTGGAACCGCGCCTCGAGTTCGCGGCCGACGGCCCAGTAGACATCGCCCAGATGGTCGTTGACGACCGGATCGACCGGCATCAGCTCCACGGCCCTCTCCATCGGATCCACCGCCTCGTCGTAGCGGCCGAGCCGGTAGAGCACCCAGCCGAGACTATCGATGATGTAGCCGGATTCGGGCTCCGCGGCGGCGGCGCGCTCGATCATGTCGAGCGCCTCGTCGAGATTCTCCTGCCGCTCCACGAGCGAGTAGCCGAGATAGTTCAGGACCTGTGGCTGTTCGGGATTTATCTCGAGAGCTTTCCTGAAATCCGCTTCCGCCGCGTTCCAGTCGCCCAACCGCTCTTCGGTCACGGCGCGGGAGAAAAACGGCAGCCAGACCTCGCCGTCTTCGCTAGACAGCTCGATGGCGGCATCGTATGCGCGCCGCGCTTCGTCGAAGCGCTCGAGTTGACGCAGGGTATCGCCAAGCGCCATGCGGATCGCCGCGGAATCAGGCCGCTGACGGGCAAGCTGACGCATCACCTCGATCGCGGCATCGTCGCGTCCCGCTTCGCGCATCACCTGCGCCCGACCGAGCTCGGCCGCCTCGAAGGCGGGACTGTCGTCGGGAATTGCACCGAACGCCTCGATGGCGAGATCGTGCTGCCCGAGATTCTCGAGAAGCTGCGCCGACATCAACGTCGCCTCGATGAGGTCGGGGCGCAGATATTCGGCCAGCCGCGTATAGACCAGCGTATATTCGGGCCCGGTCTCCGAGATGAGGACGCTCGCGATGTCGTGGAACGCCTCCGCGATGCCGTCCCGCGCCGTCGGCGTGATATCGAACTCGATCGCCTCCTCCGCCTCCAGCCGGTTGCGGATATCCATGAGAGGGGGGTCGAGCTCGTCTCCGAAACCGCTTTCGAGCATCGCCATGGCCTCGTCGAAGCGGCCGAGCTGGCTGAGTATTTCGACCTGCGCGAGGACCCCGCGACGTGCGAGACGCAGGGAGGACGCATCGGAAAGCGTCGTCTCCGCCTCCTCGAACCGGCCGATGGAGGCCAGCGCGAGAGCCTTGTGATAGATGCCGAACAGCGCCACGCCCTGCTCTTTCGCGACAGCGTCGAACGCCTCGATCGCGGCGTCATCCTGGCCGTCGCCCAGAAGGGCCCAGGCCCGGACGAGCCCGTCGAAAAGCGGCCCCACGCTCATCCCCGCATCGAGGTCCTCGAGAAGCGGAGCCCACCTGTCGTCTTTTGCTTGCGAGGCGATGAGCACGAGGCTCGCGATCTGGCTTTGCCCCCCGGTCTCGATTGCACGGCGGGCAACGGCCTCGGCCCGGTCGACCTGCCCTAGGGAGACATACGAGCCCGCGAGCGCGTCGAGGAGCCCGAGGTTCTGGCCGTCCTCGCGGATCGCCTCGCCGAGATAGCGCGCGGCTTCGGCGAAATCCCCGGAGATCTGCGCGTGACGCCCGGCCAGATAAGGGCCGGAATTGGTCTGCGCCGTCGCCGGGACAGAGGTCAGGCCGAGAAGGGCCGCGAGGAGGACGGGACGGAGCATGATCATTCCTTCCGGGCACGTTGCCCCTGAGATAGGCCGCGTCGCCGCGCCTGACAATCGGCGCGGCTTCCGCTCGGCGACGTCCCGTTCACATGTTCGGGTAGTTCGGCCCGTCTCCACCCTGCGGCACGGTCCAGACGATGTTCTGGCCGGGATCCTTGATGTCGCATGTCTTGCAATGCACGCAATTCTGGAAATTTATCACGAATTTCGGATCCTGGCCGTCCTCGGTGACGAATTCGTAAACGCCCGCCGGACAGTAGCGCTGCGACAGTCCGGCATATTTCGGCAGGTTCACCTCGACGGGGCGCTTCGCGTCCTTCAGCCGCAGATGCGCCGGCTGGCTCTCCTCGTGGTTCGTCCCTGAAAAGCTCACATTCGTGAGCCGGTCGAAACTGAGCGTCCCGTCCGGTTTGGGATAGGCAATCTCCTTGTGACGGCTCGCCTCCTCCGTCGCTTCGGCATCGGTCTTGCCATGCTTGAGCGTGCCGAGAACGGAGAATCCCGCCGTGTTGCACCACATGTCGAAGCCCCCGAGCGCGAGGGAGGCTGTCAGGCCGTAACGCGACCAGATCGGCTTCACGTTCCGCACGCGCTTGAGGTCCTGTCCGATCGCGCCCGTCCGCACTTCCGCGTCGTATTCCGAGAGCGTGTCGCCCGCGCGACCGGCTTCGATCGCCGCGTGGGCGGCCTCCGCCGCGGCCTTCCCGGAGAGCATGGCGTTATGATTGCCCTTGATCCTCGGGACGTTGACCATTCCCGCGGCGCAGCCGAGTAGCGCGCCGCCCGGGAACGCGGCCTTCGGCAGAGACTGGAAGCCGCCCTCCGAGATCGCCCGCGCGCCATAGGCCACGCGCTTGCCGCCCTTCAGGAGGTCGGCGACATAGGGGTGATGCTTGAACTGCTGGAAGGCGAGGTAGGGGTTCACGTACGGATTGGCGTAGCCGAGATGGACGACGAAACCCACGTAGACCTGGTTGTTGTCGAGATGGTAGATGAACGATCCGCCGCCGGCGGATGAGCCGAGCGGCCAGCCCATCGTGTGGGTGACCGTTCCCTCCGCATGCTTTTCCGGGTCGATCTCCCAGATCTCCTTCATGCCGAGACCGTATTTCTGGACGTCGCTTTCGGCCGCGAGGTCGAACCCCTCGATCACCTGCTTCGACAACGATCCGCGCACGCCTTCGCCAAGGAAGACGTACTTGCCGTGCAACTCCATCCCGGGCTCGTAGCTCGGCCCCGGCGTGCCGTCCGCGTTCCGGCCGAACTCGCCCGCGACGACGCCTTTCACCGAGCCGTCTTCGCGATAGACGAGTTCGGAGCAGGACATGCCGGGGAAAATCTCCACGCCCAGGGCTTCGGCCTGCTCCGCCAGCCACCGGCAGACATTGCCCATCGAGACGATGTAATTGCCGTGGTTGTTCATCAGGGGCGGCATGACGGCGTTGGGGATCCGCATCTTTCCCGATTCGCCGAGAAAGAAGAAGTTGTCCTTCTTCACGGCCACGCTGACCGGTGCGCCCTGCTCCTTCCAGTCCGGCAGGAGCGCATCGAGACCTACAGGGTCGAGGACCGCGCCCGAAAGAATGTGGGCGCCGACCTCCGATCCCTTCTCGAGCACGACGACCTCCCGGGAGGGGTCGAGCTGCTTCAGGCGTATGGCGGCCGAGAGACCCGCCGGTCCGGCCCCGACGATGACCACGTCATACTCCATGGCTTCGCGTTCTGAATCGGACATCTCTCTCCCTTCACATGACGACCCGCGGTCGTTATCTGTTATGCAGCTAGTGGTTTCGGCGTCAAATGCGACGCCGCGGATGTTTTGCCCGCCTCCGGGCATCGTCCGCACCTTTCGCAACCATCCGGCCTTTTCCCCGCGGAAAGGTCGCGATATGTGTATTCTCTCGTCGCTCGACCGTGAGCGATCGGACGATGCACCTGACCTCTATCAGTGTTGGACGGGACGATGGAAAAGATAGCGCTGACCCGCGCGGGGCATACCGCGCTCAACGCCGAGTTGAAGCAACTGAAGTCCGAGGACCGCCCCGCAATCATCCGGGCGATTTCGGAAGCGCGCGAACACGGCGATCTGAGCGAGAACGCGGAATACCACTCGGCCAAGGAGAAGCAGTCCTTCATCGAGGGGCGCATCAAGGAGATCGAGGGCATCCTGAGCCTCGCCGACGTGATCGATACGTCCAAGCTGTCCGGTCCGATCAAGTTCGGCGCGCGGGTCACGCTCGTCGACGAGGAGACGGAGGCGGAGAAGACGTACCAGATCGTCGGCGAGCCGGAAGCAAATCTCGAAGCGGGCAGACTGAACATCAAGTCGCCCCTGGCCCGCGCCCTGATCGGCAAGGACGAGGGCGACAGCGTGGAGGTCCGCACGCCCGGCGGCGAGAAATCCTACGAGGTCGTGAGCGTCGTCTATTCCTAGACCCCTCCGATCGGAAAGGGCAGCAATGTCCGAATGCATCACAGACGCCGCTCGCCTTCCGGGGCATCTCGGCTGGGGGGCGGGAACGTGAAGTTCTATGAGATCATCGCCCTTGCCGCCGGCGTACTCTGGTTCGTCTTCTGGTCCATCCGGCTCTTCACCGCGGAAGGCATCAACGACCTCGACGCGCTCTTGACGCTCACGATCGTCGTTCTGCCCCTGGGATTCGCATGGCTCGCGATCGGCGTGTTCCAGGTGCGCCGGGCGCTTCTCGACGCGCAGGAGGACCGCCTGGCCCAGGCGGAAGCGCTCGAACAGATCGAGGCGGCGCTCGCGCGGGAGCTGAGGCGGCCGGATCCGGAGGATGGAGCCGGTGGCTCCGACGGATCCGGTATTCGCGACGCGCTCGATCACCTGATCGATTTGCAGACCCGGGGTGAGGCGCGGCTGTCCGGAAAGATCGCCGAGTTGGGCGAACGCCTGCGTCACGTCGAAAGCGGGGGCGGGGGTTCGCCAAAGGCAGCGGCGCCACCGCCGTCGACTGCAGCGCCGAAACCCGTCGGCACGGTTCCACCCGAGGACGAGGAGGTCTCCGAGCCGTTGACCGAGTCTTTCGAGGCCGACGAGCTCAGCCTGGAGGATTTCATCCTCGCCATGCAGTTTCCCACGGATGCGGACGATGATGCCGGATTCCGGGCCCTGCGGCGGGCCTTGAAGGATCGTCGTGCCGCGCAGATCGTGACCTCGGCACAGGATATCCTGACATTGCTGAGCCAGAACGGAATCTACATGGACGATTTCCATCCGCTCGCCGCGCCGCCACGGACCTGGCGGCTTTTCGCGGGCGGAGAGCGCGGCCATGCCGTCGCGGCTCTGGGCGGGATTCGAGATCGCGAGGCGCTTGCGAAGGTCTCCGCCCGGATGCGGGAGGACACGATCTTCCGCGATGCCGCGCAGCACTTCCTGCGCCATTTCGACACCGCCCTGGCAGAACTGGAGCCCGTGGCGAGCGACGCGGAGATCGCCGCGCTGGCGGAGACGCGCAGTGCGCGGGCGTTCATGCTGGTGGGCCGGGTCGCCAAGCTCTTCGGCTGACGCAGCCCTTTACCGCTCTCAACTGCCTGACATCAGGACTTGGTTGAGGGTGCCTTGCTCCGGACGGGCCGCCCCATAGCGGGGTCCCTTCAGAACCGATCTAGCAGGCGGCGGAGGTATTCGCGTTCCTCCTCCGGGCGGAGCTGGTCGCCCGAGCGCCGCCGGATTTCGTCGAGCAACTCCTCCGCCCGGCGATAGACGTCGTCCTGACCGAGAAGCTGCTCGTCGGAGCCGATACGGCCATTGCTTGCGGGCTCGCGGCCGAGCGGGTCGCGTTGCTGGCCCTGCGTATCGCCATCGGTGCTCGCTTGGCCTTGGCCGTCTTGCTGCTGCTCTTGCGCCAGCGCCTCGCCGAGATTGCGGATACCTTCCCGCAGCGCTTCCATCGCCTCGGATTGCCGGTCGAGCGCGCCGGCGTAGTCGCGCTCGCGTAGGGCGTCCTCCGCCCCGTCCATGGCGCGACCCGCACGGTCGAGGGCGTCGCGTGCCGCATCACCGGCCTCGCTGCCAGCGCCCGGCAGATTGCCGCGCTGACGTTCGAGCTCGTTTCGCAACGCCTGCTGCCGATCGGCGAGCGATTGACCCTGACCCTGCTCACCGCCCTGTCCGGGCTGTTGCCCCTGGCCGGGCTGACCCTGCTGGCCGGGTTGCTGACCTTGTCCGGGTTGCTGACCCTGCTGGCCCGGCTGCTGTCCTTGTTGTCCGGGTTGCCGCCCCTCTCCGGGCTGGTTCTGACCGAACTGCTCTTGGAGGTCCTGAAAGGCATCGTCGCTCAGGCCTTGCTGATCGCGCAGCGTCTCCTGCAGATCCTGCATGGATTGCTGCCCGGGGCTCTGCTGACCCTGGCCGGACTGACCTTGCGTGACCTGCATGTTCTCCATCATGCGATTGAGCTGGTCGAGAAGCTCCTGCGCCTCGGCCATGCGGCCCTGCTCCATCAGCTCCTGGATGCGGTCCATCATCTCCTGGAGCTGGTCGCCGGTGATCTCCTGCATCTCGCCCTGGGCCTGCTGCTGTTCCTGGCCCTGCGACTGCTCGGCGAGCTGGCGCATGTAATCGTCCATCGCCTCGCGCAGCTCCTGCATGAGCTCCGCGATCTCCGCGTCATCGGCGCCGTTCTCCATGGCCTCGCTCAAACGCTCCTGCGCGCGGCGCAGGCGCTCGAGCGCATCGGAAAGGTCGCCGTATTCGAGTTCGTTGGCGATGTCCCAGAGTGCCGCCGCGATCTCTTCCTGCCGCTCCAGATCCAGCGGCGTGTCGGCGATGCCGGCCTCGAGCCGACGGATCGCGACGCGGAGACGCAGGAACAGGCTTTGCGAAGGGAAGGCGTCCTCGGGGTGAAAGCTCACCGCACGCAGCACCTGCGAGACACGGCGGGCGTTCTCCCGCGTCCAGAGCAGATCACGGCGCTGTTCGATGATCGCCTGTGCCATCGGATCGAAAAATCGCAGCCCGTGAAGCGGTGTCGAGATCGGCTCCGAGGCGCCGGTCTGACCCATCGCGTCCACCACCTCGTAGCGGAGCGTCACCGGGAGGTTGGCCCAGGGGTGCTCGCTGAAATTGTCGACGAGGGTTCCTGTGAAGTCGGAGCGGTCGCCGCTGATCGGAAGCGGCAGGTCGACGACGATCGGATCGCGCGGATCGGGATCCGGGGCGAGACCGTAGCGGCGCTCGATCGCATCCGTGTCGAGCGTGATGGTCACCCGCCCGCCGGTCACGCCGAAATCATCGGAAGCTTGGAAAGGCTGTCGGAACTCCCCGCCCTCGGCGCGTTCCGCAGGCTCGGTCACGGTGATCGCCGGCGGCGCGTCCGGGGCCATCGCGATGTCCCATGAGCGCCCGCCACGCCCCTCGACCTCGATGCGGCCGGGCTGCGTGATCTCGAAGCTCTGAACCGGGCCCGACGCGGCCTCCGGATCGCCGGCACGGGCGGAAACCGTTTCCATCACGTGGAGGGAATCGACCTCGCCGTAAAGGCGCAGCGTGACGGAACTGCCTTCAGGGACCTCCACGCTTTCGCCGAGATCGGCCAGATAAAGGCTCGGCAGTCCGGTATAGGCCGGCGGTTCGATCCACCCTTCCCAGGAGGGGCCCGCAGCGGCGGCCTGACCACCGCCGCCAGGCGCCATCTCCGCGATACTGCCGACGCGCAGGATCGACCCGAAGAGAAGGGCGATCGCAAGCGCCAGAAGCGCCGCGTAGCGCAGCGCATAGGGATCCCGGTCCGACACCCTGAGATCGGGCCGCACTGCGCGGGCAGACCGAACGCGCTCCGCCATCCTCAGCACATGCGCCTCCCAGACGGCGCGGGAGGCACTGTCGGCGCCGCCGATCGCCTGACTGTCGGAGATCGCCGTGATGGGCCGACCGGGCAGGGTCCGGTCAAGCCGGTCGAGCGCCTCGGCTTCCGTCGGTAGGGAGAAGCGTCGCACGCCCCAGGATGCCGCCCAGATCACGTTTGCCACGATGGCGACACCGAGCATCCAGACGACTTCGAGGGGGAGGGTGTCCTGCACGCCGAGCATCAGGAGCGCCGCGGCGAGGATCAGGAGCGTCCAGAGCGGCCAGAAGGTTCGTGCCACGCGCTCGGCGACCAGTCCCAGGCGGGTCATCGCGAGGGGACGTCGCAAGCCGCGGCGGGCCGCTTCGGGAAGGGTGGGCTCTGCGGTCATGGACCTCCGGGCCGGGCCCGAGTATCAGGCCCGATGCGGAGGATGCCGCGTTAGAGCCACTCGGGAACAATATCGCGCGCGATCATCTCGTCAAATGTCGGGCGGCGGCGGATGACGGCAAATTGATCTCCGCTCACCAGCACCTCGGGGACCAGGGGCCGCGAATTGTACTCGGAGGACATCACGGCGGCATAGGCACCGGCGGAGCGGAACGCCACCAGGTCGTCCGGGCGGAGCGGCGGGACCGGGCGGGCCTTGGCGAAGGTGTCACCCGATTCGCAAACCGGTCCGACGATGTCGTGCGGCTCGGCTTCCGTGCCGGGCGCCGGCTCCTCGATCGGGACGAGGTCGTGATGCGCGCCGTACATCGCCGGTCGGATCAGATCGTTCATCGCCGCGTCGAGGATCACGAAGTCGCGGTCGTAGCCCTTTTTGAGATAGAGGACGGAGGCCACCAGGATGCCCGCATTGCCGGAGATGAGACGCCCTGGTTCGATCTCGATCTCGCAGCCGAGATCGCCCACGGTACGGCGGATCAACTCGCCGTATTCGGCGGGCTGGGGTGGTATGTCGTTGCCGCGCGAATAGGGAATGCCGAGACCGCCGCCCAGATCGAGGCGCGAGATCTCGTGGCCATCATCACGCAGCGTCCGGGTCAGCTCCGCGATCTTGCCGTAGGCGGCTTCGAACGGGGCAAGGGCGGTGAGCTGGCTGCCGATATGGACGTCGATCCCCACGACGCGCAGTCCCTCGCACGAAGCGGCATGGGCATAGACCTCGCGCGCCCGATCGATCGGGATGCCGAACTTGTCCTGCTTGCGGCCCGTGGCGATCTTCTCGTGCGTCGCGGCGTCGACATCGGGGTTCACCCGGATCGCAATCGGCGCCACGGTGCCGAGCTCGGTCGCGACGCGGTTCAGCAGGTCGATCTCCGGCTCCGACTCGACGTTGAACTGGCGGATCCCGTGTTCGAGCGCATGGCGCATCTCCTCGCGGGTTTTGCCGACGCCGGAAAAGACGATGCGGTCACCCGGAATTCCGGCCGCACGGGCCCGCGCGTATTCACCGCCCGAGACCACATCCATGCCCGCACCGAGATCCCCGAGCAGCTTCAGCACCGCGACGTTCGACAATGACTTCATCGCGAAGCAGACGAGATGGTCCATCCCCGCGAGCGCCGCGTCGAACAGTTTGAAGTGTCGCGTGAGCGTGGCGGTGGAATAGCAGTAGAACGGCGTCCCGACTTCCGCCGCGATCCGGGCGATCGGCACATCCTCGGCATGGAGTTGCCCGTCGCGGTAGAGGAAGTGATCCATGGTCTCGTCCGTCGCCCGCACCAAGACGTCCCGTGACATGGACGTTCCGGATCGGAAAAGAAAAGGGGGAAAGCGAAACCCCCGAACGGAAGGGTCCGGGGGTCCAAGGCGTCTCAGGCGGGCGGAGGTCTTAGAGGAGACCTTCGCGCTGGGCCTTCTTCCGGGCGAGCTTGCGCTGCCGGCGGATGGCCTCGGCCTTCTCGCGCGCCTTCTTCTCGGAGGGCTTCTCGAAATGCTGCTTGAGCTTCATCTCGCGAAAGACACCCTCACGCTGCAGCTTCTTCTTCAGGGCACGAAGCGCCTGATCGACATTGTTGTCGCGAACGCTGACCTGCATGTGGTTTTCACCACCTTTCTAAGTTGGAGTTTCGGATTTGCAGGAAGTGGTCATCTAGCAGCCCGGGCCTAGCTTGTCCACCGATCAGTGCGGTCCCGCGGGCCCGCGACGCGATGGAGGGTTTTATGACCGAGACCGAGGAGCGGCTGCTCGATGCCGCGCTGACCCACGTGCCGTTCGACGGATGGAGCGAGGCCACGCTCGCCCGCGCCGCGCGCGATGCCGACGTGTCGAAGGCCGAGGCGCGCGCGCTTTTCCCGCGCGGAGCGGTGGACCTCGCGCTCGCCTTCCATCGGCGCGGCGACGCGCAGATGGCCGAGAGGCTTTCCGGCATGGCGCTTGCCGACATGCGCTTTCGCGACCGCGTGGCGGAGGCGATCTGGATCCGGCTCGAGGTCATCCCCGACCGGGAAGCGGTGCGCCGGGGCACGACGCTCTTCGCCTTGCCGCAGTACAGCGCGGACGGCGCGAAGGCGCTCTGGGGGACGGCGGACCGGATCTGGACCGCGCTCGGCGATCGCTCGGACGACATCAATTGGTACACGAAACGGGCCACGCTCGCGGGGGTCTATGGATCGACCGTCCTTTACTGGCTCGGCGACGATTCCTATGAGGGGCAGGACACCCGCGCCTTCATCGACCGGCGCATCGAGGACGTGATGCGGATCGAGAAGGCGAAGGCTGCGGTCCGGGCCAACCCGGTTCTGCGGACGGTGAGCGCGGGTCCGCTCTGGGCGCTCTCGAAGGTGCGGGCTCCCGCGCGAATGCCGAAGGTGGACCTGCCTGGACGATGGAGGGGAAAGAGATGAAAGACGGCGCAAACATTCCTGACGAGATGGAGGTCGTGGAGATCTCCGAGTATGGCGGGCCCGAGGTCCTGAAACCCGCGCGCCGGACCGTCGCGGAGCCGGGGCATGGGGACGTGCTCATCCGCGTAGCCTGGGCCGGCGTCAATCGCCCCGACGCCCTGCAGCGGGCGGGAAATTACGCGCCGCCACCGGGAGCGAGCGACCTGCCGGGGCTCGAGGTCTCGGGCACCGTCGCGGCCGTGGGACCGGGTGTCGATCTCGAGATTGGGAGCGAGGTCTGCGCGCTCACGCCTGGCGGCGGTTATGCCGAGTACGTGGTCACGCCGGCCGCGCATTGCCTGCCGGTTCCCGACGGCCTCGACCTGAAGCGGGCGGCCTGCCTGCCGGAGACGTTCTTCACCGTTTGGACCAACGTCTTCCAACGCGGGCGCCTCGCCGCGGGCGAGCGCGTGCTGATCCATGGCGGCTCCTCGGGCATCGGCACGACCGCGATCCAGCTCGCCCGCGAGTTCGGCGCGCGCGTCTTCACGACGGCGGGCAACGCGGAGAAGTGCCGCTTCTGCGAGGAACTGGGCGCCGAGCGGGCGATCAATTACCGCGAGGAGGCGTTCGAGGACGTGCTCGATGAGGCGGGCGGAGCCCATCTCGTTCTCGACATGGTCGGGGGCGATTATATCGCGCGCAACGTGAAGGCGCTCGCCGACGAGGGGCGTCTCGTGCAGATCGCGTTTCTCGGAGGCTCGAAGGCGGAGTTGAACTTCGCCCCGGTGATGATGCGGCGGCTGACGATTACGGGGTCCACACTGCGCCCGCAGAGCGATGCGGCGAAGGCGCGGATCGCCGATGCGCTCCGAGAGCAGGTCTGGCCGCTCCTTTCCGCGGGCAAGGTCGCGCCGGTGATGGACAGCACGTTCGCATTCGCCGACGCCGCGAAGGCCCATGCCCGGATGGAGAGCTCGGAGCATATCGGGAAAATCGTGCTGGAGGTGGCCGGGGGATGACCGGCGCACCGACCCGGCGGACCTTGCTCGCGGGCGCCGCGGCAGTGCTTGCCCTGCCGGCGCGCGGCCAGTCCGACCGCTGGGCTCCCGTCATCGAGGCGGCAGAGGGTCTCGATCAGCTGCACGCCCTCGTCATCGCGCTCGACGGCCAGACGGCGCTAGAGCGTCGTTTCCGCGGGCCCGCGCTCGGCCAGCCGGTGAACGTCAAGTCGGTGTCGAAGACCGTGGTCGCGGCCCTCACGGGTGTTGCGATCGACAGGGGCGAGATCGGCTCGCTCGACGCGACATTGGGCGAACTTGCGCCGCAACTGATCCCGTCCGGAGCCGATCCGCGTGTCCCGGGTCTCACGATCCTCGACCTCGTGACGATGCGCGCGGGGCTCGAGCGGACCTCGGGGTCGAATTACGGGCTATGGATCTCGAGCTCGAACTGGGTCGCGGACGCGCTCGGGCGCGATTTCGTGGCCGAGCCGGGCGGCCGTATGCTCTATTCCACGGGCAGCTTCCACGTGCTCGGGGCGGTGCTCTCGGAGGTCACGGGGCTCAGCCTCCTCGATCAGGCACGCCAGCGCCTCGGCCAGCCCCTGGGCATCGAGATCCCGCCCTGGACCCGCGATCCGCAGGGGCGCTACATGGGCGGCAACCAGATGGCGTTGACGCCCGCGGGCATGATCCGTTTCGGCGAGGCCTTCCGGCAGGACGGCACGTGGAACGGCACCCGCATCCTCAGTGCCGGTTGGGTCGAGGACTCTTGGGAGCCCGTGACGAACTCGCCCTTTTCCGGCATGGGCTACGGCCTCGGCTGGTTCCTGGGACAGATCGGCGGCCACGATTACGCGCTCGCGCGGGGTTATGGCGGGCAGGTCATCTGCGTCGTTCCCGATCTCGACATGACGCTGGCCATCACCTCCGATCCGAACCGTCCGGCCCGCTCCCAAGGCTATTTCGGAGACCTTATGTCTCTCATCGAGACGGCGGTGTCGGTGGCCTGACCGCGGCTCACTCGATCGGATCCATCAGCGCGTCGCCGAGGCTGCAGTCGCGGATCACGTCCAATCCGCACCGCCGCGGCGCGAGGTCGCGCGTGAGGCAGAGACGCGCCTCCTGAATGCGTCCGTCGCGACAGGTGATCGTGATCGCTTCGGAGAAAAGCTCCGGATTCGCTTCGAGGAATGCCTCCTCCACGACCCGAGCGGGCAGGGCGACCGGTTCATCGAGACGGCGGAACACATCCGGTTTTGCCACCTGCCCGAACGCGGTGCGGGCGGCGTCGAAATAGGCCCCCGAGGGTAGTCCGGCGCAGCGGCCGTGCTTCTTCCACTGATACCACGCGAGACCACCATCGCCCATGATGTCGGCCATCGCCGCGGTCTCGGCACGGCTGGGATCGGCTTCGGTCGTGTCGCAATATTCGGGGTAGCCGCGTTCGTATTGCGGCCAGAGACCGTGCAGGATCCAGCCGAACCGGCGGTCGCATTGCGCCGCGCCGCGCGCATCACCCTCGATTGCGCACCAGGTGGGCGACCAGGACATCGACAGGACGTAATAGTCGAACTCCCCGGCGTCATCGGACCAGGCGGGAGCGGCAAGAAGGGCCAGAAGGGCGGCCAGGCGACGCATTTCGGGTCTTTCCTCAGGACGTTCGTCCGACTATATGTCATCCGAGTTCCCCGACAATGCGAACTTGGGTTCCCCCGGAGCCCGGCCTTGAGAAGGGCCGCGGGGATGGCATGCCGATGACGAAGGAGACGTCCGATGGCTGACAAACCGATCATGGCCAAGGCCACCGCAGTCTGGCTCGTGGACAACACCACGCTGACCTTCAAGCAGGTTGCCGATTTCTGCGGATTGCACGAACTCGAGGTCCAGGGCATCGCCGATGGCGATGTCGCGGTGGGCGTGAAGGGGTTCGACCCGATCGCCAATAACCAGCTGACGCAGGAAGAGATTGACAAGGGCGAGGCGAATGCGACCCATCGCCTGAAGCTGAAGTTCAACGCCGCCGCTGTGGGCGAGGAGAAGCGTCGCGGTCCGCGCTATACGCCGCTGTCGAAGCGGCAGGACCGTCCCGCCGCGATCCTCTGGCTCGTGAAGTTCCACCCGGAACTCGCGGACGCGCAGATCTCGAAGCTCGTCGGGACGACGAAGCCCACGATCCAGGCGATCCGGGAGCGGACCCACTGGAACATCAACAATATCGAGCCGATCGATCCGGTGGCCCTGGGCCTGTGCCGGCAGACGGAACTGGACCTAATCGTCCAGAAGGCCGCCGCCAAAAAGGCACGGGAAGGCGAGGTGATGACCGATGACGAGCGTCGCAAGCTCGTCTCCACCGAGCAGAGCCTCGAGGGCGGCACGGAGACGCGGATGCCGTCGTCGATCTCCGGCCTCGAGACCTTCACGCTGAGCGATACCGGCGAGGAACTCGAAGAAGAGAACGACCGCGACGTGAGCGATGCGGACAGCTTCTTTAATCTTCCGGACGGCCCGCGGGACGACGACTCGGAGGATTGATCTGGTCGCTGACGCGTCCCGTTCATCGCGGGATGACAGCGATCCCGTATAGTTGAACTCGGATCGCTTCGGTCGTGGTGACGGCGCCGCTTTCGCATGTCAAAACCGTCCCAGACGGTTGAAACATGCGGGAGGCCGGTCAGTGTCGAGGATGTCGGCGAAGCCATGGCAGGGCATGATGCGATGGCTTCTTGCTATGTTTCTGTCCTGTTTCCTGATCGCACCGGCCGCGGCGGACGAGATCAGGCTCGCCATCTCGGCTCCTCTCGCCCGTTCCGGGCTCTCCGCCGCCCTCATCTCCGCGATGGAGGAGGATACGGGCATTTCCGTACGGCTCAGGACGGTCAGCCCCCGGAGGGCCGCGCAGCTAGCCCAAGAGGGCGCGGTCGACGCCGTGCTGATCGACGATCGGCATCTGGAAGAGGGTCTCCTTCGGTCCGGCGACGGCCTTCGCCGGCGCGAGATCATGCATAGCGACTTCGCCCTGATCGGACCGAAAGCCGATCCTGCCGGTATTCGAGAGGCGAAATCCGTGCGGCAGGCCCTCTCGGCGATCGCGGGACGCCGCGCCGCTTTCGTCAGCCGCGGCGACGGAAGCCAGAGCAACGTGCGGGAAAGGGCGCTCTGGAGCGGGGCGGGGCTCGATCCGCAGGCCGACTGGTACGAAACGGTCAATGCCGGCATGCAGGCGACAATCGAGGCCGCGGCCGAAGCCGAAGCCTATCTCATCGCCGACAGGATCAGCTGGCTTCGGTCCGAAGGACGCGACGGTCTGGCGATCCTCTTCGCGGAGGATCCGGCCCTGCGCGACCAGTTTACCTTCGTTCCCGTCAATCCCGACACGCATGAGGGCGTGAGGTCCGACCTCGCCGACCGCATCGAGGATTGGCTGGTCTCGGATCGTGCACGCGAGATCGTCGAGACGTTCAAGGTGGAGGGACGGCACGTCTTCACCTTCGACGCCGTGGCGCAAGAGTGATCGTGCGACGCGCATGATCCTCGGTATCGGAACCGATCTGGCCAATATCGACCGGATTGCCGCGACGCTCGAGCGGTTCGGCGATCGCTTCCGCCACCGTGTGTTCACCGAGACCGAGCAACGCAAGGCCGAACGGCGCGCGGATACGCCCGGGACCTACGCGAAGCGCTGGGCGGCCAAGGAAGCCTGCTCCAAGGCACTCGGGACAGGCCTTCGGATGGGCATCGCGTGGAAGGACATGGCGGTGGACAATCTGCCGACCGGCCAGCCCGTCATGCAGGTCACCGGATGGGCCGCGCGGCGCCTGGCGGAGATCACGCCCCCGGGATACGAGGCGATAATCCATGTGACACTGACGGACGATCACCCCTGGGCACAGGCCTTCGTCGTGATCGAGGGGCGGCCCGTGGCGGACCCGCTTCGATCCTGACGGTCCGCGGCCGGCCAAGGGTCTCACACGCTCGTTCGCTTGACAGCCCTGACGGCGCCGCCCATGAAGCGGTCGACCTCCAGCAAGGACACATCCATGGCCCGTGCCGAAAAGAAGGAAGGCGTGTTCGAGACGGTCAAGACCGTCGTCTACGCCCTCCTGATCGCGGGGATCTTCCGCACCCTGTTCTTCCAGCCGTTCTGGATCCCCTCGGGCAGCATGAAGGACACCTTGCTCGTCGGCGATTTCCTCTTCGTCAACAAGATGGCCTACGGCTATTCCGAGAATTCCTGCCCCTTCTCGATGTGCAAGTTCATCGACGGGCGCTGGTTCGGATCGGAACCCGAGATGGGCGATGTGGTCGTGTTCCGCCACCCGGTCACGGGGTCTGACTTCATCAAGCGCCTGATCGGCCTGCCGGGCGATACCGTGCAGGTGCGCGACGGGGTGCTTTTCATCAACGGAGAGGAGGCCCCGCAGGTCCCCGACGGAACTTTCGTCGAGACGTTCGAGAAACAGGGCCCGGTCGGCAACCTGCCGCAATGCGCCAATGCGGGCGTTGGCCTCGGCGCCGATTGCCTGAAGGAGAAGTTCATCGAGACGCTCCCGAACGGGGTTTCCCATTCGATCCTCAACATCCGCGACAGCCGCCTCGACAACACGCCCGTCTACACGGTGCCCGAGGGGCAGTACTTCTTCATGGGCGACAATCGCGACAATTCCACCGACAGCCGCGTCAGCCCGTCGGCGATGGGCGTGGGCTTCGTGCCCTACGAGAACCTGATCGGGCGCGCCGACCGGGTGATGTTCTCCTCCGCGGGACGGTCGATGTTCTTCTTCTGGACATGGCGTCCGGATCGCTTCTTCGAGAAGATCGAGTGAAACTGTCTGCGGAACACGAGGATTTCTCGCGCAGGCTCGGCCATGATTTCGCCGATCCCGCCCTCCTGATCCGCGCTTTGACGCACGGCTCCATTTCCTCGCGAAGCCGCCCAGACAACCAGCGCCTGGAATTTCTAGGCGACCGCGTGCTCGGGCTCGTGATGGCCGAGGCACTACTCGCCGCCGATCCCGGCGCCGCGGAAGGTCAGCTCGCGCCGAGATACAATGCTCTCGTGCGAAAAGAGACCTGCGCCGACGTTGCACGGCAGATCGACCTCGGCGCGGTTCTGAGGCTCGGTCGGTCGGAGACGTTGTCCGGCGGTCGTCGGAAGGACGCGCTTCTGGGTGATGCGACCGAGGCGGTGATCGCGGCGATCTACCTCGATGGCGGGTTCGACGCCGCGCGAAACGTCGTTTTGCGGCTCTGGGGCGACCGCATCGCGCGCGTGAAGGCCGATGCGCGGGACCCGAAGACGGCGCTTCAGGAATGGGCGCAGGCGCGCCGCCAGTCACCGCCGGAATACCGCGAGATCGCGCGCGACGGCCCCGACCACGCGCCGCTCTTCACCATAGAGGTGCGGCTTTCGGATGGACGGACGGCGCGAGGTCGCGCAACGTCCAAGCGTGCCGCCGAACAGGAGGCCGCACAGGCGCTCCTTGAAATTCTGGAGGCGACGGATGAGTGACACGCGGGCAGGCTTCGTCGCGCTTCTCGGCGAGCCGAATGCCGGGAAATCGACGCTTCTCAATCGCATGGTGGGGGCGAAGGTCTCGATAGTCACCCACAAGGTCCAGACCACGCGGGCGCGAATCCGGGGCGTGGCGATGTCGGGGGCGAGCCAGATCGTCTTCGTCGACACGCCCGGTCTCTTCCAGCCCAAGCGTCGTCTCGACCGCGCGATGGTTGCCGCCGCCTGGAGCGGCGCGGCGGATGCCGATGTCCTCCTTCTTCTGATCGAGGCACATCGCGGCGCGACGGAAGGCGTGGAGCGGATCGTCGCGGGGCTGGAGGAACGGGGATTCTCTCGACCGACGGCACTCGTCATCAACAAGATCGACCGGGTGGAGCCGCCAGTCCTCCTCGGGCTTACGAAGGCGATGAACGAGCGGTTCGCCTTCGACGAGACGTTCCTCGTCTCCGCCGAGAAGGGGCATGGGGTGGAGGGTCTCGCATCGTGGCTCGCCGGTGTCGTGCCGGAAGGCCCGTGGCTCTATCCAGAAGACCAGATCGCCGACCTGCCAATGCGGATGATCGCGGCGGAGACGACGCGGGAAAAGCTCACGCTGCGCCTCCATCAGGAATTGCCCTACCAGATCACCGTGGAAACCGAAGGCTGGGAGGAGCGCGAGGACGGATCGGCGCGGATCGACCAGGTGATCTATGTCGTGCGCGATGGCCACAAGGGCATCGTCCTCGGCCGCAAGGGCGAAACGATCAAGGCGATCGGACAGGCGGCGCGAACGGACCTGGAGGCATTCCTCGGCCGCAAGGTGCATCTTTTCTTGCAGGTCAAGGTCCGGCCGGGATGGCTCGACGAGGCGGAGCGGTATTCCGAGATCGGCCTTGATTTCCACGATGGCACCTGAGCGCGACAGATGCCGCGGCTGAGCGCGGAATTCTGGGTACGGGCCTATCTGCGCCGCCTGGAACTCGAACTGATCCCAGCCTTCGTCGTCGCGCGCGGAGATGCGACGGCCGGGGCAATCCTCGTGAAATGCGCGACCCTCGACGGGCAGGCGGCGGTCTTCCAGCGGAGTTTCGACTTCGCGCGGGACGAGCGGGTCTGGATGGAGCTCGCCGCGGGGCCGGAGGCGGACGTCGATCGCGCCATCGCCGCGCAGCGTCGCTCCGATCCCGATCTCTGGGTGATCGAGGTGGAGGACCGGGCAGGGAGGCATCTTCTCGACGCGCCGGGGCTCGAGTGACATGGGGGCGGGATGATCGAATGGCGCGAGGAGGGCATGGTGCTCGCCGTCCGGCGGCATGGCGAGACCGCCGCGATTATCGATGTCTTTACCCTTGAGCGGGGGCGGCATGCGGGCGTGGTCCGGGGCGGCGGCGGACGGCGGCTCGCGCCGGTGCTGCAGCCCGGCGCGCAACTCGCGCTGACCTGGCGGGCGCGGCTGGAAGAGCATATGGGCGCGTTCACAGTCGAGCCCGTGCGGGGGAGGAGCGAACTCCTCGCCGATCCGCTCGCCCTCGCCGCGCTGCACGCGACCACGACCCTCCTCGCCTTCGCCCTGCCGGAGCGGCAGGCGCAGCCTGCCCTCTACGCGATGAGCCTCGATCTACTCGACCGTCTGGGGGACGAGGAGGATTGGCCGCTCGCTTACCTGCTTTGGGAGCGGGGCTTGCTGGACTCGCTTGGCTTCGGCCTCGATCTCGGCACGTGTGCGGTAACGGGGGCGACGGAGGACCTCACCTATGTCTCGCCCAGATCGGGGCGCGCGGTTTCGAGAACCGGGGCGGGCAACTGGTCGAACCGACTTCTGCCCCTCCCTCCCTGCCTTCTGGGTCGAGGTCAGGCGACGGCGACGGAACTGCTACAGGGCCTGCGGGTCACCGGGTATTTCCTTGATCGCTGGCTCGCCCCCGCATTGGGCGATCGGCCGATCCCGGCTGCGCGGGACCGGCTCGTGGCGAGGATGTCTCGCGCCTTCCTCGCCTGACCGCCTTCAGTTCAGGAGGCGGCGCGCGATGACCTGGGCCTGGATCTCCGCGGCGCCCTCGAAGATGTTGAGGATCCGGGCATCGCAGAGGATGCGGCTGATCTCGTATTCGAGGGCGAAACCGTTACCACCGTGGATCTGCAAGGCGTTGTCGGCCGCGCTCCATGCGACGCGCGCGCCGAGCAGCTTCGCCATCCCCGCCTCGACGTCGCAGCGCTCTCCGGCATCCTTCCTGACGGCGGAAAAGTAGGTCAGCTGGCGCGCGACCATGATCTCGACGGCCATCATCGCGAGCTTGCCCGCCACGCGCGGGAAGGCGATCAGCGGCTTTCCGAACTGCTTGCGGTCCTCCGCATATCGCATCCCGGCGTCGAGCGCGGATTGCGCGACCCCGATCGCGCGGGCGGCGGTCTGGATCCGGGCCGATTCGAAGGTCTCCATGAGCTGCTTGAAGCCCTTGCCCTCCGCACCGCCGAGCAGGTTCTCGCCCTTGATCTCGAACCCGTCGAAACCGAGCTCGTATTCCTTCATTCCGCGATAGCCGAGCACCTCGATCTCGCCGCCCGAAATGCCCGCATCGGGAAAGGGCGCGTCGTCGGTGCCCGGTGTCTTCTCCGCGAGGAACATCGACAGGCCCGCGTAATTCGTCGTCCCGGGATCGGTCCGGGCGAGCAGCGTCATGACCTGAGCGCGGGCAGCATGGGTGATCCAGGTCTTGTTGCCGGTAATCTTCCAGGTGTCGCCGTCCTTCGTCGCGCGGGTCCGAAGCGATCCGAGATCGGATCCGGTATTGGGTTCCGTGAAGACCGCGGTGGGCAGGATCGCTCCGGAGGCGATACCGGGGAGCCATTGCTCCTTCTGAGCCTCAGTCCCACCGCAGAGGATGAGCTCGGCCGCGATCTCGGACCGGGTCCCGAGGCTCCCGACACCGATATAGCCGCGGGACAATTCCTCGCTGACCACGCACATCGATGCCTTGGAAAGGCCGAAGCCCCCGTATTGCTCCGGGATCGTGAGACCGAAGACGCCCATCTCGGACATCTCGGAAATGATCTCCGTCGGGATCAATTCGTCGCGCAGGTGCCAGCCATGCGCATGCGGTGCGACCTTGTCCAGGGTGAAGCGGCGGAACTGCTCCCGGATCATCTCGAGCTCGTCGTCGAGGCCGGTGCGCCCGGTCGTGATCGCGCCGCCGTTCTCGCGCATCAGCGTCACGAGGCGCATCCGTGCGGTCTGGCTGCCGCCCTCTGCTATGAGGCGTACCACCGACGGGTCGTCGAGAGCGCCCAGATCGTCCGGTTCGAGGCCGAGATCGGCGGGACGGACGAACTCCGTCTGGCTCATCGGAATGCCGCCCCGGAGCTGGGCGAGATATTCGGCGAAGGCGATCTGATGGAGGAGTTCTTCCACTTCGCCGAACGTACCCTCTGCCGAAAGCGCGTCCACCCAGGCCTGCATCTGGCCCAGGGCCTGCACATATGTCGCGAGCCAGGCAAGCCCGTGGGCGGCGGCCTGGTGCGTTTCGAGCAGATCGGGGGAGACGCGGTCATTCTCCACCACGAGCTTGCGAACCGAAACCTTGGCCTGATCCAGCACGGTCGTCGCGGCGGCGAGTGCGGCTCGGGTCGTCTCGATAAGGTCGCCGAGGACCGGCGCCTGCGGCGCGAAACCGCCGTCTTGTCCGTCAGGGGCCATATCGAACCCTCCATGAAGCACATTGCGAATGTGGGTAGCCCGCGCCCCGCCGCATGGCAACAAAAAGCGAATCTCATGGATGTTCGCCCCGCCGCGGTATGGGCTGGCGTTCCCGGCGAAGCGGTGTAGAGCGAGGACATGCTGCCGTATGATCTCCTCCCGACCAACCTCCTCCTTTTCGCGATCGCGGTGACGCTTGTGGCGGGGTTCGTGAAGGGCGCGGTCGGGTTCGCGATGCCGCTCATCATGATCTCCGGCATGTCCCTCCTGATCGATCCACGTCTGGTCGTCGCGGGCATCATCCTTCCGATCGTGATGTCGAACGGATTGCAGGTGATACGCGCCGGCCTCGGACCCGCGCGCGAGGCACTGTACGAATTCCGCCTCTATGTCGGAATCGTCTGCGTGATGATCTTCATCACGGCGCAGTTTCTGACGTCGCTTTCACCCAAGACGATGTATCTGGTCCTCGGCATTCCGGTGACCGTCCTGTCGGTCCTGCAGCTGACCGGATGGCGCTTTTCCGTAGCTCCGTCGGCACGACGGCGGTTCGATTGGGCCGTCGGGCTCCTGTCCGGCGCGCTTGGCGGCCTTGCCGGAACGTGGGGTCCGCCGACCGTCCTCTACCTCATCGCGCTCGACACGCCGAAGGCCAAGCAGATGGCGGTGCAAGGCGTGGTCTACGGGCTCGGGTCCGTGACCCTCCTCCTGGGTCATCTGCAATCGGGCGTACTCAATCGCGAAACGCTGCCGCTCTCCGCGCTCCTATTGGTTCCGGCGGGGATCGGCATGTGGGGCGGGTTTCTTCTTGGGGATCGGCTCGATCAGGAGAAATTCCGCAAGCTGACGCTCTTCGTGCTCATCGTCGTCGGGTTGAACCTCGTCCGGCGCGGCATCATGGAGTAGCAAACGCGAGAGGGCGCCCGGAGGCGCCCTCTCGTCGAACACAAGGATAAGCTGCGTCAGCCGCCGATGCTGACTTCCTGATCGTCGGGCAGCGCGGCATTCTCGTCGTACTCGAAATCGTCTGCCGCCTCGATTTCGGACTGCGTCATGCTGTCGATCGAGAGCTGTCCGTCCTGAACGGTGACGTTCTCCATCGGGACGGGGACTTCGGTCTCGCCGATACCGAGGAAACCGCCGCTCGCGAGCACGAGATTGGGTTCACCGTCGATCTCGACGATGGCGGAGGGGTTGCCGAGGTTTTCGCCGTCGGCCGTCACGACTTCCATGCCGAGGATCTCGCCGACCGTCATCATCGTCCCACCGGACGCTGCGGAATCGGGAGCCGTCTGCGTATCCGACGCGGCCTCGTCCTGCGCTGTGGCATCGGATTGCGCGGCTTGGTCGCCGCTATCGGACCCACCTGAGGATTGCGATGCCTGCTCGGTCGAGGCGGCGGGCTCGTCGGTGGAACCCTGTCCCGACGAATCCTGCTCGGCCGATGGCTGATCCGATGAGCTTTGATCCGCCGAGCTTTGCTCGGGCGCTTCCTGCTCCGAGGAGTTTTGATCGGCCGATCCCTGGTCCGAAGAGCTTTGCTCCGGCGCTTCCTGCCCCGAGGAGCTTTGGTCGGACGATCCCTGATCCGATGACGCCTGCTGCTGCTGGGATTGACGCTGCTGGCGCTCTTCCTGCGTTTCGACCGTGACGGTCGGTTCGCCGCTCTGCGTCACCTCGATGGTTGGCTCTTCGGACATCATGACGGTGACGTTGGGTTCCGGAGCCTGATACGAGACGGTAGGTTCACCGCCTCTACTGACATTCGCCTGTGCTTCGCCGTCGGGCTGCACGATCTCGACATTGGGGTCGCCCTCGGAGACCTGGACGTCGGCCTGGCTCTGCTCGCTGCCACCGGAGGATTGCGTGTCGGAGCCGGATTGCGCGTCCGAGGCGGATTGCGTGTCGTCGGTATCGCTGCCCGATTGCGCCTCGGAACTGTCTCCCGATTGATCGCCCGCATCGACGCCGAGATCGACGTTGAGTTGCGGATCGCCCTGGGAAACGGAAACCTGAGGCTCGCCCTGCTGAACCTCGACCTGCGGATCCTGCGCATCGACGCTGACCTGGGGGTCGTTCTGCAACACGTAGATCGTCGGCGCCGGTATCTCGACCCGGACGATGATCTCGGGAATCTCGACCGAAATTCGGGGCTGTTCCTGTTGCAACTCGATGTCCATCGGCGCCTGCGTCACATCAACCTGCGGCTGCGTCTCGGTCACGCGCACGGAGGGGGCGGGAACCTGCACATCGACCTCGGGCTCGGGAACCGTGACTTCGGCCTGTCCCTCGATCGTGGCTTGCTCGCTCAGATCGATCTGCTCCGTCGTCTGCGTGGTCTCGCTTTCGCCCTGCTGATCGGAGCCTTGCTGGTCGGAGCTCTGCTGATCAGTCTGCTGCTGATCGGTCTCCTGCTGATCGGAATTCTGCTGATCACTGCCTTGTTGATCACTGGCCGATTGGTCGCTTGACGCTTGATCGCTGGCGGCCTGGTCGTTGCTCTGCTGATCGGTCTGCTGGGAGGTGTCGCTCGACGCTGCTGTGATCTGCTCCGCGAGACTGGAGCAATTCTCTGAATTGTCCTCGTTGATTGCGTCCACGACCGCTTGCGGATCGACGGCCTCGACCGGACCGCCGGAGGCCTGCACCTCCTGCGCCAGGGACTGGCATTCCTGGCTCTTCGAGGCGAGTTCTTCCTGGTTGAACTCGATCGTCTGGGCGAATGCCGCGCCGGCAAGCGGCAGCGTCAGCGCGGTTCCAAGCAGAAGTGTGCGGGTTCTCGATCGTGTGGACATGCGGTCCTCCCCTGGTGTCCGACCTCTCGGTCTCGTCTGGGCGGAAGGGTCAGGGGAGGCTGCAAGTTCCGATATTTCTTTCCGGATCATCCATGTGATCAGGACGGCATCGTGCAATCCGCGCCGCATTGCGCTGCGCGGACCTTGGATCAGCCGAGGGCGATCGCCTTCACGTCATCGTCGATATGACGCTCGTACTGCTCGAAGTTCTTGGAGAACATCTCGACCAGTTTCTTTGCCTGCCGGTCGTAGCCCTCGGTATCGTTCCACGTCCTGCGCGGATTGAGCAGGATATCCGGCACGCCTTCGACGGTGGTCGGGACCTCGAAGCCGAAATTCGGATCCTTGCGGTAGGGCGCCCGCTCCAGCGTGCCATCGAGGGCGGCGGAGAGAAGCGCGCGGGTGGCCTTGATGGGCATCCGGGAGCCTGTGCCGTAGGCGCCGCCGGTCCAGCCGGTGTTCACGAGCCAGCACGTCGCGCCGTGCTTCGCGATCTTCTGCTTCAGGAGCTCGCCGTAGACTTCCGGCCGGCGCGGCATGAAGGGGGCGCCGAAGCAGGTGGAGAAGGTCGGCTCCGGTTCCGTGACGCCACGCTCGGTGCCCGCGACCTTCGACGTGAACCCCGACAGGAAATGGTACATCGCCTGCGCCGGCGAAAGCCGTGCGATCGGGGGTAGGACGCCGAACGCATCGCAGGTCAGCATGATGACGTTCTTCGGATGCCCGCCGAGCGAGTTCGAGGAGGCGTTGGAGATGTAGTCGAGCGGATAGGCGCAGCGCATGTTCGCCGTCAGGCTGTCGTCCTCGAAATCCACCACCCGCGTGTCGGGATCATAGACCATGTTCTCGATCACCGTCGCGAAGCGCTGCGTCGTGGCGTAGATCTCCGGCTCCGCGTCCGCCGACAGGTTGATCGTCTTGGCGTAGCAACCGCCCTCGAAATTGAACGTTCCGCGATCCGACCAGCCATGCTCGTCGTCGCCGATGAGGACGCGCGAGGGATCGGCGGAGAGGGTCGTCTTGCCGGTCCCGGAGAGGCCGAAGAACACCGCCGTGTCGACGGGATTGCCCGGCGCGTGATTGGCCGAGCAATGCATCGGCATGATGTTCTTCTCGGGCAGGAGATAGTTGAGGAGCGTGAAGACCGACTTCTTGTTCTCGCCCGCATATTCCGTGCCGCCGATCAGGATCAGCTTGGCGTCGAGGTTGATGGCGATCACCGTCTCCGACCGGCACCCGTGCTTCTCGGGATCCGCACGGAAACTCGGGCAGTTGACGATGGTGAAGTCGGGCGTGAACTCGTCGAGCGCATCGCGCTCGGGGCGACGGAGCAGATGGCGGATGAAGAGCCCGTGCCAGGCAAGCTCGGTGACGACCCGCACGTCAAGCCTGTGTGCGGGATCCGCGCCGCCGAAGAGATCCTGGACGAAGTAGTCCTTGCCTTTCATGTGCGCGAGCATGTCGGCGTGAAGCGCGTCGAAGGAGGAGGGCTCCATCGGCGGATTGTTCTCCCACCAGATCGCATCCTCGACCGATGGCGTCTTCACCGTGAACTTGTCCTTGGGCGAGCGCCCCGTATGCTTGCCCGTCGTCACGAGCAGCGTTCCACCGCGGCCGAGCTTGCCCTCCCCGCGGGCGAGGGCCGCCTCGACGAGCTGGGGCTCCGTCAGATTGTAGAAGACCTCGCCGAGTCCGGCGATGCCCTGATCCTCCAGAGTGTGGGCGGAATTGACACGTCCTTGGGTCATGATCTGCGCGGCTCCTCGGCTCTGCGGCATTGCGAATTCTGGCCCGCAACGCGCGGACGCTCCTCAATAGCATAAGGAAATGACGCACGAATAGGCGTGGCGCTCGCAGTTAGCGCAATCAGGTCCGGTTTAGCGCAATCAGTGAGAATGGCGGGACAATGGATGAATTCAGGCAGCTTTAAGGATTGTCGGGCCATAAACGCGCTGGCGGAGGGGACAGGGCCCGGGCATGCGCGGCGATCCTGTCGCGGACGTGCCCGAATTCGGGCCCGACATGGACCACCTTGGCAAGGAACGAAGGGACGCTGAAGATGTCGAAGATCGCCCTGGTGGACGACGACAGGAATATCCTGACCTCGGTTTCCATGATGCTGGAAGCCGAAGGTTTCGAGGTCGAGACCTATACCGACGGCCAGCAGGCCTATGAGGCGTTCGGGCGCGGGCTGCCGGATATGGCGGTCTTCGACATCAAGATGCCGCGGATGGACGGAATGGATCTGCTCCAGCGCGTGCGGCAGAAGACGGCCATGCCCATTATCCTGCTGACCTCGAAGGACGACGAGATCGACGAGGTGCTGGGCCTGCGGATGGGTGCCGACGATTACGTCAAGAAACCGTTCTCCCAGCGTCTCCTTGTGGAGCGGATCCGGTCGCTCCTGCGCCGGCAGGAGGTGATCGGCGGCGGCGAGGTGACCGAAGCGGAGGCCGAACTCACCATGCGTCGCGGAGCGCTGAGCATGGATCCCGCTCGTCACGCGGTGACATGGAAGGGCGTGCCGGTCTCGCTCACCGTGACCGAGTTCCTGCTCCTGCAGGCACTCGCGCAGCGGCCGGGCTTCGTGAAATCGCGCGACCAGCTCATGGATGTGGCCTACGGCGATCAGGTCTATGTCGACGACCGGACGATCGACAGTCATATCAAGCGGCTGCGCAAGAAGCTCCGGCTGGTCGATGGGGAGTTCACCGCGATCGAGACGCTCTACGGCATCGGCTATCGCTACAACGAAGAATAGCGATGCAAACGGCGCCGCAGCAGATGACGTACGGGAATGACGCGGTGCGGGCCAAGGTGCGTCGCGGACGGCGTGATCGGCTCGTGACCGTCAACCGTTCCACGCTCACGCGCAAGATCGTCTTCGTCAATATTCTGGCGATCCTGTTGCTCGTCGCCGGCGTGCTCATCCTCGATCCGGCGCGCCGGGAACTCGACGCCGAACTCCGGACGGCGCGCCTCGTCGAGGCCGATCTTTCCGCGCGATTGATTGGGGAAATGCTCGCCGCGAGCGGATCGCCACGCGATGCCCTGCGTGAACGTGCCGCTGAACTTCTCGACGCGGACTGGATCGCGCCGGGTCAGGTATCGCTCTTCGACGCCGAGGGGGAACTCCTGGCCGCCCGCGCGCCCGATGCGACACCGCCTGACCGCGGCATCGATCTCGTCACGCGCTTCGACTGGCTCTTCGGCGAGCCAGATGCCCCCGACCTCGCGGCCGCGGCGCGAGCCGCTCTCGTCGGCGGGCCTTCCGCCGCAATGGGGGAGGAACTAGCCGCAGTCCACGGCGCGATCGCCGCGCCGATCGATGCAGGTGGAGAGACGATCGGCGTGCTTGCCCTCGTGGCGGATCGTGCCGGGATGGATCGTATTCTCTGGTCGGGTCGCGAACATCTGTTGCGGATGTTCCTCGTCGCTGTTTTCGTCTCCGCGATGCTCAGCATGTTTCTCGCCTCCACGATCGCGCGTCCGCTCGAGAAACTGGCGTCCGCCGCAGAGATCGGACGCCACCGCAATTCCGATCCGGGCGTGGAGAAATCAGACCGGGTCAGGCTTCCCGATCTGAGCGCGCGATCCGACGAGATCGGGCGATTGTCGGGCGCGCTCGGCGGCATGGTCTCCGCGCTCTACGACCGCATCGAGACCAACGAAAGGTTCGCCGCGGACGTCGCCCACGAGATCAAGAACCCGCTCGCCTCGCTGAGTTCCGCCGTGGGATCCCTGCGGTTCGTCAAGACCGACGAACAGCGCGAGCGGTTGCTCGAGGTCATCGACCACGACGTCCAGCGGCTCGACCGCTTGGTCAGCGACATCTCGAACGCCTCGCGGCTCGACAGCGAACTCGTGCGGGAGGAGGAAGAGCCCTTCGACCTGTTGCGCACGCTCACCAATATCGCCGAATACCTCGGCCGAGAGGCGGAGGAGAAGGGCATCGAGTTCATCACCGATCTTCCCACCGAACCGATCGTGATCGAGGGTCTCGAAAGCCGGCTCGCACAGGTCTTCGTCAACCTCCTGACGAACGCGATCTCCTTTTGCGAGAACGGGGACGCGATCCGTCTTTGGGCGCGGCGGCGTGCCAATCGGATCCTCGTGGTCGTGGAGGATACCGGCCCCGGCATTCCCCCCTCGGCCCTGCAACGGATCTTCGATCGCTTCTATTCGGAGCGGCCCGAAGGCCAGTTCGGCAATAATTCCGGCCTGGGACTGGCGATCTCCAAGCAGATCGTCGAGGCGCATGGCGGCGTGATCTGGGCGGAAAATATCGAGCCGACGGAGGCCGATCCGACCTCCGAACCGCTCGGTGCACGGCTGGTCGTGGGATTGCCGGTATGACCCGACCCCCCGAGCCCGGTACGATCCTGCATGCAAGCGCCGTAGCCTGGGAGGGTCGAGGCATCCTGTTGCGCGGCCGGGCAGGTGGCGGGAAATCGTCGCTCGCCTTTCAGCTCATGGCGCTGGGCGCGCAGCTCGTCGCCGACGACCAGACGGCCCTCGCGGCTTCCCCGCGCGGTCTGCTTGCCTGGGCGCCCGCAACGATCCTGGGACTTGTCGAAGCGCGCGGGGTCGGGCTGCTCCGTGCCGACCCCGCGCCGCCCACGCCGATCGCCCTCGTCGTCGATCTCGACCACGCCGCGGAGCGGCGCCTGCCGGACCGTGCGACATGCGACATTCTGGGGATTCGCCTTCCTCTCATATCCGGCCGGGACAATCCCCATATTCCGGCCATCATTGTGCAAATTTTGAAGGGAGGCCTCGCGGAGGACAGATGACCGAACACGAGGTGATCCGCGTTCTTCTCGTCACCGGCCCATCGGGCGCCGGGCGCTCGACGGCGATCGATGCGCTCGAGGATTTGGGCTTCGAGGCGATCGACAATCTTCCGCTGAGCCTGATCGACCGTGTGCTGACCGTGGATCGGGTTCACGCGGAAGCACGCCGTCCCCTCGCACTCGGGATCGACGTCCGCAATCGTGATTTCAGCCCGGACGCGATGCTCGAGATCGTGGAGCGGCTGACCGAGGCGCCGGAGACCGGCGCGGAACTTCTCTATCTCGATGCCGCACCGGAGGTGCTGGAACGCCGCTACTCGGAGACGCGCCGGCGCCATCCGCTCGCCCCGGAGGACATGCCGGCCCAGGGAATAACGCGCGAAATCGAGTACTTGACGGCGTTGCGGGCGCAGGCCGACATCCTCATCGACACGTCCGACATGACGCCGCATGACCTGCGGGCCGAGATCGTGCGGCAGTTCCGGATGGACGACAGCCCCGGCTTCGGGGTTTCGGTCCATTCCTTCTCCTACAAGCGCGGTCTGCCGCGCGGCGTCGACATGGTGTTCGACCTCCGTTTCCTGCGCAATCCGCATTGGGACGGTGCGTTGAGGAACGGGACGGGACTCGATCCGGACGTTGCGGCCTACGTGGCGGCCGATCCGCGCTTCGATCCGTTCTATCGCCAAATGCACGACATGATCACCGATCTGCTGCCGGCATTCGTGGCAGAGGGGAAAACGCATCTCAACGTGGCGATGGGATGTACCGGAGGGCAACACAGATCCGTTGCCGTGGCCGAAAAGCTGGCGAAAGCCCTTGCGGCGGAGGGATGGCAGGTGTCAACTCGTCACAGGGAGCTAGAGCGGCGCGCGGGGATCGTGGCGCGTCCCAGCAGGGGAAATGCGCCGTGATCGGCATTGTTATCGTGGCTCACGGGGGCCTCGCCCACGAATTTTTGGCCGCAGTCGAACATGTGGTGGGCCGGCAGAATGGCGTTCAGGCAATCGCCATAGAGCCCGATTGCGACCGCAATGTGAAACAGGCCGAGATTTGTGCTGCGGCTGATAGCGTCGATACCGGCGACGGGGTGATCGTTGCGACCGACATGTTCGGTGGCTCGCCGTCCAACCTGAGCCTGAATGCCTGCAGTCCGAGTGACCGGCGGATCGTCTACGGGGCCAACCTGCCGATGCTCATCAAGCTTGCGAAGTCGCGACATCTGCCCCTCGGAGAGGCGGTGAGCGGGGCGCTGATGGCGGGTCGGAAATACCTCGACGCGATGGGCTCGACCCAGCCTGAACTGCGCCTGGCGGGCGGAAAGGGCTAGGTGGTGGCGCGGCGCCTGGAGATCGTCAACGAGAAGGGTTTGCACGCTCGGGCCTCGGCGAAGCTGGTCGAGGTGGTCGAGGCGCACGACGCGCGGGCGACGGTCTCCTGCAATGGCATGAGCGCCTCGGGCGACAGTATCATGGGGCTGCTCATGCTGGCAGCCGCGCGCGGGACGTTCATCGAGATCGAGACGACCGGCGCACAGGCCGAAGCTTTGGCCGATGCTCTCGAAGAACTTGTCCGCAATCGCTTCGACGAGGAGATGTAGCGACCGCAAGCGTGGATAACGCGGAGCAGCGTGTCGTCCATCGCTATCTCTCGTGATCTTGAAACATCACGCCCGTCGATCACGGTTTTCGCCCGGGCTGCGGTAGCGGATTTCGGAAATCCAGAGCAAATTTCGGTGCGTAGAGCACGGTGCGCTCGACGAAGGGCTGTCGTTCCGCCGCGGGACATGTCACCACCCCCGTCAGGGTCGAGTGGTTCGCGGCGGCCGATATTCTGCCAGGGAGGCGCACCGTGTTCGATTTCATTTCCGGCATCATCGATCAGGTCGGTTATCTCGGGATCGCGTTTCTCATGTTCATCGAGAACGTCTTCCCCCCGATCCCGTCGGAGCTGATCATGCCGCTCGCGGGGTTCAATGCCGCGACGGGACCGATGAATTTCCTGGGCGTGCTGCTCTCGGGAGTCGTGGGCTCTCTCGCCGGCGCGATCCTCTGGTACTGGATCGGCCTCCGGATCGGAGCGCGTCGCATCCACAAGCTGGCCCGTAAACACGGCCGCTGGCTCACCGTCTCTCCCGAGGAATTCGACGAGGCGCAGGGCTGGTTCGACCGGCATGGCGGCATGGCGGTACTCTTCGGCCGATTGATCCCCACCGTACGGACCTTCATCTCCGTCCCTGCGGGGCTCGTGCCGATGCCGTTCGGGCGCTTCGTGATCTATTCGACGGTCGGCACGACCGTCTGGACGGCCTTGCTCACCGGCGCGGGCTACATTCTGGAGGCTCAGTACGAGCGGGTGTCGACATGGCTCAATCCCGTCTCGACGGCCGTCGTGGTCGGCCTCGCCGCCTGGTACGCATGGCGCGTCGCGACCTATCGCCGTCGCGTGCCGCTCGACAAGGACGCCTAGCGGGTCGGGACGGGTTTCTCTCCGCGGTAATCGTAGAAGCCGCGCTGCGACTTGCGGCCGAGCCAGCCCGCTTCGACGTACTTCGTGAGCAGCGGGCAGGGCCGATACTTCGTATCGGCGAGCCCGTCATGAAGGACGTTCATGATCGAGAGACATGTATCGAGCCCGATGAAATCGGCAAGCTCGAGCGGTCCCATCGGATGGTTCGTGCCGAGCTTCATCGCCTTGTCGATCGAGGCGACCCCTCCCACGCCTTCATAGAGGACGTAAACGGCCTCGTTGATCATCGGCATGAGAATGCGGTTGACGATGAAAGCGGGGAAATCCTCCGCGACGGAGGCGGTCTTGCCCAGCCGCTCGACCACCGACTGGCAGGCCTCGAACGTTTCCTCGTCCGTGGCGATGCCGCGGATGAGCTCCACGAGGCTCATCACCGGAACGGGGTTCATGAAGTGGAAGCCCATGAACTTTTCCGGTCGGTCCGTCTTCGATGCGAGCCGCGTGATCGAAATCGACGAGGTGTTCGAGGTGAGGATCGTGCCCGATCCCAGATGCGGCACGAGTTCGGCGAAGATTGCGTCCTTCACGCTCTCGCGTTCTGTCGCCGCCTCGATCACGAGGTCGGTTTCACCGAGTTCTCCGAGCGTCTCGGTCGTCCGGATCCGCCCGAGCGCCGCGTCGCGGTCCTCTCCCGCGATCTTCTCCCGCGAGACCTGCCGGTTCATGTTGGAGGTGATCGTTTCCAAGGCTCTCTCGAGCGCATCGGGATCGACGTCGTTCAGCAGCACGTCGTATCCGGCAAGCGCGCAGACATGGGCGATGCCGCTGCCCATCTGACCCGCTCCGATCACGCCGACCCGCTTGATTTCCATGCCGTATCCCTTCCCACCGAACGTACCGGGCGACTTTAGGCTTCGCGGCGGGCGCGATGCAAGGCGTCGCGGCGGCACGTTGCTTTCCATCAAATTGAAACTTTAGCAGATTGCCAATTCCCCCCCCCTAGTCTCGTCCCGGGTGAGACGGATGTGAGGAGTGGGTCGCGATGAACATGGAGCAAACCGGATCGTTTATGCCGGGTGTCGCAAAGTCCGGCGCTCCGGGCAATGACGATGGAAATTACATTGCGGTGCTGGGCGGGATCGAGACCTGCGGTTGGTATGTCGATGCGCCCTATCCCGCACTTCTCGAGGCGGCGAGCGGAACGCGATGCCTGAACCTCGCGAAGCCGCATGCCGGACCCGACGCGTTCCTGGGTGACGAGGCGGTTCTCGCGGCCTGTCAGAACGCGCGCCTCACCGTGATCGCGGTGTCGGGCGCGCATGTCGTCCAGAACAGGTTCTACGCGATGCATTCGCGGCGCAACGACCGGATCGTGCGGCAGACCGACTTCCTGCGTGCGGTCTATCCCGAGGTCGACTTCTCCCGGCATCATTTCGTGCGTCACATGCTGGGCGAGCTTTACGACCGCTCGCCCGCCCGGTTCGCCCTCATTCGCGACGAGTTGCAGCGCAACTGGATACAGCGGATGAATCTCCTCTGCGCCCGCACCGGCGGCGAGGTCGTTCTGGTGTGGGTCGGCGATCGGTCGCCGGACGATCCGGCGGAGACGGTCGAGGATGGCGACCCGCCCCTCGTCACGCGGGCCATGCTGCGTGCCTTGCGTGGCCGGATCCGTGCGACCGTGGAGGTCCTGGACATCTCCGGATCGGAGGCGGAGGCGTTGGAGGGCAAGATCTACGGCGAAGGGCAGGAGCACGCCGCCCTTCGCGTTCCCGGTCCGCGCGCCCACCGCGAGCTTGGCGATCGGCTTGCCGCCGCGGTGAAGCCGATCCTCGCGGAACTCGCGCCGTCCGTCTCGCGCCCGGTCGCCCGGCGCGCGTGACGGGACATCGCCTCAAAGCTTCTCGGTCAGTTCCGGCACGAGCTCGAAGAGGTCGCCCACGAGGCCGTAATCGGCAACCTGAAAGATCGGTGCCTCTTCGTCCTTGTTGATGGCGACGATGACGCGGCTATCCTTCATCCCGGCTAGGTGCTGGATCGCGCCGGAGATGCCGACGGCGATGTAAAGGTCGGGCGCGACGACCTTGCCGGTCTGTCCCACCTGCCAGTCGTTCGGGGCATAGCCCGAATCGACCGCCGCGCGGGAGGCGCCCACCGCCGCACCGAGCTTGTCGGCGAGTTTCTCCACGATCTCGAAGTTCTCCTCGGAGCCGATGCCGCGTCCGCCCGAGACGACGATGCCCGCGGAGGTGAGGTCTGGCCGGTCGCTTTCGGCGACCTTGTCCTCGACCCATTCCGAAAGGCCCAGCGCCGTGCCCGCACCGATTGTCTCGACCTGCGCGGAGCCGCCCGCGGGCGCCGCGTCGAAGGTCGAGGTGCGGATCGAGATCACCTTCGTCGCGTCCTTCGAACGGACCTTCTGTACCGCGTTGCCCGCGTAGATCGGACGCTCGAACGTGTCGCTGTCCACGATACCGGAGACGTCGGTGATCACCATCACGTCGAGGAGGGCCGCGACACGCGGCAAGATGTTCTTCGCGTCGGTCGTGGCCGGTGCGCAAATATGGCTGTAATCGCCTGCGAGATCCACGATCAGGGCGGCGACGGGCTCGGCCAGCCGGTGGCCGTAGAGCGCATCCTCGGCGCAGAGGACCTTCTCGACACCGTCGATCTTGGCCGCCTCTTCCGCCGCGCCCGCGCAACTTTCGCCGGTGCAGAGAAGCGTGACGTCCCCGAGGGCCTTGGCGGCCGTGACCGCTTTCGCCGTCGCGTCCATGTTGAGCGTGCCGTCCGTCACTTCGGCCAGAAGCAGTACCGCCATCAGATTACCCCCGCCTCGTTCTTGAGCTTGTCCACGAGCTCGTCGACCGAGCCCACGAGAATACCGGCCTTGCGCGCCTCGGGCTCCGACGTGCTCACGATTTCGAGACGCGGGGCGACATCGACGCCGTAATCCCCGGGCGTCTTTTCATCGAGAGGCTTCTTCTTCGCCTTCATGATGTTCGGCAGGCTCGCATAGCGCGGCTCGTTGAGCCGCAGGTCGACGCTGACGACGGCGGGCATCTTGACCTTGATCGTCTGCAACCCGCCATCGACCTCGCGCGTGACCGTGGCGTGCTCGCCCTCGATCTCGATCTTCGAGGCGAAGGTCGCCTGGGACCAGCCGAGGAGTGCCGAAAGCATCTGGCCGGTCGCGTTCATGTCGTTGTCGATCGCCTGCTTGCCGCAGAGCACCATTCCCGGCTGCTCCTCGTCGATCACGGCCTTCAGGAGCTTCGCCACGCCGAGCGGTTCGATATCGGTGTGGACGTCGTCGGACGCGACGATGAGGATCGCGCGGTCGGCACCCATCGCGAGAGCGGTCCTGAGCGTCTCCTGCGCCTGCTTCACGCCGATGGAGACCACGACGATCTCTTCCGCCGCACCGCGCTCCTTGAGGCGGATCGCCTCTTCGACCGCGATCTCGTCGAACGGGTTCATCGACATCTTGACGTTGCCGAGATCGACGCCGCTCCCGTCCGATTTCACCCGGACCTTCACGTTGTAGTCGATCACCCGCTTTACGGGTACCAGTACCTTCATGTCCCCATCTCCTCGGTCATCCGCAGCGACACGTAGACGAGCGGCGGGGCGAACAACAACCGAAAACCGTCCCGATACCCGGCGAAAGCGTCGCGCCCCACGCCTTTCAGCGGTTCTTGCCCGGCGTCCAGAGAATGTCCCCGCGCCCTTCGTCGTTGGCCAGCCGGGCGGCGCAGAAACACCAGTCGGACAGCCGGTTGAGATAGGTGATCGCCGCGGGATTGACCTCGTCCGACGCGGCAAGCGCGAGCGTGTGCCGCTCCGCGCGACGGGTGATCGTCCGGGCGAGGTGAAGGTTCGCGGCGAGCGGCGTGCCGCCGGGAAGCACGAAGCTCCGCAAAGGCTCCAGCGCCTCGTTCATCCGGTCGATCTCTTTCTCGAGCCTCCCGGTCTGGCCGGGGCTCATGCGAAGCGGTGGATATTCGGCTTCCGCGTCCTTTTCCATTCCGGGCCGGCAGAGATCCGCGCCGAGATCGAAGAGGTCGTTCTGGATCGCGGAGATCTGCTCGACCATCTCGCCTTCGGCGTGCAGACGCGCGAGGCCGAAGGTCGAGTTCGCCTCGTCGACGGTGCCGTAGGCGGTAACCCGCGCGTCGAACTTGGAGACGCGGGTGCCATTGCCGAGCGCGGTCTCCCCCTTGTCCCCGGTGCGCGTGTAGATCTTGTTCAGAACGACCATGCCTATCCTCCCGTGCGGCGAAAAAATACGAAGACGAGGATCAGCGCGATCGCCACGGCCTGAGCGTAGATCCGCCAGCGCATGTACTTGTTCGACGTCTTGGCGTTCGCCTCCCCGCCTCGTCCGAAACTGCCGATCCCGAGGAGCAGGATCCCGAGCACGACCAGCACCGCGACGGCGACGACGATGAAAAGTGGATCGCTGGACATGATGGGCCTCCCGCCGATCGTGTTGCCCGCCGACATAGCAGACCGGCCGGAAAAGGCGAGGCCGGTCAGCGCCGGGCGATCATCGCGTCGAGGGCGCGGGCAGGCAGGAGACGTCGTGCCGCGGCCATCAGATGCGTGGCTTTCGTGATGTTGTAATGTCCGCGCGGCGACGGCGTCTCGAGGGCGTGCAGAAGCTTTTCCGCCACGGCGGCGGCCGGTAGTTCGAAGGGGTCGGGGCCGCGCTCGGCATAGAGGCGATCGATGAGGGAACGCTCGTACTGCGCGCGGCGTGGTGACTTGCGCCAGTCGATCCAGCGCTCGAAATGCGGGATCGAGTTCACCCGGATGCGGGAGGTGATGGGGCCCGGCCGCAACGTCACGACATGGATGGGAGTGTCGCGCATCTCGATCCTCAGGACGTCCGTCAGTCCCTCGAGCGCGAACTTCGTCGCTACGTAGGCGCCACGCCAGCGCATCGGCACGATCCCGAGCACCGAGGAGCAATTGACGATCCGCCCGTGCCCCTGCGCGCGCATGACCGGGATCACCGACCGCGTCAGGGCGTGCCAGCCGAAGAGGTTCGCCTCGAAGATCGCCCGGAGCCCTTCCACGGGCAGATCCTCGACCGCACCCGGGACGGCATAAGCCCCGTTGTTGTAAAGCGCATCGAGCGTGCCGCCCGTGCGCGTGAGCACGGTGTCAAGCGCCGCGCTGAGAGAGTCGGGATCGGCGTAGTCGAGCGGCAGGGCCTCATACCCGTCCCGCTCGAGCCGCGATACGTCTTCGGACTGGCGGCACCCGGCAAAGACCCGCCAGTCGCGCTCCCGCAGGAGTGTCGCCGCGGCAAGGCCGATCCCGGACGAGCAGCCGGTGATGAGGATCGTACGTGTCATTCGGCCTTCCTTGCGGCGCGCGCCGCACTTCATTCCGCGAGCAGGAAATCGGCCATCCAGCCCTGGGTACCGGTCGTAGAGACTTCCACCTCCACCCAGCCATCGCCCGGATCGTCGAGCACCGCCACGCGCTCGCCTTCCTGAAGCTGACCGATCACGTCGTAGGCGGTTCCCGGCCCGCTGCGCATGTTGACGCGATTGCCGGACACCGAACGAAGCGGCGGACCCTCCGCCACCGGCGCAGCCTCTTCACCGTCCTCGGGGGGCGGTGGGGCTTCGGGTGGCGCCTCGCTCGCGGCGAGCGCGCGTTCGATCGCCCCCCGCTCGTCGGCGAGGTCGAGGCGGTTCGGCTGCGGAACGAGTTCCTCGGGAACGGGCTCGGCGCGGGAGGCGGCAACGTTGCGCGTGCCGCCGACGGTACCCCGTGGATCGGGTCCGCGCCCGGCGAGGACCATCGTCACGAAGATGGCGGCAAGGAGAAGAAGCGTAAGGCGAATCATGGCAGGTCCGGGGCGCTGAACCCGCCATATACCGCATCCCGCCGGCATGGATCTCCCGAATTGCGGTGTTTTCACCCAAGGTGTCGCGACGGAAGCGATGCCGCCGCGGCTCGTGTCATCGGCGCTTTACCGGGCGACGGGTGCGCGGTATCTGCGCGCATGGATGACGATACCCGCGATCAGACCCCCCGCGACCTGACGGAATCGCTCGGAAGGGCAATCGGCGAGCGCTACCTCACCTACGCGCTCTCCACGATCATGCATCGCGCGCTTCCCGATGCCCGCGACGGATTGAAGCCCGTCCATCGCCGCATCCTCTATGCCATGCGGGAGCTGCGCCTCGGCTCCTCCGGGGGCTTCCGGAAATCGGCCAAGATCTCCGGCGACGTCATGGGCAATTACCACCCGCACGGCGATGCTGCGATCTACGACGCGATGGCGCGCCTCGCGCAGGATTTCGCCGTACGCTATCCGCTCGTCGACGGGCAGGGCAATTTTGGCAATATCGACGGCGACAACCCCGCCGCCAGCCGGTACACCGAGGCACGGATGACGGAGGCCGCGGAGGCGCTTCTCGACGGGCTGTCTGAGAACGCCGTCGATTTCCGTGAGAATTACGACGGCACGCTGACAGAGCCTGTCGTCCTGCCCGCCTCATTCCCGAACCTTCTCGCCAACGGCTCTTCGGGCATAGCGGTGGGGATGGCGACGAACATTCCGCCCCATAACGTGTCGGAGCTTTGCGATGCGTGCATCCATCTTATCCGCACGCCCGACGCGCGCGACGACACGCTCCTGAACTACGTCAAGGGCCCCGACTTCCCGACCGGCGGCGTGATCGTCGAGAGCCCTGAGAGTATGGCGGAGGCCTATCGCACGGGACGGGGCGGCTTCCGTCTCCGCTGCCTCTGGGAGCGTGAGGATCTGGGCCGCGGCCAATGGCAGATCGTCGTGACCGAGATTCCCTACCAGGTGCAGAAATCGAAGCTCGTGGAGAAGATCGCGGAGCTCATCCAGCTCAAGAAGCTGCCAATCCTGGGCGACGTGCGCGACGAAAGCGCGGAAGACGTCCGCCTCGTCATCGAGCCGAAGTCGCGCTCGGTGGACCCGGACGTGCTGATGAACATGCTCTTCCGCCAGACCGACCTCGAGACGCGGTTCGCGATGAACATGAACGTGCTGATCGACGGTCGCACGCCCAAGGTCTGCTCTCTGAAGGAAGTGCTGCGGGCCTTCCTCGACCACCGGCGGGATGTCCTTCTGCGCCGCTCGCAATACCGTCTCGACCGGATCGATCACCGGCTCGAGGTGCTCGAAGGGTTCATCACGGCCTTCCTGAACCTCGACCGGGTGATCGACATCATCCGCTACGACGACGATCCGAAGCTCGCGCTCATGCACGAGGATTGGGAGCGTGACCACGTCCGCGCGACGGACGAGCGCGACTACGTCTCCCCCCTCCCGGCGAAGATCGAGGCGCAGCTCAGCGAAGTTCAGGTCGACGCGATCCTCAACATGCGGCTGCGCGCGCTGCGCCGGCTGGAGGAGATGGAGCTCCGTCGCGAACGCGACGCGCTGCAGGAGGAACGGGCGGGGATCGTGGAACTCCTCGGATCGCCCGACATCCAGTGGACCCGCATCACCGACCAGCTCAGGGAGACGAAGAAGCAGTTCGGCAAGTCCTACGCCCGCGGCGCCCGGCTTAGCCGCTTCGCCGAAGCTGGCGCGATCGAGGACGTCCCGATGGAGGCGATGATCGACCGCGAGCCCGTGACGGTCGTCTGCTCCCAAATGGGATGGATCCGCGCGTTGACGGGCCATATCGATCTCGATCGCGAACTGAAGTTCAAGGACGGGGACGGCCCGCGCTTCATCTTCCATGCGGAGACGACGGACAGGCTGCTCCTCATGGGGTCGAACGGACGGTTCTATACCCTCCCCGTGGCGAGCTTGCCCGGCGGCCGCGGCATGGGCGAGCCGGTGCGGCTGATGGTCGATCTGCCGAACGAGGCGGAGATCGTGACGCTGCGCATCCATCGGCCCGGGGGGAAACTTCTCGTCGCATCCTCCGCGGGCGATGGATTCGTTCTTCCTGAGGACGAGGCGGTGGCTCAGACCCGTGCGGGCCGGCAGGTTCTGAACGTGCGGGCCCCCGTCGTCGCGCGTCTGGCGAAGCCCGTCACGGGCGATCACGTCGCCTGCGTCGGCGAGAATCGCAAGGTCCTGATCTTCCCGCTCGACGAATTGCCGGAAATGGCCCGTGGCAAGGGCGTGCGCCTTCAGAAATTCAAGGACGGGGGGCTCTCGGACGCGATCACCTTCGAGCTTGCCCGCGGCCTGACCTGGCGCGATCCGGCCGGGCGTACCCGGACGGAAACCGCGCTCGATGACTGGACCGCCCGGCGGGCGGGCGCGGGACGGATGGCGCCGAGGGGGTTTCCGCGCGACAATCGCTTCAACTGACGGGCGGGGTACATCCCGGCCGGGATCGATGGTGCTTGCCTTCGCGCAATCGCCTTTGTAGAGAGCGCGCGTTGTTGGACCGGGCGCGCGACCCTTCTCTATTCGCGTGGCCCCCGAGAAGGATGAGGCGCTGACCGCCATGGCGAAGGCAAAATTCGAACGTAACAAGCCGCATGTGAACATCGGGACGATCGGTCACGTGGACCACGGCAAGACGACGCTGACGGCGGCGATCACGAAGTACTTCGGCGATTTCCGGGCCTACGACCAGATCGACGGTGCGCCGGAAGAGAAGGCCCGCGGGATCACGATCTCGACGGCGCACGTGGAGTACGAGACCGACGCGCGGCACTACGCGCATGTCGACTGCCCCGGCCACGCGGACTACGTGAAGAACATGATCACGGGCGCCGCGCAGATGGACGGCGCGATCCTCGTGGTGAACGCGGCCGACGGCCCGATGCCGCAGACGCGCGAGCACATCCTCCTGGGCCGCCAGGTCGGTATCCCGACGATGGTCGTCTACATGAACAAGGTCGACCAGGTCGACGACGAGGAGCTTCTGGAGCTCGTCGAGATGGAGATCCGCGAGCTTCTCACCTCCTACGAATATCCCGGCGACGACATCCCGGTGATCCCGGGTTCGGCGCTCGCCGCGATGAACGGGGAGAACCCGGAGATCGGTGAGGAGAGCATCCGCAAGCTGATGGCGGCGGTGGACGAGTGGATCCCGACGCCGGAGCGGGCGGTGGATCAGCCGTTCCTGATGCCGGTCGAGGACGTGTTCTCGATCTCCGGCCGCGGCACGGTGGTGACGGGGCGCGTGGAGCGCGGCGTGATCAACGTCGGCGACGAGATCGAGATCGTGGGCATCCGCGAC
>NZ_QKZL01000007.1 GCF_003253995.1 Palleronia aestuarii
CGCCGGCACAGCGTCGAGTAGTCCGGCACCGACCAGTCGAGCCCCATGAGCTTCAACAGGCTCGCCACGAAGCCCGTTGTCTGGCGAAGCGGCAGGCCGAACAGCACCTTGATGGTCAGGCACGCTTGGATCGCCGCGTCCGAGAAGGTTTGCTGCCGCCCCTGCTTGCCCGAAGGCGCCGCGTGCCAAGCCATGCCCGGGTCGAACCAGACCGTCAGAGACCCGCGCTCACGCAGCGACGCGTTGTAACTCGACCAGTTCAGGGTGCGGCAACGGGTGGGCGCAGGCTTGGACATGCCGGACAGCTATGTCGCTGGACTCACGATGTGAATCCCACGCAGGCTTTCTGCAACAAGGCCGCCCGTCGGAACAACAAGAACAGTTTTTACAATCTCACCCGCACTTGGAGTAACCACAGGCCGAGCACGTCATGCACCCCTCGGCCATGTGAAGCTCGAAGCTACCGCAGGATGGACAGGCGCGGGCGGGCGTGCCGGCGAGGGCGACGATCCGGGCTTCGGGATCGGATTTCAGGCCCATTCCCTCGCTCGCGATGAAGCCCGTCGAGAGCAGGTGCCGCTCGATCACGCCGCCGATCGCGGCCAGGATCGAGGGAATGTACTTACCCTGCAGCCAGGCACCGCCGCGGGGGTCGAAGACGGCCTTCAGCTCCTCGACCACGAACGACACGTCGCCGCCGCGCCGGAACACCGCGGAGATCATCCGGGTGAGCGCCACGGTCCAAGCAAAATGCTCCATGTTCTTCGAATTGACGAAGATCTCGAACGGCCGGCGATGGCCGTTCTGCACGAGGTCGTTGATCGTGATGTAGAGCGCATGCTCGCTGTCGGGCCATTTCAGCTTGTAGGTCTGTCCCTCGAGCGATTGCGGGCGTTCGAGGGGTTCGGACATGTAGATCACGTCCGCCTCGGCTGCGATTGGCGGGGCCGCGGACGATGGGTCTTTCGAGGGGGTGGGACCGTCGCCCGTCAGGAGCCAGTCCGCCGTGACATCCAGGCCGCCTGCAAGCCGCGCAGCCAAGTCCTCGGTGACAGGGGCCTCCTCCGCGACGAGCGCGCGCAGGAGGCTGCGTTCCAGTCCCAGTGCCGCCGCCGCGTCGTCCGGCGTGGCGTGGCCCTTCCGCGATATCGCTGCCCCAAGTCGCTCGCCCCACCCTTTCGCGGCGACGGCGGCATCGGTTGCCGTGACGGCGAGGACGCTTCCCGTGACGGCGTTCGGGCGGTAGGTCGTGCACCCCTTGCAGCCACTTTCGTAGGCCGCCTCGTAGACGTCGCGAAACGCCTCGAACGAGATGTCCTCGGGGCAGTTGATCGTCTTCGAGATGGAGGAATCGACCCATTTCTGCGCCGCCGCCTGCATCCGGACGTGATCGAGCGGGGCGAGCGACTGCGCGGTGACGAAATGATCCGGCAGGTCCGCGTCGCCGTTGCGCTCCCGCCAGAGGGCGACGGCATAATCGACGACCTCCTCCTCGCGCCTCGATCCATCCTTCTGCAGCACCTTGCGGGTATAGGCATGGGCAAAGACCGGCTCGATCCCCGATGAGACGTTGCCCGCATAAAGGCTGATCGTACCCGTAGGCGCGATGGAGGTGAGGAGCGCATTGCGGATCCCGTCCCGCGCGATGGCGTCCCGGACATCGGCATCCATCCCGGCAAGGGTTCCGGAGGCCAAGTATTTTTCCGCGTCGAAGAGCGGGAAAGCCCCCTTCTCCGCTGCCAACCGCGATGACGCGAGGTACGCGGCGCGGGCGATCCGGTGCAACCAGCCCTCCGTCAGACGCGCCGCCTCCTCGGAGCCGTAGCGCTGGTTCGTCATGGCGAGCGCATCGGCGAGCCCCGTCACGCCGAGGCCGATACGGCGCTTCGCGGCCGCCTCCCGCGCCTGCGCCTCGAGCGGAAAGCGGCTCGCGTCGACCACGTTGTCCATCATCCGCACCGCGGTGGCGACGAGATCGTCAAGCGCCTCCTCATCGAGCCGGGCCTCGCCGGTGAACGGCGAGAGTACCAATCTTGCGAGATTGACGGAGCCGAGGAGGCACGCGCCATAGGGCGGCAGCGGCTGCTCTCCGCACGGGTTGGTCGCCGCAATCGTTTCGCAATAAGCGAGATTGTTCATCTCGTTGATGCGGTCGATGAAGATCACGCCCGGCTCCGCGTAATCATAAGTCGACCGCATGATCCGGTTCCAGAGATCGCGCGCCGAGATCGTGGAGAAAACCCGCCCGTCGAAGACGAGATCCCAGGATGCGTCGGCCTTTACGGCCTCCATGAAGGCGTCGGTGACGAGCACGCTCACGTTGAAGTTCCTGAGCCGGGCCGGATCGGACTTCGCGGTGACGAACTCCTCGATGTCGGGATGATCGCAGCGCATCGTCGCCATCATCGCGCCGCGCCGTGCACCCGCCGACATGATCGTGCGGCACATCGCGTCCCAAACATCCATGAACGAAAGCGGCCCCGACGCATCCGCCGCCACTCCTTTCACGTCCGCGCCCTTCGGCCGGATCGTGGAGAAGTCGTAGCCGATCCCGCCCCCCTGCTGCATCGTCAGCGCCGCCTCGCGCAGATGCTCGAAGATGCCGCCCATCGAATCCGGCACGGTGCCCATGACGAAGCAATTGAAGAGCGTGACAGAGCGATCCGTCCCCGCGCCCGCGGTGATCCGTCCGGCAGGCAGGAACTTGAAGCCATCGAGCGCGGCGTAGAACCGATCCTCCCAGAGATCGGGATCCGCCTCCACCGCCGCCGTGGCACGCGCGATCCGCCGCCAGGTCTCCTCGACGCTCCGGTCGATCGGCGATCCGTCCGCCGCCTTCAGGCGGTACTTCATGTCCCAGATCTGTTCGGATATGGGAGCGGCAAAGCTGCTCATGGCGTGGCACTTTCCTGCGGGTGGGAGCGTTCACGCTAGGGATCCGGTGGGGCCGGGTCAACGCCGGGCGCATGATCCGGGGGATCATGGTGTCGCGACGGCCACGGAGTGTAGGAGATCGGGGGAAAGTGATGTCGGGTGCTCTGAACATGCTGAAGCTCAGCGTGGGGACGGAGAGTGTCGCGGGGCTCGAGCGGTTCCAGAGCCAGCGCGCGGCGGAGCGTGGCGGGCGTCGCTTCCACGTGACCCGGATGTGGCCGAAACGGGCGGAGGAGATCCTCGATGGCGGATCGATCTACTGGGTGATCCAGCGCGTGATCCTCGCACGTCAGGCGATCACGGGCTTCGAGGAGATCACAAGCGAGGACGGCATCCGGCGCTGCGCCATCCAGCTCGATGCGAGGATCGTCCGGACCGAAGCGGTTCCGAAACGTCCGTTCCAGGGCTGGCGCTATCTCCCGCAGGCGGACGCGCCGGCCGATCTGGGCGAAACGCGCGAGGGCGAGACGGATCTGCCGCCGCGCCTGATGGCCGCCCTCGCGGAAATCGGCGTCCGCTAAGAAGAGAGCTTCGTTTCGAGAAGCTCGCTCCGGGCGTGGCGCCCGATATCGGAGAGGAGGCGCGAGAGCCGGTCGCGGCTCGGCCCGTCCCATTCCGCGTTCCGCGCGCGGAAGAGCGTGGCCTGGCTCGCATGAATCGGACCGTCGGTGAGGATCTTGAGGTGGTTGGCGCGCAGCGTCTCGCCTGTCGAGGTGATGTCCGCAATGGCCTCCGCAGTCTCGTTGCGGACCGTCCCTTCGGTCGCCCCCTGGCTGTCGACGAGCTGGTAATCGGCGACGCCATGCGCGCGCAGGTATTCCCGCACGAGGCGGTGATACTTCGTGGCGATCCTGAGCCGGAAGCCGTGGCGGCGGCGGAAGGCGGCGGCGGCGGCGTCGAGATCCTCGAGCGTGTCGACATCGACCCAGAAACGCGGGACGGCGAGAACGAGGTCGGCATGGCCGAAACCCATCGGCGCCAGCACCTCCACCTTGTCGTCCCAACCGGCGAGCGTGTCGCGCACGAGATCCGATCCGGTCACGCCGAGATGGATGCGGCCCGCGGCGAGTTCGCGCGGAATTTCGCCCGCGCTCAGCATGACGAGTTCCACATCGTCATGCTCCACCAGCCCCGCATATTCGCGCTCCGAGCCCCCGCGCCCCATCGCGAGGCCGCGTTCGCCGAACCAGTCGAAGGTCTTTTCCATCAGACGGCCCTTGGACGGCACACCGAGCTTCAGCATGGAGATGTCCCCGCAAGGCAGATTGCCGGCCGGATCACCCCGCCCACCGCCGGGACGGACCGCCCCGCCCCGATGACGCGGGTGAGCGCGTCGTAGCGTCCGCCGGTGGCGATGGGGGCGAGGTCCGGCCGACCGCGAAGGGTGAAGGCGAAGACGAACCCGTCGTAATATTCCATCGAGCTGCGGCCGAGGCTCGCCTCGAAGGGGATACGGTCCGCCGGTATCCCCCGATCCCCGAGGGCCGCGAGGCGACGTTCGAAGCGGTGAACGGCAGCGCGGATCGCGGGCAGGTCCACCTCGATATCGCGCAGGCGTTCGAGGGCGTCGGCGGAGTTGGAGGCGATCGCGAGGATGTCGTCGATGGAAGCCACGGCGGAAGCGGCGATCGGCGGCTCCTCCGCATCGGCCCGGAGCGCCTCGATCCGCTCCAGCACCTCCGCCCGCCCGCGCAGCCCGATCTCGGGTCCCGCCTCGGCCATCGGATCGGCGGCGGCGAGCAGGGCCGTCCGCGTTGCGGGCGGCTTCGTGCGCCCGGCGAAACGGTCGAGAAGCGCGCGGAACCGCTTCGGGCGCCAGATATGACGCAGGAGCGCCGCCCGTCGCCGCTCCGAACAGGGAAGGCCGCGTACGGCAGCCGTGATGAGGCCGATATCGCCGATGGCGATCGAGGGCCGGAGCGGCGCGAGGGCGTCGTGGAAAAGCGCGAAAACCTCCGCATCCGCCGCCGCGGGATCGTCGCCGCCGAAAAGCTCGAAGCCCACCTGCATGTATTCGGCGGGACGCTCCGGCGCGTGTTCCTGCCGCCGGAAAACCTCGCCCGCATAGGCGTAGCGCGCGGGATCGCCCCCCTCCTCCATGTGCCGACGCACGAGGGGCACGGTGAAGTCGGGACGCAGCATCAGCTCCCCCCCGTCGGGTCCCGCCGTCGTGAAGGCGCGCGCCCGGATGTCTTCCCCGTAGAGGTCGAGGAGCCCGCCCGCGGGTTGCAGGATGTCGGTCTCGGTCCGCACGCCGCCCGCGTCCTCGAAGACCGAGAGAAGCCGCATGGCCTCCGCCCGCTCCGCGGCCCTGTCCGCAGGAGAGGTCATCGCAGCCGCGCTTCGATCTCTTCGACGAGGCGGTCGCGCGGGCACTCGACCTGGGCGGGCTGCGCCCGCCATTCCTCGTGGCTCACTTCTTCCGCGAGCCTGGCGCCGAGCACGAGGTCCTTGATCTGCACGACGCCCCGCGCGCGTTCGTCCTCGCCCTGGATGATGGCGAGAGGCGCGCGTCGCTTGTCGGCATATTTGAGCTGGTTGCCGAAATTCTTCGGATTGCCGAGATAGACCTCCGCACGGATACCGGCCCGGCGCAGATCGGACGCGATCTTCTGGTACTCGTCCATGGCCGAGCGATCCATGACGGTCACGATCACCGGCCCGTCCGCCTCGGCCACGTCCGCGTTCCGCGCGGCGAGCGCCGCAAGGAGCCGGTCGACACCGACCGACACGCCCGTCGCGGGCACTTCCTGCCCGGTGAACCGCTTCACGAGATCGTCGTAGCGCCCGCCCCCCGCGACGGAGCCGAATTGCCGCGGCTGCCCCTTCTCGTCCGTGACCTCGAAGGTCAACTCCGCCTCGTAGACGGGACCGGTGTAGTAGCCGAGGCCCCGCACGACGGAGGGGTCGATGACGATGCGGTCGGCACCGTAGCCTTGAGCATCGACCAGATCGGCGATCTCGCGGAGTTCCGCGACCCCCGCGCACCCGGTCGCACTGTCAGCGACGAGGTCGCCGAGCCGATCCAGTGTCGATGCGTTCGTTTCGCACCGCGCGCCGACGAAGCTCAGCACGGCATCGGACGAGGACGCCGAGAGCCCAGCCCCCTTCGTGAAGTCCCCGCTTTCGTCGCGGCGGCCTTCCCCCAGGAGGGCACGGACGCCGTCCTCGCCCAACCGGTCGAGCTTGTCGATGGCGCGCAGCACGATGCCGCGTTCCGCCTCGTGCTCCGGGCCACCGATCCCCGCGACGTCCATCACGCCGTTCAGGACCTTGCGATTGTTGATCCGCACGACGTAATCGCCCCGCGCGATCCCGACCGCCTCCAGCACGTCGCAGAGCATCGCGCAAATCTCCGCATCGGCAGCCATCGAAGCGGAGCCGACCGTGTCCGCGTCGCATTGATAGAATTGCCGGAACCGTCCGGGCCCCGGCTTCTCGTTGCGCCAGACGGGACCGACCTGAAAGCGGCGGTAGGGCTGCGGCAGCTCCTGGCGGTACTGCGCGGCGACCCGCGCGAGGGGCGCGGTCAAGTCGTAGCGTAGCGCGAGCCAGCCCTCGTCCTCCTCCCAGGCGAAGACGCCCTCGTTCGGACGGTCGACGTCTGGCAGGAACTTGCCCAGCGCCTCCACCGTCTCCACGGCCGAGGTCTCGAGCGCGTCGAAGCCGTAGAGGTGATAGATCCGCTTGATCGACGCGAGCATCTCGTCGCGGCGCGTGACCTCCGCCCCGCGATAGTCGCGGAACCCCTTCGGCGTCTGTGCCTTGGGGCGGGGTTGCTTCTTCTGCTTCGCCATGAATGGTCCCCGCTTGCGGATCGCCGGTCGTCTAGCCCAGAGGGGAACTCATCGCAAGCAAGCCCGGCGGGGCCTTGATAGGAGAACGGAATGGAACGGGATGCGATCGAGGAACGGCTGGCCCATCTCATCCGTACGACGGACGAGCTGTCCGACGTGGTCGCGGCCCAGGCCGACCGCATCGACCTTCTCGAGCGGCGGGTGGAAATGCTGATGGCGCGGGAGGCCGAGCGCGAGGCCGCCGGGGGCGGCGGCGTGGTCCTGGGCGACGAGCGCCCGCCGCACTGGTAGCTCAGCCGGACCCCGTCGCCACGATCCGCCCCCCGTCGATCAGCAGGATGACGAGCCCCGTCGTCGCACCGAAGGTCGGGTAGATCGTGACGAATGTCGTCCGCCGTTCGAGCGCGTCGATCCGGCCCGCCGGACAGGGAACGCCCGCACCGACGCCGCAGACCCGCCCCTTCACCTGCTCATAGGCCCTGTCGAGATCGGAGTAGGGCACCCGGTTCGACGGGTCGTAGCGCAGGGTCTCGTGCACGAGCGGGCTGCCGAAGAGGAGGAGGGCGGCGGTCACCTGTCGCGCGCAATTGTCGGTGAACCCCGTCACGTACTGCGTGCGCGGCGCCGTCGATCCCGGCGCGGTATCGTGGATCCGCCAGCGGGTGCGGCCGGTCTCTGGCGCCGCCGCAACCTCGACGCCCCGCGCGGTACGCGACAGCCCGCAAGCCGTCCCGACCTCGCCCGGAGCGAGCGGACCGGAGGAGGTGACCATCGGGCCCGATCCCGGCGGCACGCAGGCCGCGAGGAGCAGACAGAGTGCTGTCGCGCGGATGCCGCTCATACGTCCTCGACCGCCAGCACCCCGCCGAGCGACTTGAGCGCGCCCTTGATCTGCGGCGTGACGGGGAAATCGGCGCCCAGCGCCACCTCCACCTCGCCCGGCAGGTCCGGATCCATGAGACAAAGGCTCACCGGCCCGCTTCCGCGGATGCGGCCCTCATTGCGCGCCCGGTCGAGGACGGAGGCCACGAGCGCCACCGCATCCGCCTCCTCGACATAGATCCGCAATCCAGACCCGCCCGCATTCGCCACGGCGACGTCGATCGGGGCGACGGAACGGGCGAGGAGCTTCAACTGCTCCGCCTCCATGGTCGCCTCGACCTGAACGACGACGTTCGACCCGGTCTCCAGATGCTCGCGGGCGGCCTCGAGCGTATCGGAGAAGATCGTAACCTCGTAGAGCCCGGTCGGATCGGACAGCTGGACGAAGGCGAAACGGTTGCCGCGCGCGGATTTGCGCTCCTGCCGCGCGGACACGGCGCCCGCGAGTTTCGCGACGCAGGGCCCCTGCAGGGCCCGTTCCGTCAGCGCCTCGAGCGTCAAGATGCCCTTGCGCTTCAGCGGCGCCATGTAATCGTCGAGCGGGTGGCCCGAGAGGTAGAAGCCGATCGCCGCATGTTCCTCCGTCAGCCGCTCCGTCGGCAGCCAGTCGTCGACGGGAGAGAGCCGCGGCTCCGGCAGATCGTCTCCGGCTTCCCCGAAGAGGGAGACCTGGGAGGAGGTCTTCTGCTCGAAGATGGCGGCGGAATAGGCCACGAGCGCGTCGAGGCTCTGCAGGACCCGCCGCCGGTTGCCGTCGAGCGCGTCGAACGCGCCGGCGCGGGCCAGCATCTCGAGTGGGCGCTTGCCCACCCGCTTCAGATCCACCCTCCGGGCAAGGTCGTAGAGCGTGGCGAAGGGCCGGTCGCGCCCCACGCACTGCTGCGCTGTCATCGCCGCTAGCGAGGGTTCCGCAACTCCCATCGCGCCATGGGCTTGACCCGGGGCTTCACCCCCTGGGACCGCGAGATCCCGGCTCGAGCCCGCGACGCCATCGGCCTGATCGCGACGGCCCGCCACGATGAGACCCATCGCCTCGAGCCCCACCCCCTTGAGCGCGCCGAGACCATAGACGATCTTTCCGTCATCGACGGAGAAGGCGGCTTCGGAGCGGTTCACGCAAGGCGGAACGATCTCGATCCCGAGCCCGCGACGCACCTCCTCGGCATAAATGGCGAGCTTGTCGGTCAGGTGGATGTCGCAGTTCATGACGCCCGCCATGAACTCGACCGGGTGGTTCGCCTTCAGCCAGGCGGTCTGATAGCTCACCACCGCATAGGCCGCGGCGTGGGACTTGTTGAAGCCGTAATTGGCGAACTTGTCGAGGAGGTTCCAGACCTCCAGCGCCTTCTTCTCCGGCACGCCCTTCGCCTTCGCGCCCGCCAGGAACTTCGGCCGCTCGGCATCCATCGCGGCCTGGATCTTCTTGCCCATCGCGCGGCGCAGCATGTCGGCGCCACCGAGCGAGTAGCCGGCCATTTCCTGCGCGATCTGCATCACCTGTTCTTGGTAGACGATGATGCCCTGCGTCTCGTCGAGGATATGGTCGACGAGCGGATGCAGCGTGTCGCGGGCGGAAAGCCCGTTCTTGACCTCGCAATATTTCGGGATGTTCTCCATCGGGCCGGGCCGGTAGAGCGCGACGAGCGCCACAATGTCCTCGATGCACGTTGGCTTCATGCGCCGCAGCGCATCCATCATGCCCGAGCTTTCCACCTGGAACACCGCGACCGTCTTGGCTCCGGCATAGAGGCGGTAGGATTTCTCGTCGTCGAGCGGGATGAGGGCGATCTGGTTCTCCGTGCCTTCGGGGGGATCGTAGAGCGTGACGCCATCCGGCGCGACATGAAGCGAACGCGTCGCGGTGATGAGGTCGACCGCGTTCTGGATCACCGTCAGCGTCTTCAGGCCCAGGAAGTCGAACTTCACGAGCCCGGCCTGCTCCACCCATTTCATGTTGAACTGCGTAGCCGGCATGTCGGAGCGCGGATCGCGGTAGAGCGGCACGAGCTCGTCGAGCGGCCGGTCCCCGATCACCACGCCCGCCGCGTGGGTGGAGGCGTTGCGCAGGAGGCCCTCGACCTGCTGGCCATAGGTGAGAAGCCGGTTCACCACCTCCTCGTTCTTCGCCTCCTCCCTGAGACGCGGCTCGTCGGCGAGCGCCTTCTCGATGGAGACGGGTTTCACCCCCTCGACGGGGATCATCTTCGAAAGCCGGTCCACCTGCCCGTAGGGCATCTGCAGCACCCGGCCCACATCGCGCACGGCGGCCTTCGACAGGAGCGCGCCGAAGGTGATGATCTGCCCGACCCGGTCGCGCCCGTAGCGCTCCTGCACGTAGCGGATCACCTCGTCGCGGCGATCCATACAGAAGTCGATGTCGAAGTCGGGCATCGACACCCGTTCGGGGTTGAGGAACCGCTCGAAGAGAAGCGAGTAGCGCAGCGGATCGAGGTCGGTGATCGTCAGCGCGTAGGCCACGAGCGAACCCGCGCCCGATCCGCGGCCGGGGCCCACCGGGATCTCCCGATCTTTCGACCACTTGATGAAGTCGGCGACGATGAGGAAATAGCCGGGGAACCCCATCCCCTCGATGATGCCAAGCTCGAATTCGAGCCGCGCCTCGTATTCCGCGACCTCCGCCGCATGGGGGATGACGGCGAGGCGCTCGGCGAGCCCGGCCTTCGCCTGGCGCCTCAGTTCCTCGACCTCGTCGTCGGCGAAGCGCGGCAGGATCGGGTCGCGGCGGGAGACGGCGAAGGCGCAGCGGCGCGCGATCTCCACCGTGTTCTCCAGCGCCTCCGGCAGATCCGCGAAGAGCGTCGCCATCTCCGCGGGCGACTTGAGGTAATGCTGCGCGGTCAGTCTGCGGCGTGGCTCGTTCTGGTCGACATAGGCGCCTTCGGCGATACAGATCAGCGCGTCGTGCGCCTCGTACATCTCCGCCTTCGGGAAATAGACGTCGTTCGTCGCGACGAGCGGCAGGTCCATCGCATAGGCCATCTCGACATGGCCGCGTTCGGTAAGCCGCTCGATCTCCGCGAGCGCCCCGCCCTCGCCCGGATGGCGTTGCAGCTCGACGTAGAGACGGTTCGGAAAGATCGCGGCGAGCCGTGCGAGAAGCGCCTCCGCCTTCGGCCTCTGGTTCTGCGACAGGAGCCGTCCCACGGGGCCATCCGGCCCGCCCGACAGACAGATGATCCCCTCGCCATGCGCGGCGAGATCGTCGGGCGTGACATGGGGATCGGACGCCTCCCCGCGCAGATAGAGGGCGGAATTGAGCTTCATGAGGTTCGCGTAGCCCTGCGCGTTCTGCGCGAGGAGAACGAGCGGCGCGGGCGGCGCGGCCTGCCGGCCCTGCGCCACCTCGCCGTATCCCGACACGCCGATCTGGCATCCGACGATGGGCTGCACGCCCGCATCCATCGCGCCCACGGAGAATTCGAGGGCGGCGAACATGTTGTTCGTGTCGGTGACGGCGACGGCCGGCATCCCCATTCCGGCGACGAGCCCCGGCAGCTTCTTCAGCCGCACCGCCCCCTCGAGGAGCGAATATTCGGTATGGAGACGGAGGTGGATGAAACGCGGTTCTTTTCCCATGTCCGGAGGGTATCGTGCGGCCGCGGGGCAAGCCAGATCGGAATCGGCCGTAGATCGGCGATCTTGGCTTCGCCGGCCCGACCTCCTAGATTGCCGCCGACAGGAAAGGGGATCGGACCATGCGCAACATTCTGGGGCTCGCCCTCGTCATCATCGTGGTCATCGCGATCCTCGTCTATGCGGGAGTGCTGAACCTCACGCCGGATGGCGAGCGGGCGCTAGAGGACGCGCAGCGCAATGTCGGCGAGGCCGTCGAGGATGCCGGACGCGCGATCCAGGGGTCCGGGAACTGACGAAAGGCCTTCGCGACACTGTCGCGTCACGCTCGGGCACAGCTTCACGACGCCCGGGCAATCGTGGCTCTTGCAATACGGCGGCTCGCTTGCTTTGATCCTCGACGAATGACGCGCCGTCTACGCCGCATCGGCGGCGCGTTCCGAGTATCGGCCAACCGGTAACGCGGCGGAACCATTCATGCATGTCTCGTTCCTCCTCAACGGCGAGAGGATCTCTGTTGAGGCCGCGCCCACGACAACGCTTCTCGACTGGCTGCGGGAGGAGCGCGGGCTCACCGGCACCAAGGAGGGCTGCAACGAGGGCGATTGCGGCGCCTGCACCGTGATGGTGACCGATGCCGAAGGCGCGCGTGCGCTCAACGCATGCATCCTCTTCATGGGGCAGATCGACGGGCGCGCGATCCGGACCGTCGAAGGGATCGCCGGGCCGGACGGGACGCTCCATCCGGTGCAGCAGGCGATGATCGACCATCACGGCTCGCAATGCGGCTTCTGCACGCCGGGCTTCGTCGTGGCGATGGCCGCCGCGCATCTCAGCGGCGCGCGCGACCATGACAATCAGATCGCCGGCAATCTCTGCCGCTGCACCGGCTACGCCCCCATCATCCGCGCGGCGGAGGCGGCGGCGGAAGCGCCCGTCCCGGACTGGATGCGCGACACCCCGCCAAAGCCATCGGCGGGACCGGCTCCGGCCGCAGCTGGTCGCGATCCGAACCCTGCGGAGATCGGCGCCGATTGGGGACAGACCGATCCGCTCGCCGGAACCGGCGCTTCTGCCGCCGGCGATCCGGGCCGAACGGGCGAGGCCGTGCGGCCCGCCACGGTGGACGCGCTCGCCCGCTGGTATCTCGACCATCCCGACGCCACCCTCGTCGGCGGGGCCACCGATGTCGGGCTTTGGGTCACGAAGGGCCTGCGCGACCTCGGGACCGTCGCGTTCCTGAATGGCATTGAGGAGATGCGCCGGATCGAGGTCGGCGCGGACCGGATCCGGATCGGCGCGGGCGTGACGCTCTCCGCGCTCGGAGCCTTCATGTCCGACCGCCATCCGACCTTCGCGGAACTCATCCGCCGCTACGGATCGGTGCAGGTCCGCAACGCCGCGACTATCGGCGGCAACATCGCCAACGGCTCGCCCATCGGCGACGGGCCGCCTGCGCTGATCGCGCTCGACGCAACACTGCATCTGCGAAAGGGAGACGCGGAGCGCTCCCTGCCACTCGAGGATTACTTCATCGACTACGGCAGGCAGGACCGGCAGCCCGGCGAATTCGTGGAGGCGATCTCGATCCCCGTCCAGCCCGACCGCCTCCGCTGTGCGAAGATCTCGAAGCGCTTCGACCAGGACATCTCCGCACTCTGCGCCTGCGCCGCGATCGAGATGCAGGAGGGCGTCATCGTCTCTGCCCGCGTGGCCTTCGGCGGCATGGCGGGGATCCCCAAACGCGCCCGCTCCGTGGAAGGGGCGCTCGTCGGACGCTCTCCCGCCGAAGCCCTCGCCCCGGCCCGCGACGCGCTTTCCGAGGATTTCACGCCGCTTTCGGACATGCGCGCCTCCGCCGCCTACCGGATGGCGGCGGCGCGGGGCGTACTCGCGCGGTTCCTCGGGCAGGACACGGCCCACGTGCTCGACGTCGTCGCATGAGTGTCGCGCGCCCCCTGCCCCATGACAGCGCCGCGCTCCACGTCACCGGGACCGCGCGTTACGTCGACGACATCCCCGTGCCGCGCGACTGCCTGCACCTCGCCTTCGGATTGTCGGATGTGGCAGCAGGCACGATCGACGCGATGGATTTGTCGGCAGTACGCGCCGCGCCCGGTGTCGTGGCCGTTCTGACGGCCGAAGATCTGCCCTTTGCAAACGACGTCGCCCCCGCCGCACATGACGAGCCGCTCCTGGCCGAGGGCCGCGTGCACTACATGGGCCAGCCCCTCTTCGTCGTTGCCGCAACCTCGCATCTCGCGGCGCGAAAGACCGTCCGGCAGGCGCGGGTGGAGATCGCGGAAGCGGCCGCCCTCCTGACCATCGACGACGCGCTCGCGGCCGGAAGCCGGTTCGAGGAGGGCCCCCGCACCTATGGCAAGGGTGATCCGCGCGCCGCACTCGATGCGGCGCCTCGCCGGCTCGCGGGACGGATCGAGATCGGCGGGCAGGAGCATTTCTACCTCGAGGGACAGGCGGCCCTCGCCTTGCCTCAGGAGGGGGGCGAGATGATCGTCCATTCCTCTTCCCAACATCCGACGGAGATCCAGCACAAGGTCGCGGAGGCGTTGGGCCTGCCGATGAACGCCGTCCGGATCGAGGTGCGCCGCATGGGCGGCGGGTTCGGGGGCAAGGAAAGCCAGGGCAATGCGCTGGCAGTCGCCTGCGCGGTCGTCGCCGCGCGGACCGGGCGACCCACAAAGATGCGCTACGACCGCGACGACGACATGGTCATCACCGGCAAGCGCCATGATTTCCGCATCGAGTACGAGGTGGGCTTCGACGAGGCGGGCCGGATCCGGGGGCTTCTCTTCACGCACTACGCCCGGTGCGGCTGGAGCCAGGACCTGTCGCTGCCCGTGGCCGACCGCGCGATGCTCCATGCCGACAATGCCTATCACCTGAACGACGTGGAAATCGTCTCCCACCGGCTCAGGACGAACACGCAATCCGCCACCGCCTTTCGCGGTTTCGGCGGGCCGCAGGGCATGGTCGGGATCGAGCGGGTGATGGACGAGATCGCCCATGCGACGGGTCGCGACCCGCTCGAGGTCCGGCGCGCGAACTACTATGCCGAGGCCACCGACGCCGCGCCCCCGCCCTCGTCTGAGGCGCGGGCCGCCGACGACACCGCGACGCGGGTGAAGGGCGAGCGCATCGCGCCCGGCGACGGCGACGTGGCAAGCCGCGGCGCGCTGCGCGAGCTGGCCGAGCCGGTGGCACCGATACCCGCCAATCCCCGCGGCGCGCAGACGACGCCCTACCACATGCCGGTCACCGACTTCATCCTCCACGCCATCACCGACCGCCTGGCGGAAACGTCGGACTATACCGCGCGGCGCGCCGCCGTGGCGGAGTGGAACGCGGCGCATGACCACCTGAAGCGCGGGATCGCGCTGACCCCGGTGAAGTTCGGCATCTCGTTCACGCTCACCCATCTCAACCAGGCGGGCGCCCTCGTGCACGTCTACCAGGACGGATCCGTGCACATGAACCACGGCGGCACGGAGATGGGACAGGGCCTGCACCGCAAGGTCGCGCAGGTCGCGGCCGAACGGTTCGGGATCGACGCGGGCGCGGTCCGGATCACCGCCACCGATACCGGAAAGGTGCCGAACACCTCGGCCACCGCCGCCTCCTCCGGGGCCGACCTGAACGGGATGGCGGTCGCGGCCGCCTGCGACACGATCCGCGACCGTATCGCGGCCTTTCTCGCCGAGGAGCATCAGGCCAGACCAGAGGCCGTGACCTTCGAAGGCGGCGAGGTTCGGGTGGGCGGGGAGAGCTATACGTTTGTCGAAGCCGTGCAGCGCGCCTATCAGGGCCGCGTGAGCCTGTCCGCCACGGGGTTCTACAAGACACCCGACATCGCCTGGGACCGGATCCGGGGACGCGGCCGGCCGTTCTTCTACTTCGCCTACGGCGCCGCGGTGACGGAGGTGGTGGTCGACACGCGCACCGGCGAGAACCGCATCCTGCGCTGCGACATCCTCCACGACGCCGGGCGCTCGCTCAATCCCGCCATCGACCTGGGCCAGATCGAAGGCGGCTACGTTCAGGGCGCGGGCTGGCTCACGACGGAAGAGCTGGTCTGGAACGATAAGGGCCAGATGACGACGCATGCGCCCTCGACCTACAAGATCCCGGCCGCCTCCGACCGGCCCGACATCTTCAACGTGGCGCTTTGGGACGGGGAGAACCGGGCGGAGACGATCTACCGATCGAAGGCCGTGGGCGAGCCACCCCTGATGCTCGGCATCTCCGCGCTGATGGCGCTTTCGGATGCCTGCGCGGCCTGCGGGCCGAACTACCCGGCGCTCGACGCGCCCGCCACCGCCGAACGGGTGCTCGCGGCCTGCGACCGGGCGCGTGGATGAGCTTCGACCGGGACGATATCGAGGCGCGCGTCACGGCCCATGGTAGAGCCACGCGGATCCTCGTCGTCGAGGCCCGGGGATCGGCGCCGCGCGAACCCGGCACCTCCATGCTGGTTTGGCCGGACCGGCTACACGGAACGATCGGCGGGGGTGCCTTGGAACACGACGCCATCGCCCGGGCCCGCTCCGGAAGAACGGGGATCACGCGGCATGCGCTCGGCCCGGATCTGGGGCAGTGCTGCGGTGGGTCGGTCACGCTCCACGCCGCGGCATGGGACGCCGAAGCGATCGCCGCGACGCGCGCCGAGGCCGGATTGATCGTTTACGGGCGCGGACCTCGGCCCGCCGCCATCGCCAAACTGATCGCCCGGGCCGAAGCGGGGCGGCCGGTTCCACTCCAGATCTTCGGCGACTGGGTGGTCGAGCCCCTGGCCCCCGACCCTGCACCGGTCTGGATCTGGGGCGCGGGGCATGTGGGTCAGGCGCTCGCGAGCGTCCTTGCCCCCCTCCCGAACGTCGCGCCGGTCGTCATAGACACCGCTCCGGATCGGTTCCCCGACGCGCTGCCACAAGGTGCCGCCCGCCTCGTCGCAGCAGAACCTGCGCGTCTCGCCACGCACGCGCCGGAGGAGGCGCACCATCTGATCGCGACCTATTCGCACGAGATCGACCTGGCACTTTGCGACGCCCTCCTCCGCCGGCCGGTCGGTTCCATCGGATTGATCGGATCGGCGACGAAATGGGCGCGGTTCCGGTCCCGCCTGCGGGCACTCGGCCATACGGATGCCCAAATTTCGAGCATACGCTGCCCGATCGGCGATCCGTCTCTCGGCAAGCATCCACAGGCGATTGCGGTGGGCGTCGCGGCCGACCTATTGCGATCCGGCGCGCGGGTGGACGAGAGGAGAGCCGGATGACCGACGCCCTTCTCAGCGTCGAGGGCCTGACCAAGGCCTATCCCGGCGTCGTCGCGAACGACGACGTCTCCTTCGCGGTCGCGTCCGGCGAGGTCCATGCCCTCCTGGGAGAGAACGGCGCGGGAAAGTCCACACTCGTCAAGATGATCTACGGCCTCGTCCGTCCCGACGCCGGACAGATGCACCTCTCGGGCAAACCGCACGCGCCGGCCTCGCCCAAGGAGGCGCGCGCCGCTGGCGTGGCAATGGTATTCCAGCACTTCTCCCTCTTCGACGCGCTCGACGTGGCCGAGAACGTCGCACTGGGGATGGAGACGCCCCCGCCCCGGCGCACCCTCGCACGCCGGATCCGCGAGATGAGCGAAGCCTACGGCCTGCCGCTCGATCCCGGTCGGATCGTCGGCGATCTGAGCGCGGGGGAGCGGCAAAGGGTGGAGATCATCCGCTGCCTGCTGCAATCGCCGCGCCTGCTCATCATGGACGAGCCGACATCCGTGCTCACCCCGCAGGAAGTGCGGATCCTGTTCGCCACGCTGGAGAAACTGTCCTCGGAGGGGACAGCGATCCTCTACATCTCCCACAAGCTCGAAGAGATCCGCACCCTCTGCGACGGGGCCACGATCCTGCGGCAGGGGCGGGTCGTCGGGTCGTGCACGCCTGCGGAGAAATCGGCTGCCGAACTGGCCGAAATGATGGTAGGCAGCACGCTTTCGGCCCCGAAACGGGCCCGCCATGAGGCGGGAGAGGTCGCGCTCGAGATCAGGGGGCTGTCACTGCCGCCCGCACATGCGTTCGGAACGCCGCTTCGCGACATCAGCCTCACGCTTCGCAAGGGCGAGGTTCTCGGGATCGGTGGCGTGGCGGGGAACGGGCAAGACGAGCTTCTGGCCGCGCTTTCGGGCGAGATGCGCTCCCCTGCGGGCCGGATCGAGCTGGCGGGTCGCGATATCGGGGGCCTCGATCCGACCGGGCGGCGGGACCTGGGCCTTCTGACCGCGCCGGAGGAACGGCTGGGCCATGCCGCGGCGCCCGACATGAGCCTGACCGAGAACGCGCTTCTGACCGCGCACGGGAGGGAGCGGCTGGCACGGCACGGTTTCATCGACTGGAGCAAGGCGCGTGGTTTTGCCGAGAGGGTGATCACCGCCTTCGATGTCCGCACGCCCGGCCCCGAGAACGCGGCACGATCGCTGTCGGGCGGCAACCTGCAGAAGTTCGTCATCGGGCGCGAAGTGCTGCAGCGTCCGGCCGTCCTCGTCGTCAACCAGCCCACATGGGGCGTGGATGCGAGCGCCGCGGCCGCGATCCGGCAGGCGCTCCTCGATCTCGCGGCGGAGGGTGCGGCCGTCATCGTCATCTCCCAGGATCTCGACGAGCTCATGGAGATCTCCGACCGGTTCGCCGCGCTCAACGAAGGCCGCCTCTCCGATCCGCGGCCCGCCGAAGGGCTTTCCGTGGAGGAGATCGGGCTGATGCTCGGCGGCGCGCACGATCTGGAACGCCCCGGGGGCGACCGGCCCGCAGCAAGACCCGCCTCCGACGCGGGCGCCGCGGAGGCGCATCCGTCGTGATAAGGCTCGAAAAGCGCCCCCAGCCCTCCGCGATCTGGAAGACGGTCACGCCGCTTCTCGCCGTGATCCTCACGATCGTCGCGGGCGGGCTCATGTTTGCAGCGCTCGGGACCGATCCGGTGGCCGCGATCCGCACGATCTTCTGGGACCCCCTCTTCCACCCCCAGTACGCTTCCTATTCGCGACCGCAGCTCCTCGTGAAGGCCGGGCCGCTGATCCTCATCGCAATCGGCCTCTCGATCGGGTTCCGGGCGGGGATCTGGAACATCGGGGCGGAGGGGCAATACATCATCGGCGCGATCACGGGCGCGGGGGCGGGCCTCGCTCTCTATCCGTCCGAGGCGTGGTGGATCTTTCCGATGATGGTGGCGGCGGGCGCGCTCGGCGGTTGGCTCTGGGCGATGATCCCCGCGATCCTGAAGACGCACTTCAACACGAACGAGATCCTCGTCTCGCTCCTCCTCGTCTACGTGGCAGAGAACCTCATGGCCTCGATGGCCGTGGGCGCGCTGCGCAATCCCGAAGGCGGCGGCTTTCCCGGGTCCCGCAACCTGAGCCAATGGCCGGCCGCGTCGAACCCGGAACTCATTGCGGGCACGGGAATGCATTGGGGCGTCATGGCGGCTTTCGTCGCCGTCATCCTCGCCTACGTGCTGATGAGCCGGCACCTCACGGGCTTCCACATCCAGCTCGCGGGGCAGGCGCCGCGAGCGGCGGCCTTCGCGGGCGTACGTCCCGAACGCCTCGTCGTCTTTTGCCTCGGCCTCTCTGGCGCGCTCGCGGGACTTGCCGGGATCTTCGAGGTGACGGGCCCGGCGGGGCAGCTCTCGATCGATTTCAACGTGGGATACGGCTTCACGGCGATCATCGTGGCCTTCCTCGGCCGCCTGCATCCGGCAGGCATCCTGCTCGCGGGGCTTCTGATGGCGCTCACGTACATCGGGGGCGAACTCGCCTCGTTCACGCTCGGCATTCCAGCCGCGGCGATCCAGTCCTTCCAGGGAATGCTGCTCTTTTTCCTCCTCGCCGTCGACGTGCTCACGAATTATCGCATCCGGCTCGGCCGAACGGAGGCCGCGACGTGAGCCGACAGGGAGTGCCGCGATGGGTTTGAGCACGATTTCCCCGACGCTTCTCGTGGCCTCGCTGATGATCGCGGCGACGCCGATCTTGCTCGCCGCCCTGGGCGAACTCGTCGTCGAGCGGGCGGGCGTGCTGAACCTCGGGGTGGAGGGGATGATGATCACCGGGGCGATCTGCGGGTTCGCCGCCGCGGTAGGTACCGGATCGCCCGCTCTGGGCTTCGTCGCGGCGGCCGCGAGCGGCGCGGCGCTGGCGCTCGTCTTCGGTTTCCTCACGCAGATCCTCCTGTCGAACCAGGTGGCCACCGGGCTCGCGCTGACGCTCTTCGGGCTCGGCCTCTCCTCGCTTCTCGGCCAGGGGTATTCGGGTATCCGGCCGCCGCCGACCGCACGGTTCGATTTCGGCCCCCTGAGCGATCTGCCCTTCGTCGGGCGCGTGGTCTTCGGACATGACTGGATCGTCTACCTGAGCCTCGCGCTCACCGCGCTGATTTGGTGGTTCCTCACGCGATCGCGCGCTGGGCTGACGCTGCGCGCGGTGGGGGAGAACCACGAGGCGGCCCATGCGCTGGGAATGAAGGTCGTCGCGATCCGCCTCTGCGCCATCGCCTTCGGCGGTGCCTGCGCGGGTCTCGGCGGCGCCTATCTGAGCCTCGTGCGGGTTCCGCAATGGACCGAGGGCATGACCGCGGGAGCGGGCTGGATCGCGCTCGCCATTGTCGTCTTTGCGAGCTGGCGCGCCTGGGGAGTTCTTGTGGGCGCCTATCTCTTCGGCGGCGTCACCGTCCTGCAACTCAACCTGCAAGCGGCCGGCGTAGCCTTCCCGGTCGAATACTTGTCGATGAGCCCGTATCTGGTAACGATCGCCGTGCTCGTCCTGATGTCGGCCCGCAGCGGAAGGCGGGCCCTCGGTGCGCCTGCCTGTCTCGGCAAGCCGTTCCACGCGTCCCAGTAAAATCCAGATCCCAGAGAGGTCAGAATGTATCGCAGAGTTCTTCTTTCCGCCACCGCCGCGCTCGCGCTCACCGGCGGCTTCGCGGCCGCGCAGGACGAGCCGACCAAGGTGGGTTTCGTCTTCGTCGGCCCCATCGGCGACGGTGGCTGGACCTACGAGCACAACCAGGCTCGCCTCGCCGTGGAGGAGGAATACGGCGACGCAGTCGAGACCGTCTTCCAGGAAAGCGTTCCCGAGGGCGCGGATGCGGAGCGGGTTCTGACGCAGATGGCGCTCTCGGGCGCCGATCTCATCTTCACCACGTCCTTCGGATACATGGATCCGACGATCAACGTCGCCCAGCGCTTCCCGGACGTGAAGTTCGAGCATGCGACGGGTTACAAGACCGCGCCCAACGTCTCGACCTATTCCGCCCGTTTCTACGAGGGTCGCGCCGTCCAGGGCCTGATCGCGGGGCGGATGACGGAGTCGAACCGGATCGGCTACATCGCGTCCTTCCCGATCCCGGAGGTCGTGCGCGGGATCAACGCCTCCTATCTCGCGGCCAAGGCGGTGAACCCGGACGTGCAGTTCAACGTCGTCTGGGCCTTCACCTGGTTCGACCCCGCGAAGGAAGCGGACGCGGCGCAGGCGCTCATCGACCAGGGCGCGGACGTGATCCTGCAGCACACCGACTCGACCGCGCCGCAGGCCGCGGCGGCGGAGGCGGGCGACGTCATCACCTTCGGCCAGGCTTCCGACATGGCGGAATACGCGCCGATGCCCCGGGTAAGCTCGATCATCGACAATTGGGCCCCCTATTACATCGAACGCGTGGGCGACGTGATGGACGGCAGCTGGGAAAGCCAGCAGGTCTGGTACGGGATCGACGAGGGCATGGTGAAGATCGGGGAGATCTCCGACGCGGTCCCGGACGACGTGCGGGAAGAAGCGATGGCGCTGCGCGATGCCATTTCGGCCGGAGAGACCCATCCCTTCACCGGGCCGATCAATCGCCAGGACGGCACCGAGTGGCTTGCGGAAGGCGAGACGGCCGACGATGAAACGCTCCTCGGCATGGATTTCTACGTCGAGGGCCTGAGCGGCGAGATCCCGAACTGAGGCCGTAGGCGGCGAATGGGTGGCGCGGCCGCGTGCCGCCCATTCGCTGTTCCGCTCAACCTCAGATCGTGCAATCGTCGGAGTATGACCAAGATCACCAGCCCCGACGGCACCCCGCTCTCCCGCCTCTGCTTCGGCGCCATGCAGTTCGGCGGCAAGGCCGACGACGACGACAGCCTCGCGATGTACGAGGCCTGCCGCGACGCGGGGCTCAACTTCTTCGACACGGCTCATGTCTATACCGATGGGGCGTCCGAAACGATGCTCGGGCGCTTTGCCGCGACGGAGCGTGACCGGCTGGTGATCGCGACGAAGGTTTCCTTTCCGGGCGGCTCCGGGCGTGCCTCGATCCTCTCGTCGGTGGAGGAAAGCCGCGGGCGGCTCGGCCTCGACGTGATCGACGTGCTTTACCTCCACCGCTGGGACGCCGAAACGCCGCTCGAGGAAACGTTCGAGACGCTGGCGGGGCTGCAGCGCGACGGAACCGTCCGCCATCTCGCCGTGTCGAATTTTGCCGCGTGGCAGGTGATGAAAGCGCAGGGCGTGGCCGCGACATTCGACACGCGGATCGACATGATCCAGCCCATGTACAACCTCGTGAAGCGCCAGGCGGAAGTCGAAATCCTGCCGATGGCACGGGACCAGGGGATCGCCGTCGTGCCCTATTCCCCGCTCGGCGGCGGCCTTCTGACGGGGAAGTATCGCGACGGGACGGAAGGCCGGCTCACGAGCGACGCGCGGTACGCCAAGCGCTACGGTCTCGATTGGATGCATCGCTGTGCCGCCGATCTCGCGGTGCTGGCAGAGGAGGCCGGGACGGCACCTGCCACGCTCGCCGTGGCCTGGGTCCTGCGGAATCCGGACATCGCGGCGCCGATCGTCAGCGCGCGGAACGCGGAACAGCTCGCGCCGTCGCTGGCGGCCCTGTCCTTCGATCTCGACGATGCGCTCCACGCCCGGATCACGGCGCTGTCGCAGACGCCGCCGCCCGCGACCGACCGCCTGGAGGAAGCGTGAGCGGCAGGCGCTTCGCCCTCCGGCGTGTCGTGGCGGGCATCGGTCTGGGTCTCATCCTGGCGTCCTGCGGCGGCCCACCGCCCGATCCGCGCGACGCGCGCGTCCTTCCGCCGCGCTTTGCCGATGCCGATCCCCACCCGTTCGACGCGCCGGCCCCCCTGGCCTATCCCGTCCACGGCATCGACGTCTCGCGCTTCCAGTCGCGCATCGACTGGTCGGAGGCGAAGCGGGCGGGCGTCAATTTCGTGTTCATGAAGGCGACGGAGGGCGGCGACAGGATCGATCCGATCTTCGCCGGCAACTGGGATGCCGCGGCGGAGGCGGGCGTGGCGCGGGGCGCCTACCATTTCTACTACTTCTGCACGCCGCCGGAGGTACAGGCGCGCTGGTTCATCGAGAACGTGCCGCGCACGCCGGGCGCGCTGCCGCCCGTCCTCGATCTCGAATGGAACCCGTTCTCTCCCACCTGCACCTACCGTCCGCCGCCGGAGATCGTCAGGGCGCAGGCGCGCATCTTCCTCGACATCGTGGCGCGGCATTACGGGCAGCGACCGATCATCTACACCACGCCCGATTTTTGGGAGACGAACGATATCGCGCAGATGGGCGAGGAATTTTGGCTGCGCTCCACCGCGGCGACGCCGGGCGAACTCTATCCCGGGATACCGTGGCGGTTCTGGCAGTACAGTGCCACCGGCCGCGTGCCGGGCCTCGACGGCGATACCGATCTCAACGCCTTCTCGGGCAGTACGGGGGAATGGCGCGCCTGGCTGTCGCGGCGCGCCATCAGGTAGGGATCGGGCCTATCCGTCCATGCGGATCGTGGCGTTCGAGGGGTCGTAGGGGCTATCCTCCACGATCTCCGCGTCCCACATCTCCTTGAACATCCGGACCTTCAGCGTCTTGCCCGTCACCGCGAGGTCGGGCCGCACGTAGCCCATCCCGATCGACTTTCCGAAGGCCACGGAATAGCCGCCGGAGGTAAGGCGCCCAACCTTCACCCCGTCCTCGTAGAGCGCCTCGCGCCCCCAGGGATCGGCATCCGCGGGACCGTCGATGAGGAGCGTGACGCAGCGCGTGCGGACCCCCTTCGCCTGCATCGCGGCCTTGCCGTGGAACTCCTTCGACAGATCGACGAACCGGTCGAGCCCCGACTCGAGCGGCGTGGCGTCGCGGCCGAGCTCCGTTCCAAAGGCGCGGTAGCTCTTCTCCTGCCTGAGCCAGTTCTGCGCCCGCGCGCCCACGAGCTTCAGCCCGTGCGGCTCGCCCGCTTCCATCAGCCGGTCGAAGAGATAGTTCTGCATCTCCATAGGGTGGTGCAGTTCCCAACCGAGCTCCCCGGTATAGGCGACGCGGATCGCGTTGACCGGGCACATCATGAGCTCGATCTGCCGCGCCGAGAGCCAGGGGAAGCGCTTGTTCGACAGAGCGGTGGCGGGATCGGCGTCGCGAATGAGCGTGCCAAGGATGTCGCGCGACCGCGGCCCGGCGAGGGCGAAGACGCCGTGCTTCGCCGTCACGTCCTCGAGCACCATGGGGCCGAACTCGGACGCCTTGTCGACCATCGCCTTGGCGAGGAAATCCTCGTCGTAGGCCTGCCAGCCGCCGGCGCTCACGAGGTAGTACTGGTCCTCGGCCAGACGGACGATCGTGTATTCCGTCCGCGTCGTCCCGGCTTCGGTAAGCGCATAGGTGAGGTTGATCCGGCCCACCTTGGGCAGGCGGTTGCAGGTGAACCAGTCGAGGAACGCGGTCGCGCCCGGGCCTTTCAGGATATGCTTGGCGAAGGCGGTCGCGTCGATCAGCCCGGCGGTCTCGCGGATCGCGCGCGCCTCGGCCTCGGCATATTGCCACCATTCGCCGCGGCGGAAGGACCGCGCCTCGTGGTCGAAATCCTCCGGCGCATCCACGGGCCCGTAATAGTTTGGCCGTTCCCAGCCGTTGACGCAGCCGAACTGCGCGCCGCGGGCTTTCACCCGGTCGTAGCAGGGCGCGGTCTTGAGCGGACGGCAGGCGGGACGTTCCTCGTCGGGATGGTGCAGGATGAAGACGTGCTCGTAGGCCTCCTCGTCCTTCCGCGCGGCGTATTCGGTGGTCATCCACGGTCCGAACCGTTTCGGGTCGACGGAGGCCATGTCGATCTCCGCCTCGCCCTCCACCATCATCTGCGCGAGGTAGTGCCCGGTACCGCCCGCCGCCGTGATGCCGAAGGAGAAACCCTCGGCCAGCCACATGTTCCTGAGACCGGGTGCGGGGCCGATCAGCGGATTGCCGTCCGGCGTGTAGACGATCGGGCCGTTGAAATCGTCCTTCAGACCAACCTCCTCGGAGGACGGGATGCGGTGGATGAAGGACATGTACTCCTCCTCGATCCGCTCGAGATCGAGCGGGAAGAGGTCGGCGCGGAAGCTGTCGGGCACGCCGTATTCGAACCGCGCGGGGGCATTGCGCTCGTAGGGGCCGAGGATCCAGCCGCCACGCTCCTCGCGCACGTACCACTTGGCGTCGGCGTCGCGCAGCACGGGATGCTGATCGTTCGACTTGCGCCACTCGACGAGCGCGGGGTCGGGCTCCGTCACAATGTACTGGTGCTCCACCGGGATCGCCGGAAGCCTGAGGCCCAGGAGCTTGGCGGTCTTCTGGACATGGTTGCCGGTGGCGGTGACCACGTGCTCCGCCTCGATCACCACCCGCTCTTCGGATGGCAGGAGATTGCCGCCCCGCTCCGTCATCTTCGTGAGCGTCACCTTCCAGTGGTCGCCCGCCCATTCGTAACCGTCGACCTGCCACTTCCGCTCGATCGTCACGCCCCGCTGCCGCGCGCCCTTGGCCATCGCCATCGTCACGTCGGCGGGATTGATGTAGCCGTCCGTCGGGTGGAAGATCGCGCCTTCCAGATCCTCGGTGCGGACGAGCGGGAAGCGGTCGCGGATCTGCGCGGGCGTCATCCATTCGAAAGGCACGTCCACCGTCTCCGCCGTCGCGGCGTAGAGCATGTATTCGTCCATCCGCGCCTTCGACTGCGCCATGCGCAGGTTGCCGACGACGTAGAAGCCCGCGTTGAGCCCCGTCTCCTCCTCCAGCGTCTTGTAGAACTTGATGGAGTAGTCGTGGATCCACGTGGTCGCGTAGGACATGTTGAAATACGGAAGCAGCCCCGCGGCGTGCCAGGTGGAGCCGGAGGTCAGCTCGTCGCGCTCGATCAGCATGACGTCGGACCAGCCCGCCCGCGCGAGGTGATAGGCGACGGACACGCCCACCGCGCCACCGCCCACCACCAATGCCTTCACCTGGGTCTTCATCGCAGAACTCCTTGCCGATCCGTCCTCCGTGTAGTGGCGAGGCCGCGTCTCCTGCGGCGTCGTGGCGACGCGATGGCGACCGAAACCGACCTGCCGCGCCGACCAAGCGCGGCAAACCCGGCGCAATCCGAGACTAAGGGCAATATTTCAGCAGGTCGGATGCCGATGCGACGGCCCGCGCGGGTATTGGCCGTACGCCTCTGGTGCACCGGTCGTTTCTGTATCATGCTCCGGGGCGAGCGGTCCCGCCCGCGTGGCCCGGGCCTTCATCCTTTCAGAACCGCCGAGGTGCGCCATGAACACCGCTTTCCAGATCAACGATCCCCGTGCCGTGATCGAGGCCGACCGCGCCCATGTCTGGCACCATCTCGTGCAGCACGCGCCCTACGCCTCACAGGAGATCGATCCGCGCATCATCGTGGAGGGCAAGGGGCTCAAGCTCTGGGACATCACCGGCAAGGAGCATCTCGATGCGGTCTCGGGCGGCGTCTGGACCGTCAACGTGGGCTACGGACGGGAGCGGATCGCCAATGCGGTGCGCGATCAGATCCTCAAGATGAACTTCTTCGGCGGCTCGCTCGGCTCGATCCCGGGCGCACTCTTTGCCGAGCGGCTGATCGAGAAGATGCCGGGCCTCAGCCGCGTCTTCTACGCCAATTCCGGGTCGGAGGCGAACGAGAAGGGCTTCAAGATCGTGCGCCAGATCGCCCACAAGCGGCATGGCGGGCGCAAGCACAAGATCCTCTACCGCGACCGCGATTATCACGGCACCACGATCGGCTGCCTCTCCGCCGGCGGCCAGCTCGAGCGGAACGCGCAATACGGCCCCTTCGCACCGGGTTTCGTCGAGGTGCCGCACTGCCTCGAATATCGCAAGGACGAGCTGGGCCTCGGCCATCTCTCCGGCGCGGAGTTCGGCCGCGCGGCGGCGGACCTGATCGAGGAGGTGATCCTGCGCGAGGGGCCCGACACGGTCGGTGCGCTCTGCCTCGAACCGGTGACCGCCGGCGGTGGCGTGATCCCGCCCCCCGAAGGGTACTGGGAGCGAGTGCAGGAGATCTGCCGCCGTCACGACGTGCTTCTCCATATCGACGAGGTGGTCTGCGGGCTTGGCCGTACCGGGACCTGGTTCGGCTACCAGCAATACGGGGTGCAGCCCGACATCGTGACGATGGCCAAGGGCGTGGCGTCCGGCTACGCCGCGATCTCGTGCTGCGTGACCACGGATGCGGTCTTCGAAATGTTCCGCGACGATTCCGACGATCCGCTCAACTACTTCCGCGACATCTCCACTTTCGGAGGCTGCACGGCGGGCCCGGCCGCGGCGCTCGAGAACATGTCGATCATCGAGGACGAGAACCTGCTCGGCAATTGCGACGCAATGTCGGAGCGGCTGCTCGCCAACCTCCACAAGCTCGCGGAGAAGCACCCGGCGATCGGCGACGTGCGCGGCAAGGGTCTCTTCTGCGGCGCCGAACTCGTCGTGGACCGCGAGACGAAAGAGCCCCTTCCGGAAGGCCTCGTCGGCGCCATAACCAAGGATTGCATGGCGCAAGGCGTGATCGTCGGCGCGACGAACCGCTCGGTTCCGGGGCGCAACAACACGCTCACCTTCTCCCCCGCGCTGATCGCGACGGCGGACGAGATCGACCACATCACCGACAGCGTGGACCAGGCGATGACCCGCGTCCTGTCTGCGTGAGCACGAGCGTCTTCCTCGCCGTCCTTCTGGCCGCGGCGCTCCACGCGACGTGGAACGCCGTGGTCAAGGGCGGCGCGGACAAACACTTCTCGATGGCCGCGGTGATGCTGGGCCACCTGCCCTTCGCCTTCGTCATCGCGCCGCTGGCGCCGCTGCCCGATCCGGCCTGCCTGCCGTGGCTCTTCGCGGGCATGGTGTTGCACCTGGGCTACCAGTTCTTCCTGCTCGCGGCCTACCGCGTCGGCGATCTCACGCAGGTCTATCCGATCGCGCGCGGCGTGGCGCCGCTGCTCGTCGCCGGGATCTCGGTGATGTTCCTGGGGCTGCACCTCGCGGGATTGCAGGCCGTGGCGATCCTCACCATCGCCTGCGGGATCATGTCGCTCGCCCTCGTGCGCCGCGGCGACGGGCAGGCCAACCCGAAAGGCGCGGCGCTGGCCCTCGCCACGGGCTGCTTCATCGCGGGATACTCGCTCGTTGACGGGATCGGCGCGCGCGCAGCCGGCACGGGCATCGGCTTCTACGCGTGGCTCGCCATCGGCAACGGGATCGTCTTCGCCCTCGTCACGGCCGTCCTGCGACCCGACGTGATCCCCGCGCTCCTGCGCCGGGGCAAGCGGCAGGCGCTGCTCTCGGGCGGAGCCTCCTACGCGGCCTATGCGCTCGTCGTCTGGGCGTTCACGCAGGCGCCGATCGCGCTCGTCACCGCGGTCCGGGAGACCTCCATCGTTTTCGCCCTCCTCATCGGCGTCTTTGTTCTCGGCGAACGGCTGAACCTCGCGAAGCTCGTCTCGACGATGACGACGCTCCTCGGTGTCATCCTCCTGCGGAGCGCACGCCCCTGATCGCGGACGGCCCCGCGCGGCGAATTACCGTTCCGTCCCACTGGCCAAGCCCCGATTGATCTGCCACGAAAGGGCGAGATGAAAGACGGCCATGACATCGACTACGATCCCGCGCCCGGCGATCGCGTCGCAAAGACGACCTGCTACATGTGCGCCTGCCGCTGCGGGATCGACGTCCACCTCAAGGACGGCGAGGTCGCTTATATCGAGGGCAACCGTGACCACCCGGTCAATCGCGGCGTCCTCTGCGCCAAGGGCAGCGCGGGGATCATGCAGCACCTCTCCCCCGCGCGTCTCCGTGCGCCCCTGCGCCGCACGGGGCCGCGCGGCTCCGGCCAGTTCGAGGAGATCTCCTGGGAGGAGGCGCTCTCGGAGGTGACGGAGCGGCTTGCCGCGATCCGGAAGTTCGGCCCCGAGAAGCTGGCCTTCTTCACAGGCCGCGACCAGAGCCAGAGTTTTACCGGCTTCTGGGCGCAGGCCTTCGGCACGCCGAATTACGCCGCGCATGGCGGCTTTTGCTCCGTCAACATGGCGGCGGCCGGCATCACCACGATGGGCGGGGCGTTCTGGGAGTTCGGCCAACCCGACTGGGAGCGGACCGAACTCTTCATGCTCTTCGGCGTGGCCGAGGACCACGACAGCAATCCGATCAAGATGGGCCTCGGGCGGCTCAAGGAACGCGGCGTGAAGGTGATCGGCGTGAACCCGATCCGTACCGGCTACAACGCGATCGCCGACGAATGGGTGGGGATCACGCCCGGGACCGACGGACTTTTCATCCTGTCGCTCGTCCATTGCCTCCTGCGCGCGGGAAAGATCGATCTCGACTATCTCGCGCGGTTCACCGACGCGCCCGTCCTCGTCAACGAGGACGCGGCCTCCGACGATCTGGGTCTGCTCCTCAGGACCGAAGACGACCGCCACATGGTCATAGACCGCAGGACCGGCAAACCCGCGCCCTTCGACGCGGAGGGCATCCTCCCCGATCTCGGCGGCAAGCTTCGCCGCCGCGGCACCACCCATCGCAGCGTCTTCCAGATGATCGCGGGGCGCTATCTCGCTAAGGAATACGCGCCGGAGATCGTCGGCCCGCAGGTCGGGATCGAGCCCGAACGTATCCATGCGATCGCGGCGGAACTCGCCCACGCGGCCTTCGACAAGAGCTTCGAGATCGCCCAGCCCTGGACCGATTTTCGCGGCGAGCGGCACGAGACGATGCGTGGCCGTCCGGTGAGCTTTCACGCGATGCGCGGCATCTCTGCCCATTCGAACGGATTCCAGACCTGCCGGGCGCTGCATCTTCTGCAGATCCTTCTTGGATCCGTCGAAGTGCCGGGCGGCTTCCGTTTCAAGCCGCCCTATCCCAAGCCCGCCCGCGCCCATCCGAAGCCGCATGCGAAATGCGAGCCGGGCGAGCCTCTCGACGGGCCGCATCTGGGCTTCGTCCACGGCCCCGACGATCTTTGCCTGCGCGAGGACGGGAGCCCCGCGCGCATCGACAAGGCGTTCACCTGGGAGAACCCGCTGTCGGCTCACGGGCTCATGCACATGCTGATCTCGAACGCCCATGCGGGCGATCCGTACGAGATCGACACGCTGTTTCTCTACATGGCGAACATGGCGTGGAACTCGTCCATGAACACGTCGGGCGTCATGGCGATGCTGACGGACACGAACGAGCACGGCGACTACGTCATCCCGAACATCATCTATTCCGACGCCTACAGCTCGGAAATGGTGGCCTTCGCCGACATCGTCCTGCCCGACACGACGTATCTCGAGCGCTACGATTGCATCTCCCTCCTCGACCGACCGATCTGCGAGGCCGACGCGGTGGCGGACGCGATCCGTTGGCCGGTGGTCGAGCCCGACCGCGACGTGCGGGCCTTCCAGTCGGTGCTCGTCGATCTCGGGGCGCGGCTCGGCCTGCCGGGCTTCGTCGAGGAGGACGGCAGCCCGCGCTATGCCGATTACGCCGATTACATGATGAACCACGAGCGGCGCCCGGGCGTGGGGCCGCTTGCCGGTTGGCGTCTCGGGCCGAACGGGATCAGCCATGGACGTGGCCTCCCGAACGGCGCGCAACTCGACGAGTACATCCGGCATGGCGGCTTCTGGCACGCCCCCATCCCGGAGGAGGCGCGCTTCTACAAGCCCTGGAACCGCGCCTACCAGGATTGGGCGGTGGAGACGGGCCTTTTCGACGCGCCCTGCCCCTATCTTTTCTCGCTCTGGTCCGAGCCGCTTCGCCGCTTCCAGCTCGCCGCCGAGGGGATCGGGACGCGGCAGCCCCCCGACCATCTGCGGGCCCGCATCCGTGCCACGCACGATCCGCTGCCGATCTGGTATCCGCCGATGGAGGACGGGCATGCCGACCCGGTCGAGTTCCCCCTCCATGCGCTGACGCAGCGGCCGATGGCGATGTACCACTCCTGGGGCGGACAGAATGCCTGGCTGCGCCAGATCCACGGCATGAACCCGCTCTACGTACCGACCAAGTGGTGGGTCGGCTGCGGCTTCGCGGAGGGCGACTGGGCACGCCTCCGCTCTGTCCACGGGGAGATCACGGTGCCGGTCGCGCATATGGCTGCTCTCAACGAGGACACGGTCTGGACCTGGAACGCCATCGGCAAGCGTCGCGGCGCCTGGGCGCTCGGCGACGACGCGCCGGAGGGCAAGGAAGGGTTCCTGCTCAATCACCTGATCCACGAGCTTCTGCCGCCACGGGGCGACGGCCTGCGCTGGACGAACTCCGATCCGATCACGGGACAGGCCGCCTGGTTCGACCTGCGTGTGGCGATCGAGAAGGTCCCCGCCTCCGAAGCGAGCCATCCGAGGCTGCGTCCGCAGGAAAGTCCGGTGGGGTGCGGCCCCGCCGATGTGACGCAGAAGGTCGGCCGATGACCGATCTTCCCACCCATACGGATCGCAAGCTCGGCCTCGTCATCGATCTCGACACCTGCGTCGGCTGTCATGCCTGCGTCGTCGCCTGCAAGGGTTGGAACACGGAGAATTACGGCGCGCCGCTCGGCGATGCGGACGCCTATGGCGCCGATCCGGTCGGCGCCTTCCTCAACCGCGTCCACACGTTCGAGATCCAGCCCGACGACGCGCCCGCGCAGATCGTCCACTTCCCCAAATCCTGCCTTCATTGCGACGACGCGCCCTGCGTCACCGTCTGTCCCACCGGGGCCTCCTACAAGCGCTCGGAGGACGGGATCGTCCTCGTCAACGAGAGTACCTGCATCGGCTGCGGCCTTTGCGCCTGGGCCTGTCCCTACGGCGCGCGGGAACAGGATCCGGTGGAGAAGGTGATGAAGAAATGCACGCTCTGCGTCGACCGGATCTACAACGAGGCACTGCCGGAGATCGACCGCACGCCCGCCTGCGTCCGGACCTGCCCCGCGGGCGCGCGGCATTTCGGCGACCTCTCCGATCCCGAGAGCGATGTCTCGCAACTGGTCGAGGAACGCGGAGGGTTCGATCTGATGCCGGAGCAGGGCACGCGACCCGTCAACAAGTATCTCCCGCCACGACCGCGCGACGAGATCGATGTGCTCGCGCCCTTCCTCGCTCCCGTCGATGACGGGCCGAAGGGATTTCTGGGCTGGCTCGACCGCACGCTCGACAGGATCGGCTGACAGGGCAACATGCATCCGGCTGCGTCCCTCATCGCGTTCACTACGCTGTCCGGCCTGGGCCTCGGGCTTCTCGCGTTCCTGGGCGTCGGCCTTGCCCCGGACGAGGGCCGGACGGGGCTCGTCTTCTTCGCCCTTGCCTTCGCGCTGGCCGGAGGCGGGCTCGCGAGTTCCGCCCTGCATCTGGGCCATCCCGAACGCGCGCATCTGGCCTTCACCCAATGGCGCAGCTCCTGGCTCAGCCGGGAGGCCTGGCTCGCCTCCGGAGCACTCGCGACGATGGCTCTTCACGCGGCTCTGAGCCTCGCCGGTTGGCGGATCGCCCCGCTGGGATGGCTCGGCGCGGCGCTTTGCCTCGGGACGGTCGGCGCGACCGCGATGATCTATGCGCAACTTCGCACCGTCCCGCGCTGGCACCATCCGACGACGCCCGCGCTGTTCCTGGCTTATGCCATCACGGGCGGCACGCTTCTCTCGGGCCACGTGATCGCGGCGATCGTCCTTCTCGCCCTCACGGGTATCGGGCAGGTGATCGTCTGGCGGCTCGGCGACGGGCGCGTCGCCGCGTCACGAAGCGATGCCGGTACCGCGACGGGGCTGGGCACGCGAGGGCGCGTGCGCCTGTTCGAAGGCCCGCATACCGGCGAAAACTACCTGACGCGGGAAATGGTCTTCCGCGTCGCGCGCAAGCACGTGCTGCCGCTTCGCGCGATCGCCCTGATCCTGGCCGTGGGCCTGCCTATCGTGCTGCTGGCGTTGCCCTTCTCGCACCTTCTCGCGCTTCTCGCCATTCTGTCGCATCTGGCCGGACTGATCGTGCAGCGATGGCTGTTCTTCGCGGAGGCCGAGCATGTCGTGGGCCATTACTACGGACGGACCGGATAGCGTCCGACCTCGCTGCGCCTCTCAGGCCGGGTGAGGCACGGCGTCCTCTGCCTCGTGCCCGTCGGCGTCGCGCGAGGCCTCCACGTCCTGCGGCGTCACGCCGGGATCGAGAATGCAAGGTCCCGCCCTGCCGTCCCACGCGATCTCGATCGTCGAATGCTCGATCCCGTATTCCTCCGAGAGGGTCCGCTTTACCGCCCTCACGATATCCGCGGGCTCCTTCCCCTCCTCCATGCCGATCTCCATCGTCGCGACGGGCTGGCCGGAGGTGATCGACCAGACATGCACGTGATCGACCCGGACGAGACCGTCGATCCGGTCGCACAGCGTCCGGCGCAGCTCGTCCACCGCCACGTTTCCGGGGCTTCCCTCCATAAGAACATTCAGGGACGCCCGCAGAAGCGACCAGGCGGAGCGCAGGATGATCGCGGATAGGAGCACCGAGAGGATCGGATCGATCGGGGTCCAGCCCGTGAACCAGATGGTCACCGCGGCGACGATCGCCGCGACCGAGCCCAGCAGGTCTCCCAGAACGTGGAGCATCGCCCCGCGAATGTTGAGATGACCCCGATCCCCGTGCGAAAGCACCCAGTAGACGCCGCCGTTGACGAGAAGACCCAGCACCGCGATCGCCAGCATCGGCCCGGCCAGAACCGGCGCGGGGTCGAGAAGCCGCATCACCGCCTCCCACGCGATCCAGGCGACGAGCCCGATCAGGGTTAGCGCGTTGACGAAGCCCGCGAGGATCTCGAAGCGCATGTAGCCGAAGGTCCGCCGCGCGTCGCGTCCGCGCCGACCGAACCGGAATCCCGCCCAGGCGAGCGCGAGCGCCGCGGAATCGGTCAACATGTGCGCCGCGTCCGCGACCAGCGCAAGCGATCCGGCGACGAGCCCGCCAACCAGCTCGACCACCATGAAGCCGAACGTGATGGCGAAGGCGCCGAGGACGAGGCGCTCGTTCTCCCGGCCTACCGTGGGTGCGTGATGGTGATGCCCGCTGTGGTCGTGGCTGTGGTGATCGTGCGTCATCCGCCAAATCCTTCTGCCGCGCCGCGCCCGGTCGGGGCCGGTGCGGCAGCGGAAGTATGACAGCGATGGCGGCCGGATGCGAGGGGCCGTCGGGCCCGCCCGATCAACGCGCGTGATCGAGCCGCAGATGCTTCATCGCGAAACCGAGCTTCTCGCGCACTCCGCCCGTCAGCACGAAGGGATAGAGATCGGGCAGGTCCATGGCGCGATTGACGTGATTGGTCGCGATCGCGATCTCGACCGCGCGCGTGATCAGCCGCTCCGGATCCGCTTCACGATAGGCGTCGTAGCCCGGGGGCGGTCCGGAGGGCAGCGCAAGGCCCGCGGCCGCGGCACTGTCCAGAAGATCGACGAGGTGGAGGAGATGCGCGATGCTTTCTGCCCAATCCTCGTGGGGGTGCGCGGTCGCGTAGCTGGTGATGAACCGCTCGCCGGGCTCGCCGGGCGAGGCGTAGTGCTTCTTCAACGCTTCGCCGTAATCGGCGCGCTCGTCGCCGAAAAGGGCTCGGAACCCGTTCAGGAATTCCGGGTCCTCGGCAAGGCGGAGTTGCAGAAAATGCGCCATCTCGTGACGCATGTGCCCGATCATCGTGCGATAGAGTTCACCGAGGTTTTCCTGGCGCTGCATCCGAACGGTCTCGCTCGCCTCGACCACGTTGATGGTGATCAGCCCGTTCGCGTGCCCCATGATGACATTCGCATCCCCTGATGAGGTATGCTCCGACAGCATCTTGAAGACCGGCCGCGCGCCCGGATCGTCAGGCGTGAACCAACCCCACCGCGCGAGATTGGCGAGCATCCAGCGCTTGGCCGCCTCCGTCTTCGCCCAGAGTTCGGTATTCTCCGGGGCTCCGAGATCGGGGACCGTCTCCGTCATCGCGCAGGAGCGGCAGAAACCGTCCGTCTCCGCGATCCAGTTGCACGCGATCTTTTCGCGATTGGCGCAGAACACCCCATCGGTCCGCATCTCCTGTCGATCCGGATCGAAGGAGACATCCTGCCCGCACCGGCAGAACAGGTTGTGGAAATAAAGTTTTTCCGAGCAGTTCGGACATCTGAAGATCTGCATCACGTTCCTCGCGCCATCCCACATGGCGGCGGGTAACCCGGCAGGAGCGGCACGGTTCCGCACAATGGAACATAAAGGAATCCCACCCGGTCATCGTATTGCCCAAGACGGGCCCGGCGTCGCGTGGATACGAAAACAACGGAGACCCGCGACGCCGTAATACAGCCATGAGACCCTCGCTGCGCCGATCACAAACACGACGATCCGCGCGAACAGGAGCAGTAGGAACGCGAGGGCACCGTCCGCTGGCCTTTCGTATCCTTGATTGGACCCAGACCGGCACAATGGTCGTCGCCGCGGTGGCGCTCGCCGGCCCTGTTTTCGGCCACATACGCCGGCCGCCCGGTTTTTTCGCCGTTCTCACGCGGCTCTTCCTCACGTGCGTCGTGAACGCCTCTGACTGCAACGGCCTCCGCGTCAAATGCGCGCTACCATGACCGCATCCCCTGGCTTCTCCTTCCCCGCGCGATCCGCCTCGCGAGGCACCTACGGCTCGGTACACGGGTAGAGATCGCGGAAGCGACGCCATGACCGCGCCGAACTCGACGCGGGGCCGGATGTAGCTGGTCCTCTTAGGGATGACCACGCTAGACCGGCGGGATCGAGGCAGACGGATAGGAGCGTCATGACCGACACCGCGAGACCGGATCACCCCTGGTGGAAGAAGGCGACCGGCTACCAGATCTATCCCCGTTCCTTCGCCGATTCGAACGGCGACGGGATCGGCGACATCCCCGGCATCATCGGCAAGCTCGACCACCTCTCCGATCTCGGGATCGGGTTCGTGTGGCTCTCTCCGGTCTATCGCTCACCGATGGCCGACAATGGCTACGACATCTCGGATTACCGCGACGTGGCACCGGAATTCGGTACGCTCGACGATCTCGACCGCCTGATCTCGGAAGCGCGCGCGCGCGGGATCGGGATCGTCATGGATCTCGTCGTCAATCACAGCTCCGACCGACATGCCTGGTTCGAGGCCGCGCGGGCGAGCGCGGATGCGCCGGAGCACGACTTCTACGTCTGGCGCGACGCCGCGCCCGACGGCGGCCCGCCGAGCGATCTGCGCGCGTGCTTCGGCGGCTCCGCCTGGACGTGGGTGGAGGAGGTGGGCAAGTACTATCTCGGCTATTTCAGCCCGCAGCAGCCCGATCTCAACTGGCAGAACCCCGACCTCCGCGCCGCGATCTGGGACATGATGAACTGGTGGCTCGACCGCGGCATCGCGGGCTTCCGGATGGACGTGATCAGCCTCATCGGCAAGGACGTGGATGCGGGGGTCTTCGAGGAGGGCCCCGATCTCCACGCCTTCCTGCAGGAGATGCGGCGGGAGACGCTCGCCGGACGCGACATCGTCTCGATCGGCGAGAGCTGGTCGGTGAGCCCCGAGACGGCGCTCCTCTATTGCGGGCGGGACCGCGGCGAGCTCGACATGGTCTTCCAGTTCAACCACGTCACCCAGGGCTGGGACGAGACCTTCGGCAAGTTCCGTCCGAAGCCCTTCGACCTGCCGCGGCTGAAGCGGGTGCTCGCCGAATGGCAGGAGACGCTGGGGGAGGACGGCTGGAACTCTCTCTTCTTCACGAACCACGACCTGCCGCGGCAGGTGTCCGTCTACGGCGAGGATGGGGTTCACCGGGTCGCGTCGGCCAAGATGCTCGCGATCGCGCTCCACATGCTGAAGGGTACGCCCTTCATCTATCAGGGCGAGGAGATCGGGATGACGAATGCCCGCTTCACCCGGATCGAGCAATACCGCGATTTCGAGACGCTGAACCATTACGAGGATCAACGACGCGCGGGCGTCTCCACGGAGGATTTCGTAGCGGGGGCGAGCGTCACCGCGCGCGACAATTCCCGCACGCCGATGCAATGGGAGGCCGGACCCGGCGCGGGCTTCACCACCGGCACCCCCTGGATCGAGATCAACGCGAACGCCGACGCGATCAACGTCGCAGCCGACCGCGCCGATCCGGACGGCATCTTCGAGACGTATCGGCGTCTCGTCGCCCTGCGCCGCGAGAAACCGGTTGTGGCCTTCGGTCGGTTCGCGCTTCACGCGGCTGACTATCCATCGGTCTTCGCCTATACCCGCATGCTCGACGGGACGCGGCTGGCTGTGATCGCGAGCTTCAGCGCAGAGCCGGTCGAGTTCGACGTGCCCGAGGAGATGTCGGGCGCCGGGACATCCCTTGTCACGAACGCGGCGGCGCGGCGCGCGATCTCCGGACGGATCACGCTCGCGCCCTTCGAGGCCTTCGCCATCGAAATGGACTGATCCGTGCGTTGATCGTAGGCTGTCATCATCGCGTGACCTTTCAGGGCAATTGTCCGGTTCGCGATCAGGTAGGAGACCACTGGATGAGACTTACGATCTACGCCGCGCTCGCCGCGGCGATGCCCGCGATAGCCGGCGCGCAATCCGGGGAGGAGGCGCTCGATTACGGAGTCCGCCCCGCCTTTCTCGTGGAAAAGCTCCAGGAGGGGGCGCTGAAGGACAAGCTTCTCTCCTGTGCGGGTCAGACGCCGGAACGCACCGCCTTCTCCATCGGCCATCGCGGCGCGCCCTTGATGTTTCCCGAGCATACGGTGGAATCGAACCGCGCCGCGGCGAAGATGGGTGCGGGCATCCTCGAATGCGACGTGACGTTCACGGCCGACAAGGAGCTCGTCTGCCGGCACGCGCAGAACGACCTGCACACGACGACGAACATCCTGCTGACCGATCTCGCGCAGAAATGCACCTCCGGCTTCACCCCCGCGGAAGGAGACACCGAGGCGAGCGCCGAGTGCCGCACGAGCGACATCACCCTCGCGGAGTTCCGGACGCTCGAGCCGAAGATGGACAGCTACGATCCGACGGCCGCGGATGCGGAGGCGTTCCAGGGCGGCGTCGCTCCCTGGCGCACCACGCTCTTCGCAGACGGGGCGCAGACGATGACCCATGCCGAATCGATCGCCCTCTTCGACACGCTCGGCGCCGACTTCACGCCGGAACTGAAGGCGCCTTCGGTCGAGATGCCCTTCGACGGGTTCAGCCAGGAGGATTACGCTCAGAAGCTCATCGACGAGTACAAGGATGCCGGGATCGACCCCGCCCGCGTCTGGCCGCAATCCTTCCAGTTCGAGGATGTCCTCTACTGGATCGAGAATGAACCCGATTTCGGCGCACAGGCCGTCTACCTCATCGATGACAGCTCGATCGAGGGGCTCGACGGAATGGACCCGGAAAGCTGGGGGTTCACGCCCGCCGAATTGAAGGAGCAGGGCGTCAATTACGTCGCGCCCGCGATCCCGTTCCTTCTGACGCTCGACGAGTCGGGAGAGATCGTCCCGTCCGAACTCGCGACGCAGCTCGCCGCGGCGGATATCGACATCATCGCATGGTCGCTGGAACGGTCCGGTCCGCTGGCGAATGGCGGCGGTTGGTACTACCACACGATCACCGACGCGATCGATGGCGACGAGGATTACCTCAACGTCGTCCATGCGCTCGCGCAGGATGTGGGCGTGGTCGGCATCTTCTCCGACTGGCCGGCGACGGTGAGCTACTACGCGAATTGCTACGGATTGTAAGATCGCCGCGTCGCGGGGCGTTTCTACCCATATTCCGGCCGGGTACCTCAGGTATCCGGCCGTTGCATTTCCGGGAACGACGCCTGTCACGAGTGGCGCCGGCCGACCTTTCCAAGCTGAGGATAGGGGCGATTGACTAACCTGATCGTTTTGGTAAGACTTGAGAGTGAGCCCAGCCACCCGATCGGGAAGCCCGGACTTGGTGAACAGGAGGTGCCCCGTGGCCAACCAAGACGCAGAGCGCAATCCCGCACCCCGCGAGGAACCGTGGCAGGCAGCTTCGTCCCGCGACGAATTCCTGATGGGATTGACCGAAGGCGGATCACCCGATGCGGCTTACCCGCGTGACTTTCACGCTCCGAGGGAGGACGAGTCGTGGATGTCGTGACACCTGCCCGGAGCGAGGCCCAGGCCACCGAGATCCCCACCCATTCGGCTCGGGATCTCACGGGAGCGGACCGCCTGGCGCGCCTCGTTCTTGACGACAAGGTCTATGTCCTGCGCATCACGCGGGCCGGCAAGCTGATCCTCACGAAATGACGGTCCACACCCCCCTCCCGCGTCCCGACCGTGGCGCGTTGCCTGTCGGCCTGATCGACGAAGCGGACGCGATCACGCGATCGGCGATCATCCTACTGCGCTGCTGGTGCACGGGCGGCGAATCCCGCAAACACATCGCGGCGCAGTTCCGCGACGTCCTGCCGGCCGAGGCGGCGCGCGATGCCGTACGGGATTTCGACGCGTTGATGGAGCTGACGCTCGCGGCCGCGCGCCGCCCGCTCATGCGCCACGAGTTGGACTGCCGCTGCATGGGCGGCGACGAGAATGCCTTCGCCCAGATGATCGTGGCCGGCGCCGCGGGCGATCACGACGACGCTCTGCTCTTCGCCTGCGTCCTGATGACGGGCCCCGCCGCCTTCGAGGCCGGGCGGCTCTCGATCGCGCTCGGTCAACCGTTCCTCCGCCTCGCGACGGCGCATGGCCGAGACCCTCATCCCACCCATTCGACGCCCGCTTCGCGCGTCCACTAGAAGGAATTTCCCATGTCCCGTCTCCTGCTTGTTTCCTGCGCCAGTACGGCACTCTGCGCCCTGCCCGCCCTGGCAACCGAGAAGGGAGACATCCTCGGGACATATGCCGATATCGCCGAGGCCGCCTACGGCGACAGCCTCGTCGCGGCAGAGGCGCTCGGGGACGCCGTCGCGGAACTGCTCGACGCGCCCTCGGCCGATACGCTCGCGACCGCGCGGCAGGCCTGGCTCCGCGCGCGCATCCCCTATCAGCAGACGGAGGCCTTCCGGTTCGGCAACCCCATCGTCGACGATTGGGAGGGCAAGGTGAATGCCTGGCCGCTCGACGAGGGGCTCATGGATTATGTCGACCCGAGCTATGGCGGTGCGACCGACGAAAACGCCTATGCGGCGCTCGACGTCATTGCCAACCCGACCTTCACGCTCTCCGGGGAAGAGATCGACGCGACGGAGATCACGCCCGCGTTGCTGCGTGACACGTTGCACGAGGCCGACGCGGTGGAGGCGAACGTGGCGACGGGCTACCACGCGATCGAGTTCCTGCTCTGGGGGCAGGATCTGAACGGGACGGAGGCCGGCGCAGGCGCCCGTCCCTGGACGGATTACGCGACTGGCGCGGACTGCACCCACGGCAATTGCGACCGCCGCGGGGAATACCTGCGCTCGGCGACGACATTGCTCGTCGACGATCTCGCCTGGATGGCCGATCAATGGACGGCGGGCGGGGCCGCGCGGGAGGCGGTGCTCGCTAACGAGGATGCGGGGATCGACGCGATCCTCACCGGCATGGGCTCGCTCTCCTACGGCGAACAGGCCGGGGAGCGGATGAAGCTCGGCATCCTGCTCAACGACCCCGAGGAGGAGCACGATTGCTTCTCCGACAACACCCACAACAGCCATTACTACGACGCGATGGGCATCCGGAACGTCTACGTGGGGAGCTACGCCCGGATCGACGGCACGGTCGTGTCGGGACCGTCGCTTTCCGAACTCGTCGCCGAGAGCGATCCGGATGTCGACGCGGCGCTCCGGGCCGATCTCGATCACACCATGGCGGAGATGGGCCGGATCAAGGCGGTCGCGGAAGCGGGCTTCTCCTACGACCGGATGCTTGCACGCGGCAATTCGGACGGAGAGGCCCTGATCACGAACGCGATCGACGCGCTGATCGCGCAGACCCGCAGCATCGAGCGCGCGGTGGTGGCGCTCGGGCTCGACCAGATCGCCTTCCAGGGGTCGGAGAGCCTCGACGATCCGAACGCCGTCTTTCAATAGGCCGCCGGACCGTCGTATGAGTACGGGGGCGCTGCCGCCGGGCATTGCCCCCATTCCGCTTCAGGACCCCCCATGGCGAAATCTGCGAAACTTCCTTCCCCGTGTATCGGCGTATGCAAGTTCCGCCGCGGGGACCATTGCATCGGCTGCTCCATGACGAAGCCGCAGAAACGGATGTTCAAGTCGCTCCGGAAGGCGGAGCTGCGCCGGGCCTTCGTCACGATGCTGGTCCACCAGCAGAACGATCTCGGCCGTTACACGCACTGGACCCGGGCGTATCTGAAGAAGCTTCGGAAGAAAGGCGCGACCCCGCCCCCGCCGCTCGATGCCTCCCTGAAACCGTGACGTCGACCCGGATCGCCCTCCTCGCCGCGATCACCGGCATGGCGATCGGCGGCGCGGCGCTTTCCGGTGAGCCGCAGGATGCGCTGACGCGCGCGCATCTCGACGTCGTGGCGCGCACGGATGCGGAAGCGGCGCGGATCGCCGACATCGTCGCGCCCGCCACGAGCTTCGATGCCGCCGAACCGTTCGAGGCCAATCCTGGCGGCGGCGCGACGGTTCGGGCGCGCAGCGATGCGGACGCGTTCTCGCAGGCCTCGGGCAACATCTCCTTCGCCCGCGAGCTGGACTTCAAGATCGGCAACGGGCTGTTCCGCAAGGTCTGGGTGTCTTCGCCCGCCTCCACCCAGGCCTCCGATGGGCTCGGACCGCTCTACAATGCCCGCTCCTGCCAGCGCTGCCACCTGAAGGACGGGCGCGGCCACCCGCCGGAGGGACCAGAAGACCCGGCCGTGTCCATGTTCCTGCGCCTCTCCGTTCCGGCGGCGCCTGACGAGGCGACGAGCGAGATCGAGGCGTTCCTCCTCTCGCTCGGGGAGGAGACGCGACGTGCCCGCCCCGATCCCGTCCTGGGCGGGCAGCTCCAGAACTTCGCCGTCCAGGGTCAGGCGGCGGAGGGCCGGATGACGATCACCACGCGGGAGATGCCCGTCGAGCTCGCCGGAGGCGAGACGGTCACGCTTCTCGCGCCCGAATACGGCATCGCGGATCCGGGTTATGGGCCACTCCGCGACGATCTGATGCTTTCGCCGCGGGTCGCGCCACAGATGATCGGGCTGGGGCTTCTGGAGGCGATCCCGCCCGCCGACATCCTCGCCCTCGCCGACCCCGAGGACGCGGATGGCGACGGCATCTCCGGCCGCGCGCAGGCCGTCTGGTCCTTCGAGGAAGAGCGCCCGATGCTCGGCCGGTTCGGGTTGAAGGCGGGCGCACCCACGATCCGGGAGCAGGCGGCGAGCGCGTTCGCGGGCGATATCGGGATCTCCACGCCGATCTTCGAGGCGCCCTGGGGCGATTGCACGCCGGAGCAGGACGCTTGCCGCGCGGGCCCGCATGGCGATGGCGACGCGCGCGGCACGGAGGTCGACGCGGAGGCGCTCGACCTCGTGACCTTCTATTCGCGCAACCTCGCCGTGCCCGCCCGTCGCGACGTGGACGCCTCGGAGGTCCTGCGCGGCAAGGAAATCTTCTACGACGCGGGCTGCCCCGCCTGCCATCAGCCGAAATTCGTGACCGACCGGCTCGCCGATCAGCCCGAACAGAGCTTCCAGCTTATCTGGCCATATACCGATCTCCTCCTCCACGACATGGGCGAGGGCCTCGCGGACCATCGCCCCGAGGGGCGTGCATCGGGTCGCGAGTGGCGCACCGCGCCGCTCTGGGGGATCGGGCTCACCGAACAGGTGAACGGCCATTCCCGGTTCCTGCACGACGGTCGCGCGCGATCGCTTCTCGAGGCCGTGATCTGGCACGGCGGCGAGGCGCAGGCCGCGCGCGACCGCGTCGTGGAGATGCCGAAACCCGACCGCGACGCCCTCATCCATTTTCTGGAGAGCCTGTGAAACGTTCCCTCTTCCCCCTCCTCATCGCTTTCCTCGCAGGCCCGGCCACCGCCGGTGTCGAGGACGCGATCGAGACCTATATCCTGCCCGGCTATGCCCGTCTGTCCGAAGCCACGGAGACGCTGGCCAATGACGCGGCCACCGATTGCACCGCCGAGGGGCTACGGCCTGCCTATCGCGACGCCTTCGATGCCTGGGCGCGGATCGGCCATCTGCGCATCGGCCCCGTCGAGGAGCAGGGCCGGGTGCTCGCGATCGAGTTCTGGCCCGACGTGCGGGGCATGGCGGACCGTACCATCGCCGGGCTGATCGCGGATGCCGATCCGGCCGTCGAAAGCGAGGCGGGTTTCGCGGAGGTTTCCGTGGCCGGGCGCGGCCTGATGGCGCTCGACCGGCTGCTCAACGACGAAGCCTACGAGGGCTACGGGAAGGAGAGCTACACCTGCGATTACGTCGTCGCGGTCGCGCGGGATCTCGCCCGCATGGCCTTCGAGATCGAGGCGGAGTGGCGGGACGGCTACGCCGAGACGCTCGCGAGCGCGGGGGATGCGGGCAACACCACGTACCTGAGCGAGCGTGAAGTGCGCCAGGCGCTCTTCACCGCACTTTCCTCGGGGCTCGAATTCGACGCGGCGCAACGCCTGGGACGGCCTCTGGGCACATTCGAACGTCCCCGGCCCGAACGGGCGGAGGCGCGGCGGTCGGGGTTGTCGCTCGCTCTCCTCGTAGCCTCGCTCGAGGGCCTGCGGGACTTCGCGACTGCGCTGGCCTTGGACACACCCACGGAAACGCGGGCCGCGTTCGATCGCGCCATCGCCGCCGCCCGGGATCTCGACGATCCGGTCTTTGCGCTGGTCGACGATCCGCAGGGTCGGTTCGAGGTCGAGATCGTCCAGCAGCGGATCGAGGCCGCGCGGCAGGTGGCCGCCAGCGAGATCGGGACGGCTCTCGGTGTCTCGGCGGGCTTCAATGCAGGGGATGGAGACTGACATGGGTACACGGCGCAGCTTCCTGGCCGGTCTCGCCGCCGGTACGGCACTTCCCGCCCTCTCCTGGGCGGAGGCGGGCGGTCCCGCCTATCTCGGAGCCGCGCGCGACGCCGATGGCGGCTACGCGATCTACGGCCTTTCGGCCGTGGGTGACCCAATCTTCCGCGTCCCCCTGCTTGGTCGCGGACATGCCGCCACGGCCCATCCCGACCGGCCCGAAACCGTCGCCTTCGCCCGACGCCCGGGCACGTTCGCCCTCGTGATCGATTGCGCGACCGGCACGCTGCGCCATCGGCTCGATGCGCCTGCGGGGCGGCATTTCTACGGTCACGGCACCTTCATCGCGGGGGGCGACATCCTCTGCACCACCGAGAACGAGATCGAGAGCGGCGCGGGGCGGATCGGTTTGTGGGACCGCCGCGCGGGCTACCGCCGGATGGGGGAGGTCGCCACGGGCGGGATCGGACCGCATGACATCCGCACCCTGTCGGACGGCCGGACGCTCGTCGTCGCCAACGGCGGTATCCGCACCGATCCCGGTCACGGGCGCGAAAAGCTGAACCTCGACACGATGCGTCCCAGCCTTGCCTTCGTCGACCCCGAGACCGGCCCGGTCGAGCTCATCGAGCTCGATCCCGACCTCCAGTGGAACTCCATCCGCCATCTCGCGGTCGGACCCGACGATGACGTGGCCTTCGCAATGCAATGGCAGGGCGACCCGATGGAGGCGCCACCGCTCCTCGGCCTCGTGCGGCGCGGCGGGACACCGATCCTGGCCGCGGCGGATCTGGGCGAGCAGATGTCCATGCAGGGCTATGCCGGTTCCGTGGCGATCGACGGGGCAGGAGCGCGTATCGGCATCACCTCCCCGCGGGGCGGACGGATGCACATCTTCGACCGCGAGGGGCAGTTCCACGGCGCGGTTCTGCGTGCCGATATCTGCGGGCTCGCCACGGCGCCGGGCGGGTTCACGGCGTCCGATGGAACGGGGGGCGTGCTGCGCATCGAGCAAGGCGAGGTCCGCGCGGCGGTGACGCTACCGGGTCTCAGCTGGGACAATCACCTCGTCGCCATCGGCTGATCCTCCCGCGAGGTCCGGGTTCACCGTGGTATCCGGCGTATTTCGAGGAAGGTGGGATCGAAGCCGCTGAACTCGGCGAGGCCACCGGGGTCGGGAAGGGTCACGAGGCCGCGCGACCATTCCAGAAGTCCGCGGCCGCGCAATTCCTGAACCGCCCGATTGATGTGGGTCTTCGAGAAGCCGAGGATGCGGACGAGGTCCTGCTGTTCGAGCGGCACCTCGAACGCATCGTTCTCCACCGCCCCGATCACGGCGTAGCGCGCATGCAGCTCGCACATGAGATGTCCGATGCGTTCCGCGGCGCGCAGCGCGGCGCCCGCCGCGACCCAAGTGCGATTGATTTTGGCATCGATCAACGTGATGAGCCAGAGAAGGCGCGTGAGATGTGGCCTGGTTTCGGTGATCTCCAACAATTCCGCGCGATCGACGAACTGCACCTGGCAGCGGCCCTGCGCAATGACGGAATGCTCAAGCGAATCGAGCAGGAACCCGTGCAGGTCCACGAAATCACCGGGAATGTGAATCGCGGAGGTAACTCCTTGCCGCGGCCCAAGCGTCTGGATGCGCAGCGCCATGCCACCAACGATGAGACAGCTCTCGTGTGGCGACGGACCCGCGGGAAGGATCACCTCGAGATGATTGAAGGTCTGGCTGCGAACATTGAGCGACGCGAGCGCCGTATGATCGTGTTCCGTGAGCGTGTCACGCGCGGCCAACGCGGCGGGAAGCAATCTCGAGATTGTCATGACATCGATGCCCGCCGCCTACGATACGGACGTGATGTCTAGAGGTAAGCCCTCGAACCCGCAAGCTGCGGGGAGATCCCAGAGAGGTGGATCGGATTGTACAATCGATACCGGACGGAACAACTCAAACCTCGGTGAGTTGGCCGGAAGATTAACAGTTAACCAAAGGTGGCACAATGTCTGACGATCCCAACAGGACGGCGGGAGGCGACGTTCGCGATGACGTGAACCGCGCCGGGTCCCGTCTGGCCGAGGATGCACGTTCGACGGCACAATCCGCCATGTCGCAGGCCTCGCATTATGCACAGGACCGCGCTCACGATGCGCGAGACGGCGTGGCCGGAGAAGTTTCCGATATCGCGTCGGCCCTGCGCAAGGCTGCGGATTCGACCCGTGGCGGTTCCTTCCAGGAGCAGGCGTTCCAAGCATTGGCTGGAACCTTGGCCGACACGGCGGATTCGATCAAGTCCAAAGAGCCGGGAGATATGCTGGCCGAGGTCGGTCGTTTCGCGCGCGCCAACCCCTTGGCCTTCCTCGGCGTCGCGACGCTGGTTGGCTTTGCGGCCAGCCGCGTGGCAGGTGCGACGCAACGGCCGCGCGGTACGGGTTCCGACTACGAGTACGGAACCACCCGCGGTACGCCGGACACTTATGGCGAGACGACGCGTCCGTATAGCAGCACGCCGGGCAGCACGTCGCGCCCCTATGGCAGCACCCCGGGAGAGTACGGCGCCCGCACGCCCGCGAGCCCCGAACAGACGCCGGGTCTGCGCAACGATCCGATGAAGGGAGGCCTCTGATGAGCGATACCGGAATGTCATCGCGCACTTCGGAGAGCGCGGAACGCGACAGCGCCCTGCGGTCACGGACGGCCTTCGATCTCGTGGGTGAACTGGTCGACCGCGTGACGATGCTCGTGCGCAACGAAGTCAATCTCGCGCGCGCGGAGATGAGCGAGAACGTGAACCGCGCCATGGCGGCGGTCGGCATGCTCGTCGCCGCGATCGTGTTCTTCCTCGTCGCGCTCAACGTGCTTGCCGCCGCGGCCGTCGCCGCGATCGCGCAAACGGGGATCGGCGCCGGTTGGGCCTCCCTTATCGTCGGCGGCGTCATCCTTCTCATCGCCATCATCCTCATGTCGAAAGGCAAGAGCGATCTGAGCGCCACATCTCTCGCACCGACGCGGACGACGAAGAACGTCCGTCGCGATGTGCGAACCGTCAAGGAGCATACCAACAATGGCTGATACGCGTTCCGCCAGGGAAATCGAATCGGAAATCGAACAGGATCGCGCAGCGCTCGATCAGACGATCGCCGAACTCAGGGGCCGGCTCACCTTCGACAACGTGGGACGGCAGATCACCGATCAGGTCCGGACGAACGGTGGCGAGATCGCTACCGCCGTATCGCGCTCGGTGAAGGAAAACCCGATCGCCCTCGGCCTGGCCGGGGTCGGCCTCGCTTGGATGATCTTCGGCTCAGGTCCCTCCTCGACCCAAATCTCGCGCGGTGCGAGCCGCTCGCGCCGGGCCGTTGCCGATCGGTTCGACCGCTCCGGTGGCGACGAGGACGAGTCGGAATTCTACGCATCGACCTCCGCCTACGATCCGCCGTCGCGCTACGAGACGCCCGGTTCCAACGCATCGGCCGCCGCGGGCATTCGCGGACCCCGGCCGGCCGCGCCTCCCCCTGTCTGGGCTCGGGGGCGTCCGCATGACACCTACTCCGACGCGGACAGCCATCTCGACGATCCCTATGTCGGTCTGCCCGCTCCGGTGCAGCCCGTGGGGTCCGCTGAAGGAAGCGCGACTTCGGGCTCTGATGGACCCGGCATCGGGGAACGGATGAGCGCCTCCGCGTCGAGCGCGTATTCGAGCGCGTCCGACGGCTATGCCCGCGCCGGGGCCTCCGCGCGCCATGCGGTAGAAGGCGTGCGATCGAGCGCCGATCGCGCCCGGCTTCGCATCGCCGCGGGAACCGAAAAACTCTCGGAGGACGCAAGGGAACGTGTGATCGCGGCCCGCCTCAGGGCGCTCGAGATCCGTGACGAAGCCGATGCCGCCATGCGGCGCGGCGGAGCGGTAGCGGCCGATTACTACGACCGCCAGCCGCTGGTCTTCGGTGCTCTTGCCGTGGCGCTCGGGGCCGCAATCGGTGCGGGCCTGCCCCACACCCGTCAGGAGGACGAGTGGCTGGGCGCCACCCGTGATCGCCTGGTCGACGATGCGGAGCAGATGTTCCAGTCCGAGCTCTCGAAGGCCCAGCGCGTCGCAGGTGCCGTGACCGACGAAGCGCAGAAGATGGCCGAGGAAGCCAAGGGCGAGGCCGATCGCCGGACGCCCGGCGACAAGGACGCGGCGAATTCGATGGCGGACGCCGCGGAGGGTGCCGCCAACCGCCTGCGCGATCGTGCCGTCGACGAGGCCGAGAAGCAGGATCTCGGCAATCCCGACACGACCCGGACCTGACCTCCGGCGACCATGAAACGACGGGGGGGGCTTCGATGGCCCCCCCTTTTTTTGTGCCTGGCGTCAGGGAATGCGGCCTGTCGTGTCCGCCTTGACCGCGCCGCGTTCGCCCATCGGTTCGTTCGGTCCGGTGGTCGTGTCGCGCTCCGTCTGATGCTCCATCTCCGAATTGAGCTCCGCCCCCAGAAGCACGATGAAGCTCGAGAGCCAGAGCCAGGTGAGAAGGATGATCACGCCGCCCAGCGCGCCGTAGCTCTCGTTATAGCTGCCGAAATTCTGCACGTAGATCGAGAAGGCGATAGAGCCGAGGATCCAGATCACGGTCGCGACCACCGCCCCCGTGCTGACCCAGCGCCATTCCGGATTGGACCGAGACGGTCCGAAACGGTAGAGCACCGCCAATCCACCGAATGTGAAAAGGGCGAGGAGCAGCCAGCGTCCGTAGGTCACGAGCGTCACCACGCTCTCAGGCAATCCCAGACGCCCCGCGAGCGCGGGGATGACGACCGTGCCCACGAGCGCGAGGATCAGCCCGATGATGAGCAGCACGGTCAGGAGAAGCGCCGTGACGTACTGCATCACAAAGCCGCGCTTTTCCTCCTCGTCGTAGGCAATGTTCATTCCCTCCATCAGCGTCGTCATCCCCTTCGACGCGCTGTAGAGCGTGAGGACGAGGCCGAAGGCGGCGGTCAGACCGATCGACGTGTCGGAGCTCGACGCCACGTCGCTCGCTTGGCTCTCGAGGATGCTGGCCGCGTTTTCCGGCAGGATCGACAGGACGGACGCCAGTTGCTCCTGGACCTGCGACGGATCGAGGAACAGGCCCGCGATCGACATCATCGCGGCGATCGCCGGGAAGATGGCGAGAAGCCCGAAGAAGGCCACGCCCGCCGCGACCACGGAGACGTGGTCCCTGGTGATCTCGTCCTTCACGCGGAGCGCGATGTCGCGCCATCCGGCCTTCGGGATTTCCTGTGGTCGCGCCGCGTCGCGGCCTCGGTCTCGACCTTTCGCCATGGGATAGCTCCTTTCTGCTTCGATACGCGTCTTGCCACCGCGTCGTGGGCAGGCGACCGGCCTTTGCACCGGGAACCCGGTTCCGTCTTACTCTGCCCCGGCCATCCGACCGCACGAGGACCCTGCGGGCAGCATGATGGACGAATATGCGATCTCCGGCCAGCGATCGTCTCGCGCGGCCATCGCGGCCCGGTAGAGGTGTTCGTAGCCGTCGAGCATGACGTCCCGTCCGAATTTCGCCTCCACCCGCTGCCGGACCTGCTCCCGAGGGATCCGTACGGCGTCGCGCAGGGCTTGGGCAAGGGCGCCCGGGCTTTCTTCCTGCGCGGCGATGCCCGCGGAACCAACGACCTCGCGGGCCGCACCGCGATCGAGATACGCGACCGGCACGCCACAGGCCATTGCCTCGACCGCCGCAAGTCCGAACGGCTCGTCCCAGAGCGGAGTGAAGAGGAACGCCTGCGCCCGGCCGATCTCCGCGGCGAGATCGGGCTGCGCGAGATGCCCGCCATAGACGATATCGGCGCCGAGTTCGGGGCGGATCGCTTCCTCGAAATACTCCCGGTCCTCGATCGCCCCGAAGATCCGCAGCGACATCCCCGCCCGGCGTACCGCACCGATCGCCAGATGCAGCCCCTTGAGGGGCATGATGCGGCCGGACCAGACCGCGCTGCCGTCCCCCGCGGCCGCGAACGGCCATTCCGCCAGATCGATCCCGTTCGGGACGACGCGGCTCAGCGGCGGCGGCGCATCCGGCCACCAGGCGCGACGCTGCGCCTCCGATGTCGTGGTGAAAGCGTGCCACGGCGCCGCGCTGTCGTGGATCGCGCGATGCAGCACGTCGAAGGGCGGCACGTGCAGCGAGGTGACCGTCGCCACCCGATCCCGACGCGCGAAGCGGGGCGGGAAGCGGTGTAGGGAGTTGTTGTGCACCACGTCGAAGGCGCCCGATTCCAGGGCGTCGAGCGCCGCGCCATAGCCCGCGTCGAGGATCGCGTTCAACTCATCCGTCCCGCGATAGCGGCTCCACGGATGGCTCCGGTCGTAGTGCTCCGCAAGGATGGGGTGGAGAGCGACATCGACCTTAGAATCGGCACTCGCGAAGAGGGTCACGTCGTGCCCCCGCGCCTTCAGGGCATGAACGAGATGCCAGGAATGGGCCTCCATCCCGCCCATGAACGGCGGCGCGATGGGATGGCGGACATGGGCCACGACGGCGACGGAAAGCGGCGAGGTCATCCCCCGGCGCGGGCCGTCAGGAGCGCCGATTGCGCCGCCTCCACCATCTCGCGGCGCTGTGCCTCCGGCGGCAGGGCGCCATTCTTGCCGTCGAGGAGGTCGAGGACGCGCCGCGTCGTGGCATAGGGCATGTCCGCCTGCTGCGTGCAGAGCGCCATTACCTCCGCATCGGGCGCGCGAAGGATCCGCAGCCCGCGTTCGGTATCCTCGACAAGACCCAGCCGCCGGAAGGCGTAAAGCCAGTGCTCCATCGTCCGGTGCCCCCATTTCGTGGCGAAGAGCTCCGCGTTCCGCACGACGGAGGCGACGTGATGGACGGGCGGCATGCAATGGGGGTGATGCTGGTGAAAGACCTTCGCTCCGGTGATCCAGTACATCGGGATGCCGCAGGCATCGAGCGTCCGGCCGAAATCGGTATCCTCCCCGCCATAGCCCTCGTACCGCTCGTCGAAGCCGCCCGCCCGATGAAAATCCGCGGCCCTCATGGCGAAGGTGAGCGACCAGAAGCAGCGGTAATCGTTGCACAGGACGGACCTGCCGCGGGCGGGCGGGCCGCGTCGGTCGGGGTGACGCTCCGCCACGGCCTCGAACCGGTCGAAATCGATCTCCGCCGCCGCCCCGGCGGGCAGGTAGCCCACTTCGCCCATGAGAAGGCCATCGGTCTCCGCCATGATCGAGGCGTAATCCGCAACGAAATCCGGGCCGGGGATACAATCAACGTCAACGAAAGCGAGAATTTCGCTTTGCGCGGCACGCGCAGCCGCGTTGCGCGCGGCCGCGAGCGGCAGGTTCGGGCGCGGCGGAACGAGGACCTGCCGCACGGGAAAGGGTGCCTGCGGCAAATCCCCGAAGGTGGCGCCCTGCATGACGGCGATGATCAGTTCCGCCGGCGGACGGGTCTGCGCTGCGAGGCCGCGTACGACATTGGCGAGATGATCCGCGCGGCCGGCCGCGATGGTCAGAACCGAGACCGCTTCGTTCATCGTGTTTCCTCCACTATTTCCGTTTGATCGGTCCGGCCGCGGGACCAAAGACGGGCCGCCAGCGCCTCGAGCCAAGCCGACGCCTTCGTGCCCGCCGCCGCATCGACGAGGGCGCGCTGTCGTTCCGGTACGTGGCTCGCCTCCACATCCGCGATGGCCTGCCGCCAGGCCTGTGCGGAGGACGGCAGGTGCGGCAGGTGATGAGCCGCGCCCGCCCGGGCAAGGGCGCGGGCCTTCTCGACCTGCTCGTCGAAATAGCGCCATTCGGGGATCACGATCCAAGGCGTGCCGGAAGCGAGGATGCGCTGGCAGGTCGTGTTGCCTGAGGATGCCACGATGACATCGGCCGCGGCGATATAGTCGCCGGGATTGTCGACCCAGCCGCGATGATCGAGATTGCCGGGCTCGGTGGCGTGCCAATCGGCCTCGACCTGTCCGACGCTGAGCCAGAGCGTGTCGGGCCAGGTCCGCGCGCCGATCCCGAGGGGGGCGCGCGTGAAGCCGCTGCCTCCGCCGCCCGACATCACGACGATCACGCGGCGGCCCGGGTCGATCCCCAGTCGCGCGCGCGCCGCGGGACGGTCGGGCAGCGCGATCTCTACGCCGAGACCGCCCGCGAAACAGGTCTTGGCCAGCATCTCTTCCGACCAGTCCGGCTGCGCGAGCGCCGCGTGGAAAGGCGCGAGCAGGCCCGCCGCACCGTCATAGGCCGCCCGGTGCCCGGGATCGCCGCGCTCGCCATGTTGGAGCACCTTGACATGCGGGACGGAACAAATACGGCAGAGTTGCGCGAGTTCGGCGGAGACGTCGCAGATCATCAGTGCCGGATCGGCCGTGGCGAACCACGTGGTCATCGTCCCCATCGCCTCGCGGATACCCGACCATCCGAGCGGCGCGCAGTGCAGCGTGTCGGGCGTGCCGACCTGATCCATCGCGGGCGGCTCGTCGCCACGCGGCTCGAAGAGCGAGGGGATCTCCGTGATCCGCGCGTTGTCGGGCAGCGTCCCGAGCAGGTCGGGGCGCGCGCAGAAGATCCGTATCGGCCGTTCGGGGGGCAGAGCCTGGGCGATCGCGCGGCAGCGCTCGGCATGTCCCCTGCCCTGGTGATGAACGAAATAACCGAACGGGCGCGCCGTGCCGCCGCCTACGAAGTCACGCATCCTTCAGCATCCGGGCAGGCCTTTCGCGGTGCCGCACGAGCCCCATCCGGACGAGCCCTTCGAGGACCCCGTCGGCATGGGCACGGCGGGTTCGGACGAGACGGCCCGCGGCCTCGAGATGCGCGATCTCGGGCAAACCGTTCGCCGGCACGATCGCGTTGCCGCATCTAGACAGCATGTCGAGATCGTTGCCGCTGTCGCCCGCGGCGATGCAGGCCGAAAGCGTCAGGCCCGCGCGCTCCGCCTCGAAGGCAATCGCCGCGGCCTTGCCGGCACCGCGCGGGAGCACGTCGATGAAGCGCCCGTGGGACGCGATGACCCGCGCCGGCAGCGATGCGGCGACGAGTGCGGCCTCGATCCGTCGCGCCTCCTCCGCATCGCCGAAATAGCTGAGTTTCCAGTTTCGTTGCTCGTGTGCGGCTTGCGGCTTGGCGCCGATCGAGGCGAGGCGGAAGGCGATCTCGTGCCGCGCCCAGTTCCGGTCGAGCCGCCGGGCATAGTCGCGGCAGAGCGTCGCCGCGCCGCCGGAGCGGGGCCGCCAGATCTCCGATCCGACGGAGGTGATGTAGAGATCGGGCTCCGGCAGCGCCCAGGCCGACAGGACGCGCCGCGCTTCTCCGATCGACCGGCCCGTCGCCACGGCATAGCGCAACCTCGATGGATCGCGCGCCCGCACCCAGTCCGCGAAACGGACGGCGCCCCGTTCCGATCCCGTCAGCGTCCCGTCGATGTCGCATGCGAGGATCCGGGTGCATTGCGGTAGGGATGGCGCAGGACGATGGCGGGCACGATGCGCGACCTGCGCATAGATCTCCGCCGATCGCGCGGCCCAGGCAGACCAGGAATAGCGCCCCGAACGCGACCGGGCCGCGCTGCGCGCCTCCCGCGCGGCGTCGCGATCGCTGATGAGGTCGTGGCAGGCCGATCCGATCTCCATCGGGTCGCGCGGGTCGACGAGACGTCCGTGTCCGATCTCCGCCACGATCTCGGCGGGACCGCCATGGCGCGTGGCCACGACCGGCAGCCCGAAGGAGGCCGCTTCCACGAGCGTCAGTCCGAAGGGCTCGAAGAAGGCGGGATTGACGAAGACGCCGCCGCTCTCGGCCGCGAGGGCGTAGAGACCGGGCACGTCGCCCGGGCGGTGCCGCCGCGGCAACGCGACCCGGCCCCAGAGATCGTGCCTGTCGATCCCGTCGAGGAGCGCGCGGATCGTCTCGCGCTGCTCGGGATTACCGCTGCCCGGATCGTCGCGCTGACCCGCGAGGATCACGAGATTGGCCCTGGCGCGCAGCGCATCGTGCCGGGCGAACGCCTCGACGAGGCCGGGGAGGTTCTTCTTCGCGACGGGGCGCGCGACCGCGAGGACGATGGGACGGCGCAAGTCGCGTAGGAAGGGCCGGATCAGCGCACGGGCGCTTTCCGTCCCCGCAAGGGGCGGCAGGCTGATCCCCGGGGGGACGCAATGGGTGCGCCCGGCCGCGTCGAGCCCGTAGGCCACGACCTGCCGTTCCGTCTCGTCGCGAGATGAGCCGATGATGGCATCGGCCTCGGTGATTGCCAGACGCTCGGCCCCGATCCGGTCGTCGAGGGCGGCGCCGGGCTTCCCGGCGTCGCGCTTGTCGATGCCAAGCGAATGGGGCGTGTAGCAGAAGGGGATCCCGAAGCGCTCCTTGGCGGCGAGAGCGAGCCGCGCGGCATCGGAGAAATGCGCGTGGATCACATCCGGCCGCCGCGTCATCCCGCCGAGCAGATCGAGGAAGGCCGTTTCGAGCCGCGGCAGTTCGGCGGCCAGATCGCCCTTGTCGAGATAGGCGCGGTTCGCCGTGAAGAGCCGCAGGATCTCGGATTTGGCCGAGATCACCTCGCGCGGCATCGCGAATTCGGGTCCCAGGCGCGGATCGTCGAAGCCACGGGTCACGATATCGACCCGGCGCGTATCCGCCCGACGGCTCTGCGCCGCGGCCGCGCCCAGAACGTAGCCGATATGCCCGCCCGTATCCTCCGTCAGCCCGTAGGTGACGGGCGGCGCCTTCAGACAGCCCCCGAGCGCGAGGTGGAGGATGTGCATTGCGGGCTCCGTGGGGAAAGGCTGTGAAATTCCTTTGTCGCTATTAAAACTTGTCAACGCTTTCCAGTTCCAGTTCCGGGCATCCACATTTGTACTCCGCACGAGGCGACAACGCGTTGACACTGGACTTCGCCGCGCGATCTTTCTTGTGACCGTTCGACGCACCACGTTCCCGGAGGCCGCGATCACCCAGCGTTACGTCTTCGTCGGTGGCCTCCACCGCTCCGGCACCTCGCTCCTAGCGACGCTTCTGGCCACGCATCCCGATATCGCCTGCATCCATGGCGCGCCGGTGCCGGAGAACGAGGGCGTGTACCTGCAGGGCGCGATCCCGCACACGGCGCTTCACGGGCGGCCAATGCATTTCGCGACCGATCCCGCGCAGCATCACGTCGAGGGCGAAGCGCACGACCGGCTCGAGACGCGCGACAGGCTGCGTTCCGACTGGGATCCGTGGTTCACGCCGGGCGGGCTCTGGCGGGTGGAAAAGTCGCCGGTGAACCTGACCCGCATGCGGCTCTACCAGCAGCTCTTCCCGACGAGCCAGTTCGTGGTGATCCTGCGTCATCCGCAAGCGGTGGCGGGCGCGGTCCGCAAATGGAACCACGAGGACCTCGACGCGTCCATCGATCACTGGATCGCCGCCCACGAACAGGTGCGCGGCGACCTGGCCTACCTCCACGCCGTCCTCGTCCTGCGCTACGAGGATTTGCTTGCCCGGCCGGCGGCGACGATCCAAGCGCTCGAAGCGTTCCTGTCCTTGTCCCCCGGCATCGACGCGGCGCAGATCGATGGTCACCAAGCGTCTTATCTCGCTGAGAGGCCCCTTTCCGCCGCGCAGGCACGCGCTTCGGGCGGATGGGGGTATACCGACGGGCTCGGCGTCTCGGACTGGCCGGGGTATCTGAGCCATCCCCTCCGCGCCGTGCGCGATGCTGTGGAGACAGCGCTCCGTGGCGCGCCACCCGGAGCCTGATCCGATGTCAGGCTTGCGCTTCGACGCCCTCCTCCGCCCGCCAGGAGGCCTCCGCGAGTTCAAGCGCCGACGCGAGCGCGGAGCGGACGGGCGAGGTGAGCCGGGCCCGCTGCGCCGCGTCCAGATAGGGCTCATAGTAGCGTCCTATTCCGCCGGTGAGGCAGAGGCGGTCTCCGTCGGTGAAGCCGAGCGTACGGAGCGCGCGATCGATATACCCGCTTCCCTTGGCGAGGAGCGCGCGGGCCTGGACGTCGCCCGCCACCGCCGCGTCGATCACGGCCGGCGCCGCGCGCGCGTAATCGGCGGGCCCCGCCCCGACCGCGAAGCTTGCAAGCGCCCGGGCGGAGCCTCCGAACTCGGCAAGGCAGTGCCGCGTGAGGTCGGTATGCACCTCCAGCCCGTCCTCGCAGAGGATCGCGCGCCGCAGCACCGAACGACCGAGATCGGCGCCCGATCCCTGGTCGGAGAGCGTGAAGCCCCAGCCGCCGACGCCCGTGACCTCGCCACTCCGCGAGCGCGCGACGATCGTGCCGGTGCCGATCGCGACGACGTAGCCGTCCGCGCCGCCGAGGGCGCCTGTCACATGTATATGCCGGTCGTCGGTCACCGCCACACGCGCGATCCCGAGGCCCCGAGACAATCGCTCGCCATCCGCCACATCGAGCACGCCCGCGACCCCCAGATGCGCGGTCGCGCCCGCGATATCGGCCTTCCCCGCACCAAGCTTCTCCGCCGCCGCATCGATCGCCGCGCGGATGTTTTCGCGAGCGCGCACGGCATCCGTCGTGGCGTTGGCCGATCCCGCTTCGGCGGTCACGATCTCCGTTTTCCCGGCCCATCTGAGGGCGGCGCGACAGGCGGTGGCACCGCCATCGACGCCGATGAGAAGGGTATCAGGCGTCATCCTGCGGGCGGATTTCGGCTACGGAGGGGATCAGGCGATGCGGCGGGTGGGAACCGCGCGGCGCATCGTGTCCCAGTCGCGCACCGCGTCGCCAAACGCGCCGAAGAGCTTGCGGGAGACCGGATCCTCGTCGGCGCGGTATTCGGGATGCCACTGGACGGAGAGGGTGAAACCCGGAGCGCCCTCGATATAGGCGGCCTCCGCCGTGCCGTCCTCGGCATGACCATCGATGATGAAGCGGGGGCCAGGGGTGTCGACGCCCTGACCATGCAAGGTGTTCGTCATCACCTCGGGCGCATCCATCAGGCGGTGGAACGGCCCGCCTTCGGTGAAGCGGACGGAATGGCGGAGCGCGAACTTCTCCTCGATCGTGCCGTCGGGCGGCATCCGGTGGTTCATCCGCCCCGGCAGGTCGCGTATCTCGGGATGCAGCGTGCTGCCCATGGCGACCGCCACCTCCTGAAACCCGCGGCAGATGGCGAGGAAGGGATGGCCCGTCTCGACGCAGGCCCGGATGAGCGGCAGCGAGATGCGGTCGCGGGCCCTGTCGAACGTACCGTGCGCTTCGGTGGCTTCGTGGCCGTATTCCTCGGGATGCACGTTGGGGCGTCCACCCGTGAAGAGAAAGCCCGCGAAATTCTCCATCAGGTCCTCGATCGAGACGAGGTCCGGGTCGGTGGGCACGATGACCGGCACCGCTTCGGTGACCTTCGCGATGGCGGCGCTGTTCATCTCGCCGCCCGCGTGAACGACGTAGCTGTCGTTGATGATGTGCTGATTGCCGATGATGCCGACGACAGGACGTGCCATGGGGAACTCCTTCTCCCCCGACACATAAGGCATCGACCCCGTCGCGAAAAGCCCGCCATGCTGGCCCTGTGCCCGGATTTTTCGCAGACGCCCGCGCGGCGGGCGATCTGCACGCATTCCGGGCGGACCGGCGATCCGGCCCGCCCGGCGCGATCAGCTCGCCTTCAGCTCCTGACGGCGCGCGTGCAGGACCGGCTCGGTATAGCCCGACGGCTGCACACGCCCCTTGAACACAAGATCGCACGCCGCCTGGAACGCGATCGTGTCGTAGGAGGGCGCCATCGCGGTGTAATCGTCGTCATCCGCGTTCTGGCGGTCGACGACCTCCGCCATCTTCTTCATCGCGGTCATCACCCGATCCTCGCTCACCACGCCGTGGTGGAGCCAGTTCGCGAGCGCCTGGGAGGAGATGCGGCAGGTCGCCCGATCCTCCATCAGCGCCACGTCGTTGATGTCGGGCACCTTGGAACAGCCGACGCCGTGATCGACCCAGCGCACGACATAGCCGAGGATGCCCTGTGCGTTGTTCTCGATCTCTTCCGAGATCTCGTCGTCGGACCAGTTGGCGCCGCGCGCGAGCGGGATCGTCAGGAGCGGCTCGATGCCGGTGCGGCTACCCTTCGCGGCGATCTCGTCCTGGACGGCATGGACGTCGACCTCGTGGTAGTGCAGCGCGTGAAGCGTCGCCGCGGTGGGCGAAGGCACCCAGGCGCAGGTCGCGCCCGCCTTCGGATGGCCGATCTTCTGCTTCAGCATGTCGGCCATAAGATCGGGCATCGCCCACATCCCCTTGCCGATCTGCGCGCGTCCCTTGAGACCGCAGGCGAGCCCGATCTCCACGTTGCGATCCTCGTAGGCCTTGATCCAGTCCGACGCCTTCATGTCGCCCTTCCGGACCATCGGACCCGCCTCCATGGAGGTGTGGATCTCGTCGCCCGTGCGGTCGAGGAAGCCCGTGTTGATGAAGGCCACGCGGGACTTCGCGGCGCGGATGCATTCCTTGAGGTTGGCCGACGTGCGCCGCTCCTCGTCCATGATGCCAAGCTTCACGGTATTGGCCGGCAGGCCCAGCGCCGTCTCCACCCGGGTGAAGATCTCGTCGGAGAAGGCCACCTCGTCCGGCCCGTGCATCTTCGGCTTCACGACATAGATCGAGCCGTGCTCCGAGTTGCCGCGGTCGCGCTTGAGGTCGTGCATCGCGATGAGCGTGGTCATCATCGCGTCCATCAGCCCCTCGTAGACCTCGTCGCCGTCACGGTCGAGGATCGCGGGGTTCGTCATCAGATGGCCCACGTTCCTCACGAGCATGAGCGCGCGTCCCTTCACCCGCGTCTCGCCGCCATCGGGCGCGGTATAGGTCCGGTCCTCCGAGAGCCGCCGGGTGAAGGTCTTGCCGCCCTTGCTGATCTCCTCGGTGAGGTCGCCTTTCATGAGGCCCAGCCAGTTGCGATAGGCGAGCGTCTTGTCCGCCGCATCGACCGCCGCCACGCTGTCCTCGCAATCCATGATCGCGCTGACGGCCGATTCCACCTGCACATCGGCAAGCCCGGCACGGTCGGTCGAGCCGATCTGGTGCTCCCGGTCGACGACGAGCTCCATGTGGAGACCGTTCTTCTTCAGGAGGATCTTCTCGGGTTGACCGGCATCGCCGACATAGCCCGCGAGTTGTCCGGGATCGGCGAGGCCCGCGGGGCCGTTATCCCTGAGCGCGACGAGCGCGCCGTCCTCGATGCGGTAGGCCGTGACATCGGCGTGCGAGCCCTCGCCCAGGGGCGCGGCGGCGTCGAGGATCTCCTTGGCCCGCGCGATCACCCGCTGGCCACGCTCCGGATCGTAGTCGGACCCCTGCGGCAGATCGCCCAGCGCGTCGGTTCCGTAGAGCGCGTCGTAGAGCGACCCCCAGCGGGCATTTGCGGCATTGAGCGCATAGCGCGCGTTCATGATCGGCACGACGAGCTGCGGCCCCGGCACGTCCGCGATCTCGGGATCGGTATTGCCCGTATCGATCGTGAAGTCGTCCCCCTCGGGCAGCAGATAGCCGATCTCTCGCAGGAAGGAGAGATAGCCGTCCTGATCGTCGACGGCGCCGGGGTTTTCCTTGTGCCACGCATCGATACGCGACTGCATCTCCTCGCGCGTGGCGAGAAGCTCCCGGTTGCGCGGCGTCAGGTCGTGGACGATGCCGGAGAAGGACGACCAGAACGCCTCCGCGTCGATCCCCGTGCCATCGAGCGCTTCGTTCTCCACGAAATCGGCGAGAACCTCATCAACCTGCAATCCGGCGCAATCGCGTCTTGCCATTCTTCCCTCTCCCTCACTGTTCCAAATTCCGGTGTTCGTACGGATGTCGTACCCGGCAGACCGGTCCCAGGCCATCCGTGGTCGCGCAGCGACCGGAGCGACGCTATTGCGTCGCCTCCTCCGATTGCTCGGCCGCCGGGACACCGCCATCCGAGGCGCCGACCGCCTCGCCGTCGCCGGGCTCGTTCCCGCCCACGCTGAGATAGATGACGAGCGCCACAAGGAGCACGGCGGCGAATCCCACCATCCAGGCCATTCCGGACAGCGGAACCTTGTGGCGGCGTTCCTGTTTCTTGACGTCTGTGTTAGGCGCTGACATGGCGCAGTCTCCTATGCATCGAATGACGCAAGCCCGTTGGCCGGCGCCGATCGCAGGCTCAACGTATCAGATCGCATCGGGTTCGCTCCACCCGAAAGGCGAGCGCATCGAAAACGACGATTCCTCTCGCCCCATCAGAAAGGCCGCCCCATGAAAGATGCCACGCCCCGCGCGACGCTGCTCTCCGAATACCGCCCGTTCAGCCACCTGATCGACGCGGTCGAACTCGATTTCCGGCTCGCCCCCAACGCGACGCGGGTCCGCTCCCGCATCGCCTTCCGCCCCAATCCCGCGGGAGAGGGCGGACCGCTCCGGCTCGACGGAGAGGGGCTGACGCTGATCTCGGCCCGGATCGACGGGAAGGACGTCGCGCCGCGGATCCTGCCGGGCGGGCTCGTCTGCGAGGTGCCCGACGGCCCCTTCACCTGGGAGGCCGAGGTCGAGATCGACCCCGCGTCGAACACCGCGCTCGAAGGGCTCTACATGTCGAACGGCATGTACTGCACGCAATGCGAGGCGGAGGGTTTCCGCAAGATCACCTACTATCCCGACCGCCCCGACGTGATGGCCCCTTTCACGGTGCGGATCGAGAGCGACCTGCCGGTGCTTTTGTCGAACGGCAACCCCGCCTCCCGCGAGGGCGGCGTCGCCGAATGGCATGACCCGCATCCCAAACCCGCCTATCTCTTCGCGCTCGTCGCGGGCGATCTCGTGGCCCATGAGGATGCCTTCACCACGATGGAAGGGCGCGAGGTCGCGCTCGCCGTCTGGGTGCGGCCTGGAGACGAAGGCAAGTGCGCCTACGCGATGGACGCGCTCATCCGGTCGATGCGCTGGGACGAGACGGAATACGGCCGCCCCTACGACCTCGACGTTTTCAACATCGTGGCGGTGGACGATTTCAACATGGGCGCGATGGAGAACAAGGGCCTCAACATCTTCAACTCCCGCTACGTGCTCGCCAGCCCCGAGACGGCGACGGACGGCGATTACGGCCGGATTGAGGCGATCGTCGCGCACGAATACTTTCACAACTGGACCGGCAACCGCATCACGTGCCGCGACTGGTTCCAGCTCTGCCTGAAGGAAGGGCTGACCGTCTTCCGCGACCAGCAATTCACCGGCGACATGCGTTCCCCCGCCGTCAAGAGGATCGAGGACGCGCATCTTCTGCGCGGGCGGCAGTTCCGGGAGGATAACGGCCCCCTCGCCCATCCGGTGCGTCCCGAGAGCTATGTCGAGATCAACAACTTCTACACGGCCACTGTCTACGAGAAGGGCGCGGAGCTCATCGGGATGCTGCGCCGTCTCGTTGGCCCCGACGCCTACCGCCGCGCGCTCGACCTCTATTTCGAGCGCCACGACGGGGAGGCCTGCACGATCGAGGACTGGCTCGCGGTCTTCGAGGATGCGACCGGCCGCGACCTCGCGCAGTTCAAGCGGTGGTACTCCCAGGCGGGCACGCCCCGCCTCGCGGTGGAGACGGCCCGCGACGGCAACGCGCTCGCGGTCACCTTCCGGCAATCGACGCCGCCCACCCCCGGTCAGCCGGAAAAGCGTCCCGTCGTCCTGCCCGTGGCACTCGGCGCGATCGGTCCCGACGGGACGGAGCTCATGCCCACCCGCGTGATCGAGGTGACGGAGGCGGAACAGACCGAGAGGTTCGATCTGCCCGAGGGCGCCGTCCTGTCGATCCTGCGGGACTTCTCCGCCCCTGTGATCCTCACCCGCGAGCAATCGGCGCAGGACCGCGCCCTCCTCCTCGCCCACGACACCGACCCCTTCAACAAGTGGGAGGCGGGACGGACCCTCGCCAAGGACGCGCTCGTCGCCATGATCACCGACGATCGGGCGCCCGACACGGCCTATCTCGACGCGCTCGCCCCGGTCCTGGGCGACGAGACGCTCGATCCGGCGTTCCGCGCCCTCGTCCTCGCGATCCCGTCGGACGACGACCTTGCACAGACGCTCGCCTCCGCCGGAACGACGCCCGACCCGCAGCGGATCGATCGGGCGCGGCATGCCCTCATCGGCGCCCTCGCCAAGCATCTCGAGGAGCAGCTTTCCGGGCTCTACGACGCGATGCGGATCGACGGGCCCTATTCCCCCGATGCCGGGGATGCCGGCCGGCGCAGCCTGAGGAACGCCGCGCTCCTGCTGCTCTCCCATCGCGACGAGGGCGCGCGGGCGGACGCCCAGTTCGAGGCGGCCGACAACATGACCGACGAGCTCGCGGCACTCACCACGCTCCTTCGGATCGACCGGGCGGACGAGTCCGTGGCCCGTTTCCACGACCGCTGGCGCGACGACCGGCTGGTCATAGACAAATGGTTCTCCGTTCAGGTCATGCACGCCCCGGGCCCGAAGGCCGCGGATGTGGCCGCGCGGCTCACGGAACACCCTGCCTTCGACTGGAAGAACCCGAATCGCTTCCGCGCGGTTATGGGCGCGCTCGGCGCGAACCATGCGGGCTTCCATGCCGAGGGCGGCACGGCCTACGACCTCCTCGCGGACTGGCTCGTGCGGCTCGACCCGGTCAATCCGCAGACCACCGCGCGGATGACGACCCTCTTCGAGACGTGGCCGCGCTACGATGCGGACCGGCAGGCGCTGATGCGCGCGGCGCTCGAGCGGATCGGCAACGCCCCCGGCCTCTCGCGCGATACATCGGAGATGGTGAGCCGGATGCTCGGCTGAGGGGAGATGTCGCATCGGGACGGGGGATCGGAACCACGGCCGGGCCCGCCCGTTCTCCCGACCGAACAAGACGCGAAAGGATAACCCGATGACCGCCATCACAGATGCGAAAATCCTCATCATCGCCAGCGACGGGTTCGAGCAGGCCGAGCTCACCGTCCCCCAGAAGCAACTGGCCGACGCAGGCGCCACCGTCCACGTGGCCTCCCCCGACGGCTCCGAAATCCGCGGTTGGGACGAGACCGACTGGGGCAAGACCGTTTCCGCCGATCTCGGTATCGGCGACACGTCGGTCGACGACTACCACGCGCTCGTCCTGCCGGGCGGACAGATCAATCCCGACGTGCTGCGCGTCAACGACGAGGCGGTTCTGCGCGTGCAGGAATTCGTCAAGGCCGGCAAGCCCGTCGCCGCGATCTGCCACGCGCCGTGGCTCTTGATCGAGGCCGACGTCGTGCGCGGCAAGCGGCTCACCTCCTACAAGTCCATCCGGACCGACCTGAAGAACGCAGGCGCCGAGGTGGTCGACGAGGCCGTGGCCCGTGACGGCAACCTCATCACCAGCCGCAATCCCGGCGATCTCGACGCGTTCTGCAAGGAGATCATCGCGGCCATCGAGGGCGAGACGAGCCTCTCGTCGGCGGCATGATGCACAAGGTGGGGCGTGGGCGAGGCTTTGCCGTTGTCCTCGCCCCAACCGGCGAACGCTTGCCTTCGGCACCGCCGCAGGCCATGTGTGGACCTGTGATGGGGCAGCGGTGCCGGGATGGATACCAGAAGTCGATTTGACGAACAGATCGTCGAGCGGGCCCCTTGGCTCGCCCGACGTTTTCCTGCGAGCGACATCGTTCGCCGCGGCCTGAACGGGCTTTTGCGGTACGAGGAGACCGTATCGCTCGCCGAAGAGATGTCGGACTGGTCCGGCGACGCCCTGATGACCCGGATGGGTCGCAAGCTCGCGCAGGACCTCAAGGTCACCGGGCTCGAGCAGATTCCGCGCACCGGCCCGGCAATGATCGTCGCGAACCACCCGACCGGGATCGCGGACGGAATCATCCTCTACCACATCCTCGCCCCGATCCGGCCGGATCTCTACTTCTACGCCAACAGCGACATCGTGCGCGTCATTCCGCAGCTCGCCTCGATGATCGCGCCCGTCGAGTGGCGGCCGGAGAAGCGGACCCACGGCAAGACGCGCGAGACGATGGCCTATACCCGCAAGGCGATGGATGCCGGGCGTCTTGGGATCATCTTCCCGTCGGGCCGGCTCGCCAAGCGCCGCGGCCTGAGGCTCTTCGAGCGTCCCTGGATGCCGTCCGCCGCGATGATCGCGCGCAAGTTCGAGGTGCCGGTCATCCCAATCAACATCCGCGCGCGCAACTCGGCGCTCTTCTACATCTTCGACATGATCCATCCCTCGCTCAGGGACATCACGCTCTTCCACGAGACGCTGAACAAGGACCGCCAGCCCTATCGCGTCACGGTTGGCGAGCCGATTTCCGCGGCCGCGCTGCCCTCCTCGTCGGAGGAGAGCATCGGCCTCATGCGCCGGGCTACGCTCGACCTCGGCGGCCGGCACGCGCCGTCCGTCTCGCTCGTCGACAGTTCCCGCCATCGCTGGGTGTGGAGCCCGCGCGCCTGAGGGCCGGCACCGTTCAGCCCTCCTGGCAGTACTCCTGCTCGACGAGCCAGCTCCGCATCTCCTCGCGCTTCTCCTCCGACCGAAGCGGAGCCCAATCGGCGGCCACGCCCTGCCAGCGAGCTTCCTCCGCGCTGATCACGCCGTCGCGCGGCACCGTCTCCGCGAGGATGCGGATCGCGCAGCTCAGGTTCGTGGCCCCGTCCATCAGGGCGGAGCCCGACCGGCCGCGGCATCCGAATTCCCGTGCCGTCGGGATCCCGATCTGCAGGAGGCCGAACCACTGGTCGCCTCCGCCAACGGCATCCGGCCGCCAGGTGCTTTCGTATTTCGCGAGCGCGGACAGGAAACCGACCCAGAAGGCACGCCTGTCCTCATCGGTCCCGTCCTCGTAGGCCGGACACCAGCGCGCGATATCGTCGGGCGTTTCCTCCACGAGCGGCATGCCGTGCGAGCGGAGCGCGGAAAGCGCGGCCCGGTTCCACTGATCCGATTCGTCTCGATGCTCCCAGAGGAGCTCCGGCATCTCCGCCGCCTCCTCCGCCACGTCCGCCTGCTGCGCCACGGCCGAACCGACGGCGAGAACCATCCCGGCCGCCGCGGCGATCACGTATCTCAAGGTTCCGAAGATCGGCCTTCTCCCCCTATCCCCCGGTCGATTCGTCGATCCTGCAATAGGGCTGCGCGCGCGTCCATGACGCCATGTCGGATCGTTTCGATGAGGAATGGAACGGACCCCAATCGAGCATTCCGCGATTGATTGTCCCGCGTTTCGTAACCTGTGCCGTGGCGATCCGGACCGCGCAGCGCAGGTTCGCCGCCCCGTCTTTCAAAGCCGCGCCCGACCGCGCCGCGCAGCCATAGCCGCGCGCGGTGCGCGGATCGATCTGCACGAGCCCGTACCAGAGGCCGCCGCCGCCCACCGCTTCGGGCCGCCAGGTGCTCTCGTGCTCGGCCAGCGCGGAGAAAAGCCCGTTCCAGAAAGCCGCGCGGTTCTCGGGCGACTGGTTGGGATAGTTCGGGCACCATTCGGCGTAATCGGCGGGGACCATCTGCGGCAACGCCGCGCCGTGGGTCGCGAGCGCCTCCATCGTCTCGGCGGTCCAGACGGCGCCTTCGGGGCGGAAATCCCAGCGCGCGACGGGGGGCGACGCGGGTTCGGGGTCGGGCGCGCGGGCGGCGCCCACGCAGCCCGAAAGCGCGGCAATGGCGAGGATGAGGACGAAACGCGGCATGGAAACACCTCTCGAGTGATACCGCGCTTCCCCCGGCCCGGCCTCGATGGTCTAGGCCCCTGCCCCGCCGCGTGCCAGATCCCGCCGGGGCGGTCGGCGGCGTTGCGCCGATCCGGCAGGCGGAGTAGAGAACGCCCGTCCCCTGACCTGACGAGGAGCTCCGCGATGCTCGACCTGACCTATGAGGCCCCGGCACCCAAGGTGATCCAGGGGGCGCGGGAGGATTGGGAACTCGTCATCGGGCTTGAGGTCCACGCGCAGGTCGCGAGCGACGCAAAGCTCTTCTCCGGCGCCTCCACCCTCTTCGGCGCGGAGCCCAATTCCAACGTCGCCTTTGTCGATGCGGGGATGCCCGGAATGCTGCCCGTCATCAACGAGGGCTGCGTCGCGCTCGCGGTCAAGACCGGGCTCGGGCTCAAGGCCGCGATCAACCTGCGCTCCGCCTTCGACCGCAAGAACTACTTCTACCCCGACCTGCCGCAGGGCTACCAGATCAGCCAGCTCTACCACCCGATCGTGGGCGAGGGCGAGGTGATCGTGGACATGGCCCCCGGCATCGCGCGGCGCGTCCGGATCGAACGCATCCATCTCGAACAGGATGCGGGCAAGTCGATCCACGACATGGACCCGACGATGTCCTTCGTCGATCTCAACCGCACCGGCGTCGCACTGATGGAGATCGTCTCCCGCCCCGACATTCGCGGGCCCGAGGAGGCGGCGGCCTATGTCGCGAAGCTTCGGCAGATCATGCGCTATCTCGGCACCTGCGACGGCAACATGCAGAACGGCAACCTGCGCGCCGACGTCAACGTCTCCGTCTGCCGTCCCGGCGATTACGAGAAGTACCAGGAGACGCAGGACTTCTCGCATCTCGGCACCCGCTGCGAGATCAAGAACATGAACTCCATGCGGTTCATCCAGGCCGCGATCGAGGTCGAGGCGCGGCGCCAGATCGCCATCATCGAGGAAGGTGGCAGCGTGGTGCAGGAGACGCGGCTCTTCGATCCCGACAAGGGCGAGACGCGGTCGATGCGCTCCAAGGAGGAGGCGCACGATTACCGCTACTTCCCCTGCCCCGACCTCTTGCCGCTCGAGATCGAGCAGGCCTGGGTGGACGACATCGCGGCCTCCCTGCCGGAACTGCCCGATGCGAAGAAGACACGGTTCGTCGCGGAATACGGGATGACCGAATATGATGCGGGCGTCCTCACGGCCGACGTGGAGAACGCCGCCTTCTTCGAGGAAACCGCGCGCGGCTCCGACGGCAAGCTCGCGGCGAACTGGGTGATCAACGAGCTGTTCGGGCGGCTGAAGAAGGACGGCGACCGGGCGATCGGCGAGAGCCCCGTCTCCGCCGCGCAACTCGCGGGGATCGTGCGCCTCATCAAGTCGGGCGACATCTCGGGCAAGATCGCCAAGGACCTCTTCGAGATCGTCTACACCGAAGGCGGCGATCCCGAGACGCTGGTCGAAGAACGCGGAATGCGCCAGGTCACCGATACCGGCGCGATCGAGGCCGCGGTCGACGAGGTCATCGCGGCCAATCCCGCTCAGGTGGAGAAGGCGCAGGCCAATCCCAAGCTCGCCGGTTGGTTCGTCGGTCAGGTGATGAAGGCCACGGGCGGGAAGGCCAACCCGGCTGCCGTGAACGAGATCGTGCGCCGAAAACTCGGCGCGGACTGACTTCGTTCTTGCGAGGGACGGACGCCGGACGAAGAATGAATTCGTCCGGCGCCGTGAAATGTTCGTTCGGGCCGATCAGCCGTCGGTCGAGATCTCGTTGTCCAGACCATCGGTCGGGCTCTCGATTGCCTCGCCCATCGGAGCGTTCATGCTCTCTTGTGCCTCAGGGCTGGAAGCCGTGTTGCTCATGCAGGCGGACAGGAAGATGGCGGTCCCCAAAAGAAGCGTCAGTCGGGTCATTGCGAATCCTTTCTATAATCATCAACGCAACGCTACTCCACGGACCGGGTTCCGATGCAAATCCGCACCATGCGAACCCGGCGGGAGTTCGCGCGTAGACACTTGCAGAGCACGAAGCCACCGTCGATAGAGGTTAATACGAAACGAAACACGAGGCCCGAATGTCACATTATGAATACAGGGTCGTTCCCGCGCCGCGCGAAATCCCCCGGGTCAAGGGATTGCGCGGAACGGAGGAGCGTTTCGCCTACGGCCTGTCCGCCGTGCTCAACGACGAGGCGCGCGACGGATGGGAATTCGTCCGCATGGAAGTGATGACGGCGGAGATTCGCCGGGGCTTCCTCGGCGGCAAGCGCAGCGAGACCACGACGCTGCTCGTCTTCCGCCGCTGGGCGGAAGGGATCGCGGCCAATCCCCCGACGGCCCGGCAGACCGAGGCGCAGAGGCCGGACAAAGCCGCCCCGCGCATCGGGGCGGTCCGCCGTCCGGATATCGGTCTCAGAACCGTGCCCGCCCCCAATCGCGAGGAGCGGTGAGCCCCGTCACTCCGCGAGATCGAGCGCGAGGGCATGGATTCGCCCCATGAGCTCCGGCCCGATCGCGTCGTGCACCGCGCGGTGCCGCGCGAGCCGCGACATTCCCGCGAGCGCATCCGACCGCATCCTGACGGAGAAATGGCTTTCTCCGCCCGCGGGCGCGCCGGCATGACCCGCATGTGCCGCACTGTCGTCCGTGACCGTGAGATCGCGCGGGTCGAAGGCGGCGTCGAGCCGCGCGCGGATTTCCTCGGTCACGGGAAGTTTGCTTGTCGCCATTTTCACGATCTCCCCTCTTCAACTCCCGGTGCGTTTGCCTAAACTCTCCGCTCCGACTCGGAAAGGAGCCATCATGTCGAAAAGCGATCCCTTCGGATTCGATATGCGCGTGACCTCTTCTAAGAAGAAGAACCCGCGCGGCAAGCGGGGCATGACCGGCGCCTTCGAGACGTCGACGCGGGTTTGCGAGCATCCCGGCTGCGAGGAACAGGGGCAGTACCGCGCTCCGCGCTCCCCCGATCACCTCGACGAGTACCTCTGGTTCTGCAAGGATCACGTCCGCGAGTACAATCTGAAGTGGAACTTCTTCAACGGCACCACCGAAGAGGAGTTCGACGACCAGATTTCCAAGGACCGCGTCTGGGGCCGGCAGACGAAGCCCTTCGGTCGCAAATCCGACGAGCAGCGTGCCTGGGCCCGGCTCGGGGTGGACGACGCGCATCAGGTTCTGGGCGACAATGCCACACGCAATCCGGGCCGTTCCACGACCGGCGGCTCCACCCGCCGCCTCCCGCCCACGGAACGCCGTGCGATCGAGATCCTCGATGCCAAGGATCATTGGACCAAGACGGAGATCCGCAAGGCCTACAAGGCGCTGATCAAGGTGCTCCATCCCGACATGAACGGCGGCGACCGCGGCCACGAGGAACAGCTCGCCGAGGTCGTCTGGGCCTGGGACCAGATCAAGGACAGCCGCAACTTCACGACCTGAGCGGGTCCGGACCGTGCGGGTAAGGGACAGCATCGACGCCGATCTGGAGGCGATCACCGCGATCTACGGCCGGGAGGTCGCGGGCGGCACGGCGACCTTCGAACTCGACCCGCCGGAACTCGCCGAGATGGCTCGCCGCCGACGCGCGCTCGTCGAGAGCGGGTTTCCCCACCTCGTCGCGGAGATCGGGGGCGAGGTCGCGGGCTATGCCAGCGCGGGTCCGTACCGCCCCCGGCCGGCTTACCGCCACAGCGTCGAGATCTCGATCTACGTGGCGGAGCGCCATCGCGGCGCGGGGGTCGGGCGGCGGCTGACCGCCTCACTGCTCGACCGCTGCACGGCGATGGGGATGCGGCAGGCGATCGCCGTGATCGGCGGGGCCGACAACGCCGCCTCCCTCGCGCTTCACCGGGCGCTCGGGTTTTCCCGCGCCGGTGTGCTTACGGATGTCGGCTTCAAACACGGGGCCTGGCGCGACACGATTCTCATGCAGCGCGCCCTCGGTCCGGGCGCATCAACGCCGCCGGATGTCAGGCCTCGGTAAAGGTGAGGCTCACGCCGTTGATGCAATGCCGCTTGCCGGTCGGCTCGGGCCCGTCGTCGAAGATGTGACCGAGATGCGATCCGCAGCGGTCGCAATGGACCTCCGTGCGCACCATGAAGAAGCTGCGATCGGATTGCGTGCCCACGGAATCGGGCAGCGCCTCGTAGAAGGATGGCCAGCCGGTGCCGCTGTCGAACTTCGTCTCGGAGGAATAGACCGCCTGATCGCATCCCTTGCAGTGGAAGATGCCGTCCGCCTTGATGTCGTTGAGCGGCGAGGTGAAGGCACGCTCCGTCCCCATCTCCCGCATCACGTCGTATTCCTGTTCGCTCAGCATGGCCTTCCACTCGGCCTCGGTCCGGGTCACGGGAAAGTTTCCCGGCTCCGCGGCGGACAGCGCCCTGGGAAGCGCCGCGACAGCCGCGGCAGAGGTGAGGAACGTTCTTCGTCTCATCATCTTCTCCATCACATCGCGCCGTCAGGAGGGGCGCCAGACAAACTCGTCACGTAATGTAACACGTCCGGCCCTCCTTTGAACGCTCGTCCCGCGGACGTGAACGGAGCGAGAGGCTCAGGTCGGGGTATCCCCGACGGTCCCGAGGCCGAGCACGTTGCCCGTGGGGCCCGCTTCGGGCGATCCGCCGGGAGGCTCTTCCGAGATCTCGAGAAGTCCGCCCGGAATGCCGTCCGCGATGGCGCCCGCGACTTCGAGCGTCACGACCTCTTCCTCGGGCAGGATCGCGACGGAGAGCGGCGCGGTCGCCCCTTCGGGCAGGAGCCAGAGCTGCTGGACGCGCCCCGGCGGCGTCGTTCCCGCCTCGCGCATGAGGACGAGCACGCGCCGCGCCGGATCGTAGGCCGCGCGCACAGAGAACGACCCGTCCTCCGCGGCGATCTGCGCGCGGTAGGCCCCGTCGCCGGGCATGGTCGGCGCGCCGGGCAGGATGGCGAAGAGCGCGACCGTCGCGGCGAGCGCCAGGGCGGCCCCCGCGAGGAGCCCGCGCGCGAGCCCGCCGCGCCGCGCCCTCCCGGCGGTCTCGGTGGGCGCGGCGAAGAGCGTGCGTTCGAGGCGGTCGCGGCACCTGGCGGGCGGCCTCTCCTCTGCCACGTCCTGCGCGAGCGCGATGAAGGTTTCCGTCCACTCGGCCACGCGGGCGCGCAAACCGCCATCGGTGGCGAGCTGCCCCTCGAAATCCGAGCGTTCGCCCGCATCGAGGAGGTTGAGGACGTATTCGGCGGCGCGGACGCTGTCGGAACGATCGGGGCCACCATGGGGGAAGGACGTGTCGGTCATCTGTCCAGGCACTCCCTCAGGGCTTGCAAGCTCCGCCGCAGCCAGGTCCGCATCGTGTTCAGCGGCACCCCGTGCCGCTCCGCCAGTTCCTTGTAGCTCAGCCCGTCGAGATAGGCGCCGCGCACCGCTTGCGCGCGATCCTTGTCCAGCTCCTCGAGGCAGTCGTTGATCCGCCGCGCCTCCGACGACGCGATCGCGACATCCTCCGGACCGGCGCCCTGATCGGGCAGGTCCCACGGCACGTCGCCCGACGCCGTATCGGACCGGCGCGACCGCAGCCGGTCGATCGCGGTATTGCGCGCGATGGTGATGAGCCAGGTCATGGGGCTCAGTCCGTTCGCGGCGTACCGCCCGGCATTGCGCCAGACCTTGACGAAGGATTCCTGCAGCGCCTCTTCCGCGTCGGCACGGTTCTTCAGCACCCGGAGGCAGATCCCGAAGAGCTTGGCCGAGGTCGCGTCGTAGAGTGCGAGGAACGCGCCGCGATCGCCAAGCGACACGCGATGGATCAGCCTCTCGATATCATCGGGCGTCGTGGCCAAAGGGCGTTACTCCGTTACGAACATCAACGCGATAAGACCAAACCTGCGGCCGTATGACCAGATGTTTCCGCCGCGGCCCGGTCCAGGGCCGAACCGCGCGGCCCTCTCCCGCTTTCCCTTGCGCGGCCAAGCTATATGTTGCACCACGCGCCCACGCACGAAAGGACCCGACATGGCCGACGGCAGCATCGACATCCACGCCACGCCCAGCGAGACCCACTCCGTCCGGGACGTGTTCGGGATCGACAGCGACATGCAGGTCAAGGGCTTCGCGGATCGCACCGAGCGTGTTCCGGAGGTCGACAGCACCTACCGCTTCGACGCCGACACCACGCTCGCGATCCTCGCGGGGTTCGAGCACAATCGCCGCGTCATGATCCAGGGCTATCACGGCACCGGCAAGTCCACCCATATCGAGCAGGTGGCGGCCCGCCTCAACTGGCCCTGCGTGCGCGTCAACCTCGACAGCCACATCTCCCGCATCGACCTGATCGGCAAGGATGCGATCAAGCTCCGGGACGGCGTACAGGTCACGGAATTCCAGGAAGGCATCCTGCCCTGGGCGCTCAGGAACCCGACCGCCATCGTCTTCGACGAATACGATGCGGGCCGCGCGGACGTGATGTTCGTGATCCAGCGGGTGCTCGAGGTCGACGGCAAGCTGACGCTCCTCGACCAGAACCAGGTGATCCACCCGCACCCCTATTTCCGGCTCTTCGCCACGTCGAACACGGTGGGCCTCGGCGACACGACGGGCCTCTATCACGGCACGCAGCAGATCAACCAGGGCCAGATGGACCGCTGGTCGCTCGTCGCCACGCTGAACTACCTGCCCCACGACGCGGAAGCCGCGATCGTCGTCTCCAAGGTGCCTTCCTACGCCTCCGACGCAGGCCGCACGACGATCAGCCGCATGGTGACCGTGGCCGACCTCACCCGGACGGCCTTCATGGCGGGCGACCTCTCGACCGTCATGTCGCCCCGGACCGTCATCGCCTGGGCGCAGAACGCCAACATATTCGGGAATGTAGGCTACGCGTTCCGGCTGTCGTTCCTCAACAAGTGCGACGAGCTCGAGCGGGAGACGGTGGCGGAATTCTACCAGCGCTGCTTCGACGAGGAACTGCCCGAGAGCGCGGCCTCCGTCAGCCTCGGCTGAGGCCCGCGCCTCACGTATCCCCTTCCGTCTCGATGTAGATGACGCTGCCGCAATGCTTGCAGTGGCTCGCGTCGCGATCGTGCAGCTCGAGCCCGCATTGCCGGCAGCGCTGCTCGATCTTCGCGGGCTGGTAGAGCGCCTGCAGCAGCTTGAGGAAGAACCCCACGCCGAACACCATGATCCCGATGGTCATGATCCGTCCCACGCGATCGGTCAGCGTGATATCGCCGTAGCCCGTCGTGGTCAGCGTCGTCACGGTGAAATAGAGCGCGTCCACATAGGTCGCGACGTTCTCGTTGCGGTCGTGTTCCCATACCCAGACGAGGCTCGTGACGACGAAGATGAACGCCGCGAGGTTCGCCGCGGCCACCACCACCCGCGTGTTGACGTCCCAGCCCTGCGTGAGACCGTCGAGCCGCTCGGCGAGCCGGAAGGTCCGCATGAGCCGCAGGATCCGCAGCACGCGCAAAAAGCCCAGGTTCGACCCCGTGACGATCGGCACGGCGAGGGAGGCGAGCACGACAAGGTCGGCGAGCGTCGGCAGCGACAGGAGGAACCTCAGCTTCCGCTCCGCGATCGCGCAGCGCGCCGCCACGTCGAGCGCGACGAGCGCCCCGATCCCGGTGTCGAAGATCAGGAGGGTGGCGTCGGGTTTCGCCGTCGCCGTCACGAGGAAATAGGCGATCGTCGCGAGATCGAAGACGAGGAGCCCCGCGCGGAACCACCGCCCGGCCGCGCCGTCCCCCTCGTAGAGCGTGCGGAGCGTCGCCTTCACCGCCAATCCCCCCTGCAATCCACTGGACGCCGATCCGCCCGCGCATCCTCTTCATCCCTGACGCCGGCGCTTCGGGATGGCAACGCCCCCCGCGAACTCGCATTTCCTCTCCCGGGTCATTGTGTCCGCCACGCGTGCGGCTAGATTGGGGTCCATGAGCAAGCCCCAGGACAACCCCGCCGATCCGTTCAAGAAGGCCCTCGCGGAGGCGACGCGGGTGCTCGCCGACGACCGCGAGCTCGGCGTCACCTATTCCGTCGATCCGCCCGGCCTTTCGAACGACGCGCTGCGTCTGCCGCAGATCAGCCGCCGCCTCACCCGCGAGGAGGTACTGCTCGCGCGCGGCACCGCCGACGGCTACGCGCTTCGACGCCGCTTCCATGACCAGGGCACGTTCAACCGCTACGCCCCCGAAGGGCCGATGGCGCGCGATCTCTACGAGGCGATGGAATTCGCCCGCTGCGAGGCGATGGGCGCCCATTCGATGCCCGGCACGGCGGGCAACATCGATGCCCGCATCGGCGCCGAGGCGGCGCGCAAGGGCTACGCGGAGATCAAGGACAAGGCCGAAGCGCCGCTCTCGGTCGCCGCGGGCTACCTGATCCGCGCGCGGGCCACCGGCCGCGACCTGCCCGAGGGCGCGAGGAACGTCGCCGATCTCTGGCGCGAGACGTTCGAGGAACAGGCCGGCGAGACGCTCGAGGGCCTGCAGGAGGCGATGTCCGACCAGGCGGGCTTCGCGCGCCTCGCCCGCCGCATCATCGAGGATCTGGGCTACGGCGACCAGCTCGGCGACGACCCCGACGATCAGGGCGGCGACGAGGACGAGGCGCAGGGCGACGAGGATCCGGAAGAGGGCGACGAGCCCGACAGCTCCGGCGACGAGGAGAGCGGCGAGGAAGAGGACGCCGCCCCCGACCAGAGCCAGGAACAGACCCAGGACAGCGCCCAGGCGGAGGTTTCGCTCGACGAGACCGCCGATGCCGAGGATGCCGAGGAAACGGAGATGCCCGAGGGCGAGGCGCCGCAGGAGCCGCCGCCCCCCGCCCCCGTCAGCGAGGCCGATCCGGGCTACCAGGTCTACGAGCAGAGCCACGACGAGGAAATCCGCGCGGAGGATCTGGCCGAGCCCGCGGAGCTCGAACGGCTTCGCGCCTATCTCGACCAGCAGCTCGACCCGCTGAAGGGCGCGGTCGGACGGCTCGCCAACAAGCTGCAGCGCCGCTTGCAGGCCAAGCAGAACCGCTCCTGGGAATTCGACCGGGAGGAGGGAATCCTCGATGCCGGGCGGCTCGCCCGCGTCGTCGTCTCGCCCACCACGTCGCTGAGCTTCAAGGTGGAGAAGGACACGGAATTCCGCGACACCGTGGTCACGCTGCTCCTCGACAATTCGGGCTCGATGCGCGGCCGTCCGATCTCCATCGCCGCGATCTGCGCCGACATCCTCGCCCGCACGCTGGAGCGCTGCGACGTCAAGACGGAGATCCTGGGCTTCACCACCCGGACCTGGAAGGGCGGGCAATCGCGGGAGAAATGGCTGGCCGACGGCCGCCCGCAGAAGCCCGGACGCCTGAACGACCTGCGCCACATCGTCTACAAGTCCGCCGACGCCCCTTGGCGTCGGGCGCGCCCCAATCTCGGGCTGATGATGAAGGAGGGGCTCCTGAAGGAGAACATCGACGGGGAGGCGCTCGAATGGGCGCATCGCCGGATGGCCGGGCGCGGCGAGCAGCGCAAGATACTGATGGTGATCTCCGACGGGGCGCCGGTCGATGACAGCACGCTCTCGGTCAACCCCGCGAATTACCTCGAGAAGCATCTGCGCGACGTGATCGCGATGATCGAGAGGCGCCGCGCGGTGGAACTCATCGCCATCGGCATCGGCCACGACGTCACCCGCTACTACAACCGCGCGGTGACGATCACCGATGTGGAGCAGCTCGCGGGCGCGATGACGGAGCAGCTCGCCTCCCTCTTCGACAGCGATCCGCGCAAGCGGGCACGCGTCACGGGAATGCGCCGCGCCCGCTGACGCGACGCGTCCTCCGCCCGGCCCCGTTCCCTCCGCAGCGCCGGGGCGAGGCCCGGCCTCCCTTGCAATCGCGCCGATCTTCGGGTTCCTCGGAGGCAGGCACGAACGACGAGGGCGGGAAACCGATGTTCCAGAGCTTCGACACCAAGGGCGGCCCCGCGGATCCCGCCCGGCTCGCCTCCCTCCGCGAGGAACTGGCGGCGCGGGGTCTCGACGCGATCCTCGTACCGCGGGCCGACGCGCATCAGGGCGAGTACGTGGCCCCGCACGACGCCCGCCTCGCCTGGCTCACGGGCTTCACCGGATCGGCAGGTTTCGCCATCGTGACCACCGCGAAGGCCGCGATTTTCGTCGACGGCCGCTACAAGCTGCAGGTCCGCTCCGAGGTCGCGGAAGAGATCACGCCCGTCGACTGGCCCGCCACCCGCGCCGAAGCCTGGCTCGACGACCATCTCGACGACGGCGCCCGCGTGGGCTTCGATCCGTGGCTCCATACCGCGAAGGAGGTGGAGGCGCTGAAGGCGCGGCTCGAGCCGCGGGGGATCGAGATCGTGCCCGTCACGCCGAACCCGGTCGACGCGATCTGGACCGACCAGCCCGCACCGCCGATGGGTCCGGTCACGCTCTATCCCGAAGAGCTCGCCGGGCGCGACCGGGCGGAGAAATGCCGCGAGATCGCCGAGACGCTGCGCGAGGCCGGGGAAGACTGGGCGGTCCTCACCCTGCCCGATTCGATCTGCTGGCTCCTCAACATCCGCGGCAGCGACATCCCCCGCAATCCGGTCGCGCATGGCTTCGCGATCCTCGAGGCCGCGACCGGCGCCGTCCGCCTCTTCATGCACGCCGAGAAACTCGCGAAGATCCGCCTCGACGGTGTCGACCTGCTGCCGCCCGAAGGGCTCGTGGCCGCCCTCGCCACGCTGTCGGGCAAGGTCCGCGTGGATCGCGAAAGTGCCCCCTGGATCGTCGGCGACACCCTCGCCTCCGAGGGGATCGCGCTCTCCTGGGCGCCCGATCCCTGCCTCCTTCCGAAGGCGCGGAAGACCGAGGCGGAGCTCGCCGCGACGCGCGCCGCGCATCTGCGCGACGGCGCCGCGATGTGCGCCTTCCTCCGCTGGCTCGACGACGCGGCGGAACGTGTCGTCCAGGGGGGCGCCACGGTCATGGAGATCGACGCCGTCCGGGCCCTCGAGGAGTTCCGCCGCGCGGGCGGGGACCTCCTCGACATCGCCTTCGACACGATCGCGGGCAGCGGCCCGCACGGCGCCATCGTCCATTACCGCGTGACGGAGGCGACCGACCGCGCCCTCGCGCCGGGAGAGCTTCTGCTCGTCGATTCGGGCGGTCAATATCTCGACGGCACCACCGACATCACCCGCACGATCGCCATCGGCGTGCCCGACGAGGAGCAGATCGCCGCCTTCACCCGGGTCCTGAAGGGGATGATCGCGGTGAGCCGCGCGCGCTGGCCGAAGGGGCTCGCCGGCCGCGATCTCGACGCGCTCGCCCGGGCCCCGCTCTGGATGGCGGGGCAGGATTACGACCACGGGACCGGGCATGGCGTCGGCGTCTATCTCAGCGTGCACGAAGGCCCGCAACGGCTCAGCCGCACGAGCGACATCCCCCTCGAGCCCGGCATGATCGTGTCGAACGAGCCCGGCTATTACCGCGAGGGCGCCTGGGGCATCCGCATCGAGAACCTCGTCGCCGTGGAGCCGGCCCCCGATCTCGACAGCGCCGATCCGGCCCGCGACATGCTCGCCTTCGAGACGCTGACCTGGGTGCCGATCGACCGCCGCCTGATCGACGTGGACGCGCTCTCGCCCGGCGAACGCGCGTGGATCGACGCCTATCACGCGGGCGTGGAGCGGCAGATGACCGGGCGGCTCGACGCCGAAACCGCCGCCTGGCTCGGCCGGGCCTGCGCGCCCCTCTGAGCCTTGTCATCGACCCACGACGTGATAGCGTTAACCCCTCGAAATTGTGAGGAGGGTCTCCATGACCGCTGACACGGCCACGACGAGCGAGATCACCATCGAAGACGCCCCCGGAACGTGGGTCATCCGCGCCGGCGGCTCCGTCATCGGCGAATCGCGCGCCGCGCTCTTCCTGCACGAGGACGGGCATTCCCCGGTGCTCTATTTCCCGCGGGAGGACATCGCGATGGCGGTCCTCGATCCGTCGGAGACGCACACGACCTGCCCCCTGAAGGGCGAGGCGCGCTATTTCTCCCTCGAGACGGAGAGCGGCCATTTCGCCGACATCGCCTGGAGCTACGAGGATCCCCCCGAGACCCTGTCGCGCATCCGCGGCAGGCTGGCGTTCTCGAGCGACGACGTCGCGGTCGAGGAAGTCTGACCGCGCGCCCCGGACCCGCGAGGCCCCGGATCAGGTCCGGGGCCCGGTCCGCCCGTCACGAATGTTCCTCCGCCGCCGTCGCCGCGAGCGCGCGGTTGTAGGCGCGGAGCGCATCGACATGGAAGAGCGCGCCGAGCACCACCGGCGTCTCTCCCCGCGCACCCACCCGGACGACCGGCAGGAACATCCGGTTGGTCTTCTCGAAAAGCGGCATCGCCGCGTCGAGCGTCGCGTTGCCGTCGATGAAATGCCCCTGCTCGATCGCCTCCCAGACCGCGTCCGTGGGCGCCGCGCGGGCATGCTCGGGCGGCCGCATCACGTTGGCCACGCGGAACATCGCGAGCAGATAGGCCTGCGGCCCCGCGGCGAGGTGGATGTTGCGCATCTCGAGCTGCGTGAGGAAGAAGCTGCGATCGACGAGCCGCGAGGCGAGCGCGGTGGAGGTCGAGACGGCCACCATCACGGCGAGGCCCGTCTGCCAGTCTCCCGTCAGTTCGAAGACGATGAGCGTGGTCGAGATCGGCGCGCCCAGCACCGCCGCGGCCACCGCCCCCATCCCGGCCAGCGCATAGAGCGTCTCCGCCCCCGAGACCTCGGGAAAGAGCCCCGTGGCGATCAGCCCGAACGCGAGCCCCGTGAGCGCACCCAGCATCAGCGACGGCGAGAAGACCCCGCCCCCCATCCGTCCGCCCATCGTGATCGACACCGCGATCACCTTGACCACCGCGAGCACCACCGCCTCGTGGAAGAACAGCTCTCCGGTCAGCGCGAGCGAGGTCGTCTCGTAGCCGACGCCGATGATGTGGGGATAGAAGATCGCGATCCCGCCCAAGAGCCCGCCGGCGAGGGCCGGCCGGATCCAGCGCGGCAGGCCGGTCCTGGCCTGCACCGCGCTCGCCACCCCGTCGGTCCAGAAGATCGTGCGCATCATCACCACGGCGACGAACCCGCAGATGAGGCCGAGGATCAGGAAGGCGGGCAATTCGCGGTAGAAGGCGAGCGTGCCCTCGGTGGCGAGGCGGAACTCGGTCACGTCGCCGAATTCGAGCCGGTTGATGACCGTGCCCGCCGCGGATGCGATGACGATGGGCGCGAAGGCATGGACCGCGAAATGCCGCAGCACCACCTCGAGCGCGAAGAGCGCGCCCGCGATCGGCGCGTTGAAGCTCGCGGAGACCGCGGCGGCCACCGCACAGCCGAGGAGGTCGCGCGCGGTGATGCCGGTCGCGCGGATCGCCATGTTGACCCATGTGGCGAGCACGGCGGCAAGGTGGACGACCGGGCCTTCCCGTCCCGTCGAGCCGCCGGAGCCGAGCGTGATGAGCGACGCCGCGGCGGAGGCGAGCCCGGCCCGCGTCTCGACCCGCCCATCATAGAGCGCGGCGCCCTCGATCACGTCCGCGACGGACCGGACGCGTCCGCCGGGCGTGAACCGGTGCAGGATCACGCCCACGATGAGCCCGCCGCAGACGGGATAGAGCACGATCCAGTACCACGGCAGCCGTCCGGCCACCTCCGTCAGGGCGGAGATGTCGGCGGTGCCGTAGAGCCAGGCCTGCAGCGCGTTGATCCCCTTGCGGAAGAAGAGCGCGGCAAAGCCCGAGGCGGTACCGACGGCGAGCGCGATGAACCAGAACTGGACCTGCCCCGGCCCCTGCTCGCGCAGGATGCGCCACGAATCGCGCCCGCCCGACACGATGCTGCCGAAGACCGTCCATTCCTCTGGTTCGCCGCGTCCGGCCATCGATGTGAACCTCCCGCCTGCTCCGTGCTTAGGCCTTGAGCCGAAGGGCTCCAAGCCCTGTCGGCACGACGCCGCCCGGCGCGTTGCAGCGGTGCGATAACTAGGCCCGCGGAAGGCGCGCGGTCGCGGGAGGGGGTTCGCGCTTTGCGATCGGTCGGGCGGTCACACGAGGGGCGAGGCACCCCGTTGCCGCGTCGCGCGGGTCTCCGGGGACCGTACCCTCCGGTCATGACTCGGCACGGGCTGCCGACGCGCGGTGCACGATGTATGTACGCGTCGTGCACGATGTATGCACGCCCGCTGCACGCCTGCGGGACAGGGGCTGCACGCGCCCTGTACGTCCCGTGTACGTTAGGTGTACGCCACTCACCCGGCGAGGAGCGCGCGCGCGGCGCCCCGGGCCTCCTCGGTGATCGTGTCGCCCGCGAGCATCCGCGCGATCTCGTCGATCCGCTCCTGCGGACCGAGCGGCGCGACGTCGGACAGGGTCATCCCCTCCCGGACGCTTTTCGCCACCCGCCAATGATGCGCGCCGAGCGCCGCGACCTGCGGCGAATGGGTGACGACGAGGACCTGCGCGCCCTCCGCGAGCGCCGAGAGCCTGCGGCCCACCGCGTTTGCCGTGGCCCCGCCCACGCCCCGGTCGATTTCGTCGAAGATCAGCGTGAGGCCCGGTGTCGCCTGCGTCAGGCTGACCTTCAACGCGAGGAGAAACCTCGACAATTCCCCGCCCGACGCGATCCGCCCCAGGGGCCCGGCGGGCGCGCCGGGATTGGTCGCGACGGTGAATTCGACATGATCGCGCCCGTCCGGCCCCGCCTGCGCCTCCCCGATCTCCGTGACGAAGACCGCCCGCTCCATCTTCAGGGGCCCGAGCTCCGCCGCCATCGCCACGTCGAGCCGGCCCGCCGCCTCCCGGCGCTTGGCGCCGAGCGCCTCCGCTGCCGCGTCGTAGTCCTCTGCCGCCGCACGCACCGCCGCTTCGAGTTGGGCGATGTCCCCCGCCCCCGCATCGAGCGCCTCGAGCCGCCCCCGAAGCGTCTCGGCATGCTCTCCGAGCGCATCCGGGAGCACTTCGTACTTCCGCGCCAAACCCCTGATCGCAAAGAGCCTTTCTTCGATCCGCTCGAGCTCGAACGGGTCGAAATCCAGTCCCTCGAGCGCCGTGGCCACGCCCTGCTCCGACTCCGCGAGCTCGTTCATCGCGCGCCCGAGCGCCTCGATCGCCGCGTCAAGCGCGCCCTCGACCTCCGCCGCCGCCGCGTCGAGCCGTCGCGCGGCGTCGATGAGCATCCCCTCCGCACCCTCCAACCCTAGCGCGGCATGGGCCCGCGTGATGTCCTCCCCGACACGCTCCGCCGCCTGCATCCGCCGCCGCTGGACATCGAGCGCCTCGTCCTCCCCCGGCTGCGGATCGAGCGCGTCGAGTTCCGCCACGGCGTGCCGCAGATACTCCTCCTCCGCCGCCAGCGCCTCGAGCGCGCCCCGTGCGGATGCGAGATCCCGCTCCGCCCGCGCCCGGGCCGTCCAGGCGCGCCGGACGGCTTCCCGCTCCGCCCCCGTTTCCGCGAAGGCGTCGAGAAGCGCACGATGCCCCTTTGGATCGAGCAGGCCCCGGTCGTCATGCTGGCCGTGCAGCTCCACCAATGTCTCCGAGAGGCGCCGCAGAACGTCGCCCGAGACACGCCGGTCGTTGACCCAGGCGGTCTTGCGTCCATCCGTCGCGTTCACCCGGCGCAGGATCAGCTCGTCCTCGATCTCCACGCCCGCCTCGTCGAGCACCGCCCGTCCGGGATGGTCGGGCGGGAGGTCGAACCACGCGATCACCTCGCCCCGCTCCGCGCCCTGCCGCACGAGCTCCGCTCGGCCGCGCCAGCCCAGCACGAAGCCCAGCGAGTCGAGAAGGATCGATTTCCCGGCCCCCGTCTCGCCCGTCAACACGTTGAGCCCGGGCTGGAAATCCAGCTCGAGCCTGTCGATGAGCAGCATGTCGCGAATCTGCAAGCCGCGCAGCATGGATCGGGTCCCCGGAGGCGCGCGTTCGTTATCGCACGCCGTTTGGCGAGGGGCCAGTGCCCCGCCGCCCCGGCCCGCCCGTCAAAGCCATTCGCCGCGGATCACCTGCCGGTAGATGGCAGAGAGCCAGTTGTCCCCCGCGGGCTCCAGCGTCAGACCCCGGCCGGTCAGCAGCGCATAGGCATCCTGGTACCATTCGGTCGACCGGTAATTGTAGCCCAAGATCGCCCCCGCGCTGCGTGCCTCGTCCACCAGCCCCAGCGAGAGATAGCTCTCCACGAGCCGATAGAGCGCTTCCGGGGTATGCGTCGTGGTCTGGAACTGCTCCACCACGACGCGGAAGCGATTGATCGCGGCGGCGTAATGCTGGCGACGAAGGTAGTAGCGACCGATCTCCATCTCCTTGCCGGCGAGATGGTCGAAGGCGAGGTCGAACTTCAGCATCGCTTGGCTGGCGTATTCGCTGTCGGGATAGACCTCGATCACTTCGCGCAGGGCCTGCAATGCTTGGAAGGTCAAACCCTGGTCACGGCCGACATCGTCGATCTGGTCGTAGTAACTGAGCGCCAGGAGATATTGCGCGTAGGCCGCATCCTCGCCTCCCGGGTAGAGGTCGAGATAGCGTTGCGCGGCGCCCCGCGCGGATTCGAAATCGCCGTCGCGATGATAGGCGAAGGCCTGCATTACCAACGCTCGCTGGGCCCAGGCGGAATAGGGATAGAGCCGCTCGACCTCTCCGAAGAAGCGGGCGGCCTCCTCGGGGTCCCGGGTCTCGAGCTCGAGCTCAGCGCGGCGGTAGATCTGCTCCGCCGACATCGATTCGAGCGGGACATCCCGCGATGCCATACCCACGCGCTCGCATCCCGCCACGCCGGCGGCGAGCGCGAGGATCCATGCCAGGTGTCGAACCGTTCGCCCGAATGTCATGTAACCGCCTACCCTCGCCCGAAATTCCGACCCTTGCGCCGCGCCGCCATTAGCACAGATCGATCGAGGGCAAAACGTCTTCCGTCGGGCGATCCGCCACGGCTCAGGCGTGAAGCGCAGGGGCGTCCGTGCGACGGAGCCCAGCGCCGGGCAGAGTGGCCGCGATCTTGGCATCCACGACGACCATCCGGCAGGCGTCGGGCCGGGCGAAAAGCGCATGGAGCAGCGCATTCGTCATCGCATGGCCCGCACGATACCCGGTGTAGCGGCCGAGGATCGGCGCGCTGGCCAACGCAAGATCGCCGAGCGCGTCGAGCATCTTGTGACGCACCGCCTCGTCGGCATGGCGCAGGCCACCCGGGTTGAGCACCGTCGCGCCGTCGACCACCACCGCATTCTCGAGCGTGCCGCCCAGGGCCAGTCCGCGCGCGCGCATCGCGTCGACGTCGGATTGACGGCAGAAGGTCCGGCTGTCGCAGAGTTCACGCACGAAGGCGCCGTTAGAAAGTTCGAGCCGCTTTTCCTGCCGCCCGATCGCGGCCTCGGCGAAATCGATCTGGAAATCCATCTCCAGCATCCTCGCCGGATCGAGGCGGGCATACGCCTCGCCCTTGCGCACCTCGACCGGAGCCAGCACCTGCAGGGCACGGACGGGGGCCGCGAGTTGCCTCAGACCGGCGGAAAGGATCGCCGAGACGAAGGGGGCAGCGGACCCATCGAGGATCGGGACTTCCGGACCGTCGATTTCGATCTGCAGATTGTGGATGCCGCATCCGGCAACGGCGGCCATCACGTGCTCGATCGTAGAGATCTCGACGCCCGCGGAATTCGCGATACGGGTGCAGAGCTCGCCAGGCCGGACCGCTGCCCAGTTCGCCGGGACGAGCGCGTTGCGGCTCTCCACATCCGTGCGGCGGAACCAGATCCCGTATTCGGCCGATGCGGGACGCAGGACCATGCGGACGGGCACGCCCGAATGAAGCCCTACCCCGGTAAACGTCACCGCCTTCTTCAATGTCGTCTGCATTGCCGCCTCGCGTTTTTTCTTGGGGCCATGACGACCCAGTAAGGCGGACCTAAGGACGGTGGGCGGGCGCAGCAATTCAACGTTTATGTCGGTTTGTAACAGAACAATTTACGCGTGTAGGTTTTCCCCGCCGAAGCGTGAAGGCGCGGTTACAAGAGCCTGATTTAAAACGAAAAAGGGCCGGCTGATGCCGGCCCCGTGATGTCTCGAATGGTGATCGCTTCAGTTGGCTTGGCGCCGGAGGAAGGCGGGGATTTCGATCCGATCCTGGTCTGCCTCATCCTCGGCCTGCACGCGCTGGACGGGCGGTTGGGCGCGTCTGACCGGCTGCGGCGCGGCGGCCGGACGCGCAGCCGGCGCTTCCGCGGCATGACCCGTCATCCGGTTGATGAGGTTGTTGATGCCGAACCGGGGCCGTTCTGCCGCCTGGGCGGTCTCGCCCTGATAACCCGCGGGGGACCGACCCTGCATGGGACGGTTGGCGAACGCATCCTGGGCCGAATTCGGCACCTTCCGCACGGCCTGGTCGCGACGCGCGATCGCCTCGGGCGTCGGTTGACCGGGCATGGCGGCGCGCGGTGCAGCCACGGCTTGCTGCGGGCGATAGGCGGGCGGGGGCAGATCGTCAGCGCCCACGACCTCATCCGTCCGTTCCGTGCGACGGCTTTCTTCCCAATCGGCGAAGAAGTTGGCCTCCTCCGTCTCGCGGGGCGCGGCTTCGGAACTGGCGACGATCGCCGGACGCACCGGCGCCGCCTCGCGCTCGGCCGCGACAGGCTGCGCCGGAACCTCTTCCGCGGCTTCCACGCGCGGCTGGGGTGCCAGCGGCTCGGACAGGCGACGGCGCGGGACCGGAACGTCGCTCGACTTCTCCGTGGCGTCGATGCCGGTGGCGACGACGCTCACCCGCATGCGGCCCGACATGCTCTCGTCGAGGGTGGAGCCCACGATGATGTTGGCGTCGCTGTCGACCTTCTCCCGGATGACGTTGGCCGCCTCGTCGAGTTCGAAGAGGGTGAGGTCGTGGCCGCCGGTCACGTTGATCAGGACGCCCTTGGCGCCGTTGAGGCTGATCTCGTCGAGAAGCGGGTTGGCGATGGCGAGCTCTGCCGCCTGCAGCGCGCGATCCTCGCCTTCGGCCTCCCCGGTGCCCATCATCGCCTTGCCCATCTCGTCCATGACGGCGCGGACATCGGCGAAGTCGAGGTTGATGAGACCCGGACGGACCATCAGGTCCGTGACACCCTTGACGCCCTGGTAGAGCACGTCGTCGGCCATCGCGAAGGCGTCGGTGCAGGTCGTCTTCTCGTTGGCGAGACGGAAGAGGTTCTGGTTGGGGATGATGATCAGCGTGTCGACCATCTTCTGCAGCGCCTCGATGCCTTCCTCGGCCTGGCGCATCCGCTTCGTGCCCTCGAACTGGAAGGGCTTCGTCACGACACCCACGGTCAGCACGCCGAGCTCCCGCGCGGCCTGCGCGATGATGGGCGTGGCACCGGTGCCGGTCCCGCCGCCCATGCCGGCCGTGATGAAGCACATGTGAGCGCCGGCCAGGTGATCGACGATCTCCTCGATGCTCTCCTCAGCGGCCGCGGCACCCACGGTCGCGCGCGCGCCGGCGCCGAGACCCTCGGTCACCTTGACGCCCATCTGCACCTTGGCCTGCGCCATGCTCTGCGCCAGCGCCTGCGCATCGGTGTTGGCGACGACGAACTCGACCCCCTCGAGCTGCTTCTCGATCATGTTGTTGACCGCGTTGCCGCCGGCTCCACCAACGCCGAACACGGTAATGCGCGGCTTCAGGTCGTCGTGCTGTGGAATGCTGAGATTGAGTGTCATCGATGATCCGCCTGTTTCTACGCCCGGTTAGCCCGGGCTTTCCGCCACGTATTTAGTTCAAATTTTACCGGATTATGCCGTGCGCGTCACCTGAAAAACACATCTCCGCCGCAAAATCTAGAAATGCGGGACCCGGCTTCAGCGGGATGTCGCGCACGTGCGCAGATATGGGCATCACCAGTTTTCCTTGAACCATTTCACCGCCCGCCGCAGCGAGCGCACCGGATAGCGATCGGCCGGAATTTCGAAATCCCACCATTCGTCCTGCGGATGCGCGGCGAAGAGACAAAGGCCCACCGCGCTCGCGAACGCCCCGCCCGCGGCCTTCTCGGGCAGCCCCGCGACGCGCAGCGGACGCCCGATCCGCACCTGGGGCCCGAGGATGCGGAGCGCCAGGCTGTCCAGTCCCGGGATTTGGCTCGCGCCCCCCGTGAGCACGATCTGCTTTGAGGGAAGGTGATCGAAGCCCGCGGCATCCAGTCGCGCCCGGACCTCGTCGAGAATCTCTTCGACCCGCGGCCGCATGATTCCGATGAGTTCCGCCCGGCTGACCTTGCGCCGGTCGCGCTCCCAATCGCCGCTGTCGCCGCCGAGCGCGATCATCTCGCGATCGTCGATCGACGTCGCGATCACCCCGCCGTGGAGAGTCTTCAACCGCTCGGCGCGGTCGAGCGGGATCTTCAGCCCCTTCGAAATGTCTGAGGTCACGTGGTCGCCACCGAGCCGCACGCTGTCGGCGTAGATCATGTGCCTCTTCATGAAGACCGAGACGCCCGTCGCGCCGCCGCCCATGTCGATGCACGCGGCGCCCAGTTCCTGCTCGTCCTCCACGAGACTGGAGATGCCGCTGAGATAGGCCGAGGAGGCCAGGCCCGCGACCTCCAGATCGCATCGCTTGATGCAATGCAGCAGATTCGACAGGGCCGTCCCGTTCACTGTCAGAAGGTGCATGTCGCAGGCGAGCGTGTTGCCGAACTGCCCCTGCGGATCGCTGAGGCCCGTCCGGTGATCGAGGGCGAAGTTCACCGGCTGGGCGTGTAGCACCTCCCGGCCTTCGCCGATCTCGGGCATGTCGCAGGCCGCCATCACCGCGGCGATGTCGCCGTCGCGCACGTGGCGCCCGCCGAGGTCGATCTCGCCCGCGAGCCCGTAGCTGCGGGGCGAGCCGCCCGAGATCGTGGCGATGACGTGGTCGACGCGGGTTTGCGCGATCTTCTGGGCGGCCTGCACCGCGGTCCGGATCGCGCGTTCCGTTTCACGCATCGCGTCGATCTCGCCGAACCTCATGCCGCGCGAGCGCGTCGTGGAGGCGCCAATGATGCGGAACGCACCCTGGCCCGCCATCGAGCCGATCCCGTCGTCCGCTCCGGGCCGATCGGCTCCGGCGAATTGCAGGATCAGGCACGCGATCTTCGACGTGCCCACATCGAGGATCGCGATCACCCCGCGCTGCATCGCCGCCCGCCGCATCGCCCGCATCGCCCGCTGCGTCCGGTAGAGATCGTGCATCTTCAATCGCCCCCTAATTCGCCAAGCCTGATCTGCCGCATCGTCCGCGCGCTCGCCTCCGCCATGCGGATGGTGGGACGGGACGGCGTGCGCATGTCCACGCGCAGGACATCGCGCGACAGCAGATCCTGCGCCTCGTGGATCGCGATCGCCTCTTCCAGTGCCGCGACGGGACGCGTCTCGGGCAGCATCACCCGCTGCCCGCGATCGAGGACGAGGTCCCAGCGCCGCGCCCCCACGCGCAGAAGCCCCCGGACGCGGTCCGCGAGCGGATGAGCGGCCGCGATGATGGCAAGCGCCTCCGGAACGGCCTCCGGCGCGCCGTCGCCCGCAACGAGGGGCAGGTCGGCCCGGTCGCGGCGGCGCTGCAGGGCACCGGTCGGGTGCCCCTCCGCGTCGAGCAGGACGAGCCCCTCCGGCCCCCGCCAGACCAGCGCGGGGATCCGCTCCTCCACCGCGATCTGAAGGGTGCCGCCCGACAGGATGCTCAGCTCCGCCTCACGGACCGCGTCGATCGAGGTAACGGCCTCGCGCATCGCCGCGAGATCGAGGTCGAAGCTCGAGGCGGGCAGATCGACGTTCAGCCGCTCCCGTATCGCGGCCGTCGTCGCGTCCGATCCGCCGCGGAAGGCGATCTGGCGGACCATGAACTCCTCGCGCTGCGCGATCGCGAGCTTCCAGGCCGCGACACGCGCGCCGAGCGCCTGGCGACGGTCGGCATCGGCCAGAGCGAGCGTCAGGATCAGGGTGGCCACGGCGAGCGGCAATCCGACCGTGAAACCGCGACGGACGGAGGGCGTCAGCGCCAGCCGGTGCAGACGGTAGGCCAGACGCGACGGCGCCGGATCGCGCCGGACGGCGGGACGGTTCAGCGGCCGCACGAGGCATCCTCCACCATCCAGCGGCAAAGGGCGCCGAAACCGATCCCTGCATGCGCCGCCTGTTCCGGTGCGAGCGAGGTGGGTGTCATCCCGGGCTGCGTGTTGATCTCCAGAAGAATGAGCCCGTCGAGCCCGCGCGCCTCGTCCCATCGGAAATCGGCACGGCTCACCCCCCGGCAACCCAGCGCGTCATGCGCGCGGCACGCATAATCGAGGCACGCCTCACGGATTTCGTCGGGGATTTGCGCGGGCACGACGTGACGCGATCCGCCGGGCGTGTATTTCGCGCGGTAATCGTACCAACCGTCGGTCTGGATGTCGGTCACGTCGAGAGGTCGATCGCCCATCACGGTCGTGGTGAGTTCCCGGCCCGGCACGAAACGCTCCACCATGACGGTCGCGGGCATCGAGGGATCGAGTTGCGGGGGACCGTTCGCGGCCTCGTGGACGAGATAGACACCGACCGAGGAGCCCTCGTTGTAGGGCTTCACCACGTAGGGCGGCTCCATGACGTGGTTGGCCGCGACGTCGTCCCGGGGGGCCAGGACCGACGCGACGACGGGCAGGCCCGCGCGGCGAAACGCCTCCTTCGAGCGCACCTTGTCCATTGCGAGGGCGGAGGCGAGAACGCCCGAATGGGTATAGGGCAGACGCAGCCATTCGAGGAGGCCCTGCACGCAGCCATCCTCCCCCCAGCGACCGTGGAGCGCGTTGAAGACGATGTCGGGCGCGATCTCGTGCAAACGGGCGGCGAGGTCGGATCCGGCATCCACCTCGATCACCTCGTAGCCTTCGTCCCGCAGCGCGGTGGCGCATTCGCGCCCTGAGGACAGCGACACCTCGCGTTCAGCGGAGGGCCCACCCATCAGCACCGCAACTTTGGGGTGTGTCCCGCTCGACATACCCGTCACTCTTGCCTGCCGGCCCTTTGACGGGCCTTCTTGATCTTACGCGGCGTCGTTGCGCCCCGGCCTCAGTCGCGCGCAGGTTCACCCACGCGCATGATTTCCCACTCTAACCGAATGCCGGAGTTTTGAAATACCCTTTCTCGCACCTCCTCTCCGAGGGCTTCGAGATCGGCGGCACTCGCCCCCCCGGCATTGACGAGGAAGTTCGGGTGGATGGGCGACATCTGCGCCCCTCCGCGCGTAGCCCCCCTGAGACCGGCCGCCTCGATGACGCGCCAAGCCTTCAACTCATGCGTGTCGTCCGCTAGTCCCGTACTCGAGTGGCCGGCGGGATTGCGGAAGGTCGATCCGGCGCTGCGCTCCTTGGTGGGCTGCGTCGCGTCGCGCCGGGCGAGCTGCTCCGCCATGCGCGCGGCAAGCACTTCCGGGTCGTCCTCGGGGGCCTCGAACGTGGCCCGCGTCACGATCCAGTCCGCGGGCAGTTCGCTGTGGCGGTAGGCGAGACCGAGTTCCGTGGCGGGCAGCGTCGCCGTCCGGCCATCGCGCCCGACGACCTCCACCTCAACGAGACGGTCGGAGACATAGGTGCCGTAGCAGCCTGCGTTCATCCGCACCGCGCCGCCGATCGAGCCCGGGATGGTCCTGAGAAACGTCAGGTCGCGCCCCGCCTCGGCGGCCTTGCGGGCCACATGGGCGTCGAGCGCCGCGGCCCCCGCGATGACGCGTCCCTCTTCGATCTCGATCCCGTTGAAGCCCCGACCGAGGCGGATGACGACGCCTTTGATCCCGCCATCCCGCACGATGAGATTGCTGCCGACGCCCATCGGAAACACCGCGACATCCGGCGCCAGCGCCGCGAGGAACGCGACGAGGTCGTCGTGATCGGCGGGCTGAAAGAAATGGTCCGCCGGCCCGCCGACGCGGAGCCATGTCAGGTCCGAGAGCGGCCGCCCGGGCGTGAGCCGCCCCCGGGTCGCCGGCAGAACGGTCATGCCTCGCCGGAAAGTCGTCCGGCCAGGGCGATGGCCCAGGCGCTGATCGTGCCCGCACCGAGGCAGACCACCATGTCGCCGGGACCCGCCTGCTCCCGCACGAGGCGCAGGAGATCGTCCTCGTCGCGCACCGCGCGGGCATGCCGGTGCCCGTGGCGGACCAGCCCGCTTACCAGATCGTCGCGGCTGATGCCCGGAATGGGCTCCTCGCCGGCGGCGTAGACCTCCGCGATGCCCACGACGTCGGCATCGTTGAAGCAGGTGCAGAACTCCTCGAAGAGCGAGGAGAGACGGGAATAGCGGTGCGGCTGGTGAACGGCGATGACGCGGCCCTCGGTCGCCTGTCGCGCGGCTTTCAGGACCGCGGCGATCTCTACCGGATGATGGCCGTAATCGTCGATGATGGTGACGCCGTCGACCTCGCCCACCCTGGTGAAACGGCGGTTCACGCCGCCGAACTTGGCGAGGGCGGTGCGAATCGCTTCCGCCTCCATGCCGAGATGGCGCGCGACGGCCACGGCGGAAAGCGCGTTCGAAACGTTGTGGTCCCCGGGCATCGGAAGGCTGCATCCCTCGATCACGCGGCCTTCGGATTGAAGCGCCACGTCGAAATGCGCCACGCCCGCCTCGTAGTGAAGGTTGAGCGCACGGACATCGGCCTGCGCATTGAAGCCGAAGGTCACGACCCGGCGATCGGTGATCCGGCCCACGAGCGCCTGAACCTCCGGGTGGTCGGTGCAGCAGATCGCGAGCCCGTAGAACGGGATGTTCGACACGAAATCGAGGAAGCCCTGGCGCAGGGCATCGAAATCGCCCCAATGCTCCATGTGCTCGGGGTCGATATTCGTCACGATCGCGATCGTCGCGGGCAGGCGGTTGAAGCTGCCGTCGCTCTCGTCGGCCTCGACGACCATCCACTCGCCCTGCCCCATCCGGGCATTGGAGCCATAGGCGTGGATGATGCCGCCGTTGATGACGGTCGGATCGACGCCACCCTCGTCGAGGAGGGCTGCCACCATCGTCGTCGTCGTGGTCTTGCCGTGCGTGCCCGCGACCGCGACGTTCGACCTGAGCCGCATGAGTTCGCCCAGCATCTCCGCGCGCCGCACGACGGGCAGCCCGCGCCCGCGCGCCGCGTCGAGCTCGGGATTGCCGCGCTTGATGGCCGAGGAGATGACGACCACCTCCGCCGCGTCGAGATTGGCCGCGTCCTGCCCGATGAAGATGCGCGCCCCGAGCCGGGCGAGCCGTTCGGTGATCGGGCTCGGCTTCAGATCGGAGCCCTGCACGTCGTAGCCGTGTTCGAGCAGGACTTCCGCGATACCGGACATGCCGATGCCGCCGATCCCCACGAAGTGGATCGGCCCCATGCGGGAGGGCAGCTTCGTGGGCCTCAGGTTCATCGCGAACTCGGACTTGATCGGCTGATGTCTCATGGCTCTCCTGCCCCTTCTGTCGAGGAATTGTCCAGCCCCGCGACCTGCGTCACGAGATCGGCGAGATCGTCCGCGGCGCCGGGACGTCCGACGGTGAGCGCACGGCGCGCCATCTCCGTCGCGGCCTCGGGCTGGTCGAGGATCGCCGCGATATGATCGGCAAGGGTCGCGGCATCGAGATGGCGCTCCGGGATCACCACCGCCGCGCCCGCTGCAGCAAGACCACGCGCATTGGCCGATTGCTCGTCGCGGATGGCCGCAGCGAGCGGCACGAGGATGGAGGGACGGCCGATCACGCTGAGATCGGCGACGCTCGACGCGCCCGCGCGGCTGATCACGAGCTGCGCTTCGCTCATCCTGCGCGGAATATCGTCGAAGAAGGGCTCGACCTCGGCCGGAATGCCCACGGCGCGGTAGAAATCCGTCACCCGCCGCTCGTCCTCGCCGCGGGCCTGGTGCGCGACGCGGATGCGTCCGCGAATGGGCTCGGGGAGCGCATCGAGCGCTGCGGGCACGACATCCGAGAGGATCCGCGCGCCCTGCGATCCCCCGATGACGAGCACGGACAGCGGGTAGTCTCCGGGCGCGATGTAGCCCGCGCCGGCGCGGCTCAGCACGCTCGCGCGCACCGGGTTGCCGGTATGGACCGCCTCGACCCCCTCGGGAAGCGCGGTGGGCCAGGTCCCGCAGGCCACGACGTCCACGCGGGAGGCGAGGAGCTGGTTCACCTGCCCCAGCACCCCGTTCTGTTCGTGGATCATCCGCGGCCGCTTGGCGAGGATCGCGGCGGCGACGGCCGGGAGCGAGGGATAGCCCCCGAACCCCACGACGATGGCGGGCGGGTCGCGGCGCATCGACAGAAGCGTCCGCAGCGTCCCGCCGGCGATGCGGAACGGGACCACGGCCTTGGAGAGCGCGCCGCCGCGCGCGAAGGTCCCTGCGGAGACGATCTCGATCCCCACGTCCTTCGGGAAGCCGCCGGTATAGCGCGCGCCCCGCGCGTCGGTGCTGAGCGTCACACGCCAGCCGCGCGCGAGCAGGGTCTCGGCCAGCGCCTGAGCGGGGAACATGTGCCCACCGGTGCCACCCGCGGCGATGATCGCGAGCGGCGGGCTCACAACAGGGATCTCTGCGGGAAGACGATCATCTCTGGCGGGTGATCAGGATATCGCCGATCTCGCCCTGCGGACGGACCCGTGTGAGGGCGAGGAGCATGCCCACCGCGATCCCCCCGGCGATCAGGGAGGAGCCGCCGTAGCTCACGAACGGCAGCGTCATCCCCTTGGCGGGCAGAAGACGCACCGCGACGCCCATGTTGATCATCGCCTGGACGCCGAAGGTGCAGGCGAGGCCGGTGCCCGCGAGGCGGATGAAGGGGTCGCGCTCGCGCATCAGCCGGATGAGGGAACGGACCACGATCGTCGCATAGAGCGCGAGGATGACCAGGACGAGCAGGAGCCCGTATTCCTCCGCGGCCACGGCGATGATAAAATCGGTGTGGGCATCAGGGAGCGACCATTTCACCTGCCCCTCCCCGATGCCGACCCCGAAGAACCCACCTTCCTGAATCGCGTTCGCGGCGTAGCCGAGCTGCGTGGTCGGGTCGACATCGGCACTCAGGAACCCGTCGATCCGGCGGGCGAAATGCTCCGAATTGGAATAGGCGAGCGTTCCCGCGAGGGTGACCGCCCCGGCGAGGCCCACGAGGAGAGTCACGGGGGCGCCGGCGACGAAGTACATCACACCCCAGCCGAAGAGGATGAGACAGGCCTGCCCGAAATCCGGCTGCATCGCGAGCAGCATCACGATCGCCAGTGTCAGACCGAAGGAGATGCGTTTGCCCGGCGGGCCGCCCGGATCCTGGCTTGCCGCAAGCATCCAGGCGGCGGTCACGACGAAACCGGGCTTCAGGAATTCCGAGGGCTGAACGCTCGCGAAGCCGAGGGAGTACCAGCGCACCGCCCCCTTGCCGAAATCGGTGCCGGCGATGGGCAATGCGGCGAGCGCCAAGAAGGCGAGGCCGAATCCCACGACCGCAAGCCGGCGCACGAGCCGTGGCGACATCATCGTGGTCACCGCCATCGCGACGAAAGCGAGCCCGCCGAAGAAGATCTGCCGCTCGACATAATGGAAGGGCGCAAGCCCGTTGCGCGCCGCGAGCGGCGGCGAGGCTGCGAGCCCGAGCAGGAGACCGATGCCGAAGAGCACGAGGACGCAGGAGAGCGACCACTTGTCGATCGTCCGCCACCATCGGGGAAGAATCGGATCGCCGTCCCGCAGGGGGACGGTTCCATAGACCATCTCAGTCATGGGGTGCCGCTCGCGTCGCCTCGTTCAACGCCCGTTTTCCGGGTCTGACCGCAAGCCTAGCGCGATCGGACGCGTTTTGGAAGCGCAAAGCCAGTAAAGTCGGACGCCGGAGCCGGACGTGGCTGCGGGGCCATAGCAAAGATCCCCGGACGACGAGAGGTACCACCAAGCGGCTGCTTTCAGTGAACGAGACTTCGGACCAACCGCCCTATCACTCCGCCCCGCGCACGAGGTCCACGAAATGCTGGCCCCGGCGCTCGAAATCCGGGTATTGATCGAAGCTCGCCGCAGCCGGCGCAAGCAGGACGACGTCGCCCGGTTCCGCCTCAGCCGCGGCACGCGCGACGGCGACCTCCATCGTCTCGCAGACCTCGAGCGGCACCTCGCCCAATTGCAGCGCGAAATCGCGCGCCGAGTGACCGATGAGGTAGGCCTTGGCAACGCTGCCGAGATGGGGCGCGAGCGCGGCGATTCCCCCCTCCTTGCCGAGCCCCCCGGCGATCCAGCGGATCCGCCCGAAGGCCTGCAGGGCTTTTGCAGCCGCATCGACGTTCGTGGCCTTGCTGTCGTTGACGAAACGGACCCCGCCCCTCTCGGCGACGAGCTGCGAACGATGCGGCAGGCCCGGGAAGGACGCGAGCGCCGCCTCGATCCCGCGGGGCGACAGGCCCAGGGCACGACACGCCGCGTAGGCCGCGCAGGCGTTCTGGTGATTGTGGCGCCCCGGCAGGCCCGTGATGGGGCGCAGATCGATCGAGGCCACCTGCCGGGACTTGCGCCGCTCCGCGAGAAACCCCTTGCGCGCCGCCACCGACCAGCCGGGCCCGTCGAGCTTTTCGGCGACGGAGATCCGGATCACCCGATCGTCGCTAGGCCCCTCCGAAAGCTGCCCCGCGAGGAACCGTCCCTCCGGCTCGTCCACACCAATCACGGCGCGGTCGGGCCCGCCTTCGGCGAAGAGACGGCGCTTCGCCGCGAAATACCCGCCCGGACCCCCGTGCCGGTCGAGATGGTCGGGCGAAAGATTGGTGAAGACGGCGATGTCGGGGGTGAGCGCCCGCGCGAGCTCCGTCTGATAGGAGGAAAGCTCGAGCACCACGACGCCGCCGTTCCCGGGCGGGTCGAGATCGAGCACGCCGCGCCCGATATTGCCCGCGAGTTGCGCGGGGCGGCCATCCTCCGTCAGGATGTGGTGGATCAAGGCGGAAGTGGTGGACTTGCCGTTCGAGCCCGTCACCGCGACGATCCGCGGCGGGGTATCGAAATCCTGCCAGTCGGGGGTCGCGACGGAGCGGAAGAACAGGCCGATATCGTTGTCGACGGGCACCATCGCGGCCTCTGCCGCCGCGATCGCCGGATGCGGGCGGGGATAGAGATGCGGGATCCCCGGCGAGGTGACGAGCCTCGCCACGCCGAAGAACGCGTCCCGGCCGGTGAGGTCTCGGATAACGAACCCCTCCGCCGCGGCCCGCTCGCGCCCCTCGGCGCTGTCATCCCAGCAGATCGGCCGCGCGCCACCCGCGGCCAGCGCGCGGGCCGTCGAGAGGCCCGACCGCCCGAGGCCGAGGACGGCCACGTCGTGGCCCGCGAAACCGGTAACGGGGATCATCGGCGACGGCCTATCTCAGCTTCAGCGTGGCGAGGCCGATCAGCCCGAGAATCAGGCTAATGATCCAGAAGCGGATGACGATCTGCGGCTCCGCCCAGCCGCGCTTCTCGAAATGGTGGTGGATGGGCGCCATCAGGAAGACGCGTTTGCCCGTCCGCTTGAAGTAGAAGACCTGCACGATGACCGAAAGCGCCTCGGCTACGAAGAGACCGCCCACGATGGCCAGAACAAGCTCGTGCTTGATCGCGACGGCGACGGCCCCGAGCGCGCCGCCGAGCGCAAGAGAGCCAGTATCGCCCATGAAGACCGCGGCCGGAGGCGCGTTGTACCACAAGAACCCCAGCCCGCCGCCGATGAGCCCGGCGCAGAAGACGAGGATCTCTCCCGTGCCGGGTACGTAATGGACGTCGAGATAATCGGTGAAGTCGACACGCCCCACGGTATAAGCCATCACGCCTAGCGTGCCTGCGGCGATCATCACCGGCATGACGGCGAGCCCGTCGAGCCCGTCGGTGAGGTTCACCGCATTGGCCGCACCGACGATCACCACCATTCCGAACGGAATGAAGAAGAGCCCGAGATTGAGGAGCACGTTCTTGTAGATCGGAAAGGCGAGCTGGTACGAGAGTTCCGCCGGGTGGAACCAGGCGGCCCAGGCCGACGCAATCGCGGCGATGAGGAATCCAAGGCCCAGCCGCATCTTTCCCGACAGGCCCGAATGGGTGTTCTTCGTGACCTTCGCGTAATCGTCGGCGAAGCCGATCAGGCCGAAGCCCGCGGTGACGAAGAGCAGCATCCAGATGTAGGGATTGTCGAGACGCGCCCAGAGGAGCGTCGAGACGAGAAGCGCTCCTAGGATCAGGACGCCCCCCATCGTCGGCGTTCCGGCCTTCGTGGCGATATGGCTCTCCGGCCCGTCGGCGCGGATCGGCTGGCCGTGGCGCTGGCGGCGGCGCAGCAGGTTGATCAGCGGTCGCCCGAAGAGGAAACCGAAGACCAGCGCAGTGAAAAACGCCCCGCCGGATCGGAAGGTGATGTAGAGAAACAGGTTGAAGACATCGCCGCCGTCGGAGAATTCGGTCAGCCAGTACAGCATGCAGCGGACCCCCTAGGCCGTTCGGCGCTCGCGATGGCCCAATTTGCGGATGGCGTCAACGACGCGGGCCGTTCGCGCGCCCTTCGATCCCTTGACGAGGACGATGTCGCCCGGACGGACGAGACCCGCGACGCGTCCCGCAAGCTCCTCGGCCCGCTCGGTCCAGACGCCGCGGCGGAGTTCGGGCAGTGCCTCCCAGGCCGCGCGGATCCGGGGGCCGGCGCAATGGACGAGATCGACGGCGTCGAGGCCCGGATGACTTGCGATCGCGGCATGGAGCGCCATCTCGTCGGCCCCGAGCTCGAGCATGTCCCCGAGGATCGCGACACGCCGCCCATCCGGCCCGGGATCGGAGGCGATCAGGGCATCTAGCGCCGCTCCCATGGAGGCGGGGTTCGCGTTGAAGGCGTCGTCGATGAGTTCGATCATCGCGTCCTCCACCGGATCGAGCGCGACGAACTCCCGCGTGCCCCGCCCCGCGGAGGGCTGCCATTCGGCGAGCGCGTGGCCGGAGAGCACCATGTCCCCGCCGAGCGCCTCCGCGGCCGCGAGCACCGACAAGGCGTTGGGGGCGAAGTGCCGCCCCGCGCCGCCGAGCCGGAAGACCAGAGCCAGATCGCCTGCCCGCGCCTGTACGATCGTGCTGCCCGCCCGCAGCTCGACCGTGTCGAGACGATAATCCGCGGCGTCTGCGAAGCCCACGCGGCGGATGTCGGAGGTTCGGGCCCTCGCGGCCTCGGCGAGGATTTCCAGGTTCGGGCTATCCGCGGGGACGATCGCCGTGCCGCCGGTTCCGAGCCCCTCGAAGATCGTCGCCTTCTCGCGCGCGATCTCCTCGACGGAAGCGAAGGCTTCGAGATGGGCCGGCGCGATCGTCGTGACGAGGGCGACGTCGGGACGGGCGAGGCGCGCGAGCGGCGCGATCTCTCCAGGGTGATTCATCCCGATCTCGATCACCGCGACCTGGGCGTCGGGATCGAGCCGCGCCAAGGTCAGCGGCACGCCCCAGTGGTTGTTGTAACTCGCCTCCGCCGCGTGGACGCGCATCTGGCCCGAGAGCGCAACGCGCGCCATGTCCTTCGTCGTCGTCTTGCCGACCGATCCCGTGATCGCGAGGACCTTGCCTCCGAACCGCGACCGGGCATCGGATGCCATCTGGCCCAACCCTGCCAGCACGTCGTCGACGAGAAGGAGGGGCGCGTCGTCGTCGACGCCATTGGGAACACGGGCGACGAGCGCCGCCGCCGCGCCGCGCGCGAAGGCATCCGCCACGAAATCGTGGCCGTCCCGCTCGGCCGTAAGGGCCACGAAGAGATCGCCGGGGGCAAGGGTCCGCGTGTCGATCGAGAGCCCCGATGCGCTCCACGCGCCCCGGCTCTCGCCCCCCGTCGCGGCCGCGGCCTCCTCCGATGTCCAGAGCGGGCGGTTCACGCGACGCGTCCGTCGAGCGCCGCGACGGCCACGCTTGCCTGCTCCGCATCGTCGAAGGGATAGATTGCGCCGCCCACGATCTGTCCCGTCTCGTGCCCCTTGCCCGCGATGAGAAGCGCGTCTCCGGGTTCGAGCGCGTCGACGCCGCGCAGGATCGCCTCCGCCCGGTCCGCGATCTCGATCGCCTCCGGATCGGTGGCGAGGATTCCCGCCCGGATCGTCGCCGGATCCTCCGAACGCGGGTTGTCGTCCGTTACGATGCGAAGATCAGCATGATCGCGCGCGGCCTCCCCCATCAGGGGCCGCTTGCCGCGGTCGCGGTCGCCGCCCGCCCCGTAGACAACGATGAGCCGGCCCATCACATGGGGGCGCAGCGCGGTAAGCGCGATCCTGAGGGCGTCCGGCGTATGGGCGAAATCGACGAAGATCGCCGCTCCGTTCTCCCGCATCGCGGCGCGCTGCATCCGGCCGCGCACCGTGGCGAGCCGCGGCAACGTGGCGAAGACATCGCGCGGTTCGATCCCGCTCGCGATGGCGAGGCCCGCCGCCAGGAGCACGTTCTCCGCCTGGAATCCGCCGATGAGGTCGAGGCGGACCTGATACGGCGTGCCGTTCCAGTCGAAGCGCAATTCCTGTCCCGTCGCGTCGAAACGCTGCCCCCGGATGCGGATCGCCGCCCCCGCCTCGCGGCCGACGCTTAGCACGTCCTGTCCGCGCATCTCCGCCAAAAGCCGCACCTCCGCGGCGCGCGGATCGTCCATGTTCAGCACCGCCGTCCCGTCCTCGGGCAGGACACGGGCGAAAAGACCTGCCTTCGCCGCGAAATACTCGTCGAAATCCGCGTGATAATCGAGGTGGTCCTGGCTGAAATTGGTGAAGGCCGCCGCGGCCAGCGTCACCCCGTCGAGCCGCCGCTGGTCGAGCCCGTGGCTCGACGCTTCCATCGCGGCATGCGTGATCCTGTTTCGCGCCGCTTCGGAAAGCGCGCGGTGAAGCGTCACGGGCTCAGGTGTCGTGTGGCGCAGCGGCGCGGTCCACGCGCCCTCAACGCCCGTCGTTCCGAGATTGATGGCGTCGAGACCGAGCGCGCACCAGATCTGGCGGGTGAAGGTCGCGACCGACGTCTTGCCGTTCGTTCCGGTCACCGCGACGCAGACCTCGGGCTGGCGCTCGAACCACAGGGCGGCCGCAAAGGCGAGGGTCTGGCGCGGATCCTCGGCAAGGACCAGCGCGGCGCTCGACGCGGCGAGCACGTCCGCTGCCAGATCGGCACCGTCGCGATCGGTGAGGATCGCGGCGGCCCCCCTATCGACTGCGTCCTCGACGAAGCGGGCACCGTGGACCTGCGAGCCCGGAAGTGCCGCGAAGAGGTGACCCGGACGGGTCTCCCGGCTATCGACGCTCAGGCCGGTGATCTGCGCATCGCGCCCGGCCTGCGCGGTGAGCCCCAGGGCGGACAGCGGTCTCGTCGTCTCGGACATGGCGGCATCCTCATTGCGCGGCCAGTGATACATCGGATGCGGGATGAGGTTCAATCTCGGGGCGCAGACCGAGGAGCGGCGCGGTGCGCCGGATCACCTCGGCCGCAACCGGAACGGCGGTCCAGCCAGCGGTGCGGCGCGGCTCCTCCCCCGAATTGTCGGACGCCTCGTCGAGGCTGACGATAAGGACGTATTTCGGGTCCGCGGCCGGAAAGACCGACGCGAACGTGTTGATGTTCTTGTCGTCGTAATAGCCCCGACCGTCCCTGCGCGGCTTGTTCGCCGTCCCCGTCTTGCCGCCGACGTCGTAGCCCGGGACTTTCCCGAAGCTCGCCGTGCCCTCGAGGACGACATCGCGCAGCATCTTCGCCGCCTCCCGGCTGACATGCTCGGAGACGAGGCGTTCCCCCTTCGGAACGTGGTCGCGCTTGAGGAGCGTAGGCTCGATCCGCGTCCCGCCATTCAGGAGCGAAGCGTAGGCGGCGGCCAGATGCAGCGGAGAGGCCGAGAAGCCGTGGCCGTAGGAGGCCGTGATCGTCACGATTTCGGACCAGGTGGGCGGCACCAGCGGCTTGGCACCCGGCGCCTCCACGAGTTCCACCGGCGTCGGCTCGAACACCCCGAACTTCGACAGGAACGCCTTCTGCCGCTCGCCCCCGATCCTGAGCGCGAGCTTGGCCGTGCCGACATTGGAGGATTTCACGATCACGTCCGAGACCGAGAGAAGCGGCCCGTAATTCTTGTTCTGGAACTCGCGAATGGTGAAACGGCCCCATTTCATCGGAGCATCGCCGTCGACCATCGTTTCCGGCCCGACGAGCCCGAGCTCCATCGCCTGCGCGACGGTGAAAATCTTGAAGGTCGAGCCGAGTTCGTAGACCCCCTGCACGGCGCGATTGAAGAGCGGCGAATCGCCCGCATCCCCGGTCGCGAGCGGCCGCGGACGGTCGTTCGGGTCGAAATCCGGGAGCGAGGCCATCGCCACGATCTCGCCGGTATGCACGTCCATCAGGATCCCCGCCGCGCCCTTGGCGTTCATCAGGTTCATCCCGCCGAAAAGCACTTCCCTGAGCGCGCTCTGCACCGTCAGGTCGATCGAGAGTTCGAGCGGCTTGCCGCCCTGAGCCGGGTCGCGCAGGAAATCGTCGAACTGCTTCTCGACGCCCGCCACACCGATCACCTCCGCCGAACTCACGCCCTCGCGCCCGAAGCTCGCGCCGCCGAGGACATGCGCGGCGAGACGGCCGTTCGGATAGAGCCGCATCTCCCGCGGCCCGAACAGGAGACCGGGATCGCCGATGTCGTGGACGGCCTGCCGCTGCTCGGGGCTGATCTTCTTCTTGATCCAGAGAAACTTCCGGGTGCCGGTGAAATCCTTGACCAGACGCTCGCGGTCGAGATCTGGGAAGATCTCCACGAGCTGCTCCGCCGCGCCCTCCGGGTCGATCATGAGGGGCGGTTGCGCGTAGAGCGCGTAGGTCGAGAAATTCGTCGCGAGGATCCGGCCACGCCGGTCGACGATGTCGGCCCGCTGCGCCACGATCGGGCTGCCCGAGATCGCGGTGCGCGGCTCCATCGGCTCGGACGCGGCGAGCAGGCCCATCCGCGCACCGACGATTCCGAAGGCGCAGAAGAAGAAGACGGCAAGGATGAGAAGCCGCCCTTCCGCGCGGAGTCTGTCGCGATCCTGTGCGCGTTCTTCCCGCAGGCGGCGGTTCTCGCTTTCGATCGCGTCGGGATTCTCGCCTCTCCGGCGGGCCTCGAGGATACGGGCGAGCGGACGAAGGGGCGTGCGGATCATGGCGCCACCCCGAGGCTGCTGATGGTCATCGGCAGCGGCAAGGGCCCGATGAGCGGAGACGGATAGGAGACCTGCTCCACCCTTGCGAAATGCTCCGGCGTCAGCGGCAGCAGTCCGAGCCGGTCGAAATTGAGCGCGGCAAGGTCGCTCAGCCGTTCGGGACGGTTGAGATAGGCCCATTCGGCGCGCAGGATCGCGAGAGTTTCGCGCCCCGCGCCGATCTTCGATTGCAGGGTCTCGACGGTCCGGATCGCCTTCTGCGTCTCGTAATTCTCCGAATAGGCCCAGAAGGCCAGCGCCATGATCGCGGCTCCGGGCAGGAGGTAGAGAAAGGCTCGCATATCAGTTCGTCCCCGTCAGTTCGTATTTGGGCAGGCCCAGCTTGGCGCGATCGACAGGGCCCGCGGCCGCTGCGGTGCGCCGTGCGATGCGCAGGCGCGCAGACCGCGCGCGCGGATTGCGGTCGCGTTCCGCCGCATCCGCGGCGATCCCCTTCGAGACCCGGTCGAAGCGCGGCTCTTCCTCCGCCAGGGCCGGGGCGTACCGGTTTGCGGCGCCACCGGCCCCGGAACGCTGCTGCAGGAACCGCTTGACCACCCGGTCCTCCAGCGAATGGAAGCTCACCACGGCGAGGTGCCCGCCCGGGGCGAGCGCGCGCTCGGCTGCCTCGAGCCCCGCGACGAGCTGACCGAATTCGTCGTTCACCGCGATGCGCAGCGCCTGGAAGGCGCGGGTCGCGGGATGGCTCTGGCCGGGCTTCGGGCGAGGCAGCACACGCTCCACCAGGGCGGCGAGCGCAGCTGTCGTGTCGAGCGGAGCCTTCGACCTCTCGGCGACGATGGCGCGGGCGATCCGCCGGGCGGCCCGCTCCTCCCCGAAATGATAGAGAATATCGGCCAGCACGGCCTCGTCCGCCTCCCCGACGAGGCGCGCGGCGGTCAAATCGCCCGTGCCCATCCGCATGTCGAGCGGCCCATCACGGAGAAACGAGAACCCCCTCTCCGGCCGGTCGAGCTGCATGGAGGAAACGCCGAGATCGAGGACCACGCCCGCGACGGGCTTATCTGCCTGGGTATCCAGAGCCGAGAACGTCTCCTCGACGAGGCGGAGCGCCGTGCCGTACTCCGCAGCCCAGTTCGCCGCTTCCGCGAGAACGCTCGGATCGCGGTCGATACCGATGACCTGGTCGGCACCCGCGGCGAGAAGCCCCTTCGCGTATCCACCCGCCCCGAACGTGCCGTCGATCCACGTCCCCGATACAGGGGCGCATCGCTCGAGGATCGGGTCGAGCAGGACGGGAATATGCGGCGGTCCGGCTATCACGGCTCAATCGTCGTCGTCGTCGCCGGGCAGGTAGGTGTTCGGATCCTTGTCCGGATCATAACCCTCCTCGATCTCGAGCTGACCCATCGGCGCGGTATCGTACTCGTCGGGGTTCCAGATCAGGAAGGTCTCCCCGTTGCCCACCACCCGCGCCGAATCCGTGAGGCCGAGCTTGTCGCGGATCTTGGCACTCAGAACGATGCGGCCCGTATCGTCGACGGTGAGCGTGGACGCCTGGCGATAGTAAAGTTTCTGCAGGTCGTCGCGTTTCTGCGATCCATTAGACATCTTCGCTATCTTCTTGGCGCGCTTCATCATTTCCTTGATCGGAAGAACCTCGAGGTAGTTGCGACGGTGATCGCCGTAGACAAGAACCATGGAAGCCTTGCCGCCAGGCGCGCAATTCGGGTCGCCATCCTCGAGTTCGCGTCTGAAATCGGCTGGAATCGACAACCGGCCCTTGCCGTCGATCTTGTTGTCGTGGTCGCCGATGAACAGACCGAACACCGCGCCTCTCCCGAACCGTCCCCGTGGCCATGTTTTCCGGTGCTGGAACGAAAACGGCGATCCGAACTGCTGCCACTGTCCGGATCGCCGCCGTTATCCCGTCACCGGGTGTCCGATTGCGCGCGCCACCTAGGGGGATGTCTGCTCGCCCGCGCATCGGAACTTCGAGTATCGAAGAATGTTTGCCTGTATGAGACCTAAGCCCCTGTTATCGTTGAAGCCTTGCGATTTCTTCCGACCGCCTCGGCCCTGCTCTTCGATGACGTATGATTGGCATGGTACTGCATGGGAAAGCAACGGATATTTTTGGGAACTCATGCCAACTGGCCGGGATCCTATGGCGAAATGTCCACATAACGCGTGAAACAACGCAATATTTGGATACCTTGCCGCCTTTCGGCACATGATCTGGAGGCGCCGGAAATTTCGCGTTCAGGTATTTTTTTTGGGATCAGATCATCTCCAAGTTGATTCCTGATCGGTATTCATTCGAATCGAAGGAGGCATTTTTGGTGCGGGAAGCGATCGAGCGACCCTTGCGCGGGATCATCTCGCCGATGCAGTCCGCAGATACGCCGGAGCTACTTATGCGTTCGCCGCATAGCAGCATTGAGCCCGATCCGTATTGTGCAACCGCAGAAACGGCGTATGTTGGGATCAACGGCGGCAAGACGATGAGCCGCGATCGGAAAGGTGATAAAGACAGTAACGTTGGCGTTCAACAGAAATCAGCCCGACAATGCAGCATCTAGCTGTGCGTCGGAAAGAATTCTCCGGGGCAGCCAAACCTCTTGGACCCAGACGACGCTGTGAGAAGTTGAAGGCCCAGATCGATCCTGAAGATGGAAGTTGGGAACGTCCCGACTCTGGTTTCAGGAGTACGCACGCAACACCGTGCGATCCTGGGTTTAGAATAGACGATCGGACTGTCCGCTCCTCCCTGGGCAGTTCGTGACTGGCGACGGCACCGACCTCCTCCCCGATGTCGTCGTCACCCTACAAGGATGCCCAAGGGTATCCACGAGACGCGGTCGAGCCCACCTCCTCCCGGGCGACACCGCTAAACGCGGCGGCGCCGACCTCCTCCCCGGCGCCGTCGTGACCCCATAGGGCTCAGGCCCAACCGAATGCGAGCATCCCGTCCTCCTCCCTAGGGGTGTTCGCTGTAAGAGCGGCGGCGTCCACCTCCTCCCGGGCGTCGCCGTTTCTCTTTTGTAGATCCCGTAACATTCCCCGAAGTCGTCGGCTTGCGCCAGCCGCGTGTTGTCGAACGCCCTTCAGGTCAGAACGGCACGCCGTCCGCGTTCTGGGCCGGGACGACGAACTTCCCGACGATCTTCTTCGTGCCTGCCTTGTCGAAGGCGATCTCGAGCTTGTCGCCCTCCACACCCACGACCCCGCCATAGCCGAACTTCGTGTGGAACACCCGATCCCCGACGGCGAAGGCGGATACGGCGCTGCCGTCGATGACCATCTGGCGGGCCTCCCGCGGCTGGCTTACCGGCCGATCCGCCGCACGCGCCTGAAGACGCCGCCAGCCCGGGGAATTGTAGACGTTCGCCTCAGCTGCGCGATCGTGCAGGTCGCTCGACGCCGCCGCGACGATGGCCGGCGACGCACTCGCCGCCATGCCCGCCGCCCCGTAGCCGCCGCCGTAAAGGCCCGGCGGGGTCAGAACGTCCACGTGGTCCGCCGGCAATTCGTCGATGAACCGCGAGGGAAGTGCGGATTGCCATTGTCCGTAGACGCGCCGGTTGGCGGCAAAGCTTACGGTCGCGAGCTCTTCCGCGCGGGTGATCCCGACATAGGCGAGGCGCCGCTCTTCCTCGAGGCCCTTCAGACCCGATTCGTCCATGCTCCGCTGCGAGGGAAAGAGTCCGTCCTCCCAGCCGGGAAGGAATACGGCGGGAAACTCGAGTCCCTTGGCAGCATGGAGCGTCATGATCGACACCTTCGCGCCGTCGCTCTCGCCGGCATTGTCCATGACGAGCGCTACATGTTCGAGAAAGCCTTGCAGGTTCTCGAAGGATTCGAGCGCCTTCACGAGTTCCTTGAGGTTCTCGAGCCGCCCCGGTGCCTCCGGCGTCTTGTCGTTCTGCCAATGCCCGGTATAGCCCGATTCGTCGAGGATGCGCTCCGCCAGCTCAACGTGCGGGGCGCCGCTGCGAACCGCGTCGTTCCAGCGACCGATCGCATCGACCAGAGCGCGCAACTCCGTCGCGCCGCGCCCGCCCAGCCCCTTCTCGGCAAGCAGGATCCGCGCCCCGTCGACGAGCGTCGTGCCGTTCTCCCGCGCGCTGCGCTGGATCGCCTGCTGCGCCTTGTCGCCGAGGCCACGCTTCGGCGTGTTGACGATTCGCTCGAAGGCCAGGTCGTCGTCGGGCCCGACGGCGAGCCGCAGATAGGCCATGGCATCGCGAATCTCCATCCGCTCGTAGAAGCGCGGGCCGCCGATGACCCGGTAGGGCAGACCGATCGTGAGAAACCGGTCCTCGAACGATCGCATCTGGTGCGACGCGCGCACGAGAATCGCGATCTCGTCGAGACCCACCTTCCGCAAACCGCGCGTGCCGCGCCCGAGCGCCTCGATCTCCTCGCCGATCCAGCGCGCCTCCTCCTCCCCGTCCCAATGGCCGATGAGGCGCAGCTTCTCGCCCGCCTCTTCCGCGGTCCAGAGCGTCTTGCCGAGCCGCCCCTCGTTCGCGGCGATCACGCCGGACGCGGCGGCCAGGATGTGCGGGGTCGATCGGTAGTTCTGCTCCAGCCGGACGATCTCCGCCCCCGGAAAATCCTTTTCGAAGCGCAAAATGTTGCCCACCTCCGCCCCGCGCCAGCCATAGATCGACTGGTCGTCGTCACCGACGCAGCAGACGTTGCGATGCTCTTGGGCGAGAAGTCTCAGCCAGAGATACTGCGCGACGTTCGTGTCCTGGTACTCGTCGACGAGGATGTAACGAAACCACCTCTGGTACTGGGCGAGCACGTCGGAATGGGTGCGGAAGATCGTCAGCATGTGAAGCAGGAGATCGCCGAAATCCACCGCGTTCAGGGTCTTCAGACGTTCCTGGTACTGCGCGTAGAGTTCGCTGCCCCGATGGTTGAAGGCGCCGGCCTCGGAGGCGGGAACGCTTTCCGGCGTCCAGGCGCGGTTCTTCCAACCATCGATGATCGAGGCGAGTTGACGCGGCGGCCAGCGCTTCTCGTCGATGTTCTCCGCGACGATGAGCTGCTTCAGGAGACGGAGCTGGTCGTCAGTGTCGAGGATGGTGAAGGAGGATTTGAGACCCACGAGCTCCGCATGGCGACGCAACAGCTTGACGCAGATCGCGTGGAACGTGCCGAGCCACGGCATCCCCTCCACCGTCTGGCCGAGAAGCCGCCCCACCCGCTCCTTCATCTCCCGCGCGGCCTTGTTCGTGAAGGTGACGGCGAGGATCTCGTTCGGACGTGCGCGCCCGGTCATCATCAAATGCGCGATTCGCGCGGTCAGCGCCTTGGTCTTCCCGGTGCCCGCGCCGGCGAGCATCAGGACCGGACCGTCGAGCGCCTCAACCGCGCGCCGCTGCGCGGGATTGAGATCGTCGAGATAGGGCGCCGCGCGGGGCGCCATCGCCCTCTGGGACAGCGGCACGGCCGCGTCGAAGGCGGCATCTTCGGAGGAACTGCTCATTCTCGGCACGATAGCCGTTCACGTGCAGGAACGGAAGTCCGGTGTTCCTCCTCCGTTCCGTTTCAAAGACCAGGTCGAGCGGGCGGCGCGCTGTAGCGGCCATGTCTTGCGATCCGCCTTGCGCGGCGTCTCCCCCTCTCCATAAGAGAGGGATGGATCTCGACGAACGCTATCCCGCCCTGTCCGACCTCGCCAAACGCGCGCAGCAGCGCATCCCGCATTTCGTATGGGAATATCTCGACAGCGCGACCGGAAATCAGGCTTCGGCCCATGGCAGCATCGCCGCGCTCGACCGGATCACGCTGGCCCCGCGGGCTCTGCGCAAGACCGATCCCGACCTCTCGACACGGATGCTCGGTATGAACTGGGATCGGCCATACGGCATCGCGCCCGTCGGCATGTCGGGCCTGATCTGGCCGGGCGCGGAGCGCTGCCTCGCGGCGGCGGCGCGCGATCACCGCGCGCCCTTCGGCCTCTCGACCGTCGCCGCCGCCACGCCGGAGGATGTCGGTCCGGTCGCGGGTCCGTCGGGGTGGTTCCAGCTCTATGCACCGGGTGACGAGGGAATTCGCCGCGACATGCTCAAGCGTGCCCGCGATGCCGGGTTCACCGCGCTGATCCTGACCGCCGACGTCCCCGTGGCCAGCCGGCGAGAGCGGCAGCGCCGCGCGCGGCTCACGAACCCGATGAAGTTCACGCCCCATATCCTCGCGCAGACCGCGGCAAAGCCCGCCTGGGCGCTCGCGACGGCGCGGGCGGGGATTCCGCGGCTGCGGACGCTCGAACCCTATGCCGATACTGCGAAAGCGCGGGGGGCGACCGACCATATCGGCTACCTGCTGCGCACCGCACCCGATTGGGATTATCTCGCGGTGCTGCGCGAGGAATGGGACGGGGCGCTGATCGTCAAGGGCGTCCTCGATCCCGAGGATGCGGCGCAGGCCGCCGGGATCGCCGATGCGGTCTGGGTCTCCAACCACGGCGGACGTCAGTTCGAGGCGGCCCCAGCCCCCGCCGACGTCCTGCCCGCGATCCGTGCCGCGGTCGGCCCGGACGTGCCGCTCATCGCGGATGGCGGCGTTCGCTCGGGGACGGATATCCTCCGCCTGATCTCCCGCGGCGCGGATTTCGTCATGCTCGGGCGCGCGTTCCACCATGGCCTCGCGGCCTTCGGGCGGCGCGGGGTCGACCATGTCTTCCATATCCTCGACGCGGGTCTCAAGGCGGATATGGGCCAGCTCGGCATCCACCGCCCCGACGAGGTTCGCTAGGCTGCCGCTGCCGCCGCATATGTAGGTCCATTGCCGATCCCTGAGGATCGCCCTAGGCTTTGCTGCACCTGCATAACGGAGGCCAGGCCATGTCCGACTTCAAGAAGATCCTGATTGCCAACCGCGGCGAGATCGCCATCCGCGTGATGCGGGCGGCCAACGAGCTCGGCAAGCGGACGGTCGCGGTCTTCGCGGAGGAGGACAAGCTCTGCCTGCACCGCTTCAAGGCGGACGAGGCCTACCGGATCGGCGAAGGCCTGGGGCCTGTCGCGGCCTATCTCTCGATCGAGGAGATAATCCGCGTCGCCCGCCAATCGGGCGCGGACGCGATCCATCCGGGTTATGGCCTCCTGTCGGAGAACCCCGACTTCGTCGATGCCTGCACGGCAGCCGGGATCGCCTTCATCGGTCCGAAGGCCGACACGATGCGCGCGCTCGGCGACAAGGCCTCCGCCCGCCGCGTCGCGATCGAGGCGGGCGTGCCGGTGATCCCGGCCTCCGAGGTTCTGGGCGACGATATGGAGAAGATCCGGGCGCAGGCGGAGGAAGTCGGCTACCCGATCATGCTGAAGGCCTCCTGGGGCGGCGGCGGGCGCGGCATGCGGCCAATCATGAAGCCCGAGGAACTGGAGGAGAAGGTCCGCGAGGGTCGCCGCGAGGCGGAGGCCGCCTTCGGCAACGGCGAGGGTTATCTCGAGAAGATGATCCTGCGCGCCCGTCACGTTGAGGTGCAGATCCTGGGCGACAGCCAAGGTCACATCTATCACCTCTGGGAGCGCGACTGCTCCGTCCAGCGGCGCAACCAGAAGGTCGTGGAGCGCGCGCCCGCCCCCTATCTCTCAGGTGCGCAGCGGGAAAAGCTCTGCAATCTCGGCAAGAAGATCGCGGAGCATGTCGGCTACGAATGCGCCGGGACGATCGAGTTCCTGATGGATATGGAGACGGGCGAGTTCTACTTCATCGAGGTGAACCCGCGCGTCCAGGTCGAGCATACCGTGACCGAGGAGGTCACCGGCATCGACATCGTCCGCGCGCAGATCCTCATCGCCGAGGGCAAGTCGCTGATGGAGGCCACGGGCACCGCGAGCCAGTACGACGTGAAGCTCGACGGTCATGCCATCCAGTGCCGCATCACCACCGAAGATCCGACCAACAACTTCATCCCCGATTACGGCCGCATCACCGCCTATCGCGGCGCGACCGGCATGGGGATACGGCTCGACGGCGGCACCGCCTATTCCGGTGCCGTCATCACCCGCTACTACGATTCTCTACTGGAGAAGGTCACCGCCTGGGCGCCCACGCCCGAAGCCGCCATCGCCCGGATGGACCGCGCGCTTCGCGAGTTCCGCATCCGCGGCGTCTCCACCAACATCGCCTTCGTCGAGAACCTGCTGAAGCACCCGACCTTTCTCAACAACGAGTACCATACCAAGTTCATCGACGAGACGCCGGAGCTCTTCGACTTTAAGCCGCGGCGTGACCGGGCGACGAAGATCCTCCGCTACGTCGCCGACGTCACGGTGAACGGTCATCCGGAGACCGAAGGCCGTCCGAGGCCGCCCGCGGGCATTCGCACGCCCACGCCACCGAAACCGCAGACCGAGGCCCCCGCCTCTGGCACGCGTCAGATCCTCGAGGAGAAGGGGCCGCAGGGGGTCGCCGACTGGATGGCGGCGCAGTCGCGCCTCCTTATCACCGACACGACGATGCGCGACGGGCACCAATCGCTGCTCGCCACGCGCATGCGTTCGATCGACATGATCCGAGTCGCCCCCACCTACGCCGCGAACATGGCGGGGCTCTTCAGCGTCGAGTGCTGGGGTGGTGCGACCTTCGACGTCGCCTACCGTTTCCTGCAGGAATGCCCGTGGCAGCGCCTGCGCGACCTGCGCGCGAGGATGCCGAACCTGATGACGCAGATGCTGCTCCGCGCATCGAACGGCGTGGGCTACACGAACTACCCCGACAACGTCGTCGAGGGTTTCATCGGGCGCGCGGCGGAAAGCGGGGTCGACCTCTTCCGCGTCTTCGATTCGCTGAACTGGGTGGAGAACATGCGCGTCGCGATGGATGCCGTCATCGCCGCGGAGAAGGTCTGCGAGGGGACGATCTGCTATACCGGCGACATGGCCGACCCGGAGCGGTCCAAGTACGACCGCGACTATTACGTTAAGATGGGCAAGGATCTGAAGGCCGCCGGCGCGCATGTCCTGGGCGTCAAGGACATGGCGGGGCTGCTGAAACCCGCCTCCGCCCGGGTTCTCGTGACCGCGCTGAAGGAAGAGGTGGGCCTGCCCATCCATCTGCACAGCCACGACACGGCGGGCATCGCCTGCGCCACGCTTCTCGCCGCGGCCGATGCGGGCGTCGACGCGGTCGATTGCGCGATGGATTCTCTATCGGGCAACACGAGCCAGGCGACGCTCGGGACCGTCGTCGAGGCTCTGGCACGGTCGGAGCGCGACACCGGGCTCGACATCGCCGCGATCCGGGCGATCTCGAATTACTGGGAGGCCGTGCGCGAGCATTACGCCGCCTTCGAGAGCGGGATGCAGGCCCCGGCCTCCGAGGTCTATCTGCACGAGATGCCGGGCGGGCAATTCACCAACCTCAAGGCACAGGCCCGCTCCATGGGGCTCGAGGAGCGCTGGCACGAGGTCGCGCAGACCTATGCCGACGTGAACCAGATGTTCGGCGACATCGTGAAGGTCACGCCGTCCTCGAAGGTCGTGGGCGACATGGCGCTGATGATGGTTTCTCAGGGCCTTTCGCGTGCCGAGGTCGAGGATCCGAAGAAGGACCTCTCCTTCCCCGACAGCGTGATCGACATGATGCGCGGCGCGCTCGGACAGCCTCCCGGCGGCTGGCCCCAGGCACTGCAGAAGAAGATCCTCAAGAACGAGACGCCCTATACGGACCGGCCCGGCAAGCACCTCGATCCCGTGGATTTCGAGGAGACCCGCGCGGAGGCGTCGAAGGCCGCGGGTGGGGTGGAGATCGATGACGAGGATCTCATGGGCTACCTCATGTATCCCAAGGTCTTCACCGATTACCGGCTCCGCAACGAGGAATACGGCCCCGTCCGCACCCTGCCCACGCAGACCTTCTTCTACGGCATGGAAGTCGGCGAGGAGATCACGGCGGAGATCGATCCGGGCAAGACGCTCGAGATCCGGCTCCAGGCACTCGGCGATACCGACGAGAAGGGCCAGGCCAAGGTCTTCTTCGAGCTGAACGGACAGCCCCGCACGGTGCGCGTGCCGAACCGCAAGCTCACCGGCGCGGCCGCGCCGCAGCGCAAGGCGGAACCCGGCAATCCCGACCATGTCGGTGCACCGATGCCGGGGATCGTCGCGGCGATCGCCGTGGAGGCCGGAAAGACCGTGAAGGAAGGCGATCTGCTTCTCTCGATCGAGGCGATGAAGATGGAGACGGGCCTCTACGCCGACCGCGCGGCGACGGTGAAGGCCGTCCATGTGACGCCCGGGGCGCAGATCGACGCGAAAGATCTCCTGATCGAGCTGGAATAAGTCCGTTTCCGGAACCGAACGGGACCGGCGGCGATGAGGGAGGTGGGCATCGCATCGATGCCGCTCCCCGGAGTAGGAAGTATGACGACCATTCGAACGATATGCCTTGCGGCACTCACCCTCGGGCTTGCGGCCTGTGGCGACAATGCGACCGAACGGGCCGCGACGGGCGGTCTCGGCGGCGCGCTCGTGGCCGGACCCGCGGGCGCGGTCGTCGGCGGCACGGTAGGCGCAGCGACGGCGCGCTAGGCGCAGCGACGGGCGGGGCCGAAACGCGAAAAAGTCGCGAAAGCCTCTTGCGGCGTGCGCCGCCCGGCGGTAAGTCCGCTGCACCAGATCGGATGCGGGCGTAGCTCAGGGGTAGAGCATAACCTTGCCAAGGTTAGGGTCGTGAGTTCGAATCTCATCGCCCGCTCCAATCTGGTTTTCCTTTAATATCGAGACACGTCAGACCGGCACGAGCGTGCCGTCGCGCAGCCGCACGGCGCGGTCCATGCGACCCGCGAGTTCGAGATTGTGCGTTGCGATCAGCGCGGCGAGGCCGGTTTCCCGTACGAGGGTCAGGAGCGCGGCAAAGACCGTCTCCGACGTCTCGGGATCGAGATTTCCCGTGGGCTCGTCGGCGAGCAGAAGTTTCGGGCTGTTGGCGAGCGCGCGGCAGACCGCGACGCGTTGCTGCTCGCCCCCCGACATCGCCGACGGCCGATGCTGGGCGCGGTGGCCGACCCCGACGGACGCCAGGAGCGATTGCGCGCGCCGCTCGGCCGCGCCGGGATCGGTGCCGTTCGCGAGCTGCGGCAGGACGATGTTCTCCGCGGCGGTGAATTCCGGAAGCAGATGGTGGAACTGGTAGACGAAGCCGATATCGCCACGGCGCGCGCGTGTCCGGCGGCGGTCGCCGAGATCGGTCATGTCCTCCCCCCCGAGCCAGACACGGCCCGTGTCGGCCGTATCGAGGAGCCCCGCGATATGGAGAAGCGTCGACTTGCCCGCGCCCGACGGTGCGACCAGTGCCACGACCTCACCCGGCGCCACGTCGAGCGACGTCCCGCGCAGCACCTGTACCTCCGAGGGCAGGTTGCGATTGTAGACCTTTTCGATCCCCTCGAGGCGGAGCACGGGAGCATCACTCATAGCGCAGCGCCTCCACAGGGTTCATCCGGGCCGCGCGGCGCGCCGGGAAGATCGTCACGATGAAGGAAAGCCCCAGCGACAGAGCCACCGCCGAGAGCACGTCGCCCGCTTCGAGCTTGGCGGGCAGGAAGTAGATGCCCCGGATCGAGGCGTCCCAGGCGCCGCCGCCCGACAGCCCATTGATCGCGGCGAAGATCGGATCGATCCAGATCGCGAAGGCGCAGCCGAGAATCACGCCGAAGAGTGTGCCGAGGATCCCCGTGAGCGAGCCGCAGATGAAGAACACCCGCAGGATCGAGCCTTCCGTCAGGCCCACGGTCCTGAGGATTCCAATGTCGCGACCCTTGTTCTTCACGAGCATGATGAGGCCCGAGACGATGTTCATCGCGGCGATCAGGACGAGAACACTGAGGATCACGAACATCACGTTGTCCTCGATGTCGAGCGCGCGGAGGAACGACCCCGACGCCTCCTTCCAGGTCCAGAGGAGCGATTGCGGCCCTGCCGCCTCCGCGATGGCGGGCAGGAGCCGCTCGACCTGATCGGGATCCGCGACCATGACCTCGAGCTCGTCTGCCGCGCCTTCGGAATTGAAGTAGGTCTGCGCCTCGTCGAACGGCATGTAGAGCCGCGTAAGGTCGATATCGTAACGCCCGGCGGTGAAGACGTAGACGATCTCGTAATCGGAGACGCGCGGGCTCGTCCCGAAGGCCGTCCGTGCCCCGTCGGGCGAGATGAGACGGATCGTGTCGCCGACGCTGGCCTGCAATTCGCGGCTGACGCCCGAGCCTATGGCGATGCCGGGACGCTCACCGGTCCCGAAATCGGCGAGATCGCCGAAGCTCTCCTGCGGGTCGGCAACACGGGGGACCTGCGCGAGATCCTCGGGCGTGATACCGAACACGTCGACGGCGGAATTGTTGCCGCGGAACGATGCCATTACCTGCCCGCGGACGAGAGGCGCCGCGCTGACGACGCCCGGCACCTCCGCCACTCGGTCCGCCATCTCACGATAATCGGTGATCGCGTCCGACAGCGCGCCGTCTTCGGTCTCGTAGGCGGCCGTATAGACGGTGACATGCGCGTTGGCCCCTAGGATCGTGTCCACAAACTCGTCGCGGAACCCCGAGCGCACCGCGAGCGTGGCGATGAGCGCGAAGACCGCGAGCGTGATCCCGACCAGGCTGATCCAGGTCATCACGCTGACGCCCCCCTCCGCGCGCTTGGCGCGAAGGTAGCGCCACGCGATCATCCATTCGAAACGGGAGAAGGGATAGGCGGACAAGGGCGGCTCCTCGCATGTCTTGCGCCGCCGGGCATGGGGGTTTCGATGCGGACCGTCAAGCCGCGCCGCTCGCCCCGTGCCGCCCTTGTGAGGTGCCTCAGGCCGGATCGGCCGGCGTCACCCGCAGGACCGCACCGTTGTCGTAATCGGTCAGCAGCAGGATCGCCCCGTCCCGGTCGATCGCGACGTCGCGGATGCGGCCCTCGTTTCCGAGGAAGCGCTCCTCTCCCGTCACCGTGTCCCCGTCGAGGGTCAGCCGCACCAGACCGCCGGGGCTGAGCGAGGAGGCCAGCACGTCGCCCTCCCAGTCGGAGAACATCTCCCCCTCGTAGAACAGGAACCCGCCCGGCGCGATGACCGGATCCCAGTAGTAGCGCGGCTCCACGAAACCTTCGGCGCGCGGCTCCCCGCTGCCGATGGGCCCGCCGGAATATTGCTCGCCATAGCTCACCACGGGCCATCCGTAGTTCTCGCCCGGCTCGATCAGGTTGAGTTCGTCGCCGCCCGCGGGCCCGTGCTCGAGCCCCCAGAGCTCACCTGTTCCGGGACGCATCGCCGCGCCCTGGATGTTGCGGTGCCCCGTCGACCAGATCATATCGATGGCCCCGTCCTGCCCGACGAAGGGGTTGTCGTCCGGTGCCGTGTAATCGTCGAGCGAGATGCGCACGATCTTGCCGTAGGTCTTGTCGAGGTCCTGCGCATAGACCCGCGTCTCCATCGACGAATGCTCCCCGGTGGTGATGAAGGCATGGTCCCCGTCGAGCACGATACGGCTGCCGAAATGCTTCGCCGGGGCGGAGGGGGGCTCCTGCTGGAATATTTCCTGCACCTCCGACAGCTCGGTCATTTCCGCGTTCAGGACGCCTGTCGCGGCGGCGGTGGCGGACATGCCACCCGGCATCGGCTTGGCATAGGTGAGGTAGATGCGCCGGGTTTCGGAAAAATCCTCCGCCAACGCGACATCGAGAAGGCCCCCCTGGCCCTGCGACAGCACGTCGGGGACATTTGCGATCGGCCCGCCCGCCTCCCCGTCCCGCACGATCCGGAGTTGCCCTGCGCGTTCGGTGACGAGGTAGCCGCCATCCGGCAGGACCTCGATTCCCCACGGGTGGACGAGACCCTCGACCACCGGCTCGGCGACGAGCCTCATTTCGCTGTCGATCGCGGGGGCGCGGGTCTGGTTCTCGAAGGCCGGCTCGAATTGCGGGGCGTTCTTCGGGCCCTGTTCGACAGGCGCGCCGCTCGGGGCGGTCTGGGCGCAGCCCATCACGGGGATCGTCAGGAAGACGGCCGCACAGAATGCGGGCGTCGGTGCGGTCTTGATCATCTCGTGTCTCCGTCGTCGCGATGCCTGCCGAAGGAGGATAGGCCGCGGGCGGCACGGGAACCGCAATCGCGTGGTCACGCGGGATCACGCTCCCGCGAGATGCGCCTCAGGGAAGGGCGCGATAGACCTCCGCCACCCTGTCCACCGCCGCGAGGAGCGACATCTCCTCGCTCTCGCCCGTCCGGCGCGAGGTAAGCTCGACCGTTCCCGCCGCGATGCCGCGGGGCCCCACGGTGATCCGCCAGGGTAAGCCGATCAGGTCCATCGTCGCGAACTTCGCCCCGGCCCGCTCTTCCCGGTCGTCGTAGAGCGGCTCGAGCCCCTGGGCCTCCAGCGCCGCCTCGATCTCCTCGCAGGCCGCGTCGCAGGCCGCGTCGCCCTGCCGCAGGTTGACGATCCCGCAATGGAAGGGCGTCACGCCTTCGGGCCAGACGATACCCTTGTCGTCGTGGGAGGCCTCGATGATCGCGCCGACGAGGCGGCTCACGCCGATGCCGTGACTGCCCATGTGAACCGGCACGACCTCCCCCTTCGAATTGGTGACGGTCGCGCCCATCGCCTCGGAATACTTCGTGCCGAAGTAGAAAATTTGTCCCACCTCGATCCCGCGGGAGGTGCGCCGCCGATCCTCCGGGATCGCCTCGAAGAGCGCGGCGTCATGGGTCTCGTCGGTCCGCGCATAGGGGGCGGTCCACTCCTCGACGATGGCGCGGCATTCTTCCTCCGAGGCGTAATCTACCTCGCGCGATCCGAGGGTGAGATCGGTGATCGCGGCATCGTAGAAGACCTCGCTCTCCCCTGTTTCGGCGAGGACCAGGAATTCATGCGTGTCGTCGCCGCCGATGGGCCCCGAATCGGCGCGCATCGGGATCGCCTTGAGGCCCATCCGTTCGTAGGTGCGCAGGTAGCTCACCATGTGGCGGTTGTAGGCGTGCAGCGCCGCGTCGCGGTCGACGTCGAAATTGTAGCCGTCCTTCATATAGAATTCGCGGCCCCGCATGACCCCGAAGCGCGGTCGGACCTCGTCGCGGAACTTCCACTGGATGTGGTAGAGCGTCATCGGCAGGTCGCGGTAGCTCGTCACGTGGGAGCGGAAGATGTCGGTGATCAGCTCCTCGTTCGTCGGCCCGTAGAGCATGTCGCGCCCCTGCCGGTCGGTGATCCGCAGCATTTCGGGACCATAGGCATCGTAGCGCCCGCTCTCGCGCCAGAGTTCGGCCGATTGCAGCGTCGGCATGAGCATCGGGATATGGCCCGCGCGCGCCTGCTCCTCGTGGACGATCGCCTCGATCTTCTTAAGCACGCGGTAGCCCAACGGTAGCCAGGAATAGATGCCGGCCTGCGCCTGCTTAATCATGCCCGCGCGCAGCATCAGGCGATGGCTCGCGATCTGCGCCTCCGCGGGCGTTTCCTTCAGGACGGGCAGGAAATAGCGGCTGAGACGCATGGGGAACCTCCGGGTAGCGGTCCGGGATCGGTATGCGATCACCCCAATGCGCGCAAGTTCACTCGCGCCAATGCTCCGCAACCCAGGGCGCCGGCCTGAGATAGTGGCGCAGATACTTGTCGATCCGCTCCGGCCGGTCGGACGAGAAGGCGCCGCGTAAGTGCTCGAGCGGGGCCTTCGGCGCGTAGCGGGGGCCGTAATGCCCGGCGATGGCATGGGGCGGATGCACGCCGCCCGGGAAGATCACGATGCGGGCGTCCTTCGGAAGCTTCGGCGCGAGAGCGTAGTTCAGGGGGAATGTCCGGGTGCAATCCTGCCGGTAGTGGAGCACCCACCGCCGAGGGAAGAAACTGATGCCGTTCGGCGCGTTGCGGGTGACGAAGCGCTGCTCGAACTTGTGCGCCTCGGCGAGCCGCTGCGGATCGGATGCGAGGTAGTCCTGCATCGGCTTCAGGCCGCCCACGGGGAAGCGGAAGACGGAGGTCTGGCCCAGCCGTTCGAAGGGCGTCGATTGGTTGCGGGCGAGGATCACGTCGTCGGAAGCGCCCACCTCGAAGAAGGGATCGAGCGATCCGGTGATCACGAGGTCGAGGTCGAGAAAGAGCACCGGCCCCTCGAGATCGCCGAGGCGTTCACCCCAGAGCCGCGATTTTGGCCAGATACCGTAGCGGGTCCTGGGAATCTCGTAGTCGACTTGCGGAAGGTCGAAAGTCCTGACCTCCGGCCGGAACCCCGAAGGATCGTCACAGAAGCATGTGAAGCTGAAGGGCGGCGTGATGTTGCGCGCGACCATCGCATAGAGGCGATTGACGAAGGGAGGGCCGTATTTGTCGCCCCAGTTGATGCAGATGACCTGTTTCATCGCCCCTCGCGCCGCATGCCGCCTTGTAGCCGCGGGACGCGCCGGGCGACAGTCCCGATGGCCTTGCGCGAGACCGGGGCATAAGAGACAAGGGGTCCGTCCGCCCCCTGAGCCCCGAGGTCGTCTTGGCCCTGCCCGTCCGAGATCAGTTGAAGTACTGGGGCATCGCCGCCCTCGTGTTCCTGTTGCTGCTCTGGTGGCTCGGCAACGTCATCATGCCCTTCCTGCTCGGCGCGGCGCTGGCCTACCTGCTCGATCCCATAGCCGACCGGTTCGAGCGGCTGGGCCTCTCCCGGGTGCTGTCGGTCGCGCTCATGACGGTGATCGGCATCGTCCTCTTCGCGGCGATGATCATCCTGGTCATCCCCACCGTCTTCACCCAAACGGCCTCCCTGGTGGATCGCATCGCGACCATCATCGAACGGACTCCCGACACGATCTCGGGCCTTCAGGACTGGCTCGTCGCGAATCATCCCGGTCTGGTCGAACGGTTTCCCGACATCGGCGATCTCGAGACGCAGATCCGCAATTCCGTAAGTTCGATCACCTCGGGCATCCGGCAGCGCGCGGGAACCCTGCTCGAAGGGGCGCTGGCCTCGGTGAACGGGCTCGTCAACATTCTCATCCTCTTCGTCATCGTCCCCGTCGTCGCCTTCTACCTGCTTCTCGACTGGGACAAGATGGTGTCGAAGATCGACCAGCTCCTGCCCCGAGAACATGCGCCGACGATCCGCGAACTCGCCGCTCAGATCGACGAGACGCTCGCCTCCTTCATCCGCGGCCAGGGTACGGTGTGTCTCATTCTCGGCACATATTACGCATTCGCGCTCTGGTTCGTCGGGCTGCAATTCGGCTTCATCGTGGGTGCGCTCGCCGGCGCGCTGACCTTCATCCCCTATGTCGGTGCGCTCGTGGGGGGCGTGCTCGCCATCGGGCTCGCGCTTTTCCAGTTCTGGGGCGACTGGCTCTGGATCCTCGCGGTCTGGGCGATCTTCCAGTCGGGACAGTTCATCGAGGGCAACATCCTGACGCCGAAGCTCGTGGGCGACAGCGTCGGGTTGCACCCGGTCTGGCTGCTCTTTGCGCTTTCGGCCTTCGGGGCGGTCTTCGGCTTTGTCGGGCTCCTCGTCGCCGTTCCGGTCGCCGCGGCGATCGGGGTGATCGCGCGCTTCGCCACCAAGCGCTACAAGCAAAGCGCGCTCTATCGCGGCACGGACGGGACCGAAGGCCCACGGCAATGATCGCCCGGCAGCTCCCGTTCGACCTGCCGGTCCGGCCGGCGCTCGATCGCGAGGCGTTCTTCGTTTCGCCCGCCAATGCGGACGCGGTCGCGCTTCTCGACGACGACGCCCGCTGGCCGGGCGGAAAGCTCCTCCTGACCGGGCCGGAGGCGTCGGGCAAGACCCATCTTGCCCATGTCTGGGCCGCGCGCGGGGACGCCGTCGTCGTCGCCGCCGAGCAGCTCGGACGCCTCGACGTCCCGACGCTCGCCCGCGCCCGCCATGTCGTGGTCGAGGACATCCCCGCCATCGCGGGACGCCGGCGGGAGGAAGCGGCCCTTTTCCACCTCCACAATCTCGTCCTCGCGGAGGGCGGGCGGCTTCTCCTGACGGGGCGCGGCCGCCCGGCAAGCTGGCCCATCGGCCTGCCGGACCTCGCGAGCCGGATCCGCGCGACGGCGCCCGCGATGCTCGACGCGCCGGACGATCCGCTCTTGGGGGCGCTGCTGATGAAGCATTTCCGCGACCGGCAACTCGTCGTGCCCGAACCGCTCGTGCCGTACCTGCTCGCGCGGATGCGCCGCACCGCGGCCGCGGCGCGGGCCATCGCCGCCGAACTCGACCGCCTGTCGCTCGCCGAGCATCACCGCGTTACCCTGCCGATGGCGAGACGCGCGCTCGAGGCCGACCCGACCCCGGACAAATCCGAGGAAGACTGAGACGTCATGACATCACCCACCGACTTCCTATCCGCCCCGTTCCCGAAAGCGTCGCAGATCGACGGTCAGGTCGATCTGAGCGGACCCGCCCGCTTCGTCAATCGGGAGCTTAGCTGGCTCGCGTTCAACTGGCGCGTTCTCGAAGAGGCGGAGAACCCGCGCGTCCCCCTTCTCGAGCGGCTGCGGTTCCTGTCGATCTCCGCCACCAACCTCGACGAGTTCTACACCGTTCGCGTGGCGGGCCTGCGGGAACTCGCGGGCGCGGGCAACGTGACGCCCGCCGCCGACGGGCTCACCCCCGCAGAGCAGCTCCGTCTCATCAACAGCGACGCACGCAACCTCATGGCACGGCAACAGACCGTCTATTCGGGTCTTTGCGAGGAGATGCGCGGCGAGGGGATCGCGGTTCTCGCCGCCGACGAACTGACCAAGGACGACCGCGACTTCCTCAAGGCCGTGTTCCTCGAACAGGTCTTTCCGGTCCTCTCGCCGCTCGCGATCGACCCCGCACATCCGTTCCCCTTCATCCCCAATGCGGGCTATTCGCTCGCGCTCGACCTCGAGCGCATCTCGGACAAGCTGACCGTGCGGGCGCTTCTGCCGATCCCCAACCAGATCGAGCGCTTCATCCGGCTTCCCGCGGAGGAGGGGCAATACCGCTTCCTGCCACTCGAATCGCTTCTGATGCTGCATCTCGGCACGCTCTATCCGGGCTACCGTTCCAAGGGGCATTGCACCTTCCGCGTGCTCCGCGACAGCGATCTGGAAGTCGAGGACGAGGCTGAGGACTTGGTCCGCGAGTTCGAGGTCGCGCTGAAGCGCCGCCGCCGGGGCGAGGTCGTGCGGATGACGATGAGTGCCGGCGCGCCCAAGGGTCTGCGCCAGATCATCATGTCGGAACTGCCGGTGCGGGAGGACGAGGTCGTCGAAGTCGACGGCGTGATCGGCGTGGCCGACCTGTCGGAACTCGTCCTGAAGGAGCGTCCGGATCTTCTCTGGCCGCCCTTCACCCCCCGCGTGCCGGAGCGGGTGCAGGATCACGACGGCGACATGTTCGCCGCGATCCGGCAGAAGGACATGCTGCTCCACCACCCCTACGAGACCTTCGACATGGTGGTCCGTTTCCTCGCGCAGGCGGCCAACGATCCGAACGTACTCGCGATCAAGCAGACGCTCTACCGGACCTCGCAGGACAGCCCGATCGTCGACGCGCTCTGTGAGGCTGCGGAGCAGGGCAAGTCGGTGACCGCCCTCGTGGAGCTGAAGGCGCGGTTCGACGAGGCCGCCAACATCCGCCAGTCGCGCAAGCTCGAACGGGCGGGGGCGCATGTCGTCTACGGGTTTCTCAATCTCAAGACCCACGCCAAGATCAGCGTCGTGGTCCGCCGCGAGGGCAAGAAGCTCGTCACCTACACGCATTTCGGCACCGGCAATTACCACCACATCACCGCGCGCATCTATACCGACCTGTCGTTCTTCACCTGCGACGCGGCCCTCGCGCGCGACGCGACGCGGCTCTTCAATTTCCTTTCGGGCTATGCCGAGCCGGGCGATCTGGAAAACCTCTCGATCTCGCCCATGATGCTCAAGAAGACACTTCTCGAACGCATCGCGGAGGAGGCGCGCAACGCGGAAGCCGGCAAGCCCGCCGCGATCTGGGCCAAGATGAACGCGCTAATCGAGAACGACGTGATCGATGCGCTCTACGCCGCCTCCCGATCCGGCGTGAAGATCAGCCTCGTCGTGCGCGGCATATGCGGGCTCAGGCCCGGTATCGAGGGCTTGAGCGAGAATATCCGCGTGAAGTCGATCGTGGGCCGCTTTCTCGAACACAGCCGGATCGTCTGCTTCGGCAATGGCAGCGACCTGCCCTCCAAGAAGGCCCGCGTCTACATCTCCTCGGCCGACTGGATGGGGCGTAACCTGAACCGCCGGGTGGAGACGCTGGTGGAGTGCAAGAACCCGACCGTGAAGGCCCAGATCGTCAGCCAGATCATGGCCGCGAACATGGCCGATGTGGCGCAGAGCTGGATCCTCGGGCCCGACGGAACTTTCGTCCGCCCCGAGCCGGAACCCGACGTCCGCAACTTCTCCTGCCACCGCTTCTTCATGGAGAACCCATCGCTCTCGGGCCGGGGATCGGCAGGCGCCGCGGACGTTCCGGAACTGACCCATTCGGAGGAATGAGGGCATGGCCCGCGAGACCGACCATGGACCAAACCGGGGACATCCCAAGCACGGCCAGCGTGAGGCGGAGATGACGCAAGACGCGACCGATCCGCAGGACGACAAGGGCCCTTTCGGCCGGCCCATCTTCGAGGATCCTTCGGCGCGCGCGCTGAGCCGGGTGGGCGTCGTCGATATCGGATCGAATTCCGTCCGCATGGTGGTCTTCGACGGCGCCGCTCGAAGCCCCGCCTATTTCTTCAACGAGAAGGTCATGGCGGGCCTCGGGGCGGGCTTCGCGGAGACGGGACGCCTCAATCCCGACGGCCGGCGCCGCGCCCTTTCGGCGATCCTGCGCTTTGCGGAACTCGCAAGGCGCATGGGGGCCGATCCCCTCACGGTGGTCGCCACCGCCGCGATGCGGGAAGCGGTCGACGGACCGGAATTCCGGGCCGAAGTCGAGGCTGCGACCGGATTGTCGATCTGGATCATCGACGGACAGGAGGAGGCGCGGCTCTCTGCGCAGGGTGTCCTTCTCGGCTGGCCGGAGGCGGAAGGCCTCGTCTGCGACATCGGCGGCTCCTCGATGGAGCTTGCGCGGATCGCGAACGGACGCGTCGGGCGTCGCCTGACCTCCGCGCTCGGCCCGCTGCGGCTCGAGGGTCTCGGAAGCGCGAAGGCGATGCGGGAAGAGATCAAGTCGACCGTCGCGCGGATCGCGGAGGAGATCGGAACGGGGCACCGGCGCCTGTTCCTCGTCGGGGGATCGTGGCGGGCCATCGCCCGGATCGACATGATCCGCGCCGATTATCCACTCCACGTCCTCCACGAATACCGGATGAACCCCGCCTCGCTTCGCACCACGCTTGCCCATATCGGCTCCCGCAGGATCGACGAACTCCGGGCGGAAACCGGAATCGGAGAGGCAAGGATGTCGCTGATCCCGACGGCGAGCCTGGTGCTCAAACACTTGGTGCGCGTCCTGAAGCCTCGGGAGATCGCCATCTCGAGCTACGGTATCCGCGAGGGCCTGCTCTACGAGCAGATGCCGCAGCGCCTGCGCGACCGCGATCCGCTGATCGAGGCCTGCCGTTTCGCGGAGCAGAAGGACGCGCGACTGCCGGGTTTCGGGCGCGCGCTCTACCGCTTCGTCCTGCCGATCTTCAAGGGTGAACCGGACAGCCGGAAACGGATCATCCAGGCCGCCTGCCTGCTGCACGACGTCAGTTGGCGGGCGCATCCCGATTACCGTCACGAAGCCTGCTTCGACAACGCCACGCGGGCCAATCTCGGTGGGCTCACCCATCGCGAACGGATCTTTCTCGGCCTGGCGCTCCTGCACCGGTACAAGAATTCGCGGCAGGGAACGCGCTTCGAGCAGATGATCCAGATCCTGAGCGAGAAGGAGGTCGCGCAGGCCGAGGTTCTCGGAAAGGCGATGCGGTTCGGTGCGATGTTCTCGGCCCAGACACCGGATACGCTCGGCGAGATACTGTGGCAGCCGAAGAAACGTCATCTCGTGCTGCAACTGCCCGAAGCGGCCGAGGATCTCTTCGGGGAGGTCGCGCAGGCGCGGTTCGGCGCGCTGGTCACTGCCCTCAAGGCGACCCCGGAAATTCGACGGGGTGCCGATCACTGAGCCGAGGCTGCGGTTATCCTATGCTACGGGCAATGCGAGCCCCGCGATCTCGCCGAGAAACGAAATAATCTCCTCGACGCCCGCACCGCGCTTGAGATCGGTGAAGACGACGCGCCCCTCGCCACGCATTCGCGCCGCGTCGCGGGCCATCACGTCGAGCGAGGCGCCGACATGCGGCGCGAGGTCGATCTTGTTCACGACCAGAAGATCGGAGCGCGTGATCGCCGGTCCGCCCTTGCGCGGTATCTCCTCCCCCGCGGCAACGTCGATGACGTAGACGGTGATATCCGCGAGTTCGGGACTGAACGTCGCCGAAAGATTGTCGCCGCCCGACTCGATCAGGATGAGGTCGAGATCGGCGTGGCGTTCCCGCATCTCGGCCACTGCAGCAAGGTTGATCGAGGCATCCTCGCGGATCGCGGTATGCGGACATCCGCCCGTCTCCACCCCGAGAATCCGATCGCCGGGGAGGATCTGCATCCGCATCAATGCTTCGGCATCCTCCTGCGTATAGATGTCGTTGGTGATGACGCCGAGCGACACCTGCGGATGCAGGCGCCGTGCGATCGTGGCGGTCAGCGTCGTCTTGCCGGCGCCGACGGGGCCGCCTATGCCGATCCGGACGGGTCCGTTCGGGCTTGTCATGTCTGGAAGATCCTCGGTTGAAGCGTTTCGTGCCGCATCGAGGCGATCTCGGCGGCGAAGGCGGATTGCGACAGATCGTCGAGGCCAAGACCGATACTCGACGCCGCGATCTCCGCGCAGAGATCCGACACGCCAGCGAGGACACTTTGTCCATCGGTCTGACCGAGAGGAACACGGCGCACGGCGGCGGAGACGAGATTGGCGGCGATGGCCTGGAGATAGAGACGAACGGTCAAGTCGATCGGAAGATCGAGCATCCGCGCGGCGCGGCCGACCGCGACGGGATAACTCGTCGCGTCGAGATGTATTTGCCACACCCGCGCGGTCGTCCCGGCGAAGGCGGCGCCTTGCCGCGTGGTCTCCCGCAGGCGCTCCGCGGTCCCAGCCCAAGCTTGGGCTATCGCGTCGATCCGTCGGACCTCGTCGGGCTCGGCGGCATGGGAAACGCGCAGAAGGATGGCGTCCGACCGGCCTGCACCGAAGGCAAGGATATCGGCGATCCATATCCTCAGATCGTCGGCGGATGCGATCTCCCAGTCCACGATCACCTGTTCGAGCCCGTGGGAATAAGCGAAGGCCCCCGTGGGATAGCCGGGCGACAGAAGCTGGAAGAGGATGAGGGCCGGATCATTCATGGGAATGCCCATGGGTCCGGCCATGCCCGTAGGCGCCGCCTTCTGGCGTGAACGGCGCGCTGATGGTGACGACGGACGCCCCGAGCCCCTCGAGCATCCGGCCGATCACCGGATCGTTCTGGATCCTCAGACGGTCCGGAAGAATCTCGCAAGGCTGATGGCGATTGCCGATATGCCAAGCATAGCGGGTGATCGCAGGTCCGCTGATCTCGAACAGATCCTCGGACGCCGCCTCGACCCCGATCGTCCGCCCGTCGTCGCAGAGGAAGGCGTCACCCTCCTCCACGGAAACGGTTTGCGGCAGGTCCACGAGGAAGGGCTGTCCGTCCGAACCCAGAAGCCGGCGCCGTCTCAGGAAGCGGCCCGCGTAGTCCAGCGTGACATGCGCATCGGCCGCGCCCGCAAATCCGCGCTCGAGCTTGCGGGCGACCGGCAGGTCCGCGCTCACGCCAACATGTCCGGGATCAGTAGTACATGACATCCCGGAAGACGTGACGGACGATGTCCTGACGGCGCAGTCCGAGCTTGGCGAGTTCCGCGTCCGATTTGGCGTTCAGGCGTTCGACCTGCTTGGTGCGGGCCTGGCTTTCCATGATGAGAACCATCGTTTCGGAGAACCGGGCGTAACCGTTCGCAAGCGCCTGCCGCAGGCCTGTGAGCGGAGCGTGATGTTTGATCGTAGCGTGCATTGGAAACCTCTTTGAACTTCCAGTCTGGTTTCCTCCCTTGCCTGACAAGATAGCCATTGGGCCCTGAACGCCTAGCCGTCGATCTCTCATAGCCGCATTGCAGCATTCGCAACCCCGATCTCAGAACAGGAAGTATCTCTGCGCCATCGGCAGCGTTTCCGCTGGTTCGCAGGTCAAAAGTTCACCATTTGCGCGAACTTCGTAGGTTTCCGGGTCAACTTCGACCGTCGGTAACGCATCGTTAAGGATCAGGTCCCGCTTACCAATACCCCGCGTTCGCTGCACCGCAGCGGTTCGCTTGGCGAGACCGAGCGTGCCGCGCAGATCCGCAGCCTCCGCGGCGGCCGAGACGAAGGTGATGGAGCTCTCGGTTCTGGCGCGTCCGTAGGCCCCGAACATCGGGCGGGTATAGACCGGCTGCGGCGTCGGGATGGAGGCGTTCGGATCGCCCATCTGCGCCGCGGCAATCGAGCCGCCGATCAGTACCATTTCGGGCTTCACGCCGAAGAAGGCCGGGTTCCACAGGACGAGATCGGCGCGCTTGCCGACCTCGACGGACCCGATCTCGTGGCTCATGCCATGCGCGATGGCGGGGTTGATCGTGTACTTCGCGATGTAGCGGCGGACGCGATAATTGTCGTTGTCGCCCGTCTCTTCCGGCAACCGACCGCGCTGCTTGCGCATCTTGTCGGCCGTCTGCCAGGTGCGGATGATCACCTCGCCGACCCGGCCCATCGCCTGGCTGTCGGACGCGATGATCGAGAACGCGCCCATGTCGTGGAGGATGTCCTCAGCCGCGATCGTCTCCCGCCGGATGCGGCTCTCGGCGAAGGCGATGTCCTCGGGGATCGATTTCGACAGGTGATGACAGACCATCAGCATGTCGAGATGCTCCTCGAGCGTGTTGACCGTGAAGGGCCGCGTCGGGTTCGTAGACGACGGCAGTACGTTCGCGTCGCCGCAGATCTTGATGATGTCGGGCGCATGACCGCCACCCGCGCCCTCGGTATGGAAGGCATGGATGGTCCGGCCCTTCATCGCGGCGACCGTATCCTCGACGAACCCGCTCTCGTTCAGCGTGTCGGTGTGGATCATCACCTGCACGTCCATGTCGTCCGCGACCGTCAGGCAGCAATCGATGGCCGCGGGCGTCGTTCCCCAATCCTCGTGCAGCTTGAGCGCGCAGGCGCCACCCTCGATCATCTCCACGAGCGCGTCGGGGCGCGAGGCGTTCCCCTTGCCCGAAAGACCGAGATTGACCGGGAAGGCGTCGAAGCTCTGCAGCATTCGCGCGATATGCCAGGGCCCCGGCGTGCAGGTCGTCGCCAGCGTGCCATGCGCGGGGCCGGTGCCGCCGCCGAGCATCGTCGTGATGCCGGAGGCGAGCGCGTCGTCGATCTGTTGCGGGCAGATGAAGTGGATGTGGCTGTCGAAGCCCCCCGCGGTGAGGATGCGCCCTTCCCCGGCGATCGCCTCCGTTCCGGGGCCCACGATGATGTCGATGTTCGGCTGCGTGTCGGGATTGCCGGCCTTGCCGATCGCCACGATGCGCCCGTCCCTGAGCCCCACATCCGCCTTCACGATGCCGGAGTGATCGACGATCAGCGCGTTGGTGATGACCGTATCGACGGCCCCTTCGGCGCGGGAGGCCTGGCTTTGCCCCATCCCGTCGCGGATCACCTTGCCGCCGCCGAACTTCACCTCCTCGCCATAGGTGGTGAGGTCACGCTCGACCTCGATGATCAGGTCGGTATCGGCGAGCCGGACGCGATCGCCGATCGTGGGGCCGAACATGTCGGCGTAATCGGCGCGGGAAATCTGGACGGGCATGGCACCTCCGGGGCATCGGTCGGATCGAGACTGACCGATGCCGCCGCCGTCCTCAAGGGATGCACGTCCGGGATCGCGTCCCGCGCGGCGGCATGCTCAAAATCAGAGCATGCAACCGTGCGTGAAGCCGCGCTTGGCCAGACGCTTCTGGTTCGCGCGCGTCTTCTGGCCGATGGGCTTGAGCCACGCGGAGTAGATTTCCTCCGCGGACCCGCCGCTGATCGCCTTCCGCATCGCCGCATTCTGCGCCGCCATGAGCGTCGGCCCCTTCTCGCTGATCATGCGGGAATTCTCGCTGGGCGCGACAGCCCAGAGCCCGGCCATCCCCATCATCCTGTAGACGATCACGGACTGTGCCTCCGCAGCCATTCGCCAGCCCGCGAAGGCGGCGTTCATCGTGTCGAGGGGGTTGAAGCCGTACATGCCTGTATCCTTTATACTGCGATACTGACGCTATGCCGCTTCCTTGGACACTACCAGAAATTAATGGGCATAGCCGCTGTGCAGAAATCGAGTGGAACCGGCAGACCGGTCTAGATCGGACCCATGACGGCTGCGTTGAACCCGAAGATCCGCCGGTCGCCTGCATAGGGTATGAGGGCGACCTCGCGCCGTTGACCCGGTTCGAACCGCACGGCCGTTCCCGCCGCGATGTCGAGGCGATGGCCGTGAGCGGCCTCCCGGTCGAAATCGAGCGCGGAGTTCGCCTCCGCGAAATGGTAGTGGCTGCCGACCTGGACCGGGCGATCGCCGGTATTCGCCACCATCAGCGTGATCGCCGCCCGCCCCTCGTTCAGCGTCAGCGTGCCCTCGGCGGGCAGGATCTCTCCGGGGATCATGGCGTGTCCTCTCAGCGGATGGGGTCGTGAACGGTGACGAGCTTGGTGCCGTCGGGGAAGGTTGCCTCCACCTGGACGTCGTGGATCATCTCCGGCACCCCCTCCATGCATTGCTCCCGCGTGATGACCTGCGCGCCCGCTTCCATCATGTCGGCGACGGAGCGGCCGTCACGCGCGCCCTCAACGACCGCGTCGGTGATCAGCGCGATGGCCTCGGGATGGTTCAGCTTCACGCCGCGCGCGAGGCGTTTCCGCGCGATCTCGGCCGCCATCGCGACCATCAGCTTGTCCTTCTCGCGGGGGGTCAGTTGCATTCAGAGCCTCCAGACAGCGGGCAGGGAGCGTCCGGTCAGCCGGTCGAGAACCGGCAGCACGATCCGCCTGAGCGCGTAGCCGTCACCGGCCAAGGCGCGCAGGGCGATCATATCCCCGGAGATCGCGGAGACACCAGCACTCTCGGGCAGAAGCGCGCGGATCGCCTCGAGATGCGCCGCGGCGTCCGGCGCGATATAGATAAGGGTCGCCACCGCGCCCGCACCGCCACCGATAGCGGGTCTGGACAGATGCGCCCGGAGATCGCCCGCCATGGCGATCGCGTCGAGATAGAGGGGCTCACCCTGCCGGCGGATGGCGACGCGATCCGAGACCCGCGCCGCCCGCAGAACCTCGCCGCGCGCGTGCCGTCCGAAGAGGAGCGATTCGATCATCAGGAACCGCGCATCTTCGGCAAGGTCCACGTCGAGACGGCGGTCGAGCGACGACCGCTCGTAGAGGATCGTTTCCTGCGGCAACCAGTCGATCCGTGCGCCGGACCCGACCTCGAGCCTCGTCCTGACCCGGCCGACTTCACCGGGCTGCGCGGCATAGGCACGCTCCGCCGCCTGGCTCGTCATCGTCAGATGCGCTCCCGCCTCTGCCGCGGCAGCGATCTCGAACCGGTCGCCGCCCGTGATCCCCCCGGCGGTGTTGATGAACACCGCTTCCACCCTTTCGCCGCGGCGGCGCGGGAATAGAAGCTTCGCCGCCCCCGATTGCCTGAGCGTCGCGAGGCGCGGACGCCCTCCCGCCCCGCGCGCGACGCGCAGGATGGCGGTGCCCACGGCGCGCGGCTGCCGCGGATCGGAGGCCAAGGCCACCGCCTCTCCGCAATCCGGTTTTTCAATGCGATCGGTCATCCCGGATGGCCTACGCCGTCCGGTGCGCGGCTCGCAAGGCGATCACGGAAGCTCCCGCATGAAAACCTTGCGGCGAGCCCGAGATGGTATACCGTTCGGGATGGGAGGAGTTCGCGACGATGGGAAACACGATCCCCCGGATTGCCGGGACGTCTGGGCAGGTGCCGAGACCTGCCGCGTGAGATCGCGCGAACGCTCGAAGCAAGACCTCAGGGAGGAGACCGACATGAAGAACACACCCGCCACGATGATCGCGATGGCCGCCACCGCGCTGACCGCCCTGCCCGTCACGGCGCAGGAAGCGGAGCGCGTTCTGCGGTTCGCACATGTCTACGAATCGAGCGAGCCGTACCAGAGCTGCGCCGTGGACGCGAACGCCGACATCATGGAAGCGACCGACAACCGGCTCGGCTGGGAGGTCTTTCCGGCCTCGTCGCTGGGATCGGAGGTCGAGATCAACGAGGCGCTGGGCCTCGGCACGGTCGACATCATCTATACCGGGCAGCTTTTCGCAGGCCGTGCGTACGGTCCGATCGCGATCGGCGGGGCGCCGTTCATGTTCCGCGACTTCGATCATTGGGACCAGTACCGGCAGAGCCCGCTTTTTGAGGAACTCGCGCAGGGCTACGAGGACACGACGGGCAACCACATCACGTCGCTGGGCTATTACGGCAACCGCCACGTCACCTCCAATAAGCCGATCGCGACGCCCGAGGACATGCAGGGCCTGAAGATCCGGGTGCCGAACGCGACGCTCTACATGATGTTTCCCGAAGCCGTAGGTGCGAACCCCACGCCCATCGCCTTTGCCGAAGTCTATCTCGCGCTCCAGCAGGGCACGGTCGACGCGCAGGAAAATCCGCTGCCGACGATCCAGGCCAAGAAGTTCTACGAAGTTCAGTCGGACATCAACCTGACGGCCCATATCACCGATGCGCTCCTGACGATCGTGGGCGGTCCGACCTGGAACAGCCTCGACGAGGCCGACCAGAAGGCGCTCGACACCGTGCTCGACGAGGTCTCGGCCTGCTTCACCGAGGCGATCCGCACGTCGGAGGAAGAGCTCAAGTCCTGGTTCGAGGAGCAGGGCGTGTCGGTCAACGAGGTCGACCGCCAACCGTTCATCGATGCGGTCCAGGCCGTCCATAACGGCGACATGGCGAGCTGGGATCAGGAGACCTACGACCGCCTCCAGGCGATCGGTCAGTAATCTGCTGTCGTTCGGGGCGCGGGCGGCATGGTCCGCGCCCCTTTCAAGGATACGAAAGGAGCGGCGATGGCGGAGGAGGAAAGACGCGAGGTGCCCGAGGTGCATCTCGAGGAGGCGGACATCGACCTGCGGGATTTGCGATGGGACGACAGTCTCGTCCTGGTGATCTTCTGGGTTCTGGCCTTCATCGTCTTCTTGCAGTTCTTCACCCGATACGTGCTGAACAACTCGCTCGGCTGGACGGAGGAGATCGCGCGGTTTCTGCTGATCGCCGTGACTTTCACCGGCGCCATCATGGCCACGCGCAAGAACGAGCATATCGCGGTGGAGTTCGTCTATCGCTGGGTCCCGCGTCCGGCCCGGCGGGTGGCGCAGACGCTGATCGACATCGTCACGACAGGTTTCTTCGCCATTCTGACCTACCTGACCTTCATGCTCTCCGGACGCACGTTCCAGATGATGGTCTCGATCGATGTGCCCAAGTCGCTCGTCTACTACTACGTATCCGCCTGCTTCGCGGCGATGACCCTCTATGCAGCCTGGAACACCTGGCGGCACCTGCGCGACAAGACGAGCCGCCTGATCGACCCCGAAGCACACGCGGCCGAAACCCGGACGATGGAGTAGGTACGAAATGAGCATCATCCTTCTCTTCGTCATCCTCTTCGCCCTGCTGATCCTGGGCGTGCCGGTGGCCATCGCCCTCGCGGGATCGAGCGCGATCTTCATCCTGTTCGGGCCGACCCCGCCGATGGTCGTCGCGCACCGCATGATCAACGGCGTCGACAGCTTCCCGCTCCTGGCCGTTCCGTTCTTCATCCTCGCGGGCAATCTGATGAACACCGCCGGCATCACCGAGCGGATCTTCAACTTCGCCCTCGGCCTCGTCGGCTGGATGCGTGGCGGGCTCGGTCACGTGAACGTGGGCGCGTCGGTGATCTTCGCGGGCATGTCGGGCGCGGCGGTCGCGGATGCCGGCGGCCTCGGCGCGATCGAGATCAAGGCGATGCGCGACGCGAACTACGATCCGGGCTTCGCCGTCGGCATCACCGCCGCCTCCTCCACGATCGGGCCGATCATTCCGCCGTCCCTGCCGATGGTGATCTACGGCGTCGTCGCCGGCGCCTCCATCGGACAGCTCTTCGCGGCGGGCTTCGTGCCGGGCCTCGTCATGGCCCTGTCGCTCATGCTGATGATCGCCTTCTTCGCGCGGCGGCGGAACTTCCCGCGCGACCGGCCCTTCGCGCTCGCCTATCTCTGGGCGTCGTTCAAGGCGGCGTTCCTGTCCCTCCTGACCCCCGTAATTATCGTAGGCGGCATCCTCTCCGGCGCCTTCACCCCCACGGAAGCCGCCGTCGCGGCCTGCGCCTACGCGCTGTTCCTGGGTCTCGTCGTCTATCGCACGCTCACCTGGCGGCGGTTCCTCCGGGTGAGTTTCGACACGATCGAGACGACCGCCGTCGTGCTTCTCGTCGTCGCCGCGGCAGCCATCTTCGCGTGGATCCTCACGTCGAACCGGGTACCGGAACTCGCCGCCGGGGCGCTGCTTTCGGCGTCCGACCGCCCGTGGGTGATCCTGATCCTCATCAACCTCATCCTGCTGGCCGTGGGCTGCTTCATGGAGACGGTCGCCGCGATCACCATCCTCGTCCCGGTGCTCCTGCCCGTCGCGGTAGAGCTCGGCATCGACCCGGTGCATTTCGGGGTGATCATGGTGCTGAACCTCATGCTGGGGCTTCTGACGCCGCCCGTGGGCATGGTGCTCTACGTGCTCTCGCGCGTCTCCGGCGTCCCGTTCGAGCGGTGCGTCGTCGCGACCTCGCCCTTCCTGATCCCGCTCGTGCTGGTGCTGATCCTCATCACCTTCGTGCCGGCGATCACCATGTGGCTGCCGACGGCCATCTACCGGTGAGACCCGACCGGATCAGAGGTCGATCTCACCGTCCATCGGCGTGTCGCGGGGCGTCTTGCGGCGGATGAGGATGTCGCCGTTCGGCAGGACCTCCGGCGGGTGGTAGCGGCCGAGATCGTCGATATCGAGGCCCTCGAAATCCCAGGCCTCGAGCGCATCGGCGAGCTTGCGCATCTCGGGGTCCACCGTGCCCATCAGCCCGCGCAGGAGCGTCCGGGCGCCCTCGCCGAGCTGGTCGAGACCGTTGCGGATGTCGTCCGGCTCGCCGGTTTGTTGGGCGTATGCCGGAGAGAGGCTCAGAAGAGCTCCGAGCAGCAGGGGTGCAAAGCGTTTCATGGGGACGGAGCATAGGGCGTCCGGCCATTATTGCGAAGCCGCTTCGATGCGGCCGCGCGATCACAACCCCGGCAGGCCACGACCGGTGGGGGCGTCAGGCAGCCCGCGCGGCCTGGATCTCGTCCCACGCCCGGTTGATCGCGACGAGCCGTGCTTCGGCAAGCCGGACGGCTTCCTCGGGAACGCCGCGCGCGATCATGCGGTCGGGATGCGTATCGCGGACCCGCTGGCGCCAGACGCGCCTGACCTCCGAAAGCGGCGCATCCGCGTCCACGCCCAGCACCGCCCAGGGATCGGGATCGGCCCCGGGCACGAAGCGGCTCCGCAAGCCGCGGAACTGCCGCTCGTTCAGCCCGAAGATCTCGCGCACGCGGTCGAGGAAGGCCTCCTCGTCCGGATGGTAATCGCCGTCGGCGACCGCGATGTGGAAGAGCCCTTCCATCAGGTCGATCAGGATTGGATGATCGGGGCCGAACATGCGCGCGATGCGCCGGGCGTATTCCTCGAACCCGGCGACGTCCTGCCTCGCGAGATTGAAGACCCGCGCCGCGGCGGGCTCGTCCGGTCCGGGAATGTGGAACACCTCGCGGAAGGCCGTCACCTCGTTGCGGGTGACGCGCCCATCGGCCTTGGCCATCTTGGCTCCGAGCCCGATCACGGCGATGGTGAAGGCGACGGTGCGCTCCGGTGACGTCCGCATACGGTCGAACACCGCGGCGAGGCCCTCGCCGGATGCCAGGGCCGCAAGGGCCTCGGTTATCCTCTGCCAGATCGACATGGGTGAGTTTAACCTGCGGCGACCGCGCTCGACAATCTCCGCATGCCCATGGCCGTGAGGATCTCGGCCTCGAGCGACGGAACCGGTCCCGGCTCCAGGGTCACGCGGTCCAACTGGCCGAGCACGGGCCAGTTCAACTGCAATTCCTCGGATCGCGGATGCCGCAGGATCAGACGCTCGAACCTCAGATCGGAGGGCGGCAGCAGATCCTGCGCGCATGTCCCGCCCGTCCACGAGATGAGAGGCGGTGCGATCCCGTCATACGGCATCCGTCCGCCGGGCGGGGCCGTCATCGACCAGGATAGATCGCCACGGGCAAGGTCGATGATCTCGCCCAGCATGTCCGGCGCCTGCGCGACCTCTGCGCGGAGATCGTCGCAGCGGGCCACCCATGACGCGAGCCGCGGCGCTCCGGGATCGGCGTCGAGACCGAACATCCGTGCGCGCGACGGCTCGGGCGCGTCGGGATCGACAGCGATCACCTCGATATAAACCTCCGGGCCGAGCGACAGGAGGAGGTTGTGCGTGCCCATACCGTCATGACGACCACCCGGACCCGGCGCGACGCCAAGCGCCTCGGCGACATGGTCCGATCCGGCCTCGAGGCTCGGGGCGGTCACGACGAGGTGGTCGATCCGCATGATCATCTCCTTTCGCGGGGCATGTTCCCGTGGCACGGGCGTTCGCTCGCACCCAAACGACGCGAGGACGGTCCCGGGTTCCCTGCGAGTTCAGGCGGCCTTGTCGCGCGCTTCGCGGATGAGCGAGAGGATGCGCGCGGCGGCGTCCGGGATATTCGTGCCGGGCCCGAAGATGGCGGCCACGCCAGCCTGCCGCAGGAAGTCGTAATCCTGGGCCGGGATCACACCGCCACAGACGACGAGGATGTCGCCCGCGCCCCGCGCGCGCAATGCCTCGACGAGCTTCGGTGCGAGGGTCCGGTGACCCGCCGCCTGGCTGGAGATGCCGACGACGTGGACATCGTTGTCGAGCGCGTCGTCGGCCGCCTCCTCCGGTGTCTGGAAGAGCGGTCCGACATCGACGTCGAAGCCGATATCGGCGAAGGCCGTGGCGATCACCTTGGCCCCGCGATCGTGCCCGTCCTGTCCCATCTTGACGACCAGCATCCGGGGCCGCCGCCCCTCGTCCTCCGCGAAGGCCTCGACGTCGCCCTGGATTCGGGCATAACCCTCGTCACCTTCATAGGCCGCGCCGTAGACGCCCGAGAGCGTCCTGACCTCAGCACGGTGGCGACCGAACACCTCCTCGAGCGCGTGGGAAATCTCGCCCACCGTCGCGCGCGCACGCGCCGCCTCCACCGCGAGCGCGAGGAGGTTGCCATCCCCCTCCGCCCCGGCCTTGAGCGCGGCGAGCGCCCGGTCGCAGGCGTCCTGGTCGCGGTCCGCCCGCAGCGTCTCGAGCCGCGCCATCTGGCTCTTTCTCACGCCCGCATTGTCGATGGAGCGGATATCGAGATCATCCTCCTTCTCTAGGCGGAACCGATTGACGCCGACAATGACCTCTTCGCCGCGGTCGATCGCAGCCTGCTTGCGGGCCGCCGCCTCCTCGATCCGGAGCTTCGGCATCCCGCTCTCGACGGCCTTCGTCATGCCGCCAAGCTCGTCCACCTCCGCGATCAGCGCGCGGGCCTTCTCTATCAGGTCGGCGGTGAGCTGCTCCACGTAGTAGGAGCCCGCGAGCGGATCGACGACGTTGGTGACCCCGGTCTCGTGCTGCAGGATGAGCTGCGTGTTGCGCGCGATGCGAGCGGAGAAATCCGTGGGCAGCGCGATCGCCTCGTCGAAGGAATTCGTGTGCAGCGATTGCGTGCCGCCGAGGACCGCCGACATCGCCTCGTAGGCCGTCCGCACGATGTTGTTGTAGGGATCCTGCTCCGCGAGGCTCACGCCGGATGTCTGGCAATGGGTCCGGAGCATGGAGGATTTCTCCTCCTTCGGCTCGAATTCCTGCATGATCTCGTGCCAGAGGAACCGCGCGGCGCGCAGCTTCGCGGCCTCCATGAAGAAGTTCATGCCGATGGCGAAGAAGAACGACAGCCGCCCGGCGAAACGATCGACATCCATGCCGCGCGCCACCGCCGTCTTCACGTATTCCTTGCCGTCGGCCAGCGTGAAGGCCAGCTCCTGCACCAGGTTCGCCCCCGCTTCCTGCATGTGGTAGCCGGAGATCGAGATGGAATTGAAGCGCGGCATCTCGGTGGCGGTGTACTCGATGATGTCGGCGACGATACGCATCGAAGGCTCGGGCGGATAGATGTAGGTGTTGCGGACCATGAACTCCTTGAGGATGTCGTTCTGGATGGTCCCCGAGAGCCGCGCGCGCTCCACCCCCTGCTCTTCTCCCGCGACGATGAAGCTCGCCAGAACAGGGATCACCGCGCCGTTCATCGTCATCGAGACCGAGATGTCCTGGAGCGGGATGCCGTCGAAGAGGACCTTCATGTCCTCGACCGAGTCGATGGCGACGCCCGCCTTGCCGACATCTCCCTCCACCCGCGGATGGTCGCTGTCGTAGCCGCGATGGGTGGCGAGGTCGAAGGCGACGCTTACCCCCTGCTGTCCCGCGGCGAGGTTGCGGCGGTAGAAGGCGTTCGATTCCTCCGCGGTCGAGAACCCCGCGTATTGGCGGATCGTCCAGGGGCGGCCCGCATACATCGTGGCCTTCACGCCGCGCGTGAAGGGCGGCTCGCCCGGCAGCGTACCCATGTGCTCATGCGGGGCCGGACCCGTCCCCGCATGGACTGGGGCGACGTCGATCCCCTCCGCCGTGCGCCAGGTCAGGTCCTCGATGGTGCGGCCCCGCAATTCGCCTTCCGCGCGCTTCTGCCAATTGTCCATCATCCAATCCTCGTCCCGCGGCGCACGGTCACATCCACGCAAGACCGTGCGGGGTTCCGCTTCTTATTACGCCCTTGCCGCACTATATCCATAACATGATGCGGCTGGCCCCATTCCTCATACTTTTCGCAGGTCTCTCGACGACGCTTCCCGGCGCCGCTCAGGAAACCGAACAGACCGTGGTTGCGACGGAGACGCCCGTGCTCACCGCCCCAGTGGATCGCTGGCGGGAAGACCCGCAGGTCCGGTTCGAGTCGATCGACGTCGAACTCGACGATTTCAAGTGGATCGCCCGACCGGTCGTTGTCTTCGCCGACAGCCCGAACGATCCTGCCTTCCAGGAGCAGATCGACCTGCTCGCCGGCCGTGCGGAGGATCTCGCGCGCCGTGACGTGGTGGTGATCACCGATACCGAGCCCGACGCCATGTCCGACCTGCGACGCCGATTGCGTCCTCGCGGCTTCATGATGGTGCTCATCGGCAAGGATGGCGACGTCAAGCTGCGCAAGCCTTTCCCCTGGGATGTGCGTGAGATCACGCGCAGCATCGACAAGATGCCCATGCGGCTTCAGGAGCTTCGCGAACAGCGCAACGCGAACCAGTAGCAGCCACCGCCCGCAAGGCCGAGGCCCGCCGCGCGCGATCCGTCATTCGAACTCCATGATCACGTCGTCCACCGCGAGGGAATCGCCCGCTGCGGCGCGGATGCGCGTGACCTTGCCCTTGCGTTCGGCACGCAGGATGTTCTCCATCTTCATGGCTTCGACGGTGCAGAGATTCTGACCGACCTCCACATCGTCGCCCTCCGCCACCGCGAGCTTCACGACGAGGCCCGGCATCGGGCAGAGCAGGAGCTTCGACGTGTCCGCCTCCTCCCGCACCGGCATCAGCGCGGCCAGACGCGCCTGCCGCGGCGACCAGACATGGACGTCGAGCATCGCGCCACGGGTTCGGAGCCGGTAGCCGCCGGTGATCGGCTCGACCTTCAGGACGAGCGGCGCGCCGTCCACCTGGAGCCGCGCGAGCGGTTCGCCGGGCCGCCAGTCGGAGGCCACGCGGCGCTCCGTCCCGTCCTCGAACCGGACCGTCGCGCCGTCGCGGTCGGCGTCGGTCACCAGGTTCCAAGTCCGCCCGTCGATATCCACCACCCAATCCGTGCCGATCTTGCGCTCGTGGTTGCCCATGCGGCCGGAGATGCGGGTTCGGCGGATCTCCTCGACACGGTGCATGGCGGCTGCCGACGCGGCGATCCGCGCGAGCGCGTCGTCGGAAAGCGCGACGCCCGAGAAGCCCCCCTCGTATTCCTCCGCGATGAAGGCCGTCGTCATCTCGCCGGCGACGAATTTCGGATGATCCATCACGGCGGCGAGGAATGGCAGGTTGTGACCGATCCCCTCCATCTCGAACCGGTCGAGCGCCAGCCGCATGGCTTCGAGCGCACCGTCGCGATCCTCGGCCCAGGTGCAGAGCTTGGCGATCATCGGGTCGTAGTACATCGAGATCTCGCCGCCCTCGAAGACGCCGGTATCGTTGCGGACCGCCGTGTCGCCCGCGGGCGCCTCGCTTCCGTCCGGCAACGGGAGCCACTTGCCCGAAACCTGCAGCGGACCTGCCGAGCGTTCGGCCGGCGGGCGGTAACGGATCAGCCGGCCGATCGAGGGCAGGAAACCGCGATAGGGATCCTCCGCGTAGACCCGGCTCTCGATCGCCCAACCGGTGAGCTTTACATCATCCTGGGTGAACCCGAGCGGCTCGCCCGCGGCGACCCGGATCATCTGCTCCACCAGATCGACGCCGGTGATGAGTTCGGTCACCGGATGCTCGACCTGCAGCCGGGTGTTCATCTCGAGGAAATAGAAGTTCCGGTCGCCGTCGACGATGAACTCGACCGTCCCGGCCGAGGTATACCCTACCGCCTGCGCGAGCGCGCAGGCCTGCTCGCCCATCGCCTTCCGTGTCGCCGCGTCGAGGAACGGCGAAGGCGCCTCCTCGATGACCTTCTGGTTGCGGCGCTGGATCGAGCATTCGCGCTCACCCAGGTAGATCGTGTTGCCGTGCTGGTCGGCGAGCACCTGGATCTCGATATGGCGCGGCTGCGTCACGAACTTCTCGATGAAGATCCGGTCGTCGCCGAAAGAATTGGCCGCCTCGTTCTTCGAGCTCTGGAAGCCCTCGCGCGCTTCCTCGTCGTCCCAGGCGATCCGCATTCCCTTGCCGCCACCGCCGGCGGAGGCCTTGATCATCACCGGATAGCCGATCTCGGAGGCGATCCGCACGGCCTCGTCCGCATCCTCGATGAGGCCCATGTGGCCCGGCACCGTGCTCACGCCCGCTTCGTCGGCGAGCTTCTTTGAGGTGATCTTGTCCCCCATCGCCTCGATCGCGCCCTTGGGCGGGCCGATGAAGGCGACCCCCTCCTTTTCCAGCGCGGCAGCGAATTTCGGGTTCTCGCTGAGAAACCCGTAGCCCGGATGCACCGCATCGGCGCCCGTCTCGCGGATCGCCCGAAGCACATTGTCGATGACGATGTAGGATTCGTTGGCCGGGGCCGGACCCACATGCACCGCCTCGTCGGCCATGCGGACATGCAGCGCGTAGCGGTCCGCGTCGGAGAAGATCGCGACGGTCGGGATCCCCATCCGCTGCGCCGTCTTGATCACGCGGCACGCGATCTCGCCGCGATTGGCGATCAGAAGTTTGGAGAAGAGTGCGCCGCCCGTGCGGCGTGTGGAACTCATCGCGGGCACATCTGGGGAACGACGCCCTTGCAGGGATCGTCGGGAGCGTATTGCGGGCCCCACGCCTCGTCGATGATCGGCCCCGATGGTACCGGTGGCGCGCATCCGGCGAGGCCGCAGACCACGATCAGGCCGGCAAAGGGCAAATATCGACGCATCTTCACTCCCTCGGTCTTTATTTTCGCATTGATGCCACGCCCGCGAAGGCCGAGACAACTGCCAAAACTTCAAGGATCGGGAAGGGGTTGCGCGATATACGCCCGAAGGAATGGTCCGATCGGGGAGATCGGACCACCTAGGCGTCATCTGCTATATATCATTAAAGCGTGAATTGTGCTGGATATATGGGCGCTCTAACGCGGTCGCGCCGCTCCAGTTCCACCGCAAGCAACGAAATTCCTCGGCGAGCCCATCTCGGGATCGACGATACGGCAACCGCAGGGTCTCGCATCACCCGTCGAGGAGGCCGGGAAACGTCGCATCCGCGCGTTGCCGGTCGATTCGGAGCATGGCGGTATAGCTCGTCGGATCGAAGGGCTCCTCCGCGGCCACGACTTCACGTCCAAACAGCCAGGACAATCGACCCGCATCGAGATTGCCGCGCTCGAACGGCTCCGCACCGAATTGCAGCCAGAGCGCGTGCAAGAACGCCTCGTCGGCGCGTCGGTCGCCCGCCCGGCGGTCTGCGAAGCGATCCCGTGCGACGATCCGGGTCGCGCCCTTCGGGTTCGACCGCCGGATCGTGAACTGGAAATCCGTTCCGGGGAGCCGCCCGGGAAAACCGCGATGCTTGATCATGTCGTGCACATCGCCTTTCGCCGGCCGGCGGACAGACCCGGGGTCCGTCCGCCAGGTGGGATCAGTACTTGCTGTAGGTCGGCTCGGGCTGAACCATCGGCGCGGGTTGCGTGTAGGTCACCGGCTCTTCGCGCGGGCCGCCACACGCGGCGGCGAAGGACACCAGGGCCAGGCCCGCGATGATCTTGATAGAGTTCGACATGGTCGGTTCCTTTGTCTCGTTTTCCGCGGGCTTCCGGATCGCGATCCGGGCCGCCCGACGCATCATGCGCGCGGGACCGTCGCATGGCCATAAGACATTGGCAATACGCGGCTATGTCGGACGCGGGACGACGGCAATCTGTGGCTGGCCGGCATCAAGCGGCGAGGCCGTCGCGGGGAGGTCAGCTCCGCGGGGCGGCCAGGCAATCGATCTCAACGAGCGCGCCCACGGCGAGGGCCGTCACCCCAATCGTCGTGCGCGCCGGGCGACGATCTTCGGGAAAGAACTCCGCATAGACCTCGTTGAAGCAAGCGTAATCGCGCTCGAACTCCGTGAGATAGCACCGGCACTGGACCACGTCGCCGAGATCGAGGCCGAGACCGTCGAGGACCAGGCGCAGGTTCTCCATCACCCGCCGGGTCTGCGCCTCGATCCCGTCCGGCAGGGGCGCGTCGGGCGCTGCGGGATCGGTCGGCATCTGCCCCGTGAGCGCCACCCAGCCCGAGGCCTCGACCGCGTGGGAGAATGGCGCGACCGGGCGGGGCGCGTCGGGAAACAGGTGGAACTGGGGCAATGGGGTTCTTTCGGTCAGGGATCAGAGCGGAATGTTGTCGTGCTTCTTCCAGGGGTTCTCAAGTCGCTTGCCCCTGAGCGAGGCGAAGGCGCGGCAGACCCGCTTTCGCGTCGAATGCGGCAGTATGACCTCGTCGATGAAGCCCCTCTCCGCCGCCTTGAACGGGTTGGCGAAGTTCTCCTCGTATTCCGCCGTCCGCGCGGCAATCTTGTCGGCATCGCCGAGCTCCGATCGGTAGAGGATCTCCGTGGCACCCTTGGCCCCCATCACCGCGATCTCGGCGGTGGGCCAGGCATAGTTGAAATCGCCCCTGAGGTGCTTGGAACTCATGACGTCGTAGGCCCCGCCATAGGCCTTGCGGGTGATCACCGTCACCTTCGGCACGGTGGCCTCCCCATAGGCGAAGAGGAGCTTCGCGCCGTGCTTGATGACGCCCCCGTATTCCTGCCCCGTACCGGGCAGGAAACCGGGTACGTCCACAAGTGTGAGGATAGGGATGGAGAAGGCGTCGCAGAACCGCACGAACCGGGCCGCCTTGCGCGACGCATCGATGTCGAGGCACCCCGCGAGCACCATCGGCTGGTTCGCCACGACCCCCACGGTCGAGCCCTCGAGGCGGACGAAACCCGTCAGGATGTTCTTGGCGAAATTCTCCTGGATCTCGTAGAAATCTCCCTCGTCGGCGAGTTTCGCGATCAGTTCCTTCATGTCGTAGGGCATGTTGGGATTGTCGGGGATCAGCGTGTCGAGACTGTCGTCGATCCGGTTGGGCGCATCGAAGAAGGGACGGACCGGAACGGTGCCGCGGTTGGAGGCGGGCAGGAAATCCACGAGCCGGCGCACCTCGATCAGCGCCTCGACATCGTTCTCGAACGCCGCGTCGGCGACCGACGACTTCCGCGTATGGGTCGAGGCGCCGCCGAGCTCCTCCGCCGTCACGACCTCGTTCGTCACCGTCTTCACGACATCGGGCCCGGTGACGAACATGTAGGACGAGCCCTTCACCATGAGGATGAAATCGGTCATCGCGGGCGAGTAGACCGCGCCGCCCGCGCAGGGCCCCATGATCACGCTGATCTGCGGGATCACGCCCGACGCCATCACGTTGCGCTGGAACACCTCGGCATAGCCCGCGAGGCTCGCCACGCCCTCCTGGATGCGGGCGCCGCCCGAATCGTTGAGCCCGATCACCGGCGCGCCGTTCTGCATCGCCATGTCCATGATCTTGCAGATTTTTTTCGCGTGCGTCTCGCTGAGCGAACCGCCGAGCACGGTGAAATCCTGCGAAAAGACATAGACCTGCCGACCGTTGATCGTGCCCCAGCCGGTGATGACGCCGTCGCCGTAGACCTTGTTCTCGGCCATGCCGAAATCCGTCGCCCGATGGGTGACGAACATGTCGAACTCCTCGAAGGAATCCTCGTCGAGCAGCAGGTCGAGCCGCTCGCGCGCGGTCAGTTTGCCCTTTCCGTGCTGCGCCTCGATCCGGGCGTCGCCGCCGCCTTTGCGCGCATCGGCACGCCGTGCTTCCAGTTGATCGAGGATATCCTTCATCTCGTCCCGTCCTTCGGTTCCGTCCGCGCCACAGTATGACGGTGCATCTCGCCTCGGAAAGGGCAAAGTCCCCGGCGGACGATCCGAACGTCGATGGAGAGGCATGTCTACAGCGCATACCGGCCATGCATTGGATCACCGGCGGCTGCGGCTTAGCTTCGCAGGATGACGAATTTTTCACCAGTCCGCTTCCTCGATTCGCGCACACCGCCGCATATCGCGACACTGATCCTCGTCACCTCCCTCTCGGCGCTGTCGATGAACCTGTTCCTGCCGTCGCTGCCGAACATGACGACGTTCTTCGAGACCGATTACGGCATCGTGCAGATTTCCGTCGCGGGCTACCTTTTCGTCAACGCGGCGATGCAGCTCATCATCGGCCCCGTCTCCGACCGTTACGGGCGGCGCGCGGTTCTCCTGACCTGCATCGTGATCTTCATCCTCGCCTCCTTCGCCTGCGCGGTGGCGACGAACATCTGGGTGTTCCTGTTCTTCCGCATGGTGCAGGCGTCGATCGTCGCCGGGATCGTGCTGCCGCGGGCTGCGATCCGGGATCTCTTCTCCTCCGATCGCGCGGCCTCCATGATCGGATGGGTGACGATGGGCATGTCGGTCGCGCCGATGATCGCGCCGGCCTTCGGCGGCATCCTCGACGGATTTTTCGGCTGGCAGGCGAACTTCGTCACGCTCGGCCTTCTGGGCATCGGCGCCCTCGCACTGGTCTGGTTCGACATGGGTGAGACGGCGGAGCGCTCGACGGGCAACATGCGCGAGCAGATCGCGCAATATCCGCAACTCCTGAAGTCGAGGCGGTTCTGGGGCTACGCCGCCACGTCCGCCTTCGCTTCAGGCGCGTTCTTCGCCTATCTCGGCGGCGCGCCCTATGTCGGATCCGAGGTCTTCGGGCTCACCCCGTCCGCCCTCGGCATCCATTTCGGCATGCCCGCCATCGGCTACATGATCGGAAACGGCATCTCGGGGCGCTATTCCGCGCGCATCGGCCTCCAGCGGATGCTGGTCTGGGGCACGATCATCAACGCGGCCGGCCTCGTCGCCGCGGTCCTCGTCTTCTATTCGGGCCTCGCCTCCGCGGTTCTCTTTTTCGGGTTCATGACCTTCGTGGGCCTCGGCAACGGTCTCGTGATGCCGAACGCGACCGCCGGCATGTTGAGCGTGAAACCGCATCTCGCGGGAACGGCCTCGGGCCTCGGCGGCGCGATCCTGATCGCCACGGGCGCGGTGCTCTCGGCCGTCGCGGGCTTCATCCTCTCCGGCTCCGCGAGCGCGCTGCCGCTTCTGGAACTGATGGCCGGCTCCGCCCTTCTCGCGGTGGTGACGATCGCGCTGACGATCAGGCGGGAGGCCCGGCTCGCGGCGGCGGGCGCCCCCGCCGAGTGAGCTTTCAGCCGATCTCCGGGGCGTAGGTCAGGATCACCGGCACGACGAGGTCCTCCTCGTCGGTCAGGTGCCGATCGAGGAAGGTTTCGAACCCGCCGAGCGTTTCCTCGAGCGTCCCGGCACCCGCTTTCGGATCGGCGGACGACAATCCCCGCAGCATCCCGTTCGTCGTCTCCGCGAGCCCGTTCAGATGGCCATCGAGCGCATGATGATCGGCGTCGAGGAGCGTGAAGCCCCGTTCGAGCCGTGCGTCGAGCCCCTGCAGGACCGGGAAGTAATGGTGGTCCTCGATCGAATGATGCGCGTGCAACTCACCGAGGAAGAATTGCGCCAGGCGCGCCGTCTCGCGCCCGTAGCGCTCCGGCGCGGTGCGACCGTCGAGGAAGGCTTGCGAGCCGCCGCGCAGCTTGCCGAGCACGTCCCGGAACATGAGGTGCCTGTCGAGCCAGAACCGCGTCAGCGGGCTGAAGTTCGGATGCGCCTCCCAGGTTCCGCGCGGCAGTTTCTCGACCAGGACGCGAAGCGCGTCGGGCAACCCCTCGCGTGTCTCGAGGCCTATCGCTGTGCCGTCCGCCATGCAGGATGCTCCCAGGGTTCCGCCGCATCGCGCGGCAATCTCCGGCCCAATATATGATCGGATGCCTTCTCGCCCACCATGATGGAGGGCCCGTTGAGATTGCCGTTCGTGACCTGCGGAAAGATCGAACTGTCGACGACGCGCAGGCCCTCCACCCCGATCACGCGGCAATCGGGATCGACGACCGCGCCGGGATCGTCCGGCATGCCCATCCGGCAGGTACCACAGGGATGATAGGCGCTCTCGGCATGGTCGCGGATCACCGCGTCGAGATCGTCGTCGCTCGCGACCTCCGCACCGGGAAGGAGTTCGCCGGCGGAGAAGGCCTCGATGGCGGGCTGCGCGAAGATCTCCCGCGTTAGCCTGATCGCGGCGCGGAAGTCGCGCCAGTCCTCATCGGTCGACATGTAGTTGAACCGGATCTCGGGCGCGCCCGCCGGCGTGCCGTCGCGCAGCCGCACGGTCCCGCGCGAGGGCGAGCGCATCGGCCCCACATGCGCCTGGAACCCGTGACCCGGCGCGATCATCTTCCCGTCGTAGCGCACGGCGAGCGGCAGGAAATGGATCTGGATGTCGGGATAGGGCACACCCGGCGCGGAGCGCAGGAAGGCGCAGGTCTCGAACTGGTTCGACGCGCCGGGACCACGCCCCGCGAGCGCCCAGAGAAGCGCGACCCGCGCGCGTCCGATGGGCCCCCAGTGGCGAAAAAGCGAGACGGGCTTCGACGCGCGCATCTGCACGTAGAGTTCCAGGTGATCCTGCAGGTTCCCGCCGACGCCGGGCCGGTCGACCGCGACCTCGATGCCCCGCTCCGCCAGATGTGCCCCCGGCCCGATGCCCGACAGCATCAGAAGCTGGGGCGAGTTGATCGCGCCGGCCGAAAGGATCACCTCCCGCCGCGCCCGGACCGTCTGCTTCTTCAGCACGATGCCACGGGCACGCCCGTCCACGATCTCCACCCGCTCCACCCTGCCCCGGACGAGGCGGCAGCGTTTCGTAGCGAGCGCGGGGCGAAGGTAGGCTTTCGCCGCCGACCAGCGGCGCCCGCGCCAGATCGTGGCCTCCATCGGCCCGACCCCCTCCTGCCGGGCGCCGTTGTAATCGGGCGTGGGGGCGTAGCCCGCCTGTGCACCGGCCTGCTCGAAGGCAGCGACGAGCGGGTTGTCGCGGGTCCCGCGCGAGATGTGGAGCGGCCCGGTCCGGCCGCGCCACTCGGGGTCCCCGCCATGCCCGCCATCGTGCCACTGCTCCATCCGCTTGAAGTACGGCAGCACGTCGGCAAAGCCCCACCCCTTCGCACCCAATCTCTCCCAGGTGGCGTAATCGCCGGGATGGCCGCGGACATAGACCATGCCGTTGATCGAGGACGAACCGCCGATCACGCGGCCCCGCGGGCAGGCGAGACGGCGATCGCCCAGATGGGGCTCAGGCTCGGAACGGTAACCCCAATCGTAGCGCGGCATGTTCATCGGAAAGCTGAGCGCCCCGGGCATGTTGATGAGCGGCCCCCAATCGCTGCCGCCATCCTCGACGACCACGACGGAATGCCCGGCCTCGGCCAGACGATAGGCCACCGCGCAGCCCGCGGATCCCGCTCCGACGACGACGTAATCGATCTCGATCATGGTCATGCCCGGACCGCCGCGAGGATCCGCGCGACCGCCGCCCTGCCGTCGAAGCGAGGCTCCGTCACGGCCCGAAGGTAAGTCCCGTCGATGAGCGCCGCCACCGTCTCCGCCGCCTCCGCGGCGCGCGGGTGTCCCTCGGAACGCAGCGCGTGGCGCAGGTTCGAGCGCAACCGCAGCTGGTAGATCCGCAGGAGCCGCCGCGCCCAGTCGGACCTCTGCGCCTCCACGTAGAATACCAGCCAGGCCGCGACGGTGAGGGGACGGAAATTCTCCGGCGCGACGCTCGCCGACACGATCGATGCCAGCCGGTCGCCCGATCCGGAAAGACCCTCGCGGACCGCGCTGCTGTAATCGGCGAGGATCTGGCGCATCGCGCCCTCGAGCATCTGCGCCTTGCCGCCGAAATAATGATGCGCCAGCGCCGGGGACATGCCCGCCTGCCGCGCGATCGCGGCCACGGTGACGTCGAGCCCGGAGGTGCCCACCTGCGCTATGGCGGCGTTGACCAGCGCCTTGCGCCTGATACCTTCGCTGTCGGGTCTCGCCATCGTCTAGGTCCTTCCAAGGGATCGTGCGACATCGATAAATTTGTTTGATTGATCAGTCAATCAACAGCGTAGGGGAAGAACATGATGAAATCGTCCATCGGAGCCGTGGCGCTCACCGCCGCTGCCACGACCGCTCTCGCCGATTGCGAAACGGTCACCTTCTCCGATGTCGGCTGGACCGACATCACCGCCACCACCGCGGTCGCGACCGTGGTGCTCGACGCGCTCGGCTACGACACGGAGACGAAGGTGCTCAGCGTGCCCTTCACCTACGCGTCCCTCGCCGAAGGCGATGTCGACGTGTTTCTCGGCAACTGGATGCCCACGATGGAGAACGACATCGCCCCCTACCGCGACGATGGCAGCGTGGAGACGGTTCGCGCCAACCTCGAAGGGGCGAAATACACGCTCGCGACCAACGCCGCCGGCGCCGCGCTGGGGATCGAGAGCTTCTCCGACATCGCCGGGCATGCCGACGCGCTCGAGAGCGAGGTCTATGGCATCGAGCCCGGCAATGACGGCAACCGCCTGATCCAGACGATGATCGAGGAGGATGCGTTCGGGCTGGGAGATTTCGACATCGTGGAAAGCTCCGAACAGGGCATGCTGGCGCAGGTCGAGCGGGCGAGCCGTCGCGAACAGCCGATCGTGTTCCTGGGCTGGGAGCCGCATCCGATGAACGCGCAGTTCGACCTGACCTATCTGACGGGGGGCGACGAGTATTTCGGTCCCGATCTCGGCGGCGCCACGGTCTATACGAACGTCTCCGCGGGTTATGCGGAGAGCTGTCCGAATATCGGGGCGTTCCTCGACAATCTCTCCTTCACGCTCGAGATGGAGAACGAGATCATGGGCGCCATCCTGAACGACGGCACCGATCCCGAGGCCGCCGCGACGACTTGGCTGACGGAGAACCCGGAGGTGCTTTCCGATTGGCTCGACGGGGTGACGACGCAATCGGGAGAGCCGGGGCTCGAGGCGGTCGAGAACGCGCTCGGGTTCTGATCCCGGCCCGATGCGCGCCTTCCTCGCCCTCGACCTGCCCGAAGAGCTGACCGCGGCGCTCGCGACCGCGCAGGAGGGGATCCGCGCGGGGCGGGTCGTGCCGGAGGAGGATCTGCACCTCACCCTCGCTTTCCTGGGCGAGGTCCGGCTCGACGCGCTCGACGATCTTGTTCTCGATCTGGAAATGTTGCGGCCCGGCCCGATCCGGATCGAGGCCGCCGGGCTCGAGATGTTCGGCGGTCCGAACCCGAGCTCGCTCCATATCCGCGTCGACGCCGCGCCCGAGCTTCTCCATCTCCAGCGCAAGACGGAGACGATGATCCGCCGCGCGGGCCTTGCCCTGCCCCGTCGCCGCTTCGTGCCGCACGTGACGCTCGCGCGCTTTCCGCGCACCATGAGTGCCGAGGACCATGCCCGGCTGGGACGTTTCCTCGCGGCGAAAAGCGACCTGCGGCTGCCGCCCGTCTGGAGCGACAGCCTCAGCCTGATGCAGTCGCGGCTGACCTCGGAAGGCCCGATCTACGACCCGATCGAAACCTTCGCGCTCGCCTGAAGTGGTATCATGGCGCGAGCCATTTGCCCTGGAACCCGTCGCCGCGGTCGAACACGGCGCGAAGATGCGGGTCTAGGCTCAGGTCGACCACGTCGAGCGACACGACATGCCCCGTCAGCACCGCGAACCTCTCCCGATCGGCGGTTCGGTCGTGGTCTTCCGGCGTCTCGATCGGCGTGCCCGGCGCAGGCCGGTTGCCGTAGTTCAGCCGCGCGACCTCCGGCATTGCCGCCCATACCGCGTTCAGCTCCGTGCCCGCGATGACCTTCATGTCCACCCGCGCGCGGAGCTGGACCTGTGTCTGCGGATCCCAGAAGAGAAAGGTCGCACGCGGCTCCGCGCGCAATTCCGCGACCTTCGGCGAAGCGAGATCGGTCTGCGCCCCGATCACCGCCCTGTCGCGGCAGGCCTCCCGCAGGACCACGAGCCGTGCCTCGGCGCCGCCGTCGAGGCCCGTCGTCGCCAGTACCGGGCTGCGCCAGGGATGGGCGGCGTCGTCTACCGCATCCATCAATCCCTGCCAGCACCGCGTCCAGATCGCACGTGGATCATCATTCATAACCCGTCATCTCAAGATACCCCCCACCAGAATGACTGCCTTCCACCATGAAGGGACCTTCCCAATAGGGAAAGGCAAGTGGCATCCAGCATTCGGGGTTGAGGGCGCGGACCGTGACGTCGAGCCCGTGATCGGGCAGCGTGACCCGCCAGACGACGGGAACGTCGCGTCCGGCCACCCGCGCGGTCTCGAGAGGTTCGGCGCCGAACGCCCCGTCGGGATACGGCGTGGGCGTGCCATCCGCGGCGATCCATGTCGCTGCGGTGAAGTCCGGCCCCGTCCCGCGGAGCCGGAATCCCATCAGCTTCTCTCCGCCATCGAGATGGAGAGAGAACCAGTCCCACCCGTTCTGCCCCTCGTCGAGCGGCTGCGACGACCATTCGCGGTCGAGCCAGGCCTGGCCCGTCACCTCCACATCGCCGTCCGGCAGTCGCAGCGTTCCCTCCGCGCGGTAGAAGGGCTGGGAATAGTAATGGCTCGCCTGGCCGGAGGCGGACTTGACCGAATATCCCTCGTCGCCCTGCAGGACGAACGGTCCCTGCGCGGCAAGCCGCAGGTCGTAGGAAAAGTCCGTCCCGGCGGCGCGCATGGTGACATCCGTGAGGGAGGGGCCCTCGAGCGCCCAGTCGTCGATCGCCGCGCGGAACGGATCGACCGTGACCCCCGCCTGACCGATCCCGCCCCGTGCGAGCCGCTCGGCCGCGAGGTGCCGGGTCTCGCTCGTCACCGCCGCATGGCCCATCCAGGCCTGCGGGTTGCCCCACCCGTCCGTCGGACCGTCGGGCGCGAGCGCGGAGCGGAAGAGCGTCCACTGCACGCCGTAAGGCGTCCCGTCCGCCGCGGCGAGGTTGGCCGTGACGTACCACCATTCGATCCGGAAGGCCGGATGCGGCGCGTGATCGCCGGGAAAGACGAGCCGCGTGTCCGGCGAGGGCTGCGCGAACGTCTCCGACGTCTCCCCGAGGCCGGCGAAACCCTGCGCGCGGAGGGGGCCCGCCGCGAGCGTCGCGCCCGCCCCGAGGATCAGCGTGCGACGGCGCATGGATCACCTCTCATTTGCGAAGACCTTCAGGAGATCGGAGGGCGGCATCCGCACGAGCCGGCGCGCCGGCGCGAGACCGGCAAGGAGCGCCGCGAGCAACGACAGACCTGCCAGGACCAGCCAGTCGCGCGGGAAGAAATGCAGAGGCAGCTTCCACCCGAACGCCTCCACATTGACGACCTGGAGGAGGATCCAGGCCAGCATGAGCCCCACCGGCAGCGCCGCCACGAAGGTCAGGGCCGCGAGAAGGGCCGCGCGCAGGAGCTCCAGCCGGGCGAGCCGCGCCCGTGTCAGGCCCAGCGCCCAGACCGGCGCGAGCTGCGGCTGGCGCATCGTGGCGAGCGTCATGAGCGAGGTGAGGATCGCAAAGCCCGCCACCCCCAGCGTCAGCACGTTGAGCGCTGAGGTCACGGCGAAGGTCCGCTCGAAGATGGCGAGGGAGAACTGCTTGACCGAAGCCTGATCGGAGATGTTTCCGGGCGGCAGGCCGAATTCGGTCACGAGGGCCCGCGTCAGCTTCTCGACTCGGCCCTCGTCGAGCCGCAGGGCGAATTGGCGGCGCGGGATACCGGGAAAGAGGGCGTCGAACCGGTCGAGCCCGATCATCGCCTGCGCGTTCGGGTTGCCGTAATCGCTGTAGACGCCCGCCACCGGTACGTTCTCCCCGTCCGGCAGGGCGATCTCGTCGCCGGGCCAGAGATCCGCCCGCCGGGCGAGCTGCTCGTTGACGAGGACGGCCTGCCCCGACGAGACGCGCGTCCAGACGTCGGGAGATTGATCGATAAGGGGCCAGTGATCGGTATAGATCACGTCGTGGGCGAAGCCGTAGAATTCCACCGGGCGTCCGGCGATCTCTCCGTCCGCGCTCCGGATGGGCAGGACGGCATCGACGCGAGGCGCGAGGAATTCCTGCAGCCGCCGCCCCTCGGCATCCGTCTCCGTGGTGACGTAGAGCTCCGCCGCTAGCCGCTGGTCGAGCCAGCCGGTGAAGGTCAAGCGGAAGGACTGCACCATCGTGCCCACGCCGATATTGGCCGCGAGCGCGAGGAGGAGCGCCATCAGCGCAAGGCTGAGCCCCGGGAGCTGCTGCCGCGTATCGGCCCAGAACCATTCCGCGAGCGGCCCCCTCGTCACGCGCGCGAGGCCCGCCAGTACCGCATGGAGAAAGATCGGCAGCATGAGGGCTGCCGCGACGAGAAGCGAGCCCAGTAGCAGGAAGGAGGAGACGAGCCCCGACCCCACCCAGCCCACGAGAAGGCCGGTGACGGCGAGCAGGACCGCCCCCACCGCCTGCCAGCGCATCGTCGCGGCCGACGCACGTGCCCAGGCACGGGGCTGCGCGGGCGCGAGGAGCGGCAGCCGCGCGACCTGCACCAGCGAGCCCGCGGCCGCGATGGCGGTGCCGAGAACCGCGATGGCGATCCCCGCGAGCCACCAGACGGGCCGCAGGCTCAACGTGCCCTCCACGTCCGCGCCGTAGAGCCCGCGCAGCGTCGCGGCGACATCGGGAAGCAGCATCGTCGCGATGAGCCAGCCCAGCGCCACGCCGAGCGTCCCCGCGATGAGCGCGAGGACGAGAAGCTCCGCGGACAGGAGGCCGAGCAGCACCCCGCGGCCGATCCCGAGAGCGCGAAGCGTGCGGAAGACGGGCCGGCGCTGTTCGAAGGCCAGACCGATCGCGCCGCGGACGATGAAGAGGCCCACCGCGAAGCTCAGCAGCCCGAAGGCGGTGAGGTTCAGGTGGAAACTGTCGGTCAGCCGCGCGATCTCGCCCCCGCCCGTCTCCGGCGCCTCCCGCACGAGATCCGGCGCGACCTCCTCGAGCGGCGGCGCCGTGAGATCGCTGGGTCCCGTGACGACGAGCCGGCTCAGCTCCCCGTTCCGCCCGAGAAGCCGCTGCGCCGTGCCGATATCGACATAGGCCGCGTTGGGCGGCACGTTCCTGCCGGTGATCCGCGGCGGCAGGTCCGTGCCCTCGAGCCGGTCGGCCGTGTCCTGATCGACGACGAGTTGTCCGGGCGGCGTCAGGAACGACAGGTCGACCCCGGATTGCCCGAGTTCCTCCGGCAGGTCTTCCGCGGGGAGGGTGAAGGGATCGACCCCGATGATGCGAAGCGACGTGCCGTCGAGATCGAGCCGCCCTTCCAGAAGCGGGCTCACGGCCCAACCCGCCCGCCGCAATGCGATATACGTCTCCTGCGCGATCGGTTCGCCGTCGCGCCGGGCGAGCGTGTCGCGCGCGGGACCCGCGAGGGTCTGTGCCGCACGGTCGTAGCTCGCGCGCGCCTCCGCGTTGATCGCCTGCACGCCCGACCAGAGCGCCGTCGCGGTGGCGAGGCCGAGCATCAGCGTCACGAGCTGGAACGGATGCCGCCACCAATGCGACAGGAGCGCTTGCAGGCCGGCGGCGATCATGCGGAGACGACGCCCCGCGAGAGATGGACACGCCGACCCATGCGTTCGGCGAGCGCGCGGGAATGCGTCACGGTCAGGAGCGCCGCACCGGTTTCGGTCACGAGCTCGAGCATCAGGGTCAGGACCGCCGCGCCGCTCTCCTCGTCGAGATTGCCCGTAGGTTCGTCGGCGAGAACGAGGCGCGGTCGCGCCGCGAGGGCCCGCCCGATCGCGACGCGCTGCTGCTGCCCCCCCGATAGCTGTTCGGGATACTTGCGCAGATGCGCCTCGAGCCCGAGACGGCGGGCGAGCTCGGCGTTCCAGTCGGGATCGCATCTGCCGGCGAGCCGCGCCTGGAACGCGACGTTCGCGGCCGCGTCGAGCGAGGGGACGAGGTTGAATTGCTGGAAGATCACGCCGATCCGTTCGCGCCGAAGCCGCGCGCGGCGGTGATCGTCGAGCGCTCCGATCTCGACATCGTCGAGGACGACACGTCCGGCATCCGGCGTGTCGAGGCCGCCGATCACGTGCAGGAGGGTCGATTTGCCCGACCCGCTCTCCCCCGTCAGGGCCAGCGTCTCTCCCGCGTCGAGCGCCAGATCGATTCCGCGGAGCACCGGCACGGGCCCGTCCGCACCGGGGTAGGATTTCGTAACGCCTTCGACGCGGAGCAAATCGTCATCCTCATACTGACCACAAGGGACGTAACCTTCAGGTCCGCCGAAGGAACGGGGTGCGACAATCGTACAACTGCCGGATCGACCTGCCGGTTGCGCAACCATTGATTGCAAGATGACGCCGCCCGAGCAGCTTATACATGCGTCAGGTTGCCCCGCACGTCATGCGGAGCCATCAGAAGGGATGTGGACGCCCATCCCAGGTCTCGAAAGCTCCGGTCGTGGCGAGATCGAGCGCATCGAAGCGCTCCAGCAATCCCGCGGCGGAGTTCTCCGGCGTGAGCGCCGCGGAGGCTCCCCCCATGTCCGTCCGGACCCAGCCCGGATGATAGATGGCGACGGCGACCCCGTCGGATTTCAGATCGCGTGCGAGATTGCGGCCCAGGTTGATCGCCGCGGCCTTCGAGGCGCGATAGATCAGGCTGCCGCCCGACGCGATCTCGGACGAGCCCATCTGGGAGGAAATGATGGCCACTTTTCCACCCGCCTGGCGCAAGGCCGGCAGGAAGGCCTGGATCGTCAGGAAGACGCCCGTGACGTTCGTCGCGAAACCCGCCTCCCACATTTCCGGCGGATAACCCTCCGCAAGCGACTGTCCCTTGTCGGGATAGATACCGGCGTTGCAGACGAGAAGATCAAGCGGTGGCTCTCCCCAGGCTTCGCGGCAAGCGGTGACGGAGGTGGGATCGGTCACGTCGAGTGCGAGCCAGCCCTCTTCCCGCGCCTGCCGGGCGGTACCGGTGACCTCGACACCCCTACCCCGCAACGCCGCATGGAGCGCCGCTCCGATGCCGCGGTTGGCGCCCGTGACGAGCGCCCGGCGGGCCCTGTCGCCGCTCAATTGACTTTCGCCCGGGGCAGGAACGGCAGCGGCGCGACCGGGATCCCGTCCTCGACAAGCTTGCGGGCCTCGCCGATGCGGGCCTCGCCGTAGATCGCGCGCCTTGCGCTGCTGCCCTCGTGCATCGCCCTCGCCTCCTTGACGAAATCCGCGCCAACGTAGTCGGACTGCGCCTCGACGCGACGGCGAAGTTCCGCGAGCGGATGCTCCTCCTTGGCCGGCTCCGGGGCGGCGTCCTGCCCCGACACACGAGGGGCCATCAAGGCTTTCTCGACCTCCGTCGAATTGCAATCCGGACAGGCGACCTGACGCGCATCGCGCAGCGCATCGTATGCCGATCCGGAGCGGAACCAGCTTTCGAAGGCATGGCCGTCGCGACATCTGAGACTGTAACGGATCATCTCTGGCGGAACTCCCGCGTGATTTCCGTATCATGTAGGAAGCTTGCGGCCCTCGGTCCAGCCGGGGCCGGTCAGCGGCGGATGCGGCGGGGATCGAAATCCTTCAGGATGCGGGCGAGCTCGGGCTCCTGCACCAGGGCGGACGCCTTCGACGGGGTCGTCCAGCGCCGCCGCCGCTCGTCGCGCTCCGGCCAGTCGTCGAGGACCGTCTTCGTCTGCAGCGGAAAGACCGCGACGACGCAGGGCAGGTCGTCGCCGCTCATTTCCTTCGTGTAGGTGAAGATGCCGATGCAGCGATCGTCGACCTTGCCCTTCACGCCCGCCTCCTCGAAGGCTTCGGTCGCGGCGGCCTCGGCCGGGGTCGCGCCATCCATCGGCCAGCCCTTCGGCACGACCCAGCGTCGCGTCCTGCGCGATGTCACCAGCAGGACCTGGACCTTGTTCTTCCGCACGCGCCAGCACAGGGCGCCGAACTGCGTCCGGACGTCACGCTTCCCGTTCGGCGGGACATTCATCGGGCGGATCATGGGGCCGGACAAATCCATCGGGCTACTCGATTGCTGCGGTGCTTTCGGCATTATCCTGCCGCAAATTTTTATATTTCATTAATCTCGATCGAGACCCCCGCTCGCTTTCCAGCATTCGCCGTGATTTGACCTGGACGATCGACTACCTATCCTCCCGGTAATGTATGACAATGCCGTAGAATCGTGCCTCGCCGCAATGCCTGCTCCGCCGCCGGCCATTCGGCCAGGTGTCGTTGTGCCGCGGCGGCGTCGGATCCCGGGGGCCATCCTCTCTGCGGTCCCTGCGTGACGCCGCGCTTCATCGGCTCGGAGATCTACCGCGGATCGAGCTACGGAACACTCCATCCCCTGCGGATCCCGCGCGTCTCCACCGTCATCGACCTCGCCCGGGCCCTGGGGTGGCTGTCGTCGGAGCGCTATCTCACCTCGCCCCGCGCCAAGCCCGCGGCGCTCGCCGCCTGGCACGATCCCGTCTATCTCGACGTCCTGCAGCGCGCGGAGCGGGAGGGGACGGTCTCCGACGAGATCCGCCTGCGCCACAATCTCGGCACCGCGTCGAACCCGGTCTACCCGGAGGTGTTCCGCCGCCCCGCGACGGCGGCCGGCGGCTCCATCATGGCGGGCGGGCTCCTTGCTGCGGGGGGACGCATCCACAATCCCGGCGGCGGGACGCATCACGGGTTGCCCGACCGCGCCAACGGCTTTTGCTACCTGAACGATCCCGCGCTCGCGATCCTGAGTCTGCGCCGGGCGGGTGCCACGCGCATTTCCTACGTCGATATCGACGCGCATCATTGCGACGGCGTGGCGCACGGATTCGCCGACGATCCGGAGGTGCAGATCGTCTCCACCCACGAGGAGCGGCGCTGGCCCTTCACCGGGCATATCGAGGAGCGCGGCGCGGGAGAGGTCTGGAACCTGCCGGTCCCGCGCGGCTTCAACGACACGGAAATGGCGGCGATCCGCGAGCGGGTGATCCTGCCGCGCGTCGCCGCGTTCCGGCCGGATGCGATCATCCTGCAATGCGGCGCGGACGCGGTCGAGGAGGATCCGCTCTCCCGCCTTGCGCTGTCGAACAATGCCCATGCCGACATCCTCCACGGCCTGCTGCCGATGGCGCCGCGCTTCCTGCTGCTCGGCGGGGGCGGCTACAATCCCTGGTCGGTAGGTCGGCTCTGGACGCGCATGTGGGGCGAATTGTCGGAGGCGGAGATGCCCGACATCCTGCCGCCCGCGGCCGAGGCCGTGCTGCGCGGGCTCGAGTTCCGGCACAACCGGCTGGGTCGGAACCCGCCGGAGCACTGGTTCACCACGCTCGTCGATCCGCCCCGGCCGGGTCCGCTCCGCCCGGACGTCGCGGACCGTATCGCGGCGCTCGAGGCCCGCGCGCGCGTCTGGGTCTGAGCGGTTCACGAGGCCGCCTTCTCCCGGTCCAGTGCCGCCTTGCACCGTGCCACCGCATCGCGCGAGGCGGCGGCGAGGAGGGAGACGTCGTTCGAACAGACGATCAGGCGGTAGCCGTCGCGCCCGAGCGCGCCGCAATCGCGCGCGCCCTCGATGCCGCCGACGAGCATGTCCGCCTGCGACGCGGCCTCCTCCACCCGTGACATCGCCGCGACCACGTCCGGCGCGTCGAGTTGCTCGAAATGGCCCATGGAGCCTGCGAGGTCGTTGGGCCCGATGAAGACCATGTCGATCCCCTCGACCGCCATGATCTCCTCCGCCGCCTCGACCGCGTCGCGATGCTCGATCTGCACGGCGAGGAAGACCTCCTCATTGGCTTCCGCGCCGTAGAGCGGCCACGCGCCGTAGCCCGAGGCCCGGACGATGGACGCCGCGTAGCCCCGCCGTCCCATCGGGGGGTAGCGGACGAAGGAGGCGATGTCGCGGGCCTGCGCGACCGAGTTCACCATCGGCACGATCAGCGACCGCGCGCCCCGGTCGAGCGCCCGTTTCAGCGTCGCCTCCGACGGGTCGGGCACGCGGACCATCGCGTCGCCGCCCGAGGCCTCGACCGCGCGGATGAGGCCCAGTCCCTCCTCGAGCCCGGCCGCGCCATGCTCGCAGTCGATGACGAGGACGCTCCAGCCGGTGCGTACGAGGATCTCGGCCACCTCGGGGGATCCGGTCTCGAGCCAGGCTGCGATGATCGTCTCCCCGTCCCGCAACCGGCGCTTCACTCCGTTCCGCATCGCACGTTCCTCCTGCTGTCCTCTGCCTCGACCATCCGACGTCGCGCAGGGCGCTGCAACCGCTTCCAACTCGGCGGGCGGTACGCCAGTGTCGGGCCGAGATTCGCGCGCCCCCGCGATGCGGCGCGCGGCGCAATGAAAGAAGGAACCCCGCCCCATGTCCCACGACGCCATCCTCGCTGCCTGCGGTCTGGACCGCGACCGGATCACCGGGGGAACGCTCGCCGTCACCACACCCGTCGACGGCAGCGAGATCGCCCGGGTTCCGGTCACGGACAGGTCCGGCGCGGAGGCGGCGATCGCCCGGGCGGCGACGGCCTTCGAGGTCTGGCGGCAGGTCCCCGCGCCGCGGCGGGGCGAACTCGTGCGGCTCCTCGGCGAGGAATTGCGGCGGGAGAAGGAGAACCTCGGCCGCCTCGTGACGCTCGAATGCGGCAAGATCCTGCAGGAGGGCCTCGGCGAAGTGCAGGAGATGATCGACATCTGCGACTTCGCCGTGGGCCTGTCGCGACAGCTCTATGGCCTGACCATCGCCTCCGAGCGCCCCGGCCACGCGATGCGGGAGAGCTGGCATCCGCTCGGTGTCGTGGGCATCATCACCGCCTTCAACTTCCCCGCGGCGCCGTGGAGCTGGAACGCGGCCATCGCGCTCGTCTGCGGCGACCCGGTGATCGCGAAGCCGTCGGAGAAGACGCCTCTGACGCAGCTGGCGATCCAGGAGATCTGCGACCGTGCTCTGGCGGCCTTCGGGGATGCGCCGGAGGGCCTCATCCAGACGCTGATCGGCGGGCCGGAACTCGGTGAGGCGCTGACCGCGTCGCCGGACGTGGCGCTCGTCTCCGCCACCGGCTCCGTGCCGATGGGCAAGGCGGTCGCGGGCGACATGTCGAAGCGCCTCGGCAAGACCATTCTGGAGCTTGGCGGCAACAACGCGATGATCGTGGCCCCCTCCGCCGATCTGGAGATGGCCGTGCGCGCCATCGTCTTCTCCGCCGTGGGTACGGCCGGTCAGCGCTGCACGTCGCTCAGGCGGCTCATCGTGCACGAGGACATCTACGACGAGCTCGTCCCGCGCCTCGTGAAAGTCTACGAGGGGCTCGCCATCGGCTCCCCGCTGGAGAACGGTATCCTGGTCGGGCCGCTGATCGACGCCGCCGCCTTCGACGCGATGCAGGCCGCGCTCGATACCGCCCGTGCGGAGGGCGGCACGGTCCATGGCGGCGGCCGGGCGATGGGAGAGACCTATCCCGACGCGGCCTATGCCACACCCGCCATCGTCGAGTTGCCCGCGCAGGGCGAGATCATGCGGCAGGAGACGTTCGCGCCTATCCTCTACGTCGTGAAATATCGCGAGATCGGTGATGCCATCCGGATCCAGAACGACGTGCCGCAGGGACTTTCCTCCTGCATCTTCTCGACGGATGTGCGGGAGACGGAGCTCTTCCTTTCCGCGCAGGGCTCCGATTGCGGCATCGCCAACGTCAATATTGGCCCCTCGGGCGCGGAGATCGGCGGGGCCTTCGGCGGCGAGAAGGAGACGGGCGGCGGCCGCGAAAGCGGATCGGATGCGTGGCGCGCCTACATGCGCCGGCAGACGAGCACGGTGAACTATTCCACCGAATTGCCGCTCGCGCAGGGCATCTCCTTCGAGATCTGAAGAGGTGGCACGGCGCCCCGCCCCCCGGATCCTCTGGCGCGAGACGGCGCCCGAGGACGCCTCCTACCCTCCCCTCGAGGGGACGCTCGACGTAGATGTGGCCGTAATCGGAGGCGGGTTCACCGGAATCTCGACGGCCTACCACCTGGCCGCCTCCGGTGTCACCGTCGCGGTGCTTGAGGCCGAGACGATCGGCTTCGGCGGGTCGGGGCGCAACGTGGGGCTCGTCAATGCCGGGCTCTGGATGCCGCCCGACGCGGTCGAGGCGGAACTCGGTGCGGAGGAAGGGGCCGCGCTGAATGCCCGGCTGGCCGACGGACCCACTCTGGTCTTCGAGCTAATCGAACGGCTGCAAATCGAATGCGAGGCGGTGCGGCAGGGCACGCTTCACCTGGCGCATTCGCCCTCCGGTCTGCGCGACCTCGAGGATCGACATGCCCAGCAGCGCACCCGGGGATCACCGGTACGGCTTCTCGATGCGGAGGAGACGGCGCGGCGCACCGGCTCGACGGCCTTCCACGGGGCGCTCTGGGACGCGCGCGCGGGGACGATCCAGCCACTCGCCTATGTCCAGGGACTGGCCCGCGCCGCCGCCGCGCAGGGCGCACGGATCTGCGAGCATTCCGTCGTCGAGAGCACCGTCCGCGATGGCGGCGCCTGGCGGCTCGTCACGCGGAACGGAATTGTGCGGGCCCCGCGCCTCGTACGGGCCACGAACGCCTATGGCACGGGCGGCGGCGGCCCGAACCCGATCATCGCGGCGCATTACTTCCAACTCGCGACCGCACCGCTAGCCCCGGCGGAGCGGGAACGGATTCTCGCGGGGGGCGAGGGATGCTGGGATACGGCGACGATCATGTCGTCCTTCCGGATGGATCGGGCGGGCCGCCTGATCCTCGGCGCACTTGGCGATCTTGGCGGCGCAGGAGGCTCGGCGCATCGTGGCTGGGCGAAAAGGAAACTTCGCCACCTTTTCCCACGGCTGCGCGATCTCGACTTCGAACACGCCTGGACAGGGCGCGTGGCGATGACGTCGGCGCACCTGCCGCGGGTGGAGCGGCTGGGCGAAGGCGCCGTGTCTATCTTCGGATATAGCGGCCGCGGGATCGCACCCGGTACCGTCTTCGGACAGGCGGCCGCCAACTGGGCCACCGGACAGGGAACGTTCCCGGTGGTGATTACCGACCCGGTTCGCGAACCGCGTGCCGCGCTTCGGTCCGCCGCCTACGAAAGCGGCGCCACGCTTTTTCACCTCATCGATTCTCGCCGGAGCGCACCGATCGGCCCGGACCGAGGGACCTGATCCGGCCGCTAGTCGAATAGACCGCGCCGGTTTCGAAGACCTATCTTTCAACACGAACGGGCCGTTACCCGATCCGATAATCGGTCCGCGACCGTACGATCGGTAAAGATTCCCTGAACGTGCGGCAGGTTATCCCGGTATCCGACGGCCGCGTCGCCTGTCTGGAAAGGTTTCCGGGCTCGGCGATCTGGCCGTCGGACCTGACCCCCAGAGGTTTCGAACCCGGCGCCCTCCTCCAACCCTGACCGCCCGCGCAGCGCGCAGGCCTCGCCCCGGACATCCTACCGACCGACCGGATCATTCGAACCTTTCCGCCGAAAGGCGCGTGTTCGGGTCTCGAAACGTCAAACGTCACCTGCCGGCTTCCCGGCGGGCGATCCGCCCTGAAAATCAGACGGAAGGACGACATGCCACGGATGAAGTACCAATCGGAAACGAAGTACCTGCCGCCTGGCGAACCACATTACCGCGACATCACGCTGATGGTCGATCCGGGCAACGGCGGTGGCCGAATCGAGATTCAGGTGATGGATGCCAGCGGCGATACCGAAGCCGCCTGGTACACTCCCGAGGACGGGGCGACCTACCAGGTCAAGGGCGCCTTCGCGGTCCGTCGGGCGAACACCCCCCCCATGCGCATCATCAGCTTCAACGGCGCAAAATTCGAGGTTATCGGCAAATGAGCGATTCAATCCACCTGGGATCCATTTTTCTCAAGCGTAGCGTGACGGCCGGCGCGGGGACGATGATCCCGGTCATTTCGATCTCCCCCACGACAGGTGTCGTCGAGAGCACGATTCCGGGCGCGCCGCATCCGTGGAAGGTGAACGATGTCACCGTCACTGGCGTGACGGAGAACCCGACGACGCTGGCAGAACTCGGGGCCAATGCCGGGGACGTCATTTCTGCAAAGATCAAGAGGTATTCCGCCCAGGCCATCGTTCCCGATCTCCCGGAGGTCTCACCGCCATCGGATAACCCGATCATCATCACGATCAATGCCACCTTCGATCCCGCGAGTCCCACCGATCAGACCGAGATCCGTCTCGTCGCGCCGGAGACTGCGGATGCCACGGCCAAAGTCAGTCTCGATGCACTGACACTCGACTCCCGCGATATCCGCGCAGAGGTCATCGAACGCGACGGTGATCTGGTCCTGCCGCAGTCCACGGCGGGCGTCCTCCAGGCTGAATGGCGGATCTCCACCGACGCCGGATATTTCGTCACCACCATCGAAACGACCGTTACGGCAGCGACGGCCGAAGAAGAAGCCGATGCCGGCACCCCCGTCACGGACGGTGGAACCGATAACGCGACGGATCAGGTCGAGGCGCCGGGCTCCAATGTGCCGGGCAATGATCTTCCCACGATCACCTCCGAGCCCAGCTTCGAACCCGCGCTTCCCAAGACGGGCCAGACCGTCTCGCTGCTCCCGCCGACCGTCGACTCGCAGACGGCCTCGATCACGCTGAAGAGCGTTCTTGCCGGCGGCATCGATGTCACCGGTCAGGTGCGCGAAATCTCCGGGACGCAAACGATCACGGTTTCCGCGCCGGGCGAGCTCGTTGCCACGTGGCGCGTCGCGGATGGCGGAGCGGAACTCGCCGTCGAGGCGAAGGTCGTCGTGTCGTCCAGTGCCGGCGCCGATCTCGAGAAGGCGAGCGTGATCGTGCACAGGGTCGACGACGTCGCGCCATCCGGAGCGATCTTCGAGATCAAGGACATTTCCGAAGACGTCTACGCCACGGCGGGATTCGTCTGGGAATTCTCCGATGGCGGCGATTACAAGGCGTTGCGCGATGGCCATCCGTGGAAGATCGACGGCAAACGCTGGTGCCTCACGCCGAAGGCCGTTCGGGTCTTCGAGACGCCGGGTCAGGTCAAGTGGACACTCGATATTCACTACAAGGGCCAGCATCGTCGTCTGTCCGGTTCGCTCGACGTGCGCGATCCGGCAACGGTCGTTCCCGATGCCAACCGCTTCCACGTATCGCCTTCCGGAACCTTCCCAAAAGGTGCCGCCAATACGTTCGCGAGCTTCGATGCGGCGCAGAAGGGTGCGCTCGCCCGATCGAAGGACATCAAGTCCCCGGTGGCGATCCTGTTCCGGGCGGGCGAAGAGCATTCCGCAGGCTTCATCGAGGCTGCCGACGGTTTCAAGAACGGATTGTGGATCACGCGGTACGGCGATGGCGTCAATCCGCTGCTCAAGCCGCGCAGCGATCAGGGCAGCATTCTGACCCTCCGGTCGTTCCAGGGCGTCAAGACCTCGGGGCTCGACTTCAAGGCCGGATGGGACCAGTCGACGGAGACCAACTCGCTCGACAAGCTCTATGACGGGATCGCGGTCGAGAACTTCAATCGGCACGATTACCGGACGAACCTCCTCCTGCACGATTGCCGGTTCGAGGGCTGCCGCTTCGGCGTCAACATGACGGTTTCGGTCACCAATCAGGACGGAAAGGCGGTTGATTTCGGCTATCACAGCGGCACGGCCGTGCTCTCGGAACTGCAGGCGATCCGTCCCGACACGAAAGGGTGGTCGAGCCTCGACTACAACTTCTACGGCGCGGCGGAGCGGATCGGTTTCTGCGGAATACGATCAAACCAGCATCCCGATGCGCTCGGCGGCGGTTACGGCAAGAACAACACCCACAACCAGCACGGGATCGTGCGCCTGGTTTCCGCAAGATCGGCGGTCATGTGGGCCTTCGACGGCGACTCGAAGGTCGGCTGGACCAAGGTCGGCTCCAACAAGGACGGCGGTTTGCTGAAACAGATCCCGGCCCACCAGCCCGTGATCCGGTGGGGTGCCTCGGGGTGGCTGCTCGGGTCCGAAAGCTGCCTCGGCGGGGCCGTGGCGGAAGGTGGATCCGGCATCCATGTCGGGACCTCGTCGAGCAATGCTGTTTCCCGTCCCGGTCGCCACACGATCTGCAACAATCTCGTCGTCGCGTCGGCGAACAGCATGTCGGCCATCACCGCGGCCTATGCGGGGACGAGCGTGCATACGAACATCGTCATCTGTCCCGATTCCCGCCCGGAATATTACAGCGGGTTCCAAAACTTCATCCAGCTCTGGGGTCCGGGTACGCAGGACGAATTCGGCAGTATCGACTTCAAGTTCTGGGCCTTCAGCAACTCGCTCATCAACCTCAACGGCAAGCCCTGCAACAAGGGCAACGTCGCGACCGGTGGCGCGGTCAAGGAGATCATCGTCTCCAACAACCTCGTCCATGCCCCGAAGGAGTATACCGGCGCGGTCACGTCGCATGGTCCGCTCGACGACACGGTGATCCTGCAGCCGCAATACAAGGGTCACCGCTGGGCGGACTCGCCGAAGCTCGACACCGCCTACGCCACGCCGGCCAACACGGTGTCGCTCTACCGGCCACTGGAGGGTGCGGGAGCGATCGGAGCGGCGGATCCCGCCAAGCCGGTCTCCGAACTCGATTTCTTCGGTCGGCTCAGGGGCGCCGTGAAGAACATCGGCGCGATTTGAACGCGGATCCCGGTACCCGGCGACGCCGCAGCGCATCTTAATTGTCAGAACCAGACCGGCCCGTGCGATCCTCGCGCGGGCCGATTGCGCATGTCGGCGACCGGGTCCCTACTTGAGCTGGCTGTCCTTACTCGCGCGGCGATTGATGCCGGCCGCAGGTCTTTGGCGAGCGTCCCGCTCGGATTGACACTCGATGCAAAGCTGAACGCCCGGGCGGGCCGCCCGGCGGGGTTCCGGGATCGGCTCCTCGCATTCGGCGCAATGGGTACGCGACGCTGCACCCGTGGGGACCTGGCGGGACCTGAGACGGGCGAGTTCGTCGGCGACCGACGCCTCGATCTGCTCGTTCACCGCACCGTCGCGTGCCCAACCGCCTGCCATGTCCGATCCTCCTGCCAGTACCATAGGAATATCACCCGGGGATGGCAACGCGCGGGGCTGGACCTCCCCTCGGGGGGGGCGTAGGTCGGCGCCATGACGTCGTTCGTTCCCGGCTTTGCGCTCGGGCTGTCCCTCATCGTTGCCATCGGTGCGCAGAATGCCTTCGTCCTGCGACAGGGTCTCGCCCGCGCGCACGTGTTCCCCGTCTGCCTCACCTGCGGGCTTTCCGATGCCCTGCTTATCGCCGCGGGCGTCGCGGAGTTCGGCTGGGTGGTTTCGTCCGCGCCGTGGATCGAGCCCGTGTTCACCTGGGCGGGGGCCGCGTTCCTCGCCGTCTATGGCGCGTCGTCGATGCGTCAGGCGCTGCGCGGAACCGCCGTGCTCTCGGTCGAGGTGCGCGCGGCCGGGCGGCTGCCGGCGGTGCTCGCGACATGTCTCGCCCTGACCTGGCTCAACCCGCATGTCTATCTCGACACGGTGGTGCTGCTCGGATCGGTGGCCAGCACCTATCCCGACCGGCTCCAGTTCGCGCTCGGCGCGATCACGGCCTCCTTCGCCTTCTTCTTCGCGCTGGGCTACGGCGCGCGGCTCTTGGCGCCGCTCTTTGCGCGCCCTGTCGCGTGGCGCGTGCTCGACGGGATCGTGGGCCTCACCATGTGGACCCTCGCCGCCATGCTGCTGCTGAAATGACCCCCCGGGAGAGCCGTCCGGCCGCGGGATTTCTCTGGATGCTCGCGACGAGCTTCCTCTTCGTCGGCGTGACGGCGGGGGTCAAGCATCTGGGCGACCGCGTTCCGGCCCCGGAAGCCGCGTTCCTGCGATATCTTCTCGGGCTCGTCTTCCTGCTGCCGATCATGGGAGGGCTGCGCAGGGCGCGGATCGGGCGGCGGGCCATGTCGCTCTTTGCCCTGCGCGGCTTCATCCACGCCCTGGGCGTGATGCTCTGGTTCTACGCCATGACGCAAATCCCGCTCGCGGAAGTCACGGCGATGAATTACCTCACGCCCGTCTACCTGAGCCTTGGTGCCGCGCTCTTCCTGGGCGAGCGGCTCGCCTGGCCGCGGATCAGCGCCATCGTCGCGGCGCTGATCGGGGTGGCCATCATCCTCAGGCCCGGGTTCCGGGAGATCGACCCCGGCCATCTCGCCATGCTCGGGACGGCGATCTTCTTCGCCGCCTCGTACCTCATCGCGAAGATCATGACGGATACGGTGGCCCCGTCCCTCGTCGTGGCGATGCTGTCGATCACGGTGACGATCGGGCTCGCGCCCTTCGCGATCGCCGTCTGGGTCTGGCCGACTTGGAACGAGATGGGCTGGCTCCTGCTCATCGCCTGCCTCGCGACCTCGGGGCACCTGACGATGACGCTCGCCTTCCGCGCGGCGCCGATCACGGTGACGCAGCCCGTGACGTTCCTGCAGCTCGTCTGGGCGACGATCCTCGGCTACGTCATGTTCGGAGAGGCGGTCGACATCTACGTGATCACGGGCGGGCTCATCATCATCGCATCGGTGGTCGTCATCACCATCCGCGAGGCGCGGCGGCCGAAACCGCCGCAACCGCCGATCGCGCCCTAGAAGACGATCGAGGCGAAGGCTGTGTAGAGCGCGCCGGCCGATACCGCGAAGGCCAGGAGCATCAGGATCCCGTCGCGCAGGACGAGGGCGAGACCGATCGCGGCGATCGCCCCGTGCGGCAGGGCGGCGGCGAGGGGGACGAATTCGAGCGGCGGCACGATGCAGGCGAGAACGGCGCACAGGATCGCGGCGACGCGGTTCGCAGCCGGGCCCGTCAGGATTTCCAGGCGGTTTCCGAACCACCGGTCGAGCCGCCGGGCCGGACCGCGCATCCATTCCACGGCGGAGTGCAGCCTGTCGTCGTCGACGGCACGGGACTTGATGATGCGGGGCATCCAGACCCGGTCGCGCCCGAGGGCGATCTGCACCGCCACGATCAGGACGATCAGCGCGAAGAACGTGGGCAGGGTCGGGATCGCGGACAGGGGCGAGACGCCAAGGATCGCCGGCACGAACAGAAAGACGCCGCTGCCGCGATGGCCGAGCTTGTCCATGACGTCGGCGACGCTCACCGTGTCCTCGCTGCCCGCAAGATCGTCGAGATCGTCGAGAATGCCCCCGATGCCGTCCTGAGCCATGTTCGCGCCTCCCGCAGCCTTGCGCGGATCCGTCCGCGCCTCGGCGCCGTCAGTCGCGCGGATCGGCGAGGCGTGCAAGGACGGACGCACGGCTGACCTGACCGATGAGCTCTCCGGCCTCCGTCACGCCGATGGGCGCGTCGCTCTCGCCGGTAGCGGAGATCACGGTCCGGATGCCGGTTTCGGCGTCGAGCGTACGGTCGGGCGCACCCGCCGCGGGCTCCATCGCGTCGCGCGCGGTCAGGACGCCCAGGGGATTCATGTGGGCTACGAAATCGGCGACGTAATCGTTGGCGGGCGCCTTGTAGATGTCGCGGGGCGTGCCGTGCTGGACGATGCGCCCCCCTTCCATGATCGCGATCCGGTCCCCGAGCCGGAACGCCTCGTCGAGGTCGTGGCTGACGAAGAGGATGGTCCGGCCAAGGCGGGATTGCAGATCGACGAGCTCGTCCTGCAGCCGCGTGCGGATGAGCGGGTCGAGCGCGGAGAAGGGCTCGTCCATCAGGAGGATCGGCGCGTCGGTGGCGAAGGCGCGGGCGAGGCCCACACGTTGCTGCATCCCCCCCGACAGTTCGCCGACGCGGCGATCGGCCCAGTCCCCGAGGCCCACGAGGTCGAGCTGCTGCCGCACCCTTTTGTGCCGCTCGCGGCGCTTGAGGCCGCCGAGCTCGAGCCCGAGGCCCACATTCTCCGCCACGCTGCGCCAGGGCAGGAGGCCGAATTGCTGGAACACCATCGCCACGTGGCGCAATCGCAGGCGCCGCAACTCCCGGCCCCTGGCGCGCGTGACGGCGATCTCCTCCCCTCCGGCCCGGACCAGGACCTCGCCGCGGGCGATGGGGTTGAGCCCGTTGACCGCGCGCAGGAGCGTGGACTTGCCCGATCCCGACAGCCCCATCAGGACGAGAATCTCGCCCTCCGGCACGTCGAGGGAGCAATCGTGGACACCGAGGACCTGCCCCGTCCGGGACTCGATCTCGCGCCGGTCGAGGCCCTCGTCCATGAGCGGCAGGGCCGCCTCGGCTTCGTCGCCGAAGACGATGGAGACGGCCTGGAACGTGATCGCGGCGTTCACTTGCCCTTCACCCGCAGCATCCGGTCGAGCACGATCGCCACGACCACGATGACGAACCCGCTTTCGAAGCCGAGCGAGGTGTTGACCTGGTTGAGGGCGCGCACGACCGGCACGCCGAGACCGTCCGCGCCGACGAGCGCCGCGATCACCACCATCGAGAGCGACAGCATGATCGTCTGGTTGAGCCCCGCCATGATCTGCGGCAGTGCGGAGGGCAGTTCCACCTTCCACAGAAGCTGCCGCCGGGTCGCACCGAACGCCTCCGCCGCCTCGACGAGCGGGGCGGGCGTGGAAGAGATCCCGAGATGCGTGAGCCGGATCGGCGCGGGCAGCACGAAGATCACGGTCGCCATGAGGCCCGGCACCATGCCGATGCCGAAGAAGACGATGGCCGGGATGAGGTAGACGAAGGTGGGCAGCGTCTGCATCAGGTCGAGCACCGGGCGCATCCAGGCGTAAAGCCGCGGCCGGTGCGCCGCCGCGATGCCGATGGGAACGCCCAGCGCCATGCAGACGACGCAGGCCGACAGCACGAGCGTGAGACTTTCCGCCGTCTCCTCCCAATAGCCCTGATTTAGGACGAAGAGGAAACCCAGCGCCACCAGGAGACAGGTCTGCCAGCGCCGTTGCAGCGCCCAGGTCAGCGCCACGAACACCGCGATGACCACGATCGGATGCCAGGCTGCGGGGTAGAGCGGCACCGGCTCCGCGCTGCCGGTGAGCCAGCCGATCCCGGGCGGCGAGAGAAAGAGCGCGAGGAGCGCGTCGATCAGCGTCTCGAGAAAGATCGCGAGGGTGTCGAAGACGAAGGCGCCGTTGTCCTGCAGCCAGTCGAAGATCCGGCCCGCGATGGCGCCCACGGGGATCTTGTGGTCGGTCAGGAAATCCACGTGTCCGGCCCCGTCATCTCTCGCCCCTGCCTCGGTTCGGTCCGACCATGGCCGGATCGCGGGGCAAAGGGAAGCATTCCCGCGCTTCTGCATGGTCCGGGAATGCCATGGACGCGAGGAGGCGAGCATCTTGTCGCCGAATGGCACCGATGTAGGGTGTACGTCGCGCGTCCATGTCTAAATAGGAGGGAATTCCGACCAATGAGGACGACGACGATGACCAGCAGACGCACGTTTCTGACCATGACGGCCGCGACCGGCGCCGCGATCACGATCCTGCCCTTCGCCAGCCGGGCCCAGGGCGGCGGAGAGAACGTCTTTCCGACCGATAGCGGTGAGATCGTCGTCCATCCGATCGAGCATGCGAGTTTCGTGATGGAGACACCCGTGGGTGTCATAATCGTCGATCCGGTCGGGGATCCGAGCCTCTACGCGGACTTTCCCGATCCCGACCTGATCCTCATCACCCACGAGCACGGCGATCATTTCAACCAGGAGACGCTCGACGCGATCTCGAGCGCGCGGACCCAGATGATCGTCAACACCGCGGTCTACGACATGCTCCCCGAGGCGATGCGCGCGATGACCCAGCAGATGGGCAACGGCGAGACCACGGACGTGCTCGGCTTCGACGTGGAGGCGGTGCCCGCTTACAACATCACCGAAGGACGGCTCGACTATCACCCGATGGGCCGCGACAACGGCTACATCCTGTCGATCGACGGCCTGCGGATCTACATCGCGGGCGATACCGAGGGGACGGAGGAGATGCGCGCGCTCGATGAGATCGACATCGCCTTCGTGCCGATGAACCTCCCGTTCACGATGGATGCGACCCAGGCCGCCGACGCCGTCGCGGCCTTCGCCCCGGCCTATGTCTACCCATACCATTACCGCGGCCGCGACGGCGGCACGCAGGATCCGCAGGAGTTCGCGCAGCTCCTCGGGGAAACGGATGCGGGGACGGAAGTGCGGATCGGGGAGTGGTATCCGAACGGCATGGGCTGATCCCGGCTCAGAGCACGTGCGCGGCCCGGGGCGTCGCCCGGCGGAGATAGACCTCGACGAGCACGAGGTAGGGCAGGTAGAAGGCGAAGACCTGCACGCGGTCGAAAGGGCCCGTCAGGCCTTCGTTCGACCAGAGGCCGCCGGTGACCGCGTACCAGAGCACGTAGTGGACGCGGAAGAGCCACGATCCGAGGATGAGCACGGCGAGGCGGAGCGCCCAGCGCCGATGGGCCGCGAACTCACCGGCCCGCGCCCGGCTTATCGCCATGATCGCGGCGAGGCCCAGGAGCAGGCCGTAGATCGCGAAGCCCGCATCCATGACCGGACCGCCGATCGTGCCGCGCGTGCCGATGAAGACGAGGCCGCCCAGCGCCGCCACGAGCCCGAGCGTCACGATCCCGCGCCCCGTCCAGCGATGGAGCGCGGGCCAGCGGCGGCGCAACGGGGGCAGGATCTGCAACGGCACCGCGAGGGTGATCGCGGCGCCTGCGAGCATGTGGAGGGAGAGCCCCGTCTCCGCCACCGGGGCGCGGCCCGCGAACAGGTAGCTCTCCGACCCGAGATCGCCTGTGAGCGACCGCCACCCGAACGCGGCGGCGTAGAGAATGAAGGGGACGACCGCGAGACCGAAGACGACCGCGCCCGCGATCGCGAGGATGCGGGTCCGGCGACGCTTCGAAACGGACTGCTCGATCATCCTTCGCCCCTGAGCTTTTCTGGGGATCGTAATCGCGGGCTTGCGAAGTTCCAGATCGCCGCGCCGAAAGGTCGCCATCCGTCAGGTGCCGCTGACGGGGCCTCGCCTCCCTCCGACGCTTCTGCGAGAAGGCGCCACCGCTTCCCGTGCGGCCCGCGCGAAAGGACGAACCGATGCGAGACCCTCTGCCCCTCAGCCGCGACCTGGTGCTCGTGGGCGGCGGGCATGCCCATGCGCTCGTGCTGAAATCCTGGGGGATGAAGCCGTTGCCGGGCGTGCGGCTCACCCTCGTCAATCCCGGCCCGACGGCGCCCTATACGGGGATGCTGCCGGGCTTCGTCGCAGGCCACTACACGCGCGACGACCTTGAGATCGACCTCGTGCGGCTCGCGCGGTTCGCAGGCGCGCGGATCGTGCTCGGACGGGCCGTGGGCCTCGACCGGGCGGCCGGGGAGATCGCGATCGAGGACGACATCCTCGGGATGCGCCATATCGGCTACGACGTGGCCTCCCTCGATATCGGCATCCATTCGGAGATGCCGGACCTACCGGGCTTCGCGGAGCACGCCGTTCCGGCAAAACCCCTCGCGCGGTTCGCCGAACGCTGGGCGGCCCGGCGGGAGGCGGGCGAAACCGGGCCCATGGCCGTGATCGGCGGGGGCGTCGGCGGCGTGGAGCTCGCTCTGGCCATGGCCTTCGCGACCGGTGGCCGCGTGACGCTCATCGATGGGGGACGGATCCTCTCCGGCGTCGGACCGGCCGCACGAACGGAACTCCTCCGGGCGCTCGACCGGCATGGCGTCGAGCGGGTCGAAGGCGCCGAAGTCGTGGCGATCACGGGCGACGGCGTGACGCTCGCCGACGGACGGGAGATCGCGGCCACCTTCGTGACCGGCGCGGCGGGGGCGCGGCCGCACGACTGGCTGCGAAAGACCGGGCTCGACCTGCACGAGGGCTTCGTGCGGATCGACCGTCACCTCCGGTCCATTGGCGATCCGGCGATCTTCGCGGCGGGCGATTGCGCGCATATGGATTTCGCGCCCCGTCCGAAGGCCGGCGTCTTCGCGGTCAGGCAGGCGCCCGTCCTCGCGGAGAACCTGCGCGCGGCACTCTCGGGGGGGCGGCTCCGCAGCTACCGGCCGCAACGCGACTACCTCAAGCTCGTCGCCACGGGGGAGAAATCCGCAGTGGCCGACAAGTGGGGCCTGCGCCTCTCGGGGCCCTGGCTCTGGCGTTGGAAGGACCGGGTCGACGCGAAGTTCATGGCGAAACTGAGGGATCTGGAACCGATGGCGCCGCCGCCCCTGCCCCGTCGGCATGCCGAGGGTCTCGCGACGCTCACGGCACAGACGCCCTGCGGCGGCTGCGCGGCGAAGGTCGGCCGCGCCACGCTCGGGGCCGCGCTCGCGGCACTTCCGGGGGCCGCGCGCGATGACGTCGAACTTGGCGCGGGCGACGACGCCGCGATCCTCCGGATCGGCGGGGCGCGGCAGGTGCTGACGGTCGATCAGCTCACCGGCGTGACGGAGGACCCGGCGCTTCTCGCCCGGATCGCGGCGCATCACGCGATGGGCGACTGCCTCGCCATGGGAGCCGTCCCGCAGGCGGCGCTGAGCCTCCTGACGCTGCCCCGCGCCTCGCCGCGGATAGAGGCCCGAATGCTCGCGGAGATCAGCGCCGCCGCGGGGGCGGTCTTCGTCGATGCCGGCGCGGCCGTGGTGGGCGGGCACAGCGCCACCGGACCCGCGCTCGCGATCGGCTACACCGTGACCGGCCTCCTCGAAGCGGAGCCGCGGGCGCTCGGCGCCGCGCGGGCGGGCGACGTTCTGCTTTTAACCCGTCCGCTCGGAACCGGCATCCTGCTCGCGGCCGAAATGGCGCTCGCCGCCCGCGGGCCCGATGTGGCGGCGGCTTGGCGGCAGATGGCCGCGCCGCAGGCCCCGCTCCTCAAGGCGCTTGCCCCCGCCCATGCGATCACGGACGTGACCGGATTCGGGCTGGCCGGGCATCTCATGGGACTTCTCGACGCCTCCGTCCTCGCCGCCGATCTCGACCTGGGTGCGCTGCCGCTTCTCGACGGCGTGGCGGCCCTCCTCGACCGGGGCGTCCGGTCGTCGCTCCACGCGTCGAACCGTGCCGCCCTCGACCGGATGCGGATGCCCGAGGACACCCGGAGCGAGATCCTCTTCGATCCGCAGACGGCGGGCGGCCTTCTCGCGTGCCTTCCGGAGGGGGAAGCTGAGGCCGTCCTGCGCGCGCTCCGGGCGGCGGGGGGGCGCGCTTGGCGGATCGGGCGACTGACGGAGGGGCCGCCGGAGATTCGCGTCGCCTGATCTACGCCACCCCGCCGATCGTCGCGACGATCCGGTCGGCGAGACGCTCCAGCGCATCCTCGTCCAGCGAGTCGGTCTCGAGGGTCGCAAGGCGGTCCGGCTCGCCACGCGCGCGCTGCTTGGCGTATCGCGGGTCGTAATGCCATTCCATGAGCTCTCCCGCGAGCTCCGCATGCAGCCCCTTCGCAGCGAGACCGCGCCATGCCGCGACCCGCGCCGTGCCCTGGAGCCGCGTCAATCCTTCGAGGATGGCGTGGAGCCGGCCGGGATCCGATGCGAACATCGTGTAGGTCCGCGCGAGGTAATCGGCCCGGGCCGCGCGGGGCGCCTCGATCGTCAGCCGCGGCGCGCGGCGCATGGCGGCCCAGAGGGAGGGCGGCACGCTGCGGTCGCCGATCTTGCTCGATTCGGCCTCGACGAGGACCGGGCGAGCCGGATCGAGGCTGCGGATCCGCTGCGCCAGGGCCGATTCGAACGCCTTCTGCGACGGCTGCGGCCCCATCCCGCCAAAGACGGAGCCCCGGTGGTTCGCGAGCCCCTCGAGATCGAGGATCTGCAGACCGCGTGCCCGCGCGAGATGGAGAAGATCGGTCTTGGCGGTCCCGGTATACCCGTCGAGGAGGACGACCTTCGCCGGGAAGGGCGCGTCGTAGAGGGCCGTCTTCACCAGGACACGGTAGCTGCGATAGCCGCCCTCGAGCACGGACACGCGCCAGCCGATCTGGCCCAGGATCACGGCGAAGGAATTCGAGCGTTGCCCGCCGCGCCAGCAATAGACGAGCGGGCGCCAGCCGCCGTCGTGGCCGGCGAGCGGTCCCTCGATATGGCGCGCGGCGTTGCGCGCCACGATCGCGGCGCCGATCTTGCGGGCGAGAAACGCGCTCTGCTGCACGTAGATCGTGCCCACGCGGGCACGTTCGTCATCGTCGAGAACGGGAAGGTTCACCGCGCCCGGGACATGATCTTCGGCGTATTCCGACGGCGAACGCACGTCGATGATCGCGTCGTGGTCGGACGTGGCGAGGCTTTCGAGATCGGGGGGCGCGAAGGGCATGGCGCGGTGTATCGCGCGCGCGGTTGGCTGAAAAGTCGCGAACGTCGCATGCCCCTCCTGCGGCAGGAAGGTCACGCCTGCGCCATCTCGCCCTATGCGTGTGCTCACATTCCCGTCGGGGACTATCGGCAAGGGTATGCGACAGGTAGGCTTCTCGTCGACCGAACACGGATCGAGGCTCATGACGCGCAGTTTGACATCTCTTCTCGCCACGGCGGCGCTCTCTATCCTTGTCGGGGGGAGCGCCGAGGCGGCGCAGTGCGGCAATACGGCCGCGGGCTTCGAGCCCTGGAAGCAGCAATTCGCGCGGGAGGCCGCGGCGCAGGGGATCGGCGCGCGGGGCCTGCAGTCGCTCGCCGATACCCGCTACGCACAGGAGACGATCGCCGCCGACCGCGACCAGCGGAGCTTTCGCTATTCCCTCGACCGCTTCCTCGAAATCCGGGGCGGGCCCACGATCGTGTCGCAGGGACGCCGCCGCAAGGCGCAGCATCCCGACTTCTATGCCGCTCTCGAACGGGATTACGGCGTTCCGGCGGGCGTCCTGCTCGCCATTCACGGAATGGAGACGGGCTTCGGCAACTTCATGGGCGACAGCAACGTCGTCTCGTCCATCGTGACGCTGGCCTACGATTGCCGGCGGTCGGACTTCTTCACCGGCCATGCGCTGGCGGCGCTCGCCCTCGTCGATCGCGGATCGATCTCGCCCGCGACGACGGGTGCGCGCCACGGGGAGGTCGGGCACACGCAATTCCTGCCCGGCAACGTCCTGCGCTACGGCGTGGACGGGAACGGCGACGGTCGCGTGGACCTGACGAACGTCGTCGACGCGATGGCCTCCACGGCGAATTTTTTGCGGCAGAAGGGCTGGCGTCCCGGATTGGGCTACCAGCCGGGCGAGCCGAACTTCCCTGCGATCGAGGCCTGGAACGCCGCCTCGGTCTACCAGCAGGCGATCGCGCTTCTCGCGGCGCAGATCGACCGCTGAGCCAATTGGCTCAGGTCGCCGCGCGCCGCAGGTCGCCCAGTTGCGGTACGGGAAGCGGCGCGTCGGGAGAGAAGATCGTGTGCCGCCCCCGCCCCTCCTGCTTCGACTGGTAGAGCGCCCGGTCGGCATCGGCCATCATCCGTTCGGCCTCCGGCTGCGCATAATCGGTCGAGATCGCGGTGCCGAGGCTGCCCGAAATCCGGCAGGGCCGCCCTTCGAAAAGGACGGGGCGCTCTAGCTTCTCGATCATGCGTTCCCCGATTCGCTCGAGCGCCGTGCGATCGGTCATCGCGTCGAAAAGGACCACGAACTCGTCTCCGCCGACGCGGGCCACCGTATCGCAGCTGCGCGTGACCTCGTTCAACGCGCGCGCCACGGCCTCCAGCACCAGATCGCCCGCGGCGTGACCTTCGGTGTCGTTGACCTGCTTGAAGAAATCCAGATCGACCCGGCAGAGGGAGAAGGGCACGTTGTCGGCGAGCATCCTGCGCAGAACGGTCTCGAGCGCGCGGCGGTTGCGCAGACCGGTCAGCATGTCGGTCACCGCCTGCTCCTCGGCGGCGGATTTCGCCCCTTGCAACCGGTCGATCAGGCGACGCGATTCCGCCATCGCGGCGGCCTTCGCCTCGATGAGATAGAGCATGTCGACGGTCATGTCCGTCGGGCTGAAATCGCTGTTGGTCAAACCGCCGCCGCCGAGATCGGAGAGCTCGGAGAGGGCGAGGGTCAGGTTGATGAGCGCGCCGCCATCCTCCGAGAGCGACACGAGAACGCCGCGGAACTGCACGCCGCGCCCCTCGAGAAGACGCAGGTGGAGCCGGCGCCCGACGGCACCGAGAAGGCTCTCGGCATCCACGATATCGGCGGGGCGGGAGACGGCGAAGACCTTGAGCGCAGAGCGGCCCATGTAGCTCCGCGTGCCCGCCTGCCGTCGGAAGGCCGGGCCGACATGGATGATCCGTGCGGAGCGATCGAGAAGGACATGCATCGGCAGCAGCGTGTCGAGCGCCTGCGTCTGCATCCCGACGACGCTCATATCACACTCGCCAGCTCGAAGCTGCGCCCTTCGGCGAACGAGGTCGACAGGACAGCGATCTCGATCGTCCAGGCCCCGTCCACGGGGCCGTCTGCGAGATCGAGAAAGACCAGGGCGCCGTAATCGTCGGCCAGCGCGCGCAACACGCCGAGAATCACGTGGACCATGCCTTCCGGTGTCGCTCCGCAGCGCAGCCGGTACCGATCGGGTTCAAGCTCCGCCAGTTCCAGCGTCGGGATCACCAGGTCCGGAACCGCGAGCCGCACCCGGTCCGGCAAGTCGTCGAGCGAATCGAGGAAATCGACGAAACCCGCACCACCGAACCGCAGGAGCCGCCGAATCCGGGCCATGTTCGGGTGCGACACGAGATAGATGCCCAGATCCTCGAGCAGATCGGCCCGCGGCTTGCGCAACACCCGCGTCGCCGCGTCGATCACCGTCAGCGTGACGGAATCATCGTAGTCCAGCATCGCCTCGAAGGACGTGAAATCGAGCCGCGCGACCTCGGCCACCCTCATCCATCGCGCCGAGCCGTAGACATCCTCCACAAAGCTCTGGAGCGACCTGTTCATCAATCCGTGCATGTGCTGATCCCCATCCTCACGGGTGCGGGGTAGCATCGCGAACTTAAGGTTTTGCTAGCGCGCCCCGTCCAGCCATGGGTCGGTCGCGCCGGAACGCCACGTCACGCTCATGTCCAGTGCATCTCGTCGCCGCCTGGAAGCGCGGCGCGTGCCTGCAGGACGCTGTCGAGGGGCAGCCCCTCGGCCTCGCAGAATTCCCGAACCCGCCGATCGTCCTGCGCAAGGAAGTCGAGAACTGCCGCAAGGAAATCGGGATCGTTTACTTTAGCGCGAACATGAACCAAATCCGTACCTGTGGAGTTGAGGAACTTATGGAACAAACCGTCCCGTCCAACGATCCAATCCAAGGCACGCGCTGCCACTGTCTCGGCATGATCTCGCCGCATCCTGACCTCAATTCTCACTGCCGAAAGATTTTGTTAAGCGCGTTTGTGAGAGGGTACACCGTGAAAGCCGGAACTTATCAACAGCAAGGATGCTGATGTCCCGACGAGTACTCATTGTCGATGCGACAGCCACGAACCGGATCGCCCTGAAGGCATCCCTGTCTGCCGCTCGGTACCAGGTGACCGCCGTCGCTAACGCGACGGAGGCGCTGGCGGCCTTCGTGCGTGACGGAACGGATATCGTCGTCTGCGACGTCGACCTTCCCGATATGACCGCTCAGGACTTCTGCGCCCGCATGCGATCCGATCACGGATCCTCCACCCCTCCGATCGTGGTGGTTAGCGATCGTGACGATGCCGAGTTCCGAATCGCGGCGCTTGAGGCCGGTGCATCGTCGATCGTGCGTCGGCCGATCGACCGTCAATGGCTGCTCACGACGATGCGCAGCCTGCTGCGCGCGAGCGAATCGCGCGCCGAACTGCACCGCCGGACGCAGACCGCCTCCCGGCTGGGCTTCGCTGAGGCTTCCTCGCCGTTCGAGACCCCTGGCCGCATTGCCATCGTCGGCGAGAAAAGCGCCACGGCCTCCGCAATCGCGCGCGAATTGCGCCGCAGCGCTCCGCACGACATCAGCGTCATCTCGCCGAGCGAGGCCCAAGCCGTGGCTGATAGCGACGCGCCTCCCGACCTTTTCGTATTGTCTCATCAGGAGGGCGATATCGACGAGGTCCTCTGGATCCTCGCGGAGCTTCGCGCGAGCGGTCATGCCCGGCGGGCCGCCTTCGTGGTGGAATACGATCCCGAGATGCCCGACAAGGGCGCGCGCGCCCTTGATCTCGGCGTCAACGACCTCGTGCCCTGTTACGCGAGCGCGGAGGAGCGGAGCCTGCGCATCCTGCGTCAGTTGAAGCTCAAGCGCGAGACGGACGCGCTGCGCGCGAGCGTCGATGCCGGCCTCGTCATGGCGGCCTTCGATCCGCTGACGGGTCTCTACAATCGGCGCTACGCGATGCATCACCTCGCAGTCCTCGCGGCGCGGCCGCACGCGGCGGGGCGCGGTTATGGCACGCTGCTCGTCGATGTCGACCACTTCAAGGCGGTGAACGATACCTTCGGGCATCCGGCGGGCGATGCGGTGCTGCGCCAAGTGGCCGATCGCCTGCGCGAGAACATCCGCGATGTCGATCTCGTGGCGCGCATCGGGGGCGAGGAGTTCCTGATCGCGATGCCGGACACTGCGCCCGACGAGGCGATGATCGCCGCCGAACGACTTAGGACGGCCATCTCGGCGACGCCCATCACCACGACGTCGGGCACCGATATTGCGGTGACAGTCAGCATCGGGGCGGTTTGTGCGATCAGCGATCCGGACTCGGCCCTGGCATCGGCCGATGCCGCGCTTTACCGCGCCAAGGCGGAGGGCCGCGACCGCACCCGTCTCGCCGACGACGCCCGGGACCGGCTTCGCGGACCGCGCGGCCTTGTCGATTACCCCCTCGCACCCCCTGCGGAACGGACGAACTGACTGTTCCCATCCGGGTTTCGCGACAACCCGCCGCAAGCGTCCCACACGGGCCCTGCTGACACGCGCGGCAGGGAGGAGTAAGGCTACGGCCAAAGAGAGGACGCAGCCCATGTTCGACAATCCCGACGAGGACCGGGTGGAAGAGGATCGCGCCGATCGCCCGCTGAAACCCGCCCTTCTGAACGGGTTCCGGCGCAGATGTCCGAATTGCGGGTCCGGCCCCGTGCTGAAGGGATATCTGACGGTCAGGGCGCGCTGCTGCGTCTGCGGGGAGGAATTGCAGCATGCCCGCGCCGACGATGCGCCGGCCTATCTGACGATTCTCCTCGTGGGCCACCTGATGGCGCCCTTCCTGCATGTCGTGTTCGTCGCGTTCCGGCCGCCGCCGATGGTGCTCGCGACGATCTTCTGCACGGCCTGCGTCGCGCTGTCGCTTTACCTGCTGCCGCGGCTGAAGGGGATGGTCGTGGCTTTCCAGTGGGCGCGGCGGATGCACGGGTTTTGAGTTCCGAAAACATTCCCGTCCGCGATGCCGCGACGATCATCGTGATCCGTGACCGCCACGCTGCACCGAGCGTCCTGATGGGCCAGCGTGGCAAGGCGGCCGTCTTCATGCCCGATAAAGTCGTCTTTCCCGGCGGGGCCGTCGATCCCGGCGATGCGGCCATCACCCTTGCCGGGCCCCTCCCCGACGCCTGCGCGCGGCGGCTCGGCCCCGATGGGGCGACCTTCGCCGCGGCGGGTATCCGCGAACTCTGGGAAGAGACGGGTCAGGTCGCGGGCTGCCGCGCCGATTGGGCGGAGGCGCCGGGCGATTGGCGAGGTTTCGCGGCTACGGGTCACCGCCCCGATGCGCGGGGTCTGCGCTACGTCTTTCGCGCGATCACACCGCCCGGTCGACCGCGCCGGTTCGACGCGCGCTTCTTCACGCTCGACGCAGAAAGCCTGGCCAGTGATCCAGACGATTTTTCGGCCGCGGGGGACGAGCTCGCGAACCTGAAGTGGATCCCGATCGAGGAGGCCCGCGGCCTCGACCTGCCCTACGTCACCGCGATCGTTCTCGCGGAAGTCGCCGCGCGATTGCCGTCTCTCGACACGCCCGACCGCATCCCCTTCTTCGACGGCGACGCGCCGGAGGTTCGCGACGCGGCACGCTGAACGCCTCATGGCGTGCCGGTCTGGTCCGTGACTTGCAGCTTCGACAGATCGTAGCCGTTATGGGCGAGGATGCGCCGCGCCGCCTCGAACCGATCGGGTGTGATTTCCGGCGTCCGGTTCAGGATCCATCCGGCCCGTCCGGACGGTACGCCCACGACGGCGGTCCGATAGCCCTCGTCGACCCAAAGCACCCAGTAGGGTGCGATGAACGGCACGCCGTCGAGGCGTACCTCGAGCCGGCCCGGCCCCGTCACGACGGCGTCTCCTTCGATCTCGCGCAGCGCACCGTCACGTCCCGTGCAGGAATTCGCTACAGCGAAGGAGCCGTCGCCGCGCGGGGTGTAGATGGCCTGCGTCTTGCGGCATCCGGTCTGGAACGGCATCGGGAAGGAAGCGATCTCGTACCAGCGGCCTGCGTAGCGCGAGGGGTCGAACGCGGCGGCCGAGGCGATTGGCACCGATGTATCGCGGTAGCTGCGTGCCGGTAGAAGCGGCGACTCGGTCGAGCAAGCGGTAAGCATCAGGAGCGCGGCAAGGGCGCTCAACACGCCGCGGCTCACGAAGCGAGGCCCCGGACGACCGGCAGGAGCGCGCGGGCAAGCGTCTCGTGCGCTTCCGCATCGAGGTGGATGCCGTCGAGCGGATCGACCGCGATGACGCCGTTCGCGTCGAAGAAGGCCGCGCCTTGTTCTTGCGCCACCCGCTCCATGTGACCGGGCAGGCTCGCCGCGCGGTCCTCGGCGCCCGCGAACATCTCCGCGAAGGCGCCGGTCTCCCGCACGCGGGGCGGACAGATCAGGAGCCGCCGCGCCTCGGGCGCGATCTGCGCCACGGTGACGAGCAGCCGTCCGGCGGAATTCGCGATGTCGATCCCGCGAAGCGCGAAACGGGCCTTTTGGTCGTTCGTGCCGAGCATGATCGCCACGATGTCGATCGGCGCGTGGCTTTGCAAAAGCGGCGTGAGAAGCGTCAGCCCGTTGCGTCCCGCCCCTTCGACCGGGTCGTCGCTCGTGCAGGTCCGCCCCGGCAATCCCTCGACCGTGATCCGCCAATCGGCCCCGAGCCCCACGGCAAGACGCCCGGCCCAGCGCGCCTGTGTGTCGAGCCGCAGGCGCCCCTCCGGATCGGGCTGCGCCAGGGTGCCGTGGGTGTTGCTGTCTCCGAAGATCAGAAGGTGGGGCATTCGTCCTCCGCATGTCCCGTGATCGGATGAAGCCAATCCGATCGACACCGGCGGCGCAAGCTCAATAGGGCATCGGATGGGACCGGTGGATGTCCGCGATCTCCTCGAGCACGGTTTCGTCGAGCCTTGTCTCGACACCGTCGATCACCCGCTCGAGCTGCTCCATGTTCGTGGCGCCGAATATCGGGATCGTGGCTACCGGGCGGGTCCGCGTCCAAGCAAGCGCGAGGTGGACGGGGTCGATCCCGTGCTGCTCCGCGAGGTCGAGATAGGCCCCGACCGCATCAAAGGCCCGGTCGGTCGCGCGGCCGCCGAGTGTCTCGTTCGTGGCCTTCCGCGAGGCGGCGGGCACCTGCCCGTCCTGGTACTTGCCCGTCAGGAGGCCCGCGGCGAGCGGCGAATAGGCCAGAAGCGTCACGTCCTCGTTGTAGCACGCCTCGGCGAGGTCGGTGTCGAATTGCCGGCAGAGAAGCGAATACTCGTTCTGGATCGTGGCGACGCGGGGGCCATTCGCCGCCGCCGCCGCGTCCTGCCAGCGGCAGATGCCCCAGGCGCTGTCGTTCGAGAGGCCGAAGGCGCGGATCTTGCCCTCCGCCACGAACGCCGCGAGCGTCTCCATCAGCGCGGCGAAATTGTCCCGGACCTCTGCCGCGTCCTGGCCGGTGGGATCGAAATCCCACGCCTTGCGGAAATGGAAGCTGCCGCGATTGGGCCAGTGGAGTTGGTAGAGATCGACATGGTCGGTGGCGAGCCGTGCGAGCGATCCCTCGAGTGCCGTGCGCAGCGTCTCGGGCGTGATCGGCGCGTGATCGCGGACGAGCGGGCTCGGCCCGGTGCATTTGGTGGCGAGCACGATGTCGTCGCGCCGCCCGGTGCGGCGGATCCAGTTGCCGATGACGGCCTCCGTATCGCCCACCGTCTCGGCCGTGACGGGATTGACGGGATACATCTCCGCCGTGTCGACAAAATCGATGCCCGCGTCGAGCGCCCGGTCGAGTTGGGCATGGCCGCCCGCCTCGTCCGTTTGCCGTCCCCAGGTCATCGTGCCGAGGCACCAGGCCGAGACCTCGATCCCGGTCCGCCCCAATTCGATCCGCTCCATGCGCTTTTCTCCGATCCGCTGTCGCAGGGAGGCCTAGGCGGGCCGGGTGGGAAGATCCAGCCCGCATCGGAACGGAAAATGTTGAGAACGAAATAAGAACATGCAATGCTGTGCCCATGTCGATTCACGCGCCTCACCTCCTCCTCCGCGGCCCGCGCCGCCCTGCCCCGGACGGGATCGCCTTCGCCCCGGGGCTCACCCTCGCGCCTGGCCGGGTACACGAGATCTGCGGCCCCGCACGGCGCAGCCTTGCCCTTCGGATCGCCGCGCGGATGGCTGGCCCGGTTCTCTGGATCCTGCCCGAATGGAGCCCGGTCCGGCCCAATCCCTGCGGTTTTGCCCGCACCCTCGCGCCGGGACGGCTCGTCTACGCCACCCCCGACCGGAGAGAGGATCTGCTCTGGTCGATGGAACAGGGGCTCAGGAGCGGGGTGGTACCGCTCGTCGTGGCGGACCTGCCCGAGCCCCCCGCCCTCACGCCGGTGCGCCGCCTGCACCTCGCCGCGGAGGCGGGGGCCGGAACGGGGGGAGCCGGTCCGCCCCTGGGCCTTCTGCTCACCCCCGAGGGCGCCGCGCCGGGGGTGGAGACGCGCTGGCGGATGGCGCCCGATCACCGTCCGGGTGACCGGGGCTGGCACCTGGCGCGGCTGCGCGCGCGGTCGGCGCCGGAAGGCGAATGGCGTTTGGGCACATAAGGAACCTGGGCGCGAATCTGCCGATCGAACCGAAAACGACGGGACAGGATCGGTCGCGAGGCGATCGACCATTTTCCCGATCGCCACCGCGATGCCCGGCATTCCGATACCGCCCACGCGCAACGTCTTGCCGCGCCTGGAAGAGCAGCGCCGGCAGGACACATGCGGTCCCGTGCCCGCCGATCACTTCCGATAGGTCAAACGACGCCGCGATTCCCCTTACCGCACGTCCCGGCCCCTATTCTCGACTTGTCCGCGGTCGCGTGGAAGAGCCGCGACCCCCGGCGCCGGGCGGATCGGCACGAGGTGAGCGGGCCGGACGCGACGGCAACGATCCTCGGCCCGGCAAGAAAAAACGGACAGGACGATCCAGGTAACGACATATTCGACATGAATGGATGACGCGGCGACCGCGAAGGGCTACCTTGCGTCACCGACAGGCCTCGAGGGCGAGGCGATGCGGGAGGTTGCGCAGATTGCATGTTCCGACACTGGCCCGAGACAAGAGACGCCCATACGAACCCTCGAAAGGCGTCCTGAGCGAACAGCCTGACGATCTGCTGAACGGACAGGGCTGGCGCGCGGCCTGGGCGGTGCTCCGGGAGGCGCTCCTGCGCCTCTGGAGCGACGATGCCTTCGGTCTGGCGGGCAACGTCGCGTTCCGCACGCTGCTCGCGGTCTTCCCGTTCCTGATCTTCACCTCCTCGCTCACGGCCTTCGTGGGCGATCGGTCGATGGCCGACGGCCTCATCGGGTTCCTGATCTCCATCGTTCCCGCAGCCCTCGTCGATCCGATGGTCTCGGAGGTCGACAAGATCATGAGCGTCCAGCGGGGCAGCGCGCTCGGCCTCGGCATCCTCCTGACGATCTGGTTCGCGGTGGGCGGCGTCGATGGCGTCCGCGTCGGCCTCAACCGCGCCTACGCCATTCGGGAGACCCGCTCGACCCCGATGCTCTACGTCCTGCAGAGCGGCATGGTGGTGATGTGCAGTCTCGTTCTGACGATGATCGGTTATCTCGTCGTGCTCGCCCCTCGGGCCGAATCCTGGGTCGACGCGCTTCTCCCGGGATTCGACCCCTCCTCCACGACGATCGCCATGGCACGTTACTTCATCGCGGCCACGCTCCTGATCGTGGCATTGTTCGTAGCCCACGTCTTCCTTCCCGCGCGTCGGACGCGTTTCGTCAACATCTGGCCCGGGGTGCTCTTCACCACCGTCGCGTGGATGGCACTCGGATCCGTCTTCACGTTCTACCTTGGTCATTTCGACGGATACGCGAGCTACTACGCGGGTCTCGCGGGGATCATGGCGGCACTTTATTTCGTCTATCTCGCCGCACTTCTCCTGATCTTCGGGGGCGAACTCAATCGCGCCCTCCGGATCCGCCGTCTGGCGCGCGCCATGAAACAGGACGATACGTAAGGGGGGACGCGTCACGTCCAGTAGAGCAGTTGCGCCCCCGGCAAGCGAGCGGCCGCCTGCCCCTCGAGCGTCGCGCGCATCTCCCGCATCAGGGGGGCCGGATAGACGTATTTGCGGCCGCCGAACTTGTTGCGCTTGACCGTACGGACGGCCGGATCCATCTCCAGTCCAGTCGCGGGATACCAGCCGAGAAGGACGTCGCGCGATCCGGGCGTGAAGCGGTGGGTGATGAGCTCGACGGTCACATCCGCCCCTGCTGGGAGAGCGGCGGACGCGGCCGCGAAGAGGCGGTCGTAGGCCCCCTCCCAATCCTCGACCGGCATGATCGGCGCGACCGTGAGGCCCACCTTGTAACCCGCACGGGCAAGACGCCCCATCGCCGCGAGACGGGCAGCGAGCGGCGCCGTGCCGCCCTCGAACCGGCGGGTGATCTCCTCCGCGTTGACCGAGAGGCGCACCCGCGTCCGGCCACCATGCACCGCCGCCTCGAGCGAAGCGGTCTCCGCGAACTTGGTGGTGAACCGCAGGCTGAGATCGTCGGAGCGCTCGCCGAACCACGAAATCGTCTCGGACAGGCACCCCGACAGAGGCTCGAGCGCCAGAGGGTCGGTGTAGCAGGACGCCTCGAAAGTCGTGCCCTCGCCGGCCCGGTCGGCATTCGTAGACGTGATCCGCCCCTGCCCCGAAAGTGGCGGCAGGTGTTCGAGTATCTCGGGGAGATTGACGAAGAGACGAGTGACCGGTGGCCCCTTGAGCGAGCCCGCGAGATAACAGTACTGGCAATGCGCCGGGCAGCCGGTGGCGAGATCGAAGCGCCAATCCGCGGAGGGCGGGATCGGCTGCGGCCGCATCGCACCCGCGGAGGCGACGGTCACCGCGAGGGTCGATTTCGCGCGGCGGTATTCGGTGCGCGGATCGTCGTCCTTGAGCCCCGTGATCCGATCGCCGGCAAGCTCCACGATCTCCGCGCCCATTGCCGCCGCGCGTTCCGCGACCCGCCCCGCCATCGGCCAGTCCCGCGCGGCCCGCGTTAGAAGAACGCGCCTCGGCCGGAACGGCCGCCCATCCTCGTGACCTCCGGGAAGTGTCCGAGCGAGGGTATCGGGATCTTCGCGTGGCGATCTTGTGCGGGACGGGGCGATATGTGGAGCGTCGGGCATAAGGCCGAAACATCCGTCATCGCTGCCGGGTCCGGCGACAAAAGCGCCCAGCGAGGCCGCCCGCACTCGATGGTTGGCATTACGCCGATGCAGAAGGGCTGCCGGAGCCCGAATGACACTGCGGTCAGGGCAAGCCTAGACTCAGGGCTCATAGCCAATAGATGACGGTGGCGGTGAGCGCGATGGCCGAGAGGAAGACCTCGGGGCATCGGTCACAGCGCGTGGCCACACGGCGCCAATCCTTGATGCGGCCGAACATGATCTCGATACGATGTCGGCGCCGGTATCTGCGTTTGTCGTATTTGATCGGGATCGTGCGCGACTTGCGCGGCGAAATGCAGGCCCGAATTCTGCTTTCCGACAGAGAGTTACGGAACCAGTCGGCGTCGTGGCCGCGGTCGGCGAGAAACCAGTCCGATTGCGGAAAGCCGCTCTGGAGCGCGAGCGCGCCCTTGTAGTCGCTGATTTGGCCGGCGGCTATAATGAGGCGGACAAGGCGACCCTCGCGGTCGGTGACGGCATGGAGCTTGGTATTCATCCCGCCGTCCTCGGGGAAACGATCCACCGGATCGTCTCCTGATCCTCGAACTCCGCCCGATCAGGCGGCCACGCCCCCCTTTTGAAGGCGCAGGCTTGAGGCCGTCCGGTGCGCCTTCAGATGGGTCGTGTCGATCATGATCGTCCGGCAATCGGCTTGCTCGGCGGCGAGCCCCTCCATGATCCGCGCGAACGCGCCCATGCGGCTCCACCCGATCCAGCGATTGTAGAGCGTCTTGTGCGGGCCGTATTCACGCGGCGCGTCCCGCCAGCGCAAACCGTTGCGATCGATGAATACAATACCACTGAGTACGCGCTTGTCGTCCATCCGGCGACCGCCATGCGACTTCGGGAAACAGGGGCGCAGCCGCACCATCTGAGCGTCGGTCGGCCAGAAAAGATCACTCATCGTCAGCCTCCTTCTGGCGAAGGCTGAATCACGCAGCGCCGTCCTGATCGATGGGTCCTGAGCCTAAGAAATGCACAGATGGCGCGTCTTGAATGGCCTTGTTGCACATATCGGTGAGAAGGATTCACTTCGGGAATCCTGATAGTTAGATCGATGGCATGCCAAAGCCTGCCAACACCCGCTACCGCACGACGAACTGGTCTGACTATAACGCTGCGTTGAAGCGGCGAGGATCGTTGTCCGTCTGGTTCGATCCTGAAATGTCCCGGCAGGCGGATCGAAACGGCAAGCGTGGCCACCCCCAGACCTTCTCCGACAGCGCCATTCAGACCTGTCTCACGCTGAAAGTCCCGTTCGGCCTGCCGCTTCGCCAGATCGTCGATCTCGTCGAGAGCCTGATCGAGATGGCCGGGCTCGACTGGCCCGTTCTGGACTATTCGACGCTGTGCCGACGTCAGGCTCGGATCCAGGTACAGATCCCGTATCGGCGCTCCGGCAAGCCGCTGAGCCTGCCGATCGACAGGACCGGCATCCGTTTTCGTGGCGACGGCGAATGGCTGGCCCGCAAGCACGGTGCGACGCGCAGACGCGAATGGCGGAAGGTTCATCTAACAATGGACACCGCCACTGGCGATATCCGTGCGGTCGAATTTACCACAAGCAGACAGGGCGATAGCCCGATCCTGCCGGAGCTGCTGTCGCAGATCCCGGCCGACGAGGGCATTGAGACAGTCACGGCCGACGGAGCCTATGACACACGCCGCTGCCATGCGGCGATCCTCGAGCATCGCGCCGAACCGATCATCCCGATCCGTCGCAATGGGCGAGCGTGGAAGCCGGACTGCCCTGCCGCGATATCGCGAAACGAGATCCTGAAGGCGACGCGCTGTGTGGGGTGATCGATCCGGAAGAAATGGGCAGGCTATCACATCCGAAGTCGCGTCGAGGCCCGGATGAACCGCCTCAAGCTCTTCTGCGACCAGATCATGTCACGAGACCCCGATCGCCAGACCGCCGGAATTCAGACCCGCATCGCCATCATGAACCGCTGCTCGGCCCTTGGAAGGGCCGAGATCGAAGCCGTTGCCTGAGCCCAACGGGGAAAGGACAGAGCATCATCACCTCCGATTAGCGCAACAGGGTCAGCCTGCATCTTGGTGAGAACGACAAGGAAGTTCGCTGCACCATCGGAATCGACTTCCCGGCGGGGCATTTATGGTGTGACTGCCCCACGAAAGTATTCTGCACATCGACCGGAAGTGGTGAAGCTGTTGGATCGAGAGCGCTCGCGCGGCGCTGAACCGCCTACTCGAAACGTGGCAATCATTCCGTTCGCTGCGATCCGCCAAAGCGAAGCTGGTGACGATCGAGACGATCCAAGACCATCAAAAACGACCATGTCTCGAACAAGCCGCCGGGCGTCCGCAGCGAGATCGACTTTCTCCAGGGTCTGTTCGAACAGCCTGAAACGCAGACCATGAAACTGCATTTTGCGCGGAGCTAGTTGACGCAACTGTCCCATATTGGCCATGGAGCCGCCCCCCTTTCGGGGGCGGGCATGTGACGGTGCTTCCGGTTCGCAATCAGCCGGCGTAGCGCTGAAAGTCGGTGTTGCTAACCTCTTCGGAGGCGAGGTCGAGGTCGAAAGCCTCGACGGTCGATCTGGGGGTCGGTCGGGGTCGGGCGTCGTTGGCGGGCGTGGGGGCGACGCCCTCGATGTCGAAATACGAGATCACGCCGGTCAGCTGCGCGCTCTGCGCGGCGAGTTCCTGGCTGGTGGCGGCCGATTGTTCGGCTGCGCCGGCGTTCTGCTGGATGACGGCGTTGAGCTCTCGGATCGCCTGATTGATCTGCTCGGCGCCCACGTTCTGCTCACGCGTCGAGGCCGAGATCTCCTGCACCAGATCCGCCGTGCGCTGGATGTTCGGGACCAGCGTCTCGAGCATCCGGCCCGCCTCGCCCGAGACATCGACCGTCTCGACCGAAAGCGCGCTGATCTCGGCCGCGGCCTGCTGCGAGCGCTCGGCGAGCTTGCGCACCTCCGAGGCCACCACCGCGAAACCCTTGCCGTGGCTGCCCGCCCGCGCCGCCTCGACCGCCGCGTTGAGCGCCAGCAGGTCGGTCTGACGGGCGATCTCCTGGATGATGGTGATCCGCTCGGCAATCGTCTTCATCGCGCGCACGGCGTTCGCCACAGCCTCGCCGGAGCGACGTGCATTCTCGGCGGACTCGCCGGCGATCTTCTCGGTCTGACTCGCATTGTCGGCGTTCTGGCGGATATTGGCAGTCATCTCCTCGATCGAGGCCGAGGCCTCCTCGGCTGCCGAAGCCTGCTGTGTCGATCCCGCCGACAGCCGCTCGGCGGTCGAGGACAGGCTCGACGCGCCGTCGGCCACATGCGCAGCGCTGACGCTCGCATTCGAGATTACTTCGCGCAGGCGGCCCACCATGTCGCGCAGCGCGTGACCCAGGCGGTCGTCCTCGGAGCGTGGCGTCACCTCGACCTTCAAGTCCCCCTTCGCGATCGCTTCCGCCGACGAACTCATCCCCCGCAGGTCGGCCACCATCCGGTCCATCGCGCTCATCAATCGGCCGATCTCGTCGCGGCGGGTGGTGGATGTATCGACCTGCAGATCGCCGCACGCGACCGCATCGACCACGCCGACGGCGCGGTCGAGACCGCGTCGGATCGTGCGCGTCAGAAGGGTGCCGATGAGGATCGCGCCCAGCACGATGGCGACCGCGCTCGCGATCGTCACCATGGTCGAAAAGGTCTCGACCGCCTCCTTCTCGGCCGCGCGGATCTCGAGCAGGGCGCTCTCTGCGGCGAAGAAGTCGCCTTGGACGCCGCGTATGCGGTCCATGAACTCTTTGCCGGCGCCCGAAGCCTCGATCTGTCGAGCCTCTTCCACGGTCGAGGGATCGCCCATCAGGTCGATAGCCGGAGCGGCAATCGTCTCGCGCCACATGGCCTCCGCCTCGCGCAGCTCCACGAGCCGCTCCTGCTGCGCAGGATTGTCGGAGGTGAGGGAGAGAAGCTCGGCGATCTCCTCCGCGAACATCTGCTGGCCCATCTCGTAAGGTTCGAGAAAGGCGGTGTCGCCGGAGATGAGATAACCGCGCAGGCCGGTCTCCTGATCCACGACCGCCGCGAGGGCCGTGGTCGCGTGTTCCAGCACGTCGTAGGTGTGGATGTTCCAGCTGTCGACGGATCTGATATCCGCGAGGCCCTTGAGCGACACCGCGGAGGCCGCGATGGCAATCGTCACGATCGCAAGGAAGCCGAGCGCCAGCTTGCGGGAAATCGTCAGGGCCTTGAAGAACATTCCATTTGTCTCCTGGTCAATGCCGCTTGGGAATCGGCAGTGCGGGATGTTGCGGCGGATCGGCGGGGCCTCTACCATCGGGGCGGACGATCGCCCCCACAGGTGTCGCGTGGCCATCCGGCCAGCACCCGTTGCGCAAGGGGGATCGGCGACCCGATGCGGCCACCCCTTCGCGGTGCGCGGCGCGGCCTTAACGGGATTTCGCGGACGGGCATCGGATTTCCTCGACGGGTTGCGCAATGGTGCCGCCGAAATACGCAAAGAATTTGAAGATAAGTTTAACCAGCGGCCGAAACCGCCGCGCTTCCTGCGCGCAGGAGGGTCGGCAATGGGGGGATGAGGCGCGAGGTACGGATACAAGGCGGTCGGGGTGAGGTTTCGGGTGACGTACGCCCGATCAACGAACCGTTTCGCAAGCCGCCGCGGCGGTCAGGCGCCCGACTGCTGTGGGCCAGGGACGGGGCGCTTGAGCAACGTGCCCGAGTGCACCTTCTTGGATGAAAAGCCCGAAGAGGAGATCGTCGGCGTCAAGGCTGTCTGCGGCAACCGATTTCGGGTAGCCCACGTCACCGTCCTCTCCGCGTAACGTGGAAAGCGAGAGCTTTGTGGCCCAGCCGCAGTCCGTCAACGCTGTCTTTTCCACCGCTCCGACGCCGCGACCTCATAGGTCTCTTGCGCCTCGGCCAACGCGGCCTCGAGATCTTCAAAGTCAACTCGAACTGGGCGGGGTTCAACTTCACCGTTCGGGGGTTGAACCGGGCTCGCTTCATCTCTTTGGACAGATGTTCTACGCTCAGGACCCATCGATCAGGACGGCGCTGCGTGATTCAGCCTTCGCCAGAAGGAGGCTGACGATGAGTGATGTTGCTTTGGCCGACCGCCGCGCAGATGGCGCGGCTGCGCCCCTGTTTCCCGAAGTCGCATGGCAGGCCGCGGGTGGACGACAAGCGCGTGCTCAGTGGTGTTGTATTCATCGATCGCAACGGTTTGCGCTGGCGGGACGCGCCGCGTGAATACGGCCCGCACAAGACGCTCTACAATCGCTGGATCGGGTGGAGCCGCATGGGCGCGTTCGCGCGGATCATGGAGGGGCTCGCCGCCGAGCA